>JAFYXO010000010.1 GCA_017546125.1 Bacteroidales bacterium
ACTGTAGGATACACACCTTTTGAAGAAATTTTCCTGATCGTACTTCTGCATCTCTATGATGAAAGAAGTACCATCCTCATCTTCACATCTGAGGTCCAGTTTGATGGATTTGTTTTGCGATGTAATGCCTTCGATCTCCGTGGTGGTGTATGTGAGATCTTTTACCTTTCTCCCCCTGGGAAGCACAGCGTTAAGAAAATCAATCAACACCGGCTTGTTCTCTTGGTCTCCGAACACAGCCTTAAAACCACTATTGGACATGATGTCCACATAACGTTGTTTTTCCAATGTCTCCATTTTGTGATATTATTAAAGGTTTAGAACAAAAAAATCGTCACAATAATCGGGTATATGTGTCGCAAAACCAAGGCTATGGTGTTGAGACTGAGAAATAAAAACTGAATTTTGGAAATCCTCACTGAAATTTAAAAATATAGTTTCATCATTTCTGCAGTAATGGCGATACATATTCATAAAATCACATTTGTTCAGTTCTGAGGAGTGGAGATTTTTTTTACCTTTGCCACTCTCTAAGTGAAAATCAAATAAAAAGATATTATGAAAAAACTTTTAGTAACCATTTCAACAATTGCTCTTATGGCAAGTTGTAATACCAAGCAGGCCGGTACACCAGCTATTGACCGCGCCAACTTCGATGAGACAGTGGCTCTCAACGAAGACTTTTACCAATATGCCACCGGCGGATGGCAGGCAAAGAACCCTCTTAAACCTGAATTTGCTCGCTACGGTACTTTTGACCAATTGCGCGAGAACAATGAGATCCGTCTCAACGATCTTTTCGCTTCTATCGCAGGGTCAGAATTTGAAGCTGGAACAGTAGATCAGAAGATTGCAGACCTTTACACTATGGGTCTTGACTCTACCCGTTTGAACAATGAAGGTATTGCCCCTGTAAAGGCAGATATTGAGAAATTGATGTCAGCCAAAAAACTTTCACATTTGGCTACCGCTACAGCACTTATCCATACCTATGCAGGCAATCCCCTTTTCGGTATATATGTAAGTGCAGATTTGCTTAACAGCAATGTGAATGTCCTTTATATCGACCAGTCCGGCCTCGGAATGGGCAACCGTGACTATTATTTGGATGCAGAGAACAAAGCTAAACGTGAGGGTTACACCCAATGGCTTACCAAGGCGTTCTCTATGCTAGGATGGGAAGATGCAGATGTCAAAGCTGAGAAGGTGTTGGCTTTTGAGACTAAGATGGCAAAAGCATTCCGTACCAATGTGGAGCTTCGTGATGTCCCTGCAAACTATAACCCTATGACCAAAGCCCAATTCGTAAAGCGCTACTCAAAATTTGATTGGGCTGCATATTTCTCTCAAATGGGTATTGGTGAGTTTGACAAGATAATCGTAGGTCAGCCGGAGGTTTTGGACGTTGTGTTCAAACTTTTCGCTAAGGAGGATATCGAGACAGTAAAAGCATATATGGCGGCAAGTGTGATGTCAAGTGCTGCCGGTTATGTAGGTGACGAGCTTTACGCTGCATATTTCGATTTCTTCGGTCGCCAGATGTCGGGCCAGCAGGAGATGCGTCCAAGATGGAAACGCGCTATGGCTGTTCCAAACAACCTTTTGGGTGAAGCGGTAGGTGAGATTTACGTGAAGAAGTATTTCCCTGAGAGCGATAAAGTGCGTATGACTGAAATGGTGAAGAACCTTCAGGTGGCACTTGGCCAGCATATCCAGGCTCTTGAATGGATGTCAGATGTTACCAAAGCCAAGGCAATGGAGAAACTCAATACTTTCACTGTGAAAATCGGATATCCTGACACTTGGAAAGACTATTCATCACTTACCATTGATCCTACCGTATCTTACTGGGAGAATATCAAACGTGCCACTGCATGGTACACTGCTGACAATCTCTCGGAACTTGGCAAAGAGGTGGACCGCACCAAATGGTTCATGTCTCCTCAGACAGTGAATGCATACTATAACCCTACCACCAATGAGATCTGCTTCCCTGCAGCTATCCTTCAGCCACCATTCTACAACTCTTCAGCTGATGATGCTGTGAACTATGGTGCTATCGGTGTGGTTATCGGTCATGAGATGACACACGGTTTTGATGACCAGGGCCGTCAATTTGACAAGGATGGCAATATGAACAACTGGTGGACCGCTGAGGATTCAGAGGCATTCAAGGTTCGTACAGATGTTCTTGTAGAGCAGTTCAACAAGATTGAGATCCTCCCTGCAAAAGGTGACCAGCCTGCAGTGATGGCAGACGGCGCCTTGTCTCTAGGTGAGAATATCGCTGACCAGGGTGGTTTGAGAGTATCATATACAGCATTCCACAACTCAATCAAAGAGAGTGGTGAGCCTGCACCTATCGACGGTTTCACAGCTGATCAGAGATTCTACCTTTCATATGCTACCATCTGGGGTCAGAATATCCGTGACGAAGAAGCTGCACGCCTTACCAAAGTGGATGTGCACTCACTTGGCAAAAACCGCGTAAATGCTACCCTTCGCAATATCGAATCGTTCCACAAAGCATTCGGCATTACAGAAGGTGCAATGTTCCTTCCTGTAGAGGAGAGAGTTATTATCTGGTAATCACTCCCTGATATAAAAAAGATCCGGCCCTGTCATTCAAGACGGGGCCGGTTTTTTATTCGTCCAGTGGCTTGAAGCCGTTTCCAAGAATCTCTTTCGAGTCAATTACATTTATAAATGCACCAGGATCTATCTTGTTGATCCTGTACCTGAGTATGGTGGATTCTCTGCGTGTCACAATGGTGTAGATTACGCTTCGGGGCTCACCTTTATATCCCCCCTCTCCGTGGAAGATAGTGGCACCTCTTCCGATCTCTTCAATGATAACCTTTCTGATTTCATCAATCTTGTCTGTTACAATCATAAGGGTTTTGTGTGAATTGGCACCATCCACCACCAGGTCGATAACCTTACCCTCTATGAAGATGAGTATCCACGAGTACATAGGGAGTCGCCAGTCCCCAAAAGCCACCACAGTGGTAAGGGTGATGAGGCAGTCCACGATAATAACCAATGTGCCGAGGGATATATGTGTGTATTTGTGAAGGATCATCGAGATAATATCGCTTCCTCCGGATGTCGCCCTTGATTTGAAAATCATACCGAGCCCCACTCCGTAAACAATGCCTCCGAAGATGGATGAGAGGAGCTGTTCTTCCAGTAGGGCCACATCACTGATTCCGGGCTCCAGAAGGGCATCGAAGCCGTAGAACTTATGCACAAGGCTCATAAATACCGGAATCATAAAGGTGCAGACAACTGTTTTGATGCCGAACTTCCCACCGAGGAAAATGAACCCCACAATGAGCAGAGGTATATCCATACTCAAAGCTGCTACCTCAGTTCTCCATCCGAAGAGGTGGTGGAAAACGATAGATAGTCCGTATGTTCCTCCCGGGGCAAATCCATAAGGTTCAGCAAATAAAACGTTGCCCAGGGCAAACAGGAAGCAGCCTGCTGCAAGCCACGCGTATGTGATAAAAAAATCTTTTGAGAAAAGTTTCTCTTTGGTAGCAAGTCCCATAGATGTAGTAAAGGTTATATTATTTCATCATCTAAGGTAGTGCTTTTATGATAATATGCAAAAAAAGCCCACGAGTGATGGTATTCGTGGGCTTTGGAGGTTTATTCATAGTTAGTGTGCAGGTGATCCCTCAGTCCATGAAGTAAAGGCAGGAAGTTTGTATGCTTTGTCTGACTCTATGTGGCAAGGGGCAAATTTTTGTGTATTCGCATCAAAATAATATCGAAATAGTTCGTAATAATAGTATTTTTCGGGACTTTTACTTTTGTCTCTGATTACAAAGTAAATTGATCTCAAATTATCTTGACTCAATACAGTAGTTATATCTTGATCAGCTTCGTATGTGTCACCAACTTTGTATCCCATATTCTTAAATATAAATGTATGGTCTTCACCTACGATATCAGCTTTTGCATAACGGGAGGTGGTTATTGAGATATTATATAGGTCAGATGTTGATATTGTCAGATTAGAATATAGACCCTCGAAGCGTATCAATTCTCTATAATCATCAAAATCATCATCATTAATATATGAATATGCTCTCATCTCCCACTCTCCTTCAGGTAGGTCGGGAATCGAGAATTGTATATTACTGAATTCAGAACGGGACATCTTGATATCTCCGTGAAGTACAATCTCGCCATTTATGAATTGGTAGTAACCGTCTTCAGGGTCTTCCCTATTAAGAACCAATACTACTCCACCTGCATAATTAGTGAGAAAATTGATATTCCCATACTGGTTTATTATTTGGTGTGACACGTTATTATCCATCCTTTTGAAATAGATGGCATTGAAACAGCCGCTGTTTCCTATCTTCATCATATCTTCATGTGTCAAGGTGGTAGAGGTCCAGTATGAACCATTGTATGTAAGTGTTGAGGTTACCTGTAAACTTGACTGTTTATAAACTATCAATATCTGGTCCCCAGCTTCCCATCCTGTGCGAAGCGCTTTAGTGTCGGTGTCAAATCCACAATTTTCAGGGTTATTGAATACAACTTTAACCTCTGCAGTATCGATTTTTTCCTCCATTTTTTTGCATCCGCATAAAATTGTGGCGGAAGCAAGAATAACTGATATTATAAATTTCACTTTCATAGTTCTCTTTTTTAGATGTTACAACTTAAGAAATAGGGGTTTCATCTCCGAAACCGCCATCCCAGTCTGGGGTGTAGGATGTGGCAAATCCACATTCAGTAATGACCTCCATTACCTCTATTGAGGGGGAGATGTAGTTTGTTTCATTCTGTTTCATAGGTAGTATGTTTAGTTGTTTTCTTTCTGTTGGTTGAGAATTTCCTTGACCAGATCCTCTGTGTATCTGAGCGCCTCCTCGTGAAGAGTTTCTTCTTGTTGAAGATCTTTCGTATTTGTACTCTTTTCTGTCATGGCTTTTTCTCCTATGAATCTAATACAAAGTTACCTTCAGGAGATAAAAAAAGGTTATGCAGAATCGTGCATAACCTTTGCCTTATGATGCTTATTGAAGATCTACTCTCCTTCTTCCTGTCTTACTTGGGATGGAGTTCTATCATAGGTTCGTTTGAAAGCGCGTGAGAAACTGGCCGCATCTTCGAAACCGCAATTATATGCAATTTGTGAAATAGTTATCTCTGGAGAATGTACGAGAAGATGCTTGGCGTATTCCATTCTGACTCTCAATATATATTGCTGAGATGTGAGTCCTGTGATAGATTTTATTTTTCTGTTCAAGTGACCGCTTGTAAGACACATATCTGACGCTAAAGTCTCCACTGAATACTCTTTATCAGAGATATTTTTCATTATGGAGGAGACTATATGTCGAAGGAAAATTTGTTTTGCGTTGTCAAGATGGTGGTATTGCTCCTCATCAGATTTTTCTTCCTTAAGTTGGTTGATGATGCTTTTCAATGCCTCCTCTTTTATGCTTGATCGTCTTTTATGAATACACCAATTTATTGCCAACAGGATTACGAAAATAATACTAATAATGAGTGTAATTTCCGTGATTTTTCGCTGTTTCTGGTTCTCAAGACGTAGCCAAGTGGACTCAAACTCACTACTGTAGTGGGCCATAGACTCTGATGTGGCATTGTTATACAGGGAGTCTTTCAGGTCATTGAATTTTTCAAGCTCAATTTTAGCACTATCCTGGCAGTTGCTCCAATAACTCTCATAAAGACCTTTCCTGGAGTGCATTTCATTGCGGATATCACCATTGGTAGAGAATATATAGGCCCCATCCTTGAAATATGATATAGCCTCATCATTGCGTCCTTGTCCCAGCAATGCCATACCCATTTTGTTACAAGCTATACCATAGGATTCTTGGTTTGGACTCTTCTTGAGATATGGTATAGCTTCAAGTAGAGTCTTTTCTGCCTCTTCCCATTTGTTGAGACCTATGAGAATTGATGCTTTTTGGGTAAGCCTTACCATCAATTTACCCTCTCTTTGCAGGTCACTTTCTATCTTGCAGGCCTTTTCGATGTATTCAAGGGCCTCTTTGTTTTTACCTAGAGCGTGGAATATCTCAGATGCCATCCCCAGAATTACAGACATCCTTGCCGGATTGTCTGCTTTGGATGCCAGATCCAGTGCCTTTATGATATATTTCTCCCCTTCTTGTGGTAGATTGGCTCCCAAATATATACCGGCTATGGTATTGAGCGACGAACTCATTATATCCGGGTCTCCACTCTTTTCATCCAGTTTGTAGCACTCTTTGGCATATTCAGCAGCCTTGTGGAATTTAGAAAGTCTGAAATATGAGAGAGATATGAGACTGAGGCAATCGGCCTCAATTTCTGAGCCATTGCATAGAGGGAGGGCTTTCAATCCCCAGACAAGAGCATTCTTGAAATCAGAAATATCATAAAAATACTCACTTGACCAGTAATAGAGCTCTCTGGTGATAGTGCTGTCTGAATAAGAGCGGTCAAACTTGATTTGTTCGTCTGTCAGCCCCATCTCATAAAAGAGATCCATCAGCGCATTGGCTGTATTTAGCTGATTGGTATGGTTCTGCCCTTCATAGAGTGAGAGCTGCTTTAGAATCATCTCGTCACTCTTTTCTGTGGCATAAGTGTTCAGCCCGAAGAAAAGCAATGTGATGTAAATTAGTATTATGTGCTTAGTCTTCATAAATTAAACTATTTATCTGCATCAGGAAATACCCTGCAGGGAGCAACTGTATTGTATAGGGAACTTATTTTTCGATGAAATGTTTGTATAGGCACTCTACCGATTCGCATAGAATATTGGCGAAAACGTGGTTGTCGGATGCTCCTGTGCAGCCATTGGTCATGACCACGAAACCGTAATTCTCCACGGGATGCCAGTACATTGCCGTATAGGCACCGAGTGCCAGACCATCGTGACCCACGAGACGAACCCCTTTAAGCAGGTCGTTTGTGCGAATGATGGCCATTCCGTATGCCTCATCGGGATGGTCGGTGAGAGTGAGGGCAGACTGCATGAGTTCGGAACTCTTTGGGTCGAGAATCTTGACACCATTTCGTGAGCCGAGGTTCATGTGCATCTGCATCACCTTAGCCAAATCTGAGGCAGATATTTTCAAACCTCCGGTAGGGGAGAAGATAGCTGTAGAGTACCCCATTATGTAATCCTCGAGTGCTTTTTTGTCCAGATCATAAGCTGTTCTTGTCCATCTGTGGGTGCTGTCCTTAGATCTGTAGGTGTATATTTTCACAAATTTGGTGGAATCGAGTTCGTAAACATTGTGATTGGCATATACTCCAAGAGGTTTGAGGATGTTCTCACTGATATATTGGTCGAAGCGGACACCACTCACTTTCTCGATAATGGCTCCTAGGGTATTGAACCCGAGATTGCAGTATTGGTATCCTGTTCCAGGTTTGTACTTGTTCCAAGCCTTTTGCCAGGTCTCAGATTTCTCCCTATGGAGATAATCAAATGAGAAGTAACCGTTGGCATCACTCATACTTGAGGTATGTGACAGGAGCATTTTCACCGTAATGGGGACTTCTGGGTGGTGAGGGTTTCTGATGGTAAAGCCCATCAGATCCGATACGTCGGCATCAAGGGTTAGTTTTCCTTGCTCTACAAGCTGAAGTATTGCGGTAGCGGTGAATGATTTGGAGATCGAAGCGATACGGAGGACGTCATCTTTCTCCCATGGCTCCTGGGTCTCTATGTCGCGATAGCCGAATGTATGGTCATAGACCACCTGGCCATCTTTCACTGCCACCACCGCCAGGCCGGTGGCTTTATTGCGAAGCATAATCTCTTTGAACTCCTTCTCTGCACATTCCTGAGCAGAAGGTGTGCATGAAATGGCAACGGCCGCTGCCAGAGCGCAGATAAGCGCAAGTACGAACTTGTGGTATCTCATAATAAGTATCTTATATATACCACAAAGTTAAAAGAAAAACTTAAAATCTCATCAGTTTGACCGGATGTGGCACTTTGTATGGTGTGGCGCGGATGAAGATGAGCCATTGGGCAAAGTAATAGGTGGTCATAATCATTGCTCCAGCGTGGGAGATCGGTTCCACGAAAAGATTCCAGGCCAGAATCAGGTCAGAGATGACGAATAGGGCAGCTCCAAGTGTGTAGAGGGAGCTCCTTTGGAGCATTGCCATAAAGAGCATTGCCGAGATAATGATGGTATAGAGGGCTACCCCAATGCGAATTGTGCCGGCGGGTGCTTGTGGAACAACGCATATAAATGAGATTGCCATCAGAGCCAATACGCAGAGGCTGAAGACCGACAAGTGTGCAACAGCCCTTGCTGAGAGTCTCTTTCCGGGCTCAATCTTCGTGCGGTACCTCCTGATGAAGAACGATATGTAGCAGATGTGCCCAAGGGCAAAGAACCCTATCTGGGCAAGGATATTGCCGCAGGCTCCGGCGGCATCACCGAGTGCCGAGAACAGCAGAGCTATACTTATGGCACCCGGTGTGGTCCAGAGTGATGCAATAAAGAGCAGAGCCACAGGGAAACACAGTTTCCACACTATCTCCACTGGGGAGAAGTACAGTGCAGCCAGTGCAATATATGCTGCTGTTATGGTGAAAACAAATGGTTTTAGAGCCCTCTCTTTAAGTGCAATCATAGTGTGTTTTTTTTATGTCCTGCTTCCAGAATCTGTTGCCAGCTGCTTTTCCTTACGACAGGTGGAACAGTCTTGATTCTTGGTGCTGATGCTGCTGTTGCAGCGGCAGGTGCTGACTTGCGGTTTTTGGCATCATACGCTACAAAGTCCTCATAATTGTATACCCAGTCATCCCCATATGCAAGTTTATGGATACGGTAGTAGATAGCCTCACGCGATGATGCATTGAACCCAAGTATGCTTCCATTCATCATACTGTCGTCGGTTGGTCTCCACACGCCATATCCATAGGTGGAACCTCCAAGGAAAATACCCATCCCATCGTAGTCATATCGCTCGTCCGACAGGAAGTGACTCCACTTGATGGTATTTGGATCATCGGTGAAGTCGATATTCTTGTACCATCCCAGAGGGAATAGCTGTTGCTGGTCGATCTTGGTATTTGCAGGGATATCTTCATTGGCATTTATCGGGTGCACATATTCGTCAGCAAGTTTTGCAAATCCGTGCCCACCTGTCTCGTGCTGGATAAGCAGGGTGAGATTCACATCTCTGTTGGATACGGGGAAGTACGACAGTGAATAGCCGGAACCCCAGTCATTCTGTTTTTCAGAGTCGTGCATAAAGCAGATACCACCATAGTTAGGGTCGTTTATAAGTACTACAGTCATGGCTTCATCCATACGCTCTTTACCGACAACTTTCTCAGTCAATTCGATAGCCAGAGGGTCGTATCCTGATATGCCTGTTCCATCCACAGCATATCTTGTGCTGAATGCTGTAGAACCCTGTGCCATTTTCTCTACTGCAGATACGGTTGTGACCATATATATATTGAAGAGGTGTCTGAAGCTTTTGAAAGGCTCGATGGCAAAGAATGCCTCCATGGCAAGCTCCATATCTTCACGGTACAGGCCACTTGCTATCTGGCGGTCAGAGTAGATGTCACCCATAAGGACAAGGTCTATACCGTTGCCAGCAGTGGCTTTTTGGAGCAGTGTCACCTCGCCGTCTTTTGAGAAGTCGGTAGAGACATAGTAGTCCGGCATAGGGAGGTTCTCGCATTCATACTCTTTCATATATTTTCTGAACTCTATCCATCCTGCATCTTTTTTGTATAAATCTGCAGATTGTTTTGGTATATAGACAGTAAGGTTGTTGTATTCAGATTTTTGGGCATCCAGATATGCTGGTGGTACAAAAGAGCGGAAATATATAGCTTCAAGTGAAGGGGTATTAAGGAACGGATTGTAACCGGGATCTGAGTTTGTTCCAATTTTTTGGAGTTTTCCGGAAAGAGTTACACTCTTGAGTTTTGAACAATCTTTAAATGCGTATCCTCCGATCTCTGTGACCTGGTCACCCATTGTGATGTGCTCCAGATTTGCATTGGAGTCAAATGCGCTGGAACCGATAGATGTGATGTCATCAGGTACATGATATCTGCCGTTCAAACCGTTGTCAATAACCAGTCTGGTCAGCTGCGATCCGAATTGGAGGGCTCTGTGGTCAGAAGATGTATGGGGACCGAAAATACCTTCAAGGTTGGGACAGTTGGAAATGGCGTGAGCTGCAAAGGTGACAAGTGATTCTGCAAGTGTTATTTTCTTTAGATCATTACAGCCACTGAAAGCATAATTGTCAACACCTTTTATCCCTTCTGGAATGGTATATTCTGTCAGCCCACCACCAGCGAATTTGATAATCCAGAGTCCGTGCCACTCTACCGGCATAGATGGAAGATCCAAATACGAGATAAGGCATCTGTTGTCTGAAGTGTGGAAATTCTCGTTTCCATAAAAACCCTCAATATTAGGACAATCCTGAAACGTATATATACCCAAGGTTTCAAGTGTGCTTGGGAATACTATTTTCTTTAGTTTGGGACAATAGCTTATAGCATGGTACATAATGTGCTTAAGCCCCTCATTCAGGTTCAGAACTTCCAGATCCTGGCTTCTCATGAAAAGAAATTCTCCGATTGTCTCCACACCTACAGGAATAGTGTATTCCACGACTCCTTTTTGGGCGAACCCTTGTAAAGTCTTATCTATAATTACGCATTTGCCATCTTCTGTTACGTTGTGTCCTGTGAATTTTTCAAGTTCTGGAGCATACAGACCGTATGTATCTATGTGTTTAAGGTTTTTCGGTATTCTCAGTGTGGAAATTTTACTCTGGTTGATGATACCTACACCTATTTGTTCGATAGTGTCAGGCAAATAGAGTTCAGTAATATAACCATTGCCGCCCATAGAGAAGGTAAACCGGTTTATTACTTTGACTGGTCCGTCAAATCTGATGACGCCAAGTCCATTCTCGTATGTGTGGGAAATGATGGTCTGGTCAAATGGCTGAGTATCACCATATATTTGGGATGCTTCATAGATATTGTATAGCTTACGGGTATCTGTTCTATACCAGATCTCATCGTCCGGTACATTGTCTGCATCTACCTCCTCAAGTGATTTCTGGGTTATGGTTATGGTTTGGGTCAAAGTGCTCGAAGCATCTCTTAGAGTTACTGTTCCTGTTCGGGGTTCCTCATTAGTCATTGGTGCCACATGGAGGATTATCATAGTAGTATCCAAACCTTTTGTAGCTACAGGAGATAACCAGCTCTGTTGCTCTTCAGGTATATCCAGGAAGATTTCTACATTTGTCAAGATATCCATCTCAATCAGACCACCTTCAGGTCCCATTTCATACTCAGTTTTTGCGCATACAATGGCATCTTTTTGTACTTGGGTGACGATAACAGAGTCCGATACGCCATTCTCCTCATTGACAAATCGGATTACCGCCTCTCTGGGGTCATACTCTGTGTTCTCTGCGATATCAAATGTGAATGTGTTGGTCGACATAGCCTTGGTGGTGCTCTCGGTGATCCAGTTGGCTCCCTCAGGGATGACCACTTGTGCCGCTACATTGCTCGTAACCTGTACATCGATGGATGTGGATTCTGATGAAACGGTAATGTCGTGTTCGCTTACAATTATAGTAGGTACCATTCCGTTCTGATATACAGTGATGGTCTCAGAGAGTTCTCCATTGGAAATGGTTATAGTGCTCGATCTTGGATTCTTATCCTCATTTTCAAGGACTTCAAATAATAGAGTGGAGGTTTTCATCGCTTTGGTGCTCTGATGTATGATCCAATCTTTGCCACTATCAGCGACAGTGTATGTGAAATCTACATTGGCTTTCACCTCTATAGAGATCTCTCCGCCCATAAAATCAACTTCAAATGTTGAAGATGTAATGGTGAGCGCATCTTTCTGTTTTTGGGATATGTTTACCAGTTTTTCCACGTTTCCAGATTTGATCGAAACAGAAGCGGTACGATCATCGGAGGTGGTGTTTTCGGCTACCGTTACATTGATTATAGCAGAACCTGCTGCGCCGCTGCCAGGTGTTACTGTACACCAGCTGCTCGCACGGTCATTAACCAGCTTTGCAGTCCAATCCATATTGGAGGAGATGTTGATACTTGCAGTTCCACCCTCTTCCATGAAATCCAGATTGGTTGTATTTACAGTGAATTCAAGCTCCTCTGTATTGGGCTTGTTGTTGTTTGGGTCATCGCAGGACGCGACAGCAAAAATGAGCGCTATGGCTAAGAGGAATCTTTTCATTTGACCTTGGATATATTGAAGTGTTTATATTTTATATTTATAATGTTCAAATATAAACAAAATAATATAAAAAACAATATTCCTAAGGAAAAAATGTAAGTTATCTTCTGAATTCTGCACAAATGATGGCAGTGGCTATCGCTACATTGAGAGACTCCGATGTGCTGGCATCAGCAGGGTAGGGTGGGATGAGGAGTTTGTTCCCAATCAGTTCCCTTAGGGTGTCGGATATCCCGAACGATTCACTTCCCATGACGATAAGACCATGCTTCCTGTCAGCCGGAACACCTTCATACAGATTTTTGCCGTCAAGGAAGGTGCCGTAAACAGGGAGCCCTGCAGATTCAAATCTTTTACAAACAGCAGACAAATCTGTATAAATGACCCTTTTGCGGAAGATGGCACCCATAGTGGCTTGGACCACTTTAGGGTTATATACCTCTACGGTTCCTGGGCTGGCGAAGATGGCATCCACTCCGAACCAGTCCGCCACCCTTATTATAGTACCGAGGTTTCCGGGGTTTTTAACACCATCAAGAGCCAGATAAAGTCCACGTGTCTGTGAGGTGAGATGGTCAAGAATATCTTCTGTGCGGAACTCCGGTTTGCGGATTACGGCAAGTACAGGTGAAGGGGATGAGAGATTGGAGATGCGCGACATAGTCTCGCTCCCTATCTCATCTGCATGGTATATCTCCTCAATATGGTAGCCGGAAGCCTTGGCCTCAGCCACTATTTTCTCCCCTTCAGCGACGAAAAGTCCATATTCATCCCTGAATTTTTTCTGCCCCAATGAGCGGATATACTTTATTTTGTTTGCCGACAACTGTGCCATCTGATACCGATATTAATTATTATACCAAGGTAAGGATTTTTCTCAAATCTCCCAAAAACTACATTTTTTACTAACTTTGTATACACACATTTGACTTATATTTACGTTTATGGACACACAAAATACTTCTATTCAGTGGTCTATGCCACGCATTGGAGATCAGGCCCCCGAGTTCAGAGCAATGACTACCCACGGAAAGTTGAATTTCCCCGGAGATTATGCAGGAAAATGGAAAATCCTTTTCAGCCATCCTGCCGATTTTACACCGGTTTGTACCACAGAGTTTATCGCATTTGCAAATATGCAGAAGGAGTTTGAGGCGCTCAATACCCAGATAGTGGGGCTTTCTGTCGACAGCCTCAGCAGCCATATTGCATGGGTAAGGAACATTCAGGAGAAGATTGAGTGGGAGGGCTCGAAAAATGTGGAGATAGGCTTCCCTATCATCGTAGATTTGAGCAAACATGTCTCTACCCTTTACGGAATGATAATGCCGGGCGAGAGCAACAATGCCTGTGTCCGTGCGGTATTTTTCATCGACCCTGCAGACAAGATCCGCGCTATAATATACTATCCGCTCAATATTGGACGCAACTTTGATGAGATCAAGCGTGTTATAGTCGCTCTTCAGACCTCTGATGCACACGGAGTGGCAATGCCTGCAAACTGGGAGCCTGGCAAAGATGTGGTCCTACACTACCCTATTACCACAGATGAGGCCAAGGCTCGCGTGGCCGAGGAGGGGCTCAAGTGTCACGAATGGTATCTCTGCTCCAAGAAACTTTAGTGGGGGTGAAGGTTTGAAATAGTATTGATAATATCTATATTCGTATAGATTGTATCGTTTGTATAAATAAAGTTACGGCAGTACTTTTGCAATACAGAAAACGAAGTAATAACAATTAAAAATATAAGAATATGGAAAACAATAATATTTCAAACCACAACATATACAAACCAATGCCTCGCATCGGCGATTTGGCACCCTCTTTCAAAGCTGTAACTACCCAAGGTGAGATCAACTTCCCTGGAGACTTCAAGGGCAAATGGAAAATCCTTTTCAGCCACCCTGCAGACTTCACTCCGGTATGTACTTCAGAGTTTATGACCTTTGCAAGTATGGCCAAAGAGTTTGAGGATCTCAATACTCAGCTTGTAGGTCTCTCAGTGGACGGTCTGTACAGCCATATTGCATGGCTCAGGACCATCAAGGAGAAGATAAACTGGAAGGGGATGAAAGATGTGGAGGTGAAATTCCCACTAATAGTTGATATAAAGACAGATGTTGCCTCTCTCTATGGGATGATACATCCCGGAGACAGTGAGACATCGGCAGTCAGAGCAGTCTTCTTCATCGATCCACAGGACAGAATCCGCACCATTATGTACTATCCACTGGTACTAGGTAGAAATTTTGATGAGATTAAGAGGGTTATCATAGCCCTTCAGACAGCAGATAAGTTTGGTGTGGCAATGCCTGCAGACTGGAGACCGGGTGATGATGTGATTGTACCTACAGCAGGCTCTTGCGGAGTGGCGAAGGATAGGATGGAGAGCAGCGATGAAGATGTTCACTGCCACGACTGGTTCTTCTGTACAAAGAAACTCTCCAAGGAGAGCGTAGAGAAGGAATTAGGCAAATAACAAGTGCCCATTGTTTTTGATGAGGTCCCCGCTGATGGCGGGGACTTTTTTTATCCCAGACCGCTAATAGTTGATAACGTATTTTTTTGTGGCGGTCTCAATTAGTGCCAGACGGTTCAAATTGGTGGCATAGAGGCGGTATTTCCCAAGTTTTCTGTTGCGGAAGATGCCCCAATATCCGAATACCTGCATTGTGCCGGCTAACCTGGTGGAGTGGCGTAACATGGAGGAGTCAATACCCTTTACAGATGTAATCTCACTTTTGTCGATTACCACTTTCCCGATGAATCTATGTATTACTATATAATCGTTGTCAACATATAGACCGCGAGGTGTGAATGAGAACACACCACCCAATACTACTACTATAATAGCCAATGTCAGCAGCGACTCCAATCCCGGTTCCTTGTATATCAGTACAGCACACAGCCCCAATAGTCCTACGATAATCATTGATGTCAAAACATTGGCCATTCTGTCCCATGTGAAGCGGACAGATTGGATATCTTTTATAGTGATATTGTTTTCAGGTGTCATATTCTGATGTTTTGTCTGCAAATTTAGACAATATTTCTAACTTTGTAAGGTCTAATCGGGAATGAACAATTAATAACATACATCTATGAAAAAAATTCTTTATCTATTCTTGCTTATCGCATTGGTTTCCTGCCAGAGCGACCCTACTGCAAAGTACTACAAATCTATCCCTAAAGGGTTCGACAAAATGTGCCAAAGGGCCATCGATGAGTGGAAGGTGCCGGGTATGGCAGTGGCAGTGGTAAAAGATGGTGAAATAGTATTTATGAAGGGTTTTGGTCAGGCTCATCTTGGTGACTCTGCAAATGCGGCAGTTCCTGTGACCCCACAAACCCAATTTGTAATCGCATCTACATCCAAAGCGATCACTGCAGGTCTGTTGGCTACAGTTATGGATGACTATCCAGAGATCAAATGGGATGCACCTGTGAAAAACTATCTTCCTGATTTCAGACTTTATGATCCATGGGTGACTGAGAATTTCCAGGTTCGTGAAATTATGTCTCACCACACAGGTTGGAAGAGCTACGCACTTGATGATTTCCCAGCTTGGGGTTATGACCGTGATGACCTTTACAAACTCTTTGCTGTGGTAAGACCTACATACAGCTTCCGTACACAGTATGCTTATAACAACGAAATGTACACAGTGTCGGCGAAAATCATTGAGAAATATACAGGAAAGAGCTGGGATGAGGCTATCGTGGAGAGAATCTTCACCCCACTTGAGATGAAAAACAGTACCACCGGCAATGTCTCATTCTTTACAGCAAAGAATTTGGCACAAGGTTACCGTCTACGCAAGGCAGAAGATGCTGACGAGATCAAAGTGGTACCTCGTACAGACAAACAGGATGCCTTTACATGGTTGTCGGCTGTGGCACCTGCCGGTTTCGTGATCTCAACTGCTGAGGATATGGCAAACTGGGTGAAAATGAACCTTGCTCATGGTGAATTCAATGGACAGGAGGTTATTTCACGCGAGAACCACGATATGCTATTCTACCCACAAACCATCACATCTTGTTCAGATGAGCGCCTTTGCAACTATGCACAAGGTTGGACCATTGAGCACGGAAAGAGGGGTAAATATATCCGCCACACCGGTCTTGCTTATGGCTACACTGCACTTGTAGGTATGGTTCCAGATTTGAACCTTGGTTTTGTATTCTTGACCAACAACGGCAGCACATCTGATCCACAGTCTGCTATTGCACGCGACCTTATCGAATTGTACTATGGCAACAAAGAGTCTACCTACTTCGATGAGTACCTTGCAGAGTATAAAGAGGACTTGTTCTCAGATGATGAAGAGGAGGAAGAAGAGGTAACACCTGTGGCACCACTTCCAAACAAAGCTTATGTAGGCAGCTATTATCAGGATGTTTGGGGTACAGCCAAAGTGTACGAAAAAGATGGCAAACTATATTTCAATTTGAATAAAGTGGATAGCCCTCTAACCCACAAGAATGGAGATGTGTTCACATTCTTCCAGCCTGGCAGCGGCACATTTGATCTTATCTTCACTGCTAAGAACAAGAAGGTCCAGTCTCTCACTTTTGATGTAAATGATCCGATCGGAGATTTCAAGAAAGTAAAATAGTTTTAATACGAGGGTGGGGAGTTTTTCTTACCCTTGAACCGAAATATAAATCATATTACTCTGATAATCAATAATACATCAACGGGAACTCTATGGTTTGATACCGTAAAGTTCCCGTTGTTTTTTATGCTATTTTTTTAAAATATTTGTGAATAGGCTTCATGTTGTCAATACCATTACCGAATTACATATCTTCTATAGATAGCCCTTTATAAATAACTTCGTAACCCTTAAATGTGCCAACTGCTTTAAAGAACAACTCGGATTTGGCTCTTAATACAGCTTCATCAAAGTTCTTCTCTTGACGCTTAATTTCGATAAATTCTATCTTGTTATCCAACTCGTCCTCTGCCACAATGTCAATCTCGTTTTCGCCTTTTCGGTCATGCCAATATCCAAGACGAGTGTATGCTCCTGATTCTTTAAGTACTTCATTAAAGTAGTTTTCAAGAGACTTACCGCTCACTGTTGTAAAATCACGTTCTGCTATCGCTTTTAATTTATCATTACCGCCAGCCTCGATGATGTGCGTATATTTATATATGAATCGGAACCAAAAATTTAAGAACTGGTCGTTGATAGCATAATGCACATTCTTGTTGCTTGATTTCTCATAAATAGGTTGCATCTTACTTATCAAACCATACCCCTCGCTCAGGTTTTTCAGGTAGCCAGACAACTCTTTTATATTGAGAGCATTTTCTATTTCTGAACGTGTATTTTTACCTTGAGCTATTAATGTCAGTATCGAGAAATAGTTACCGTAATCTTTGCCAAACTCATCTATAAGCATATTTTTACCCTCCGGCAAGAAATAGGAATCCCGTTCAAAGAACATATCCATCATTTTCTTTTCAGTAAACTTTTTCCTGTCGATAAACAATTCAACATACTTAGCCACACCGCCAGTCAGGGTATAAAGAGCAAGCAAATCAGATTTCTTATAGTCAGGGCAATATTCAGACATGATTTCTTTTAGGACTGAGGGTTTAAAAGGTCTAACATGCATTGTTTCAGTTTGCCGACCAAAAAGAGGTTGCTTCTTATCCTTGAATATCTTATTCATCAAGGTGTTTACAGAACCTGCCACAATCAGGTTGATGTGAGCCTTATTTTTATAACTATCCCATATGTTTTGCATATCGGAATAGATAGATGGATTTACTCTATAGAAATCCTGGAACTCATCAATAAAAAGGTTGATATGCTGAGTCTGAGACAATTCCATGATGAATTTGAACACGGCAGCAAAAGACATCCCCTTACTGTCAAGCATGGGTATACCCAGTTTAGTGCGAATCTCATCAACGAATATATCGCAAAGATCGGCTTCCGCTTTACGAGCAACAAAAAAGTATAGCATTGTCTTGTTCTCATAAAACTTCTTGACCATCTCTGTCTTGCCAATACGACGTCTTCCCGTAATGATAGTAAATTGAGCTACTTCATGAGACGCTTTCTCAATTTCTCTAAGCTTCTCAAACTCTTGTTCTCTATCAAAAAATCTCATATCTATAAGTATTTATCGTAATACACGTTACCGTAACGGCGGTTACGATGATGCAAAAGTACAAATAAAATTATCATTCAAGCAAGAAATCCATAGTTTTTATGTTTTTTGCTGCAAATAAGTGTCTCCAACACCCAAAATGTCGGTGACATGTCGGTGACCTGATAATATCTGCGCTACTGCTACTGCACGTATGCGATGATTCATGGTGTATCATACTATGGTTGAAAATACCAAAAGAAATTCGCAGTACCCGGGATGAGTACTGCGAATTTTGTGTATTCTCGCAAAAGTTGAATATTTTGCAAGTTATTCTTGATATATACTGATGTATTTGAATGAGTCTCCTACGGTCATGCAAAAACCTGCTTGGCGAGTACTGTCTGTATCGTTTTTCTTCACCCAGACAACAGCGGTATTGCTATGTGGCCGTAGTACTGTTACTTTAAACCACTCACCATCTATTTGTTGGTATGTTTTTCCATCTTCTCCTTTAATGGTAGTTGGTTCGATGTGATTACCGG
This sequence comes from Bacteroidales bacterium, assembly GCA_017546125.1. GTDB lineage: Bacteria > Bacteroidota > Bacteroidia > Bacteroidales > UBA932 > CAAGNP01. The sequence goes on from JAFYXO010000010.1 coordinate 18,929, forward strand.
GCTCGCCTTGGTAACCGGAACTTATCCACCAACTTGTGTAGTTTTGGCTATAAACAGAATCTACTCCACCTTCTTTAGGGAAATTCAGCGTTTCCTTGTTTACTTCAATTGGATCCCACTCTCCATCGGGTATCTGTTTTTCGCAGGAAATGGAAACGAATGATGCGATAAAAGCCAATAAACCCAAATACTTTTTCATAACTGGAATGTTAAAGTGAACCTATATTGTGATGTTTGGCTTCTCAAGGCCATAGCCCTTCTTCTTGTCTTCTCTTAATAGCAGGAATGATATTATTATTGATATGATGCCGAATGAAGCGAAGGTGCTCATGGTTTGTGTGTAATCAATAATGCCTTCTACATTGGTGTTGGCTTGATTTATCTTTCCTATTGCAATGGGTACCATTGATAAACCGATATTCTGTATATAGAATATTACAGCATAGGCCGTACCAAGCAGATGCATTGGGATAATCTTGGGAACAGAGGGCCACATAGCGCTGGGGACAAGACCGAAAGCTATGCCAAGTATTACCATCATGGCAATAGCGATGACAACATTGGTGATTCCGGGAATTGCAAAAACGACATGAACAAGTGTGAGAAGAATGCTACCTATCAGCATCAATGTAGCTCCCTTGCCAATACGGTCGTATATAAGGCCAAAGAGAGGGGTGAGGAAAATGGTACCATAGGAAAGCATAGATGGAATCAAGCCAGCTGTAAAATCATCCGCACCAAACTTAATAACCATTATTTTGGTTGCAAACTTAATGAAGGGGAAGACGCCAGAATAGAACATCACGCAGAGCACGGTAATGTACCAGAAGCCTTTGTTTCCCAACAAGAGAGCAAGATGTGAGAACTTGAATGATTCTTCAGTGTCGTCTGCAGCTGACTGGTTGAGGCTTTTGTCAAACTTGCGGTCCATTACACAATATACTACAAATGAGATGACACCAATACATAAAAGTGCTGCACCCAAGGCAATGTTTGAGCTGACACCGCCAAATTGCTTTGCAAGAGGAAGGGAAAAACTCATTGTGACAGCTGTTCCAATTCGTGCCAATGCAACCTGCACACCCATGGCTAATGCCAACTCGTAACCGTTAAACCATTTGGCAATGACTTTAGTTACAGTGATTCCTGCCATCTCTGCTCCAACGCCATATGTGGCAAAACCAACGCAAGCAAGAATTACCTGCATCTGGTATCCCATAAGCTCTCCTTCGAATGTGCGTGAAACAGCATACCATTTTATAAGTGCACCTATGAACATCAGTGTTGTGGACAAGATGCCCGTAATACGGATTCCGAATTTGTCCAAGACAATTCCGCCAAAGAACAAAAGAAGCAGAAATACATTGAAGAAACCATAACTGCCAGAGAAGAAACCATACTCGTCGCTTGTCCAAGCATGACCGCCATTTTCTGCAGATGCGGTAAGGATAGATTCAAGGGGTGCCATGATATCTGTGAAGAAATAGGCAAACATCATTGTAACGCTTACAATGAGTAGTGCTGTCCAACGCATAGCTGCGTTGTCATTCATTTTTTTTGTCATCTTATTATCGTTTATTTAGTTTATTGATTAATCTTAGCTGATGGTGTCAGTCTACCTCTTCAGCCACTTATCCAGCCAGCGGAAGAAGGTGCGCTGCCAGAGGATACCATTCTGGGGTTTGAGCACCCAGTGGTTCTCGTCGGGGAAGAGGAGCAGCTGGGCAGGTATGCCACGCACGCGTGCGGCGGTGAAGGCACTCTCTGCCTGGGTGTACTCGATGCGGAAGTCCTTCTGTCCGTGGATGCAGAGGATGGGGGTGTCCCAACGGTCGACATAGAGGTGAGGAGAGGTCTCAAACACCTTGGCACGCTTGCCCTGTGCATCCTTGTACCAGGGTGCCTGGCCCATATCCCAGTTGGGGAAC
>JAFYXO010000011.1 GCA_017546125.1 Bacteroidales bacterium
ACTGTAGGATACACACCTTTTGAAGAAATTTTCCTGATCGTACTTCTGCATCTCTATGATGAAAGAAGTACCATCCTCATCTTCACATCTGAGGTCCAGTTTGATGGATTTGTTTTGCGATGTAATGCCTTCGATCTCCGTAGTGGTGTATGTGAGATCTTTTACCTTTCTCCCCCTGGGAAGCACAGCGTTAAGAAAATCAATCAACACCGGCTTGTTCTCCTGGTCTCCGAACACAGCCTTAAAACCACTATTGGACATGATGTCCACATAACGTTGTTTTTCCATTGTCTCCATTTTGTGATATTATTAAAGGTTTAGAACAAAAAAATCGTCACAATAATCGGGTATATGTATCGCAAAATCAAGACTATGGCTCTGAAACTGAGAAATAAAAACTGAATTTTGGAAATCCTCACTGAAATTTAAAATTTTGAGAAGGACCGAGATGAGGTTTTGTCAGAATCTTTAGAATTCTGCAAGCCTTGCAGTAATTTTATATAGGTGATTATGTTTGTAAATTTGTAAGAGGTGTCCCCTTCCCTGTTAGTCAATACGACTATTAAAATTTCTAGTAAGCATCCGATAAAGTACATTTCCAACTATTAGCATACAATTAGCCGCTATTACCTACAATTCGCTGGTAATAGCGGCTATTTCCTGCTAATGACTGCCATCGGATGCTTACCATCCTTGCCATATTTGCAAGCAAATACACGGACTCCGCGGGGCGTCTGATGACGCTTTGGCTATGAGCGTAGCGAATGCCTGAAGGACTTTATCTCTGTGGCTTAAAGCGAAAGTCAATCAAGTCTCTGGGACTAGAACTTCACTTGAAGCATGTCGTATGCAGGTGTGACACCTTCTGGGAGGAAGAGGGAGAGCTCGCTGTGTTTGTCGATCTGGTGTGACAGGTGGGTGAGGTAAGTGTGGCGGGCACCAACACGACGTGCAACATCGAGAGCCTCATCCAGAGAGAAATGTGAAATATGCTTCTCCCGTCTGATGGTATTGATTACGAATACCGACACACCACGGAACTTCTCAATCTCCTCATCTGAAATATAATTGGCATCGGTCAGATAACCGAGCTTACCAAAACGGTAGCCCAATACAGGGAGTTTGTAGTGCATAGCCCTCACAGGGATAATCTCCACACCATTGATCTTAAAAGGCTCAGTGCCGATAGTGTGAACCTCGAACTCCGGAACACCCGGGTATTTGAACTCCTTGAATGCGTATGAGTACTCCATCTTAAGAGACTCCAGAACATTAGGCTCACAATAGACAGGCATATTCTTACCGGTGATATAATTGAATGCCCTGACGTCATCGAGACCACCTGTGTGGTCCTTGTGCGGATGGGTAAGGATAATAGCATCCAGATCACACACATCCTCACGCAGCATCTGCTGCCTGAAGTCGGGACCTGCATCGATAACCACCTTTATCCCCTCATACTCAATAAGGGCAGAAGAGCGGAGACGCTTGTCACGAGGGTCCGGTGAATCACATACTTCACAATGACAGCCTATTAGTGGAATCCCCTGGGATGTCCCTGTACCTAGAAATGTAATGGAGTTTTGCATGCCCCAAAGGTAATGAATTTTCATTATTATTCTTACCTTTGCCCACCTAATAATCTACACAATGAAAGGTAAACTATATCTCGTGCCATCACCACTGGGGAGTGCCCCACAAGAGGTAATCCCTGAATATGTATTCGGTCAGATATCCCATATCACACATTTTGCGGTAGAGGAGCTCAGGACTGCGAGAAGATACCTTTCATCGATAGGCTTCAGAGGTAAAATAGATGGTCTCCACTTCTATGAGATCAACGAGCACACCACCTTTGCAGATTCGGAGCAGATAGTAAAAGTCCTCCTTCAGGGGGAAGATATGGCCCTTATCTCAGAGGCTGGACTCCCTGCGGTAGCTGATCCGGGGGCAAACCTTGTGGACCTGGCTCACAGACACGACATCGATGTGATCCCATTTGTGGGCCCTTCTTCACTGATGATGGCACTGATGTCATCAGGGATGAACGGCCAGTCATTTGCATTCAACGGCTATCTCCCCGTAAAACCGCACGAGAGAAAACCCAGGATCAAGGAACTTGAGAAACGCTCCAGAAACGGCCGCCAGTCGCAGATATTTATCGAGACCCCTTACCGCAATGACGCGATGCTGAACGACATTCTTGAGGTGTGCGACGCATCTACCAGAGTGTGCATCGCAGCCGATATCACATTGCCTTCGGCATATATCAAGACCAGAACGGTAGAGCAATGGCGCAAGAACAAGATTACCATCGGGAAGAGGCCTTGTGTATTTATTTTAATGGCGTAATGTTATGGGAACACTAGAGATAAACGATATGATCTTCTACGCCCGTCACGGGTGTTTTGAGCAGGAGAGGACCATCGGCAACAAATTTGTGGTCAATTTCAGCGGTAGGACAGATGTGTCGAAAGCTGCTGCTTCAGACAATCTGGAGGATGCTGTCAATTACCAATTGATATACAATGTCATCAAGGAGGAGATGGAGATCCCTTCAAACCTTTTGGAACACGTGGGTGGGAGGATCCTTCGCAGACTCAGGGTGGAGTTCCCTGCACTGGTGAGTGCTACCATATCCATTGCGAAGCTTAACCCTCCAATCGGAGGACAAGTGGGTGCTTTCAAATGCATAATGTCCTATGGAGAATAGAAGGGAGACAGTAGCATTTGTGACCCTCGGATGCAAACTCAATTACTCCGAGACCTCGACCTACGCCAGAGAGTTTGAGGAGCACGGGTATAGCGTGGTCAAGCCCACTGAGGCGGCAGATGTCTATGTAATCAATACCTGCTCGGTAACAGACCATAGCGACAAAAAGTGCCGCAATATCATCCGCAGACTCCATAAAAAGAATCCGTCTGCCATTATCGCAGTGACAGGGTGCTATGCCCAGCTCAAGAGCGAGGAGATCCTCGCAATAGAGGGGGTGGATATTGTCCTTGGGGCAGAGTTCAAAGGGCAGCTCTATTCGGAGGTCTCAAAGATCAGCGGCAAAGAGAATCCGAAGGCATTCTCTTGTGAGAGGAACAGGATAGAGTCGATATTCCCATCATTTTCTACGGGGGAGAGGACCCGTTCATTCCTCAAAGTGCAGGATGGTTGCGACTATTTCTGCTCTTATTGCACTGTCCCTATTGCCAGAGGCAAGAGCAGAAACCTTCCAATAGCATTGCTCGTGGAGGAGGCCCGCAAAATTGCAGAGAGTGGGATTAAGGAGATAGTATTGACCGGGGTCAATACTGGTGATTTCGGAAAAACCACCGGTGAATCTTTTCTGGACCTGTTGAAAGCCCTCAATGGGGTGGAGGGGATAGAGAGATACCGCATCTCATCGATCGAGCCAAACTTGCTTACAGAGGAGATTGTCAAATGGATTGCCTCCGGAACCAAATTTCTCCCTCACTTCCATATTCCCCTCCAGTCGGGATGCGATACTGTCCTTGGTGCTATGAAAAGGAGATATACCACCGGGATGTTCAGATCCAAAATAGACCTCATCAGGGCAAATATGGAACACGTCTTCTTCGGAATCGATGTGATAGTGGGATTCCCGGGTGAGACTGATGAGCTCTTTATGGAGACCTATAAGTTTCTGGAGTCAGTGAAACCTGCATTCATACACATATTCCCATATTCGATAAGACCAAATACCGTGGCTGCCGGGATGGCCGGCCAGGTGGAGAGTCAGGTGAAGGATGAGAGGGTAAAAAGGCTCGAAGAGCTCTCTGAGAGACTTCATGCGGAGTTTTATGCCCAGAACAGAGGCCGTGAAGAGGAGGTCCTTTTCGAAAGCACCATGAAAGGGGGGATGATGTTCGGATATACCAGGAATTATATCAGAGTGGAGGCCCCCTACGATCGTGAGAAGATAGGGAAGATCGTAAGGATGGTTATTTAGGTGCTAGAAGTTGAAAGGTGACTCCTTAGCCTGCTGTATCTGCTTCTTCTGGGTATTGGATTTGTCCTCTTCCATAACTTGTTTCTCGGCGTCAAGCATGAGCTTGGTCTCGTATGCCTCTTTACGTTTTTTGCTCCAGAAGATATTGCGCAATAGCTCCTTGAATGTATCAAACTCATCCTGGTAGGTGAAACCGATGCCGTGGCGTTGGGTGTTGTCCAGGTAGTTTGAGTAGTCATCTGCAGAGCGTGTAAACGCTTTTAGCCTCATCTTGCCTTTCTGGTCAAGTTTGACCTCAGCCTCGAAGTCACCACCCCAGTTTTGGGATACCTGACTATTGCCGACATTTCCGTTGATTACCACCCGGTTGTTGAATGCCTGGTACGATAGGGCCACATCGAATACATCGTGCGTCTTTCCATCGGATGCAGGCTGGAAGTTCAATCCCAGGTCGAGAGGGATGTCGAGCTGTCGGAAGACATTGTTGAACTGGTTAGAGAGCATCTCTCCGGCATTTGAGTATAGCAGAGTGGTGTTGTTTACGATACCTGACTGCTCATCTGGGACGAAGCTTCCCGATATAAGGAGCGCCATAAACTGTTTCTGGACTTTGTCATCTGTACTCAAAGCGCTCTCTACTCTACCTTTGGTGATAGGGTCAAGGTCCTGTACGTCGATAGAGAACCCAACATTAGGATTGTCGAGCGAGCCGCTCAACTTGATTCCACAGTTTACTGTCCTTCTGTTACCCACGGCACTTGTGTCCGATATCAGGGTAGATATAGAAGCTTTGGTCTGATATGTGGCACCCACGTTGAGAGAGGTGTTCTTTACCGCTCCGTTGAAGTTAATGCTGCCCCCATTGTCTATTATAAAGTCTTTTGCGGTGATACCGAGCAAAACAAACTTATAGCTACCTTCATCGATGGTGTAGTCACCTTTCAGGTCCACAAGAGATTTTGAAGGGTCGACATTGATGTCAATGGAGCCGTTTCCTTTGCATTTGAGGATATCACCGAGTTGTTTGTTGATCTCTACAAACAGCTCTGCGTCTGAGGTTACATTGGCCTTGGCCTGAAGGGAGAAGTTAGATTTTGTACCAGCATCACTCTTCTCCTTCTTGTTTCTCTTCAATTTCTCAAGATAAGGGTCCAGAATTATGGTCTCATTCGATGTGAATTTGAGGAGCTCCTCACTCTTGGCTGATGAGGCTGAGGAGAGAGGGATATGTATTGCAGTCTTAGGCTCTGTGGTAGCGGTTATATCTGCGAAAAGGTTGTTGAAAGGGCCGGACAGGTTAATGCTGCCTGAGGCAAATGCATTTCCGTAGAAGGTCTGGTTGTCCTTTTCAGTGGTATTGAGGCACTGGAGATTCGTGAGTGACAATGATGCATCCAGATACATATTCTTGAACGATCTGTGTCTCAATGAACCGTTCAGGGTACCTTCATTGTTGAACTTGTCGCGAACTGTAAGGTTATTCAATGTTATGGCGTCACGGGTCATCTGAATAGGACCGGTGATGACGTAAGGGACTTTTGTATATACCGGGGTAAATGTGAAATTGTGGAGCAGAGTGTTGTCGCTTGTAAGGGTGAGTTTGTCCATAGTCCCTACAAGTTCGATGTTGCCTGAGATAGCACCACCGGTATTCATTAGGATACCTTGAAGGAATGGTTCGAGCATGGCAAGATTAAGCTCCTTGAGTGCAACATTGGCGTTGAGGTATTTTCCGTTGGGCTGGTAGTATCCCGATACTGTAAGAGGGTTCATCCCCTCTATCTGATTTTGGATCAGAATGTTCATCCTGCTGTTGTTCTGATCCCATTTGCTTAGGATATTCAACTGACCCAATGTGCGCTCCATGATGGAGATGTCATTGCCTTTGATGTCCATCAGGATATTTGGGGTATCATAAATACCAGAAGCCGTCACATTTCCCGACAACAATCCTTGGATGTTGAGTCTCTTTTTGACAAAAGAGTCAAGGAATGACAAGTCGAATTCTGTGAGATTGACCTTGATCTTGTCATCTGAATTCTCCGAGATGGTACCATTGATGGTGATGGACTGGTCCGTATTGTGTAGTTTGAAGTTTTCAAATGCGAAGAACTTCTTGGCTATGCTTATCTCTGACGGATCGAATTGCCATTTGTTCCCCTTGATGGTTATGAGGGAGGTGTCAAGTGATATTCTGGTGGTCAATCTCCTCTCATCACCCCTTTCAAATGAAATCAGAGTATTGAGATCGAGGCTGCTTTTGTCTGTGCTGGTGTTGTCAAACTTGCACTCCATATCTACAAGCCCATCCTGTACCCCTATATTGATATTGGCATTATTCAGGTTAAGACTACCGATCCCGATTACATTACTGTAGATTTTCGATACGAGTGATGAGTCGTTGTTGTGGAGTGATATGTGGAGATCCTTTAGGGAATTCTCCTTGAAGGCGAGTCTGTCTGAATCTATGTGGAAATCCAGAAGGTCATTTTGGTCTATATTCAAAAATATTTTAGTGCTGTCAGATATATAGAGATCAGGCATTACAATGTCGCATACAGACTCTGTGTTGTAGGTAACCAACTCTATATTGGTGGTCGCCGATGTTTTTGTTGTATCAGAAATGGTGGTAAATGTATCTCCAAAATGGTCGGCCAGAAGGAGACGTTTGATTCGGTTTACAAAGTTTCCGGGATCCTCTGTCGATAGGTAGTCGGCATTGATGAACGGAGCATCCAAGTGGAGGCGGTAATCCAGCTCCTGGAACAGGGCAGATAGGGAGATGGAGTTGAAGGTATACTCTTTGTTGCCCCAATATGTAAGATTGCTTACCTCTACGCTACCTGTCAGGTTCTTGCCAGATGTGGATATGTTGGAGGTGGTTCTGAGGCTCAGTTGCCCCTTTTTGTCATCCTTCAGTAGATTGACTGCTGATAGGTCAGCAAAAGGTATGTCTGCAAACAATTTATATGTTCCGCTCTTCAATGAGTCTTTGGCTGTGGATGCCACACCCTGAATCTTGAAGTGCAGGTTTGGATCGTGCCCCAATATCCTGCAGTCAAAGCCGCTGTCTGAATAGTAACCTACAGCAAAGATATCCTTATAGTTATATCCGTTGAAGCCGAATTTGTCTATTTTAAGCGAGTCAATATTCACATTCATTCCGCCATACTCTTTCCCTTTGAGTGACAAATCGGCCTTTACACCGGCGGTGACTTCCCCAAGAGCTTTTGATGATAGTATTTTGCCAAGTTTGATCTCATGGGTGGTAACTTTTCCCTTGATCCCTGTACCGTCCTTTTTACCTTGCAGCTTGACTGCAACATCGAAGGTGGCGTCTCCAATAGAGGATATTAGGTTACCTTTGGTCTTGAAATCATATATGGTGCCGAGCATGTCAAGATTAAGGGCAATAGTGGTCTTTGGAAGTATCGGTGACACTATCGGTTTGGTGTTGCCGGTGAATGCAGATATGATTCCGTCAATATCCTCGCTGGCTGTATGGAGTTCATATATTATGGCGTCAAAGATGGTCTTGCAGATGTCCGGCAGACCCTTCATCGAAAACTTCAGGTGGACGCTGGTGTTCTCTGACATGTTCTTTACCTTCAATGACTGGCTCTGAAGGTGTGCCACAGGTCCATATACCCTGCCGTTGAGGGTCAGCTTCAGAGGTTTGTCCTGTAGTGCGTCAGTGTAGAATCCCACTGTCCTGAAATCGAAGATGGTGTTGGTGAAATCGGCATCAAGTCTGATTTTCCTTACGAAGTCCTTGAGGTCCTTTCCACTTTCGTATCCGAATGTGAGGAAGTTTGCCTTGACATATGAATAGTTGTCATAGAGCCTCAAATTGCGCATTGCCAACAGATTCTTGTCAAGAGAGAAGTCACAGCTCAAATTTTTGAGGTCCAGTCCGCACTTCTCTTTGGCCTTGAGGGAGTGTATTTTGGCTGTGATACCCTTTTTAGGCCTTGTTTTCAGGTCGTATGTCCTAAGGTTTATCTCTGATACCCCGATGTTTGTGTAGTCCATGCACCCTTTGGCTACAGGGACTTTAGGTGGAATATTTGCCACATAATTGAACCGGTAATTCTTGAGTCTGAGCTCTTTGATGGTGATGTGGGGCCATGAACCTTTGGTGGTGTCGTCAGGATTGTGCTTGAGCCCGAAGATTCTGTCAAGGTTGGACACTTTGTGCCCCTCCTCTATGAAGTTGAATACACCGTTGTTTATGAATATGCGGTTGGCTTTGATGTCACCACGGACTATGTCTGTAAGTGAGATGTAAACAGCGACCTTCTGTGCACTCACAAGGGTGTCACCAGGCCCCCCTGTTATGGAGAAATCCTTTATGACAATCCTGTTGATGAAGGAGATGGTGAGTTTGCTGAATTCGATTTTTCCGTTAATCTTGGATCCTACTTTCTCTACTGCGGTATGGGCAATATAATTCTGGACGGCAGGTATGTGAATGGCGAGATGTACCGCTGTTAGTATGATTACTAACACGATGGCCACCTTGATCAATATTTTTTTTAACCTGCTGATATCAGAAAAACCTTTTAACCTACAAATCTAATCAAAATATTGCATATTTTTGCCAAATAAAGTGATAGATATGTCTACAATTATTTTAGGAATTGAGTCTTCATGTGATGATACCTCTGCGGCTGTCATCAAGGACGGATATTTGCTCTCAAATATTATGGCTTCTCAGGAGGTCCACAGGAAGTATGGTGGTGTAATCCCAGAACTTGCCTCCAGGGCTCATCAACAGAATATATTGCCTGTGGTACATCAGGCACTTAAAGAGGGTGGGGTGGAGATGGACCAGGTGGATGCCATTGCGTTTACCAGAGGCCCCGGCCTTTTGGGTTCGTTGCTGGTGGGGACATCGTTTGCAAAAGGTTTGTCCCTCTCTACAGGCAAACCATTGGTGGAGGTGAACCATTTGCAGGGACATATCCTTTCACATTTCATCCAGGAGCCCGGAAAAGAGAAGGAGCTCCCCAAATTCCCATTCCTGGCACTATTGGTGTCAGGTGGCCACTCCCAGATCGTAAGGGTGGACGATTACCTCAAGTTTGAGGTTCTTGGCCATACCATCGATGATGCTGTAGGTGAGGCATTTGACAAGTGTGCAAAGATTATGGGTCTTGGGTATCCGGGTGGCCCTATAGTAGACAAACTGGCAAAGGAGGGTGATTCTTCCCGTTTCAAATTTGCCAAACCACATATACCCGATTTGAACTACAGTTTCAGTGGTATCAAGACTTCACTTCTGTATTTCCTGAGAGATCAGGTGAAGGAGAACCCTAACTTTATCCAGGAAAATATGGCAGATATTTGTGCCTCATTCCAGAAGACCCTTATCGATATCCTTATGGACAAGCTTCTGAAGGCGGTGAAGCAGACCGGTATAAAACAGGTCGCTATCGCAGGCGGAGTATCTGCAAATTCGGGACTTCGTGACAGAATCAAATCTGAGGGTGAGAAGAGGGGATGGACCACATTTATCCCTGAGTTCAAATTTACTACGGACAATGCTGCTATGATCGCCATTACGGGGATGTTCAAGTTCCAGCAGGGACTTACCACTCCATTGGATGTGGCTCCAATATCCAGAGCACTGGACTATAAAGATTAGTAAGGATGAAAGAGTTTGAAGTAGCATATTCATTGGGCCACACACCTTCACAGGAGGAGTTGATGGCATCTGCTGCCCGTCAGATGGGGCTTCCCAAAAACAAAGTGGCAGCAGCAGTTATCCTTAAGAGATCGCTCGACGCACGCACCAAAAATATCCAATACCGCTATAGGGTTCAAGGCTTTTCCATCGATGAACCCGGGTATGAACCATACCGCACACAGGAGTATAAAAATGTCTCAAATGGTGAGCCGGTAATCGTGATTGGGGCCGGCCCTGCTGGCCTTTTTGCAGCACTGAGACTATTGCAAAGGGGGCTTAAGCCAATAATCCTCGAGAGGGGCAAGGATGTCCACAAGAGGAAATACGATATTGCGGCGATGTCGCGTTATGGCAATGTCCACCCCGATTCAAATTACTGCTTCGGTGAGGGTGGAGCCGGTACCTTCTCAGACGGAAAACTCTATACCCGTAGCAACAAGAGGGGGGATCTCCGTGCAGTTTTGGGGCAATTGGTCGATTTTGGGGCAGAGCCCTCAATAATGACAGATGCCCATCCCCACATCGGCAGCGACAAACTCCCCACCATCATGGAGAATATCCGCAAATGTATAGTGGATCATGGTGGTGAGTACCATTTCGGCTGCAGAGTGGAGGATTTCGTCCGCAAAGGTAAAGAGTGGGAAGTGGTGTGCAAAGTGGAGAATGAGGATGTAACTTCGTCCAATGAATATTTCTCCGCACCGAAAGTAATCATTGCCGCAGGCCACTCTGCCAAAGAGATATACCGCACTTTCTACGAAAATGGTTGGGCCCTCGAATCGAAGGGTTTTGCTCTTGGCGTGAGGGTAGAGCATCCGCAGGAACTTATAAACAAAATCCAATACAAGGGGGCAAAGCATCCGCTATTGCCACCGGCAGAGTATTCACTTGTGGAGCAGGTGGATGGTAGAGGGGTATTCTCATTCTGTATGTGCCCCGGCGGAATATTGGTCCCATCCTCTTCTACTGCAGGTAGTCTTGTGCTTAACGGAATGTCCAATTCGCAGCGCAACTCCAAATGGGCAAATGCCGGCATAGTGGTCTCTATCAATCCTGAAGACGTGAAGGAGAAAGATCCGTTGGCGCTGCTCAGATTCCAAGAGGGGATAGAAAAGTCAGCATTTGATTTGAGCGGTTCGCTCAAAGCTCCAGCGCAGAGGATGACCGATTTTGTAAGGACAAGCAAAAACAGACAGGCGACCTCGGGTCAGCTTCCAAAGAGTTCATATTTCCCAGGATTGCACTCATGCTCCCTTACAGATGTCCTTCCAGAACTTGTGGCAGACAGACTGAGGAAAGCGTTCCTGCTGTTTGACAGGAAAATGAAAGGGTACTACACACAAGAGGCATTGCTTCTGGCAGTGGAGTCGCGTACCTCATCACCTGTCAGAATACCACGCGATCCTGAGACTCTTCAGCATGTGGAGTTGGAGGGTATCTACCCTTGTGGTGAGGGCTCGGGTTATGCAGGTGGTATCGTTTCGTCCGCTTTGGATGGTATAAATGTGGCTGATAAAATATAAATCTTGAATATATGGTGACTTTGTCAAATTCAGACCTTAAGGTCAATGTGGCTGCGCACGGCGCAGAATTGCAAAACATTATCTGTGATGGCAGGGAGTATTTGTGGCAAGGGGATGCAAAGTACTGGGGGAGAAGATCTCCTGTCCTTTTCCCTATTGTGGGGAGACTCTATGATGGTGTGAGCAAATACAAAGGTGGTGTGATCCGTATGGGACAGCACGGATTTGCCAGAGATATGGAGTTTCAGCTGGTGGAGCAGAGCGACTCTTCTGTAACCTACAGACTTGACTCTTGTGAAAAGACCAGAGAGGTTTTCCCAATGGATTTCAGACTAGAGATCAGCTACAAATTGGAGGGTAGGGGTATTCTAGTAGGTTGGAGAGTGGAGAATACCGGGTCTGAGGAACTTGCCTTCCAGATAGGTGCTCACCCTGCTTTCTATTACCCTGATTACGATCCACAGGGGTCTGATAGAGGCTATTTCTCTTTTGATTCTGAAAAGCCACTTGAATATATTATCCCTGTCGGCAAAGGGTGTACCGGCCCTGAAAAATATGTTTTGGAGAGGGATGCTCAGGGGATGATGCCTATAGGTGCAGGATCGTTCAAGGTGGGAACCTATGTTTTTGAAGATAGCCAGCTTAAGAGAATTACCCTATGTGACAGAGAACGCAAACCTTATGTATCGGTGGAGTTTGATACCCCTATAGTGGCACTTTGGTCACCATCGGAGGAGCATCCTGATGTGCCATTCGTATGTATTGAGCCTTGGTATGGAAGGTGTGATATGTATGGTTACGACGGGGAGTTCACCCAGAGGGAACACATATGGAAATTGGCTTCTGGAGAAGTTTTCGAGGCCAGCTACAAGATAGTTGTCGAGTAAATACAGATTTTGGGCACGGAATCCAGCATTTTCGTGCCCAAAGTGTGAAAATTTTACCTTTTGGGCACGGAATTGTATGTTTTCGTGCCCGTTTTTCATGTTACATCGGGTGGATAGCAGTGATTGCGGAGGACTCCGTTCGCTTTGCTCACTCCGGACCCTCCCAACGTATCCTGCGTGGTCTACGACCACTTGTCTCCGTCGGGCCCCTCCCGCTGCCCGTGTCCGCGGGTGGACACGCCTCCGCAATCACTGCTATCCTCCCTGTACAATAAAAAAGAAAGAAGGTGACTAATCGGTCAAAAAAGACTTTTTAGTCACCTTCTTTCTGTTTGTGTTATTGTGATTATTTCTCGAAGTCAACTCTGGTGCGTGATTCTCTCACAGCTTTGCAGTAGTCGCTGATAGGAACGTGTAGAGGGTGTACTTTGTAGTCCTCAAGCGCTTGCCAAGATTCAAACTGGCTCACAAGGACTGCATCATAAGCTGATGCTGATTCTACCACATTGATACCTACCTCTATGGAAATAAGACCAGGAATCTGTCCGCGAAGAGCTTCTAGCTTCTCTTTCATATTTTTGGCAGACTCTTTAGGGTCAAATCCATTTCCTCTTTTGAATTTCCACATTACTACATGTTCGATCATATCTCTTTACTTTTAAATGGTTACTTTTCGTCAAAGTTACTATAAAATATCGGTATTTGACAAAATACGGGCACAGAAAGTGGCATTTCCGTGCCCATTCGGTGTTTTTACATTGTTATGGGCATGAAAACGGGCATTTTTGTGCCCAAAGTGGTCGGAAATGACAAAACGGGCACGAAAACCTATGTTTCTGTGCCCGTTTCTATCTAGCGCTGATTTGGCGAGAGCCGGTATAACAAGTCGTCATCAGACGACCCGCGGAGGCCGTGTATTTGCGCAGCAAATACGGCAAGGCCGGGAGCGCTGGTAATATCCTAGTGGCATCCGCCGCTGCAGCCTGAGCAGCAGTCATCAGAGCATCCTCCGCCGCATCCGCTGTGAGCTTTTTTCTCACCGTGAAGACCATCATTAAGCTCTTGCTCGGTAGCCTCTCTTACAGTGATCACTTTACCACTGAAGTTAAGGGTTTTGCCAGCCATAGGGTGGTTGAAGTCCATAACTACGATATCTTCGCGAACCTCTGCCACTTTACCTTGCATAATGCCACCCATATTGTTCATCATAGGGATGATATTGCCTACGAAAAGGATCTCCTCTTGGATTTTGCCATTAACTTCGAAGATGTTTTTAGGAAGTTCCACGATCATCTCTGGCATTGGAAGTCCATAACCCTCTTCAGGTGTAAGGGTGAACTCAAATGTATCATTTACTTTTTTACCTTGAAGATTCTCTTCAAATTTAGGTAGAAGCATACCTGTACCGAAGATGAAATCTAGAGGTCTTTCCTCTGTAGCTTTATCAGCCTCTTTGCCATCTACGATTAGGGTGTATGTGATGGCAACAACTTTGTTTTGATTAATTTCCATTGTTATTTGTTATTTTGTTATTGTTCTACGAATTTTCCAGCCTATAGCAGCGACAAATATAGATATTATTGGTGAAATAATATTAAAAATACAGTAAGGCAGGTATGTTAATGTAGGTACCCCTAACACTGTCGATTGGGCCACTGCACATGTATTCCATGGTACCAGTACAGATGTCACTGTAGATGAGTCCTCCACTGATCGGCTGAGCAGTTCCGGTGCATACCCTTTTTCCCTGTATGTATTGGCGAACATCTTGCTGGGGAGGATAATAGCCATGTATTGGTCAGAGAGTGTGATGTTGCAGAAGATTCCTGTGCAGACAGTAGAAGTCACTATGCTGAATGTGCTGTTCATAAACTTGATCATCTTCTCTGTGATGGTCTGAATCATACCGGATGCCTGTATTGCCCCACCGAAGATGATAACGCATAGGATCAGACAGATGGTGTCCATCATACCCAACATGCCGCTTGTGCTGGCAAGTGAATTCATCATCTCATTTCCTGCATCTACCTCGACCGATGTGGACATCATTTTGAGTGCTGAATACATAAACTGGTTAAGCCCTCCTGAGATATCTCCATATATCTGTGCTACGATGTGGGGCTGGGCAAAGAAAGCTAGTACAGCACCCATAATTGCAGATATAAGCAGGGTGATGAATGCAGGTACTTTCTTATATATCAGGAAGATTGTAAAGCAAGGGATAAGGAGGAACCAGGGTGATATGTTGAATGTGCCTGTCACATCTGTCATAAGTGAAGCCACATCTATGTTGTTGATATCAGAACAGAAACCCACTATAGTGAAAACTATAAGGGCAATGACAAATGCTGGCAGATTGGTGTACAGAAGGTATTGGATATGTTTGTACAGATCCACACCAGCCATAGATGCAGACAAGTTACATGAGTCTGACAGAGGTGATCTCTTGTCACCGAAATAGGCACCGGAGATAATGGCACCCGCCAGCCATCCGGGGTTGATGCCGATAATGGAACCTGCACTGATCAATGCCACACCGATGGTTCCGCATGTGGTCCACGAACTCCCTGAGAGGATGGATACCACAGCAGAGAGGATAAACGATGCAGCGAGGAAGATGGATGGGTGGATAAGTTTCAGCCCATAATATATGAGGGATGGAACAATACCCGACAGCATCCAGGTAGAGGTCAATGCACCGATCATAAGGAGGATGTAGAGTGCTCCACCTGTGTTTTTAAGCTGCTCATTTATACCTGCTTCTATGTTGTGCCATGGGATCTTCAAATACAATATGGATATGAAGATCACCACTGCAGATGTGATAATCAAAGACATTTGTGATGGACCTGCTGTAAGGTCTTCACCAAATATATTTACCCCAATGATGATCATTGCTACAAGCAGCAACACTGGGAAAATGGATAAAAGAATTCCTGGTTTCTTCATAAGCTGTTATATGCCACTTAAATCGACATCAGAAAAGGCAAGAGATGGTATTCTCCATCTTGAGCACTCTCTGTAGTCTTTACCAATATTCGATACATTATTCCACAAAGATATAATATTCCCCGTCATATTCATCTCTTTTATAGGGTGGGAGATGACACCATTTTCAAAGAGATACCCCTCAATGCCAAATGAGAAGTCCCCTGTGGCACTGTTGCAGTTACCTCCGTTGAATCCGGTGATAAAGATACCTCTGCCAATGCTACCCATCATCTTTGCTGCGGAATCCTCCCCAAGTGGTTCTATTCCGGGTACAGATACCGACTCTACTGTTGGATCCATTCCAAGTTTGTTGGCAAAATAGGTGGTAAGGAAATATGTCTGAGGCACACCTTTGGATATGATGTCCCTTTGTGTGGTAGCAAGACCCTCGCTGTCAAACCATCTTGAACCCATCAGCCCCGGAAGGTGAGGGGTATCGGTGATAGTGAGCTTTTCGCTCAATACTTTTTTACCTATGCTGTCGAGCAAAAATGAGTTTTTCTGCTGGATCGCACCTCCGCTGAGTGCAGAGAAAATGGGGGATACCACTCTCGATGCCACTGTCCTGTCTATCACCACATGGTATTTGCCTGAGCGCACCTTTTTTGCCCCCAGCATCCCAAGTGTCCTCTCAAGGGAAATCTTTCCACAGCCCAAGGGCAATGTCTCAAAGAACATTGTGCTGTCGTACCAGAAGTTTTGAGGTCGTACATCGCCCCTCCCTTTCACAGAGCACTCTGTAGAGAGGGAGAAGAGTGTTTGTCCTGTCTCTCCGCTGAATCCTTGGGAGTCCACGGTATATACATTTTCCCTATAATCCTCGTACTCGTTTGATACCGAGATGATTCTTTTGTCGCTGCGGTCGATTTCCTCTCCAAGTTTTTCGAGGAGTTCCCTCTTGGAATCGGGGGAAATCTGGTAATAAGAAGGGTCAAATTGCCCTAAATCCTGGGCCTCTCCGCGGAAATAGAATTTTGGGTCGGGTAGGGTGCGGCAGGTGTCAGGAGCCAGTAGTTTGGTCGATTCCACCGCCTCGTGGAGGTATTTTGCAAAATCACCCGGCTCCATCCTGTTGGTGGAGAAGGTGCCGTATTTTCCATCTACGAAGAGCTGGAAGTAGAGGGAGCTGCTAAGTGAGTGCTGCAGCCTCTCGAGTTCTCCGTCGAGCAATGAATAAGTGTTGAGGCTGGACTCCGTAAGGACGACTCTTGCCTTTTCTGCACCCGCTTTGAGCGCCATTTCAAGTGCTTGCTGCGCAATGATTTTATCCATTAGTTGATCCCTCCCACAGTCAATTGTTTGATTAGAACCGATGGCATACCGCATGATACGGGGCAATATTGCTCTTTGCCGCAGGTCCATGTTCCGTTGTCTATCTTATTGTTGTCGGCCACTCCGATGATGTCTGCAAGTGCTTCGGGACCGTTGCCGATTATGTTGATATCTTTGATCGGAGTTGTGAGTTTTCCATTCTCGATCAGGTATCCCGATTTGACATAGAAAGTGAAATCACCAGCGCCAATCTGCACCTGACCATTGGAGAAATTATCCACGTAGATACCTTGTTTTACATCAGCGATGAGATCCTCTTCGCGGCAAGTGCCGTTCTCCATATATGTTGCCCTCATTCTTGGGATAGGCATAAACCTGAAGGACTCGCGTCGGCCATTGCCCGTAGGGGCTGTGTTGTAGAATTTGGCGCTGATCCTGTCGTGAAGATATGAGTTCAGGATACCATCTTTTACCATGTAGGTTTTCTGCCCTGGGATACCCTCATCATCGATGTTTACAGAGCCGCGATTGTGCATCACTGTGCCGTCATCCACGATGTTTATCGATTTGTCGCAGATCTGCTTGCCCAGTTTGTCTGAGAAAATGGATGTCCCTTTCCTGTTGAAATCTGCCTCAAATGCGTGTCCGATAGCTTCATGAAGGAGTATTCCGGAGCCTCCGGCACCCATCACTACAGGCATCTGGCCACCTTTGGGCTGAGACGCTTCGAAGAGGATTATCCCTTTCTGGTATGCCTCTTCTGCCATCTCGTCGAGGAGGGCTTCATTAAGGAACTCATAGCCCATTCTGAAACTTCTTGAAGAAGAGGAACTCTCTATTCTTCCGTTATCCTCCATGACACAAGTGAGAACAAGTGCCGCCATCGGTCTTTCGTCTGTAAAAGTTTCACCCAAGGAGTTGTAGAACAATATTTTAGTGTTTGAGTCGGTGAGTCTTTCCAGTACTTTGGTGATCCTGCTGTCCTTGGCGAAGGTTTTCTCATTCAGGGCAGTGAGGAAAGCCATTTTTTCTGTCACGGTGTGATCCTCCCAAGGGGAGAGGACTGGGGTGTAGTTCTTCCCGACTATAGGGGTAAATTGTGAAGGTATTGCAGCCTCTGATGGAGGTAGAGATGCTATCTGTGCTGCTATCTGAGCAGCATTTTTCATCTCTGCCAGTGTTGTCTGCTCAGTGAATGCAAAACCTGTCTTCTCACCACATACGACCCTGATACCTACACCATAATCGATATTTGAACTGGTGGCGTTTACCTCTCCGTCCCTGAGTGAAAGTTCATTGGATACTGTATATTCAAAATAGAGATCGGCATATTCGCCACCTCTTGCCAATGCAATTGATAGGACCTCTCTCAGATCAGACTCCTTGATACCGAAGAGATCCAGATATTTTTTGTCAAATTCCATAATACAAAGGTAGCAAAAATAGGGTAGCAGAGTGAAACGAATGTTAGATTTCGGTAGCTTTAACAGTTATAACCTGTCCTTTGTCGGCAATTGCCGCTTTTATATATACAACGAAGCCCGGCACGGAGTGCCAGGCTCGTCTGTCGCGTATAAATACGAATTTATAGACGCGAGCTGATCAGTGTGCAAAGATAAATCCGAAGTAGATTCGTGGCCCCATAGGTCTGTTCAGACCGTCTGAGTTGATTGCAAGAAGCCAGTCTGCCTTAAGGGTGAGTCTGAGTGCTTCGCCTACTGCGTATTCTATTCCGACATAAGGGTCAATTGCGAAGAAAGGCTGTTTGTGGAGTACGGATTTCTGCTCAAGTTCCCAGTCGTGCTTATCTCCTTCGAACAGATAGAAGGAGGTTTCCATTCCTCCGCCTATTGTAGTGCCAACATAGGGAACAAATTTACCTTTCTGCCAGTACCAGTCTGCTAGAACGCCTGTCCAGAATAGTTTGTTGTGGCTTCCGC
>JAFYXO010000012.1 GCA_017546125.1 Bacteroidales bacterium
AAAGAGAAAAAGAAGAATGCAGATGCCGCTATTTCCATCCTTCGAGGCATCTCGATCCGTCTTCCGCTTCTCATGTACGGAGCCGAACTTAAAGATGAAGGACAGGACATAACCCTTGAAAACTTCGCTGAACTCATAGACAACCAGTCCTGGGAAGAATTCATGCCGCGAGGAGTTACAAAGGAACTATTCAAGGAATTCGTGCCATACTACGATCCGGATATGTTCCGTGCTGTAGGTCGTAACTATCGTGATCTCGTCCGTGCAGCCGACCGCCTTGCACCTATGGAACGCACCCGGGAAATCGCCCGCATCTTCTCATACTTCCGCAACCCAGACAAGGAAACCGTCCTCACCCCTTGGAGAGTAGTCAATATGCATATCGGTGACTGCATAGGTGGACAGGTGTTCTATGAAGAAGATATGCAGACTGAAGGTCTCAAACCACGCTTTGTAGATCATGGAGAAGTAACAGCCAAGGTGTTCAAGGATCCAGATACAAGGATACTGGAAATCAATTCCAAAACCGGTCTATATCCGCTCTTTATGGCATACAGCGTCTTTGCGGAGAAACTTCAGGCATATAGAGATACTCACATGCTTGCAACCGATATCCCAGTGTCCATCCAGAACGAGATATGGGATAAAGTCCTTCGTGACAACATCTTCATCGTCTGCAAGACTGAGATGGCCAAAAGTATCACCAAACGCACCTTGCGCGGTTTCCGTCAGGTAAAGGTCAATGCACGATACTTTGAAGACCTCATCAACAAAATCACAAACCAGCCGGACCTGTTCGTTACCAAAGTCAGCAGCGGCATCAATTATTGGAAAAACAACACACTCGAAGAAAACATGAAATTCAACGCTATAGTAGGAAATCCGCCGTATCAGATAAATGCCGCCTCTGAGAATAACATCACGAACGCAGCATATTCAGTGTCCATTTACAATCACTTTATAGAAATTGCAATAAAGTTAGAGGCGAATTATCTTTCAATGATTACGCCAAGTAGATGGATGACAAAAGCTGGCCAAAGTATTCCTGATACATGGGTAGAAAAAATGGTTAAGAGTAACCATTTTCTCTCTATTCATGACTATCCAAATGCAACAGAATGCTTCTCCAATGTTGAAATAAAAGGTGGTGTTAATTATTTCCTATATAGTGAAAATTACATTGGTAAATGCCGTTATAATCTTCATAGAGGCGAAAAAGTATTTAGTAGGTGCGATTACCTTGATTCTATTGGTGTAGGCATCGTTATCAGAGATGAAAAAGCAATAGAAATTATCAAATCAATACTAAAGATTGAAGGTGACTATTTTGATAAGAGATCATTTGCGACCCTTGTAGGTGCAAGGGATTATTTCACTAAGCCAAAGCACTTAACATCTAATTGGACTGGCTATTCAAAGAATAAGGATGATAAACACTATATAAAATATTATCTGAATAAGAATTTGGAGCCTTGTGGTTTTGGCTGGATTAAATATTCTGATATTCCTAAAGGACATGAATCTATAAAATTGCATAAGGTTTTTATTCCTAAGGCAGGAGGGTCTGGTAACGATTCGATTGTTTTAGGAAGACCATTTTATGGGGAGCCAGATAGTGTGTCAGCGGATACGTATATGATTATTGGATATGACCCTCAGGTCCATAATTTCACAAAAGAAGAATGTGAAAATGTGATTTCTTATATAAAGACACGATTCTTTAGATATTTAGTGTCGATAAAAAAAAGAACTCAAGTTAATGCAAGGGACGTCTTCCAATTTGTCCCTCTTCAAGACTGGTCAAAACCTTGGACTGACGCCGAACTCTACAAGAAATACAACCTTTCCAAAGACGAGATCGACTACATAGAGTCAATGATAAAACCTATGGATTAAGACGCTCTCTTCAACACTGTTGAATGGAATAAGCCCGTGTAAGCTAATATAGCTCCGCTGTTCCTGTCCTCAGTTGGATATAGAGTCAGTATGCATAGGGTAGCGAATGACTTTGCGGAGTGCGTTAAGCGAATGAGCGGCAAATCGCCGTGTGGCGAAGCCAATGCCGGACCATGTCTGATGACGTTAGACCGACGCAAGTCGGGCTAAAAGGAAGAGTTGTCCGGCAAGGCGATGTGAGCGAAATGAGTAGCACGGAGCAACCCGTCATGAGCTGCCTTATGCATACTGGCTGGAAGAGTACTATATAGTTTTTCCTAATAATATATATCTCTGAGTAGATATGTAAAATGTCATAAACAAGATGGCTGCTTGGCAATGAGAGTTTTTGAGTTGGCACAAAATAGGCACATTGTTATTTTAGGAAAAAGGTTTGGTGTCTAAAATATACAAAAAGAGTTAGGGTGATGTTGATATGTGGCTGTCGTGAAATTCGGAGGCCACGTTGTCCCTTTCCTGGGTGCTCTCTGGGCTGCCTGTCGTGGCTTCTGCGGGCGATTAGTGGGTAGAAGCCACGGTACATATCAGTAGAGATCGTTCTGACGGGTGCGAAGGTGGCTTCTGAATGTCAGAAAGTCTTATTTGCACCACATACAAAAGAAAAAGAGAGTGACTAATCAGTCACCCTCTTTTCTTTGGACCCGCAAGGGTCCACATTATCGGTTCACGTAGCAGAGTGAAACGAATGTTAGATTTCGGTAGCTTTAACAGTTATAACCTGTCCTTTGTCGGCAATTGCCAACTCAGAATCTTCCCTCTTCTTTTCCTGAACTAATTTCTGGAAAGAGCGGTTTAGACCATCCACGATATTATCTCTAAGCTCCCGTGATTCTAGTTCGCTCATAATTTATTAGTTGGTTAAATAAGGTTTTATTGTGTATTTTGGTTGTTATATCTTTACCACCTTCGCTGATGATCATAGGGGCATTTGAGTTGTCTATAATGATCCAATAATCACATATTGGAAGGTATAGCTGGAACAAATGTATGATCCCCATATCGTATCGTCTGCGAATCTTGTCCTCACTTACATTGTGCCCTCCAGACTGGACTCTCAGCCTTACGCGCTCGATGGCGAGTGATGGCATATTCAGCCAGAAGAACAAAATGGTCACTATATAGCCCCTCTCCTGTGCCTCTTTTATCATCTTGACATGGGTTCTGGTGGCTAACGTAGTCTCTATAGCAAAATCTTTGCCCGACTCCATCAGCTCCTTTACCCTCTCCAGAAGAATTCTTCCTGCAGCTACTGCTGCCTTTTCAGGTGCAAAAGGGGAGAGACCTTTGGCTATGATATCTGCATTTACAAACTCATGGCAGTTCAATATCTCCGGTAAAATAGTAAATGAAGCAGTGGTTTTCCCTGCCCCATTACATCCGGCTATAATGAACAACTTAGGCATAAAGTTAGCAAATTTCTTTTAGAAGTCGTAACCAAAAAGGGCAAAGTCTCCAATAATCGGGTCATCGGGAAATACCTTCCTAAGGTACTCTGTAATCTCGATGGCTGCTTTATAGTCTGGAGATCTGCGTGTGGTGATTCCAAGTTTCTTGGCACTATTGAAGACGTGTACATCCAGAGGTATGACAAGTTCGGAGGGGGAAATGTTTTTCCATATTCCCAGGTCCACTATACCGTCATTCCGGACCATCCATCTTCTGAGCATGTGAATCTTCTTGTTGGTCGCTTTGACATCAGACTTCTGACCGTAAATTTCTGTCCTCATCTGATCCGGAGAGAGTATCTCCAAGGTGGAATTGTTTGTATAGAACCATTTGAGCCTACTGCAAATTCCTGCAAAGTCAGACCATTTGATAGTGCGGTGGAGTGATATATCTTCATCCCGGTAGAGACCTTTGTTCACATATTCATAGGGCCTCCACTCCATTTCATCAAACGCCCTTCGGCAATCCCTAACTATCATATCCCTTCTTCCCCAAGCCAGATGGGCCGATATCACTGCTGATATCTCCACATCCTGGAGAGTGGCGTTGCCCTCTCTGTAAAGCCTGGAGAAGTGCTTGGGAAATATGATAGGGTCTTGCTCAAACAACTTTTCGTTGTTGTGCTCCAATGCGAGCTTCCGAAGCAGTGTTTGAGTCTCCATCAGTTATAATTATGCTGGTAGAGCCAAGAATGCACAAGCAAATGCCAAGATAGCGTAAAGCTCTGGGAATACAGCCAAGATCATAGTTTTACCGAATACGTCCTGACCATTTGAGATCTCGTTGATACCGTTAGCCACAAGGTTAGCTTGTCTCATAGCTGAATACCAGCCTACGATACCAAGACCAAGACCTGCTGCACACATAGCCAATGCCTGGTTAAGGGTAAGTACATCAGCCATCTCTTTAAGTTTGTTTAGCATAAGGAAGAATCCTGCGAAGCCGTAAAGACCTTGAGTAGATGGAAGCACGCAAAGAAGCATTGCTGAACCGAACATATCAGGGTTCTTTTTAAGGCCGGCGATAGTAGCGTTACCGCCAATAGTTACACCTAGTGTACTACCGATGCAAGACATGGCAAGCATAACAGCCATACCAAAATAAGCTAAAAATAGAGGTAAATTTTCCATAATGATTTGTGTTTTTATTGTTTATTTATTCGTTATTTCTTTAATGGTTTGTATTCTCTACCGCCACCTTCAAATTCGGCATTCTTGTAGAACTCGACGAAGGTAAGACGGACAGGGTGTACGAAAGCTCCGAGAATTGAGAGCCCCATAACTGCGAGGTGACCTACAATAAGCATAAGTACTGTCAATCCCCATCCTATATATGGGATGCCTGAGAGCTGCATTGAGATGGAGTTGATCACCAATGCCAGAATACCTCCTGTGGTACCCAGACCGAACAGACGGATATAGGAGAGGACGTCTCCGAAAAATCCGGTGATATCATATAGGGAGATGATACCCATTACAGGTCTGAGAAGGAAGAATTTGGTAGGTTTGCTGCAGAAGAGGACAAGAACAAGTCCCACGATCCCAATTACATTGGATACCATGGGCGGAAGAAGATTTGTCCCCATCTCCATCCCTGCATATGCAAAAGCACACCAGGTAACTACAAGTGCCCATCCGAAGTTGGTCAGGGCGTTGTCCCACATCTTGCGGCGCAGACAGTCGATACCCCTCATAACTTTGGCAAATACTATCTGGAAGATACCGAATATGATGGCAAACCAGAACATCTTCAGGTCACTGAAGAAGAGCCCTTTGATGTCATCAGGCATAGATGGTATTATCTCAGCCAGTTTCATTCCGAAGAATGTACCAGATAGGAGTGGCATCACCAGAGAGCCGATTCCAAGCCAAAATACCAGCTGACCGTAGCCTCTGAATTTTGGCAGTGCAAACATAGCGACAAGACCTGCGATCACTAGCAGCAGACCATAACCCATGTCTCCGAGACAAAGTCCGAAGAAGAGCATATAGAATGGTGCATAGAAAGGTGTGAGATCAAGCTCGTCATATTTGGGGAGAACATACAGGGAGCCGATAGGCTCGAATGCTCTGGCAAACCAGTTGTTTTTCAGCTTGACAGGCGGGTTGTCCTCCTGAGTGGCTTTCTCAGTAATATAGAGTGCCGATGTAGAGTCAAGGAATTCACATATAGCAGCATCTTCAGATGTAGGGGCAAAACCTTCTAGTACGGAGATTGTCTCTTCTCCCTCTTTGACTGAGGCTACGCTTGCCAGATAGAGATCCAGCTTGTTGAGAAGTCTCTCGTTAATCTGCTGAAGGCGACCTGTCTGAGTGATAAATCCTGCGATTCTCCCCCTAATTTCCAGTAGCCTCTGTTCCACCTCTTTCAGCTCAGCTCTCAGTTCTGAAGCGGGCTTCTGTGGGAATGATGACTCCTGAATAGGGAATGTAAACTCCTCTGATACAGGTGCTACTATCGTGAAGTATACTTTACTTGATGTAGTATTAAGAATCTGTAGCGGGTATTCCTGCTCCCATGATTGCTGGTATCTTTTGGTAGATACTGCATAGAAATGGGGCTGGAAGCCAAGCTGGTGGAGTCTCTCAATATCTACTGTCGAGAATTCTCCCCACACTTCAGATTCCTGAATGTCACGAAGAAGTTGGGCTCTGAGTGCCACTGCTTCGTCTTTGGCGGCAAAGACCTTTTCTACTGTCTGTAAAAGCTGGTCATCAGATGCCTCAGTGGCGATAGGGGTGATCCCTTCGCACTCTTTGGCTAGTCGGCCGAGAAGGCTGATAGCAGATTTGTATCTGGATGATACCTCCACCATCTCCTTGGAGTTCTGGTCGATAGGCCTCACCGAACGGGTGATGTCCATCATCCCAAGCTCCTGTAGCTTGAGCAGAAATGAATCAAGCTCCTGACTCAGTACGACAAAGGAGTATTTGGTCATTCTTACTATCATAGCTCTTCCTCCTCTTCTTGTTGATGTCTGGTTTTTACAATCTTTTGAGATGCTTTTGAAAGATTCTCCTCATCTTCCATGTATCTCTTAATCTTACGGATAGCCTCTTGATATCCAGGGATTTGAACTTTCTCATAAAGGTTCACTTTCTGAGTGGTTTTCTTTCTGGAGAAATCAAGCAGTCGGGCTTTTTCTGTGTATATTTCCGACTCTATCCCAATCTGTGCAAGGTCTTTCAGAATTTTTACTCCGTCTGTGTACCAAAGTGGTTTTCTGAAGAGGTCAAACTCTTTGACTTCGTAGATAACCTCTTTGAGTTCAGGTGTCTTGACCCCTGCAAATTTGACGGTCTCAAGGACCACATCCTTTACAGAGATAAGACCGGGCTCAAATTCGTTCCATAGTCCTGCGAGATAGTCATATTCTTTCAATTTAGATGACAATAGCTCCAATAGATCATCAGAACGCTTTTTAGCCCTCTTTACCTCAAGACGAAGTGCCGACTCCTTGTTTTTAAGGGTAGGCAGGGTGCGCAAACGAACTTTCAGCTGTTTGTTAAGCTCGTTGAGCGATGTCTTGTTGTATTGGAATTTGATAGCCATCTTTTACTATTTCGCTTCTTTCCAGTATTTTTCAATAAGTGCCTCTTTAAGACCGGTCTCAGGTTTGGTGAAGTATTTGCCAAACAATTCCCATGCTGTGTCAAGCATCTCTGTGATGGAGATGTTAACGTCGATGGCAAGAAGTCTTGATGAGTACTCTTTTGCATAATCCAAGCAGCGGTTGTCGTAGTCGCTAAGATCGAAACCGTTTTCAAGTTTGGTCTTGGCATTGGCAGCATCTGCATACAGACGTACTGCTGTGTTCATCACCTGGCTGTGGTCCTCTCTGGTCTGTTTGCCGATAACAAGCTGTTTCAGACGTGAAAGTGAACGGAATGGGTCGATGATGACTTTACCTGTGTCAGTATCGAGACGTAGGTAAAGCTGACCTTCGGTGATGTAACCTGTGTTGTCAGGGATAGCGTGGGTGATGTCACCGTCATTAAGTGTGGTCACTGCGATGATGGTGATAGAACCTCCCTCTGGAAGTTGTACAGCTTTCTCATATATCTTGGCCAAGTCTGAGTAAAGTGAACCTGGCATAGAGTCTTTAGATGGGATTTGGTCCATACGGTTTGATACGATAGACAATGCGTCGGCATAAAGTGTCATATCTGTCAATAGAACCAATACCTTTTCGTTTTTGTCCACTGCAAAATACTCAGCAGCTGTAAGTGCCATATCTGGGATAAGAAGACGCTCAACAGGTGGCTGTTCAGTGGTGTTCACGAAGCTGATGATCTTGTCAAGAGCACCTGCGTTTTCGAACATCTGTTTGAAGTAAAGGTAGTCGTCATTTGTAAGACCCATACCTCCAAGGATGATCTTGTCCACATCTGCTCTAAGTGCTACCATCGCCATTACCTGGTTGTAAGGTTGGTCAGGGTCAGCGAAGAATGGAATCTTCTGACCTGATACGATGGTGTTGTTAAGGTCGATACCTGCGATACCGGTAGGGATAAGCTGTGATGGCTGTTTTCTCTTGTAAGGGTTTACGGATGGGCCACCGATAAATCTTCTCTCACCCTCGATAGCCGGACCACCGTCGATAGGTTCGCCATAAGCGTTGAAGAAGCGTCCTGCAAGTTGTTCACTTACATTTAGGGCAGGTGCTTCACCGAAGAAGATTACCTCTGCATCGGTAGGGATATTTTCGGTACCCTTAAATACCTGAAGGGTAACCATATCACCTTTCATTTTTACCACCTGTGCCAATCTTCCATCGACAGTAGCAAGCTCGTCATTTGAGACTCCCTGTGCCTTTACAGTGACTGTAGCTTTGGTGATAGCTTCAAGTCTAGTGTATATTCTTTGGAATGCTTTATTTGTCATAGCTTATGGTGTTTTTAATCTGTGATAGATATTTATCAAACTCTGCACTCTTGAATTCAGAGTAGTTCATCTGTTTGAAGATGTTGATAAGTCCTTTGTAGTAGGTAGAGCACTCTTCAAATGATTCGAATTCACGTTTTGCGTCGCAAGCCTCAAGTACGAGTGACAACATATACTCTTGTCTCTCCATAGGGCAAGATGAGTCGATCTTGTCGAATGCGTCCTGCTGAAGGATTACGAAGTCGATAAGCTCAGATTTCCAGTAGATCTCGTGGTATGCGATTGGAACTCCGTCGTCACCAAGGATGTTGATCTGCTCGTAAGCCTCTTTACCTCTAAGGACAATGTTTTTAGCTTTAAGAACCTTCTCTACCCAATCAGGTGCGATATGCTCGCTCATGTATTGGACGATCTCAGGGTAGTCAAGGTATTTTGAATATGAGTCGATAGGGTCAACTGCAGGGTATCTCTTCTTGTCTGCACGGTTCTGGTTAAGTGCGTAGAAACATCTTGCAGCCTTTTTTGTAGACTCTGTTACAGGCTCCTTCAAGTTACCACCGGCAGGTGATACTGTTCCAAGGAATGTAACTGCTCCGATTTGTCCGTTGTTAAGAACTACAGCACCGGCACGTGCGTAGAAGTTAGAGATGGTTGAAGACAAGTCCACAGGGAATGCGTCAGCACCCGGAAGCTCCTCCATACGGTTACTCATCTCTCTAAGTGCCTGTGCCCAACGTGAAGTGGAGTCTGCAAGAAGAAGAACTTTAAGACCCATTGCGCGGTAGTACTCGCAGATGGTCATAGCTGTATAAACAGATGCCTCACGAGCTGCTACTGGCATGTTTGAGGTGTTACAGATGATAGTGGTTCTCTCCATTAGTGAACGGCCTGTATGTGGGTCGATAAGTTCAGGGAACTCTGTGAAGATCTCCACAACCTCGTTTGCACGCTCACCGCAGGCTGCCATTACGATAACGTCAGCTTCACCTTGCTTGGCGATAGCGTGCTGAAGTACAGTCTTACCGCAACCGAAAGGTCCTGGGATAAATCCTGTACCACCCTCAGCGATAGGGTTGAAGGTGTCGATACAGCGTACACCTGTCTCCATCACTTTGAATGGTCTTGGTTTCTCTTTATAGTTGGTGATAGGAACTTTTACTGCCCATTTCTGAACCATAGATACAGCGTGTTCTTCGCCATTGGCATCTACAAGCACAGCTACAGTGTCTTTTGCTTTGTAGTTTCCGGCTTTAGCGATAGATTTTACAGTATAGTTTCCTTGGAATGCAAATGGAACCATAATTTTGTGGGGAAGCCAACCCTCTTTTACTTCACCCAGCCAGTCGGCAGCAATCACTACATCGCCCTCTTTTGCAGATGGGGTAAATTCCCACTCTTTCTCAAGGTCGATAGGAAGGGTGTATTCACCTCTTTTTAGGAATACATCTTCCATTGTAGCAAGGTTGTTCTGGAGACCGTCATAGTTGCTTGATAGAAGACCAGGGCCGAGTGTTACCTCAAGCATATGTCCTTCAAACTCTACGATGTCACCATTTTTCAAACCTCTGGTGCTCTCGTACACCTGTACGGAAGCAGATTTGCCGGTTACTTTGATGACCTCTGCCATAAGTTTGGCATCACCCAACTTGATGAAGCAGATCTCATTTTGAGCGACAGGTCCATCCACAGTCACTGTGACAAGGTTGGAGATGATACCTGTTACTTTTCCGGTGGTTTTCATATTGTTTTTAGATATTTATAGTTTTTAAAAATTAATTCCGGTAAATGTCCCTCTTACCTCAGATACGAGCTGCTCGAATAGCTCGGCACCTTTGGTCTGGTCGAGTTTGATCCATCTCTCCACTATCTTCCCTTTAAGTAGGAATGCCAGGATGACATCGATGTCGAAGTAGTGGTAGAGGTTTATCTCAGAGATTTTGTTCCATCTGAACTTGTCGAGAGCTTGCTCCCTCTCGATAATGTTAGATATCTCGAAAATCTTCGCAATCTCTTTAAAATCATCATTCTCAATGTCGAAGTCACCCATCATATATTTCTCAGAATCCTGGCCCACAGTTTTTGAAAGCAGGTGGACTTGGGCATTTCTGATATAGCGGTCAAGGGCGAAATATTTGGATAGGAAGTTGTTCTTGAGATTCTCGGCACGATGGTAGAAATAGTGGTGCAAGTTATCTTCAGCAAGACCGAACTCAAGCCAGTCAACCAGCTTGTTGTCTTTCTTGGAGAGATTTGCACGAATCACAGCCGAAACCTCGTCGTATGAGAATGACTGAGACCCGAAATCCGGTACTAGATCGGGGAGACCAACTATGATATAGTGATAATTACTCATTAATTATCCGAATAAAAGTTTCTTGGTAGCAGGTCTTACGTAGTCAGCCAATACTTTCTCAAAGTCTTCATCTGAGAAGCCGATCATATAGCCGTCCTCTTTAGGTCCGATTTTGAAACCACCGGCCATTTGTTTTGAGAAGTTGATGGTAACACCGTTACCCATCTCTTTTTGAGCCTCTTTCTCTACGAATGATTTAAGACCATCTTGTAGAGTTGCAGGTAGGATAAGTTCAAGATCTACCGGCTCAGAGTGGGAAGCGTTGAATGCTTTGGCGATAGTAAGTATTACAGATTTCACAAAGTCAACATCTGAAAGAGAAGCTTTTACAGGCTCTTTAAGTGCCTTTGTGATGATGATGTTCTCGATTTGCTGCTTAACGGCAGAGATGGTTTGTGAAGCTGCTATACGAAGATCATTGTCCGCTTTGGTTTTGATCTCCTGTGCTTGCTTCTCTGCATCTGCAACAATCTTATTTGCATTTTCTTGGGCAGCAGAGATGATCTTTTCAGCTTCGGCTTTAGCCTTTGCTACCATCTCTTGAGCCTCTTGTTTTCCTTTTGACAAACCCTCATTGTAGAGCTTGTCTGTGAGTTCTTGCAATTTGTTCTGCATATCTTTTGTGAGTTATATTCTATATCCCACAAATGTAGCTATTTTTTTGCAACTAAAACACTCTTTTCAGTACCTCTTTTATGTTTTTTGCACGCCCCATCGTATAATAATGAATTGCAGGGGCCCCATTTGCTAACAAATCTTTACTTTGAGCTGCACACCACTCGATACCAAGCTCGAATACCTCACTGTTGCTCTTGCACTTAAGTATCTCTTTTTTAAGTTCTTCGGGGAATTTGAGGGCAAATGAAGCGGGCAGTTTGTCCAGATGTGACAATGTCGATACCGGTTTCAGTCCAGGAATGATGGGGACTGTAATTCCGGCGCTTCGGCACTCCTTCACGAAGTGGTAGAAATCGTTGTTGTCGAAGAACATCTGGGTGATGATATAGTCGGCACCGGCATCCACTTTTTTCTTAAGATTAAGGATGTCAGTCTGGAGACTTTCTGCCTCGAAATGTTTCTCAGGATAGCCCGCCACACCTATGCAGAAATCGGTGTGCACAGGGTTCTCCAACCCGCTGTCAAGGTATTTCCCTTCGTTGAGGTTTTTTATCTGTTCCACGAGCTTGTCAGTATGGAAATAACCACCCTCCACAGGTGTGAAAATTTTCTTTTCACCATCTCCGTCACCCCTGAGTGCCATCACATTCTGTATGTCCAGAAAATCAAGGTCTATCAGCTGGTTTTCGATCTGATACTTTGTCATCCCGGCACAGATGATGTGAGGTACCACCTCTATTGGGAACCTTTTCATCACAGCTGCAGCGATAGCCACGGTACCCGGTCTCTTGGAAACGGTCTTTTTACCCATAGTGCCATCTTTCTGTTCGAAATAGACTACATCCTCCTTGTGTGAGGTGATGTTTATGAATGGGGGCTGGAACTCCATCAGAGGCTCCAATGACTGGTAAAGCACATTGATATCAGAACCTTTTAGTGGTGGGACAAATTCCAATGATGGGAACGGACTTTTTCTGCTGTTAAGGATATCTATAACCTTCATTTTACAAGTATTTTGCTTCGGGGTGTGATATTATCATACCACAAATTGATGTGGTGGGAATAATGGCGTAGGATGAAGTGAGGGATAGTCCCAATTCCTCCTCTGCATTGAGGAGTTCAAAGGCGATTTTTTTCATCGAATGGTCTGGTATCGATGGGTATCCGAATGCAGGTTTTACCACATTGGTCCCTTCTGAAATCTGGCTGTCAAGCCACTCTGAGGCAGCTTGTGCTATTCTAGCGCAGAGACTCTCTCTAAGGAGATGCTCATAAGATTTGCAGTCGCAATGGCAGTGCAGGCGGTCCTCCACCTTGATGACGAACAGACCTACGGTAGAGGTGATACCCATCCCTTTTTCTGGTACAAAATCGGAATATCTTCCAGCTTCAATTCTATGGACTCCGTCCAATATGATACCATCATTCTCGCTGTATGCATCGAAAAATTTCACTTTCACTGAGAGCTCAACATTCTGCTGGGTTATCATATTGTCGAGCATTGCGACAGCAGATTCGTAGCATTTTTCAGCCTCCTCATTTGAGTAGACAAGTTCGGGGTATCTCCCTTTGAAACCCCAGAAGCTCAAGAACATATTCCAGTCGATTTTGTCGACCACATTCTCTATCGGAAGGGAGCGTGCAGTCATATTGTCCTCTCCGAAGCGTTCAGGCTGGATGAAACTCTCTTTAGGATATCTCACCTTCTGATTTTTAGCCTCCTGGGCGCTGTTGCGCAACTCCTCTTTTTCGTGGTAGAGCTGGCGCAATGAATCCTGAGCTGCCACGATCTCATTTATTGCAGCTTCTCCATCTTTCTGTATCTTGTTCAATACGTTGGCACAATCGGATGCGCTGTTGGTATAGATGACAGGGTGGGAGTAGAGCGGTGCAAGTTTGACTGCGGTATGGAGTGCAGAGGTGGTGGCACCTCCGATAAAGAGAGGGATCTCCATAGAGGCACTCTCCATCATTTTGCAGAGCTCCTCCATATAGTTGAGAGAGGGGGTAATAAGGCCGCTGACCCCCACAAAATCTGCATTGTGCTCCTTAATTGCCTCAAGGATGGTACTGTTTTCCACCATTACCCCAAGGTCAATAATCTCTATATTGTTGCAGGCAAGGACAATCCCAAGGATGTTTTTGCCGATATCATGCACATCACCTTTGACTGTGGCAAGGACCATCTTCTTTCTCCCCATTCGGGCAATGCTCTCGCCACCCTCAATGTCGCTCTGCAGAATTTCAACCCCCTTTTTCATAATTTTAGAGGATTTGATAACCTGAGGAAGGAACATTTTACCGTCGCGGAACTGGATACCTACTGCCTCCATTCCGCTGAGAAGGGGACCTTCAATGATTTGAAGCGGGCTCAGATGTTGTTTGGCCTCTGCAAGATCCTCCTCAAGATATTCTGCTGTTCCTGTGATGAGTGCATGCTCAAGCCTTTTCTCCCATCCTAGAGATCTCCACTGCTCCTGTGAAGAGGTGGTGGTGCCTGCTGCTGACTCCCCTTTAATCTCCTGAGCCAGAGAGGTGAGACGCTCAGTGGCATCGGGATCGGAGTTCAAAATCACATCCTCCACGGCACGGAGAAGGCGGGGTTCTATCTGATCGTAAACCTGTAGCATAGAAGGGTTTACAATAGCCATATCAAGGCCGTTAAGGATAGCGTGATACAGGAATGCAGAGTGCATAGCCTCGCGCACTTTATTGTTGCCTCTAAAAGCAAATGAGAGATTGGATACACCTCCAGATGTTTTAGCTCCGGGGAGATTCTCTTTCACCCATTTGACAGCTCTGATGAAATCTACTGCGTAGTCGTTGTGTTCGGGAAGACCTGTCCCGACTGTAAGTATATTGTTGTCAAAGATTATATCCTCAGGTGTATATCCGCACTTTTGGGTCAGGATATTGTAGCTCCTTTGGCAAATCTCTATCTTTCTTTCGTAATCTGTAGCCTGCCCCTGCTCATCAAAAGCCATCACCACCACAGATGCGCCGAGTCTTCGTATCTCTTTGGCGCGACGGATGAACTCCTCTTCACCCTCCTTAAGGGATATGGAGTTTACAATGCACTTTTTCTGAGTGTTTTTAGGTCCGGCCAGGATAGTGCCCCAGTCGGATGAGTCGATCATAAATGATGCTTTGGTGATGTCAGGATCGTTTGAGATAATCCTTATAAATGTCTCCATCTCTTTAGGGGCATCGAGCATGGGATCATCCATATTTATGTCGATGATGGTGGCTCCATCGCGAATCTGATTGCGTGCGATGAGTGATGCCTCTTCATATTTCTTCTCTGCCACAAGCTTTGCAAACTTGCGTGAGCCGGCCACATTGGTCCTTTCACCCACATTGATGAAGAATTTCTTGTCTCCATCTCTGTTAGATATAGCCTCTGGCAATTGGCGTGGCGCAACACCTTCAAGGGCGTTTTTGATGGCGCGTATGTGGTCAGGTGTGGTGCCGCAGCATCCACCCGCAATATTCAAGTACCCCTTCTGTGCTATTTCACGGATGTATCCAGCTGTCATTTCTGGTGTTTCCGGATACCCGCCAAGTGTGTCAGGCAAGCCGGCATTGGGGTATATGCTCACTGCACAGGGTAGTATTGATGCAAGTGATGCGATTACC
The DNA here is from genome assembly GCA_017546125.1 of Bacteroidales bacterium. Classification (GTDB taxonomy): domain Bacteria; phylum Bacteroidota; class Bacteroidia; order Bacteroidales; family UBA932; genus CAAGNP01. The sequence continues at coordinate 14,894 of JAFYXO010000012.1, forward strand.
GGCTCCATATCTGATGCTCCGAACGAGCAGTTAAGACCGAAGCTGAAGATAGGGTAGTGGGAGATCGCTTCATAAAGTTCCTCTACGTGGATACCTGTGAGGATCCTGCCCTGTCGGTCATTGATAGTGGCAGATATCATTACGGGGATATCTGTACCCTTATTTTCCTGTACTTTGGCGATAGCATAGAGTGCCGCTTTGGTATTGAGACCGTCAAAAATGGTCTCTACCAATAGCAGGTCTGCACCGCCATCTATAAGACCCTCTGTCTGTTTGGCATAGTCTTCGGCCATCTGGTCAAACGATGTTGCCCTGAATTCAGCCCTTTCGACATCGGGAGAGAGGGAGAGCATTTTCGATGTGGGACCCATACTTCCCGCCACAAATACTTTTCTCCCAAGTTTTAGACCCATCTCATCTGCCACTTCACGTGCCATCTTTGCACCATCCAAACTCTCCTGAGATGTAAGCGAATTGAAGGTGTTTGTCTTGATGATATCGGCACCTGCTTCGATATACTCGCGGTGGATACGCCTTACCATTTCAGGGGTATCCCCATATTTCTGAAGCATTGTCCCTGTGGCACCGTCAAGAATTAGAATTCTGTTTTTGATGAGTTCTTTTATCATTTCTCTAAAATTTAAAAAGGGTGACCAAAGTGCTCAGTCACCCTTTTGTTATGTTTTGTCTTAAAAAATTAAGCCAAGAAACCGAGTAGAATACCGGCTGCTACAGCACTACCGATTACACCAGCTACGTTAGGACCCATAGCGTGCATAAGAAGATAGTTCTTCTTATCATACTCAAGACCTACTGAGTTGGATACACGTGCAGCATCTGGAACTGCAGATACACCTGCGTTACCGATAAGTGGATTGATCTTGTTACCCTCTTTAAGGAATAGGTTGAAGAACTTCACGAACAATACTCCGAAAGTGGTAGCGATGATGAATGACAATGCACCAAGAGCGAAGATCTTGATAGAAGAGCTGCTTAGGAACTGGTCAGCTTGAGTAGAGCAACCAACAGTTACACCGATAAGGATGGTGATAACGTCGATAAGTGGTCCACGAGCTGTCTCAGCAAGACGTTTGGTTACGCCAGACTCTTTAAGAAGGTTACCGAAGAACAACATACCAAGAAGTGGAAGACCTGAAGGTACGATAAACGCTGTCAAAAGGAAGCCCAAGATAGGGAAGATGATCTTCTCATTTTGAGATACCGCGCGAGGAGCTTTCATCTTGATAAGTCTCTCTTTCTTAGTGGTAAGGAGCTTCATGATAGGTGGCTGGATAACTGGAACCAATGCCATATATGAGTATGCAGACACTGCAATAGCACCCATCAAATCTGGAGCAAGTCTAGAAGAAAGGAAGATAGCAGTAGGACCGTCAGCACCACCGATGATACCGATAGCACCAGCCTCAGCAGGGGTAAAGCCAAGTGCAAGAGCGATAGCGTATGCACCGAAGATACCGAATTGGGCTGCAGCACCGATAAGAAGAAGTTTAGGGTTAGAGATAAGGGCAGAGAAGTCTGTCATCGCACCGATACCCATAAAGATAAGTGGTGGATACCAACCTTTTTGAACACCTTGGTAAAGGATGTTCATTACTGAACCCTCTTCGTAAATACCCACTTGAAGACCTGGGAACAATGGAATATTACCAATGATAATACCAAATCCGATTGGAACAAGCAGAAGTGGTTCCCACTCCTTTTTAATACCCAAGTAGATGAATACGATACCGATAAGTATCATAATCAAATACTGGATATTGCAGTTTGCAAAACCTGTAAACTGCCAGAACTGTACTAGATTATCAATAATATTTTCCATAATTAGCCTAGGATAGCAAGCACAGCACCCTCAAGTACTGAGTCACCTTTTCTTGCATTAATTGATTTAACAACACCGTCTGCTGGAGCCTCGATAGCATTTTCCATCTTCATTGCCTCAAGCATCATAACGGTCTGACCTTGTTTAACAGCATCACCCTCTTTAACAAGAACGTCAAGGATTACACCTGGAAGTGGAGAGGTAACCTCTGTACCACCAGCTGAAGCTGCAGCAGCAGGAGCTGCGTTGGTAGCTGCAGATGGTCTGCCGGCAGCTGGGGTAACTGCAGGAGCTGCAGATACGGTAGGTTTAACCACTTTGATAGCTTTTGGTTTAGCTACAGGTTGTTCGAATTCTACAGTGAAAGGGGTGCCGTTTACTTCAACTTTAGCGACAGAATCCTCCACCTCGTTGATGGCAACTTTATAGTCGTTACCATTGATTTTAAGATTGTATTCTTTCATTTCTTTAGATTTTACAAGTGATTATTTTTTAAGCTGTGGAGTCTGTCTCAAGCCGTAGATCTTAGAGCTCCATGGTGAATATTTGCGAGTCTCATTTTGAAGAGTGATAGTGAAGCTCTCTTCATCGTGTGCCTCGTTTTCTTCGATGTATAGGTGAAGTGCTACAGAGATAGCTGCAAATGCCTCTGCTGAGTAGTCTTCAGCTTTAGCTGCAGGAGCTTTCTCACCTTTGTCTTCAGCAGCTTTGTTAGCTTTTCTCTGACCTCTGTCCACACTCATCTTGCCGATGTATGTGAAGATGATAGCAAGAATAATAAGTGCAAGGAATACTACACCCATCGCGGTTACTGTCATAATCCAGCCGTAAGGGTCAAGTCTGCCCATTCTGTCACTCTTGCTCTCAGCATCTACACCAGAGTTGTTGGTGCTTGGAGAGGTTCTTTCCATCACTTGCCATCCTTCGCCATCACCGTTTCTTGAACCGATACCGTCATTTGTACGACCGAAGGTTACATTCTCTGCAAGATCTTTCTTAACAAAGATTTTGTCAAGAACAGTACGTCCGTCGCTACTTACAAAGTATATAGTGTCACTTTCAGCAAGGGTGAAGTTAACGTGGAAGGTGCCACGGAAAGGTTGGTTGTCAGCCCAGAAAAGGATGTGCTGACGAGGGTTGATTTTGGTTAGAACATCGCCACGTGGGATGATGTATTTCTTAAGGTTGTTAGGATCATTTGAAAGATAACATCCTCCAATATCCACAGTACCATAAGATGTGTTGAAAAGTTCTATATATCCATTTTGCTGGCCGAAGTCATCTTGAAAATCTGCTGTGTTGGTCACAAGATATTCATTGATGCGCATCGCACTCTGCTGTTGTGCACTTAGGGAAAGTGACACAAGGATAGAACACAACACCAATATGTATCTCAAATTTTTCATTATAGTCTAATATTATAGAGGTAGGTTATCGTGTTTCTTAGCAGGGTTGGTTAGCTTCTTGGTAGCTAGTTGTTCCAAAGCACGGATTACGCGGAAACGGGTGTTACGAGGCTCGATAACATCGTCGATATAACCGTAGCTTGCTGCTTTGTAAGGGTTACAGAATAGGTCGTTGTACTCTTTCTTCTTAGCTTCAGCGATCTCGTTTTGTTTAGCAGGATCCTCTTCAGCTTTGATGTCTTTAGCGTAAAGTACAGCCACAGCACCTTCAGCACCCATAACTGCGATGTTTGCAGTAGGCCAAGCGTAGTTAACATCACCACGAAGTTGTTTACAGCTCATCACGATGTGTGATCCACCGTATGATTTACGAAGGGTAACAGTGATTTTTGGAACAGTAGCTTCACCGTATGCGTAAAGAAGTTTAGCACCGTGAAGGATAATTCCACCATATTCTTGTTGAGTACCAGGAAGGAAGCCAGGTACGTCCACTAGAGTTACAAGAGGAATGTTGAATGCGTCGCAGAAACGTACGAAACGTGCAGCTTTTCTTGAAGAGTTGATGTCAAGAACACCTGCAAGAACTTTAGGTTGGTTAGCAACGATACCAACTGAAGTACCACCCATGTGAGCGAAACCTACGATAATGTTACGAGCGTAGTCTTTGTGAACCTCAAAGAATTCGCCATCGTCCACGATACCGCCGATAACTTCATACATATCGTATGGAGCGTTAGGGCTGTCAGGGATGATCTCGTTAAGTCTGTCCTCAAGACGATCGATAGGGTCCTCTGTAGGAACCACAGGAGCCTCTTCCATATTGTTCTGAGGGATGAAGCTGAGAAGTTTGCGGATAGCTGCAATAGCCTCTTCCTCTGTATCGCAAGCGAAGTGAGCAACACCAGATTTTGAAGCGTGAACAGAAGCGCCACCAAGTTGTTCCTGGGTAACTTTCTCACCAAGTACCTGTTGTACTACAGCAGGACCTGTAAGGAACATGTAGCTGGTACCTTTGGTCATGATGTTGAAGTCAGTTAGAGCTGGTGAATAAACAGCACCACCTGCACAAGGACCTAGGATAGCTGAGATTTGAGGAACAACACCAGATGCAAGGATGTTTCTTTCGAAGATCTCTGCATAACCTGCAAGTGCGTTTACACCCTCTTGGATACGTGCTCCACCTGAGTCGTTAAGACCGATGATAGGTGCACCCATCTTCATTGCTTGATCCATGATTTTGCAGATCTTCATTGCAAGGGTCTCAGAAAGTGAACCACCGAATACAGTGAAGTCTTGTGCAAATACGTACACTAGTCTTCCGTCTACTGTACCATAACCAGTTACAACGCCGTCACCAAGGAATGTGGTTTTCTCCATTCCGAAGTTAGTACAACGGTGAGTCACGAACATGTCGAACTCTTCGAAGCTACCTTCATCTAGTAGCATCTGAATTCTTTCGCGAGCTGTAAATTTACCTTTTTCGTGCTGAGAGTCGATTCTTTTTTGACCACCACCAAGGCGAGCCTTTTCACGAAGTTCAATCAGCGCTTTAACTTGTTCAAGTTGTTTGCTCATAATATCTGATTTTATATTGTTGTTTTATTTGGTTTCGTTAGGGTTTTCGCAAAGTTCAGTAAGAACACCTACAGTTGATTTTGGATGTAGGAATGCGATGTTAAGACCTTCAGCACCTTTGCGAGGAGCTTTGTCGATAAGTTTTACACCTTTACCTTCAAGTTCTACAAGGGCATTTTGAACGCCGTCAGCTACACTGAAAGCGATGTGGTGGATACCTTCGCCTCTCTTCTCGATGAAGCTTGCGATAGTACCATCTGGAGATGTGCTTTCCAAAAGCTCAATTTTGGTTTGACCGATTTTCAAGAATGCGGTTTTAACTTTTTGGTCAGCTACTTCTTCGATTGCGTAGCATTTTAGGCCAAGAACGTTTTCATAATAAGGAAGAGCCTCGTCGATAGACTTAACAGCGATTCCAATGTGTTCAATATGCGATAAGTTCATAATGCTGTATGTTAATTAAGTTGTTGTTTATTATTCTGCCATTGACATAGTGTGATATACATTCTGTACATCTTCGTCCTCTTCGATTTTGTTGAGAAGTTTCTCAACAGCCTCTTTTTGCTCTCCGCTAAGAGATTTTAGAGGAACGTTAGGGATTCTTTCGAAACCACCTGAGATTAGCTCAAAGCCATTCTCCTCAAGATATTTCTGGATAGCACCGTAAGATTCGAACGCACCATAGATAACGATCTGTTTTACGATAGTGCCGTCTTGTTTCTCCTCTTCATCCATGTAAACATCATCCACGTTCAAGTCGATAAGTTCCAATTCAAGTTCTTCAAGGTCTACAGGTTTCTCACCTTTTACTTTGAATACCGATTTGTGGTCGAACATGAACTCTACGCTACCTTGTGTGCCAAGTGCGCCACCGAATTTGGTGAAGTAGCTTCTGATGTTTGCTACTGTTCTATTGTTGTTGTCTGTAGCTGTCTCCACTAGGATAGCGATACCGTGAGGACCGTAACCTTCGTATACCAACTCCTTGTAGTCGCTTTGGTCTTTCTCTACAGCTCTCTTGATAGCTCTATCGATGTTCTCTTTAGGCATATTTTCAGAACGGGCGTTCTGAATAAGTGTTCTAAGACGAGGGTTGTTTGCTGGATCCGGTCCGCCTGCTTTAGCAGCAATAGTGATCTCTTTTCCAATTCTGGTAAAGACGCGGGCCATATTGCCCCAGCGTTTGAATTTACGCTCTTTTCTGAACTCAAATGCTCTTCCCATACCTTAAATTATAGTTCTGTTTAGATTATTTTACTTCGATTCTGTTGATGTATTTCTCGATTTCGTAACCCTCCAATGTTTGAGGATACTCTTTTTTGATTCTCTCATACAATGAAAGTGCTTTAGCGTTGTCGCCAAGCTCCTCTGCCATAAGACCGGCTTTAAGCAGGTAACCTGCAGCGTAAGCGTTGTCTGAATAGTCAGCAGCTTTTACATATTGTGAAAGGGCAGATTTGTAATCCTCTTTCATAGCGTAGGCATCACCCAAGCAGCAGATAGCGCGTGCAGCAAGGATTTCGTCTTTGCCATTGTATTTTTTCAAATATGAGATAGCGTTGTCAGCGTTGCCAAGCTGGATCTCGCAAACACCGGCATATAGGTAAACAGCTGCACCGGCTTTGCTGCCGTACTCGTCTACGATCTGTGCAAAACCAAGGGCATTTCCGTCACCGTTAAGTGCTTTTTCGTATTCGCTTGCACGGAAATATTGCTCAGCTGTGAAGGTCTGGTTGGCTGCTTCAGCTTTTAGAGGTTTTACATAAAATTGTGAAACTGCGATAACGATCAACGCTACAGCAGCTACAGCGACAGCTGCAATTGATAATTTTTTGCCATTCTCTTTGAAGAAAAGTTCAGCTTTAGAAACTGCTTCTCCTACATTTGGGGCTGTTTCAATGTTCTGGTTTTTAGATTGTTGTGCCATTGTTATAGATTTTAATATTATTTGCCAAAAATAAATCACGCAAATATACGAAAATCCGACCGAACTAACCTAATAATAAATAAAGAATTTTATTAACAATTCTTTCGACAATTAACAGCTATTCTTAGTATCTTCGCACTCAAATTGGGACAAAATGTATATCAAACGCCTCATACTTTCAAATTTTAAGAACATCGCCTCTGCGGATCTGACTTTTTCGGATCGTATCAACTGTATCTGCGGTGATAACGGTGAGGGGAAAACCAATCTTCTCGATGCTATCCACTACCTCTCCATGACCAAGAGCTTTCTGCAGTCATCAGACAGATTCACATATAGTTATGGTGCTTCAGAAGCTACTCTCTGCGGAGTGTATGAGAAGGATGGGTATGAGGACAAAATAGCTATATCTGTCAGGAATACAGGGGAGAAATTGGTGAAGAAAAATGATAAGAACTACCCCCGTATCTCTGAGCATATCGGCTACATTCCGATAGTGGTCATTTCACCTTCTGATACCTCTCTGATTCACGATTCGGGAGAGGAGAGGAGGCGCTTCATGAATGTGGTCCTCTCTCAGACAGACCCCCAATATCTCAGGGCTATGCAGTCGTATAACAGGGTTCTGGCCCAGAGGAACAAACTTTTGAAAAGCGATGTGGCACCATCCAAAATTCTCCTTGAGGCGTTCTCGGCGCAGCTGCAGAGAGATGGTGATTACATATTCAGAAAGAGGGGTGAACTGGCCCGGGAACTGGAGGGTATGACCACCCGTTTTTATTCTATGCTTTCAGATGGTAAGGAGTCTGTCTCACTCGAGTACTCTTCTGATCTTAAAAAAGGGACAATGGCTGAACTTCTGGATGCTTCATATCAGAGGGATGTGATTTTGAAATATACCTCTGTAGGTATCCAGAGAGACGATTATGATTTCAGTATGAACGGTTATCCCATAAAGAAATGCTCGTCTCAGGGGCAGCAGAAAACCTTCCTTATAGCTTTAAAGCTTGCGCAGCTTACCATGATGCGCCAGAGGTATGGTTTCTCTCCGATCCTCCTTCTGGATGATGTGTTTGACAAGCTCGATATGAGGAGGGTGGAGCAATTGATAAATATGGTCTCAAAAGAGGGGTTTGGCCAGCTTTTTGTGACCGACAGCAATAAGGTCAGAGTGTCGGATCTTGTGAGGAAACTCGACAGTGAAAGCAAATTTTTTACAGTAACCAAAGGGGTATTTTCTGAGATTAAATGAAAAGGGTAGATCCGATAGCGATAGATGAACTGGTGGCGGTCTTTACCAGGAGGCTTGGCCTCGATGGTGAGCTCAAACGTGTCAGGATATATCAGGCCTGGGACGATGTGGTGGGGCTCCGTATAGCCAGAGCCACAGCCAAAAAGTTCTACCGCGAAAAGGACAGGATACTTTTCTGTACAATGACCTCATCCCCCCTTGCAAACCAGCTCTATTTCCAGTCTGAGGTGATAAAGAAGAGGCTGAATGAGGAGCTTAAAGAGGATTTGATAGCAAAAGTGGTAATACGATGATAAAGGTAGTTGCCGATATAGATATCCCTTACCTTCAAGGTGTTCTGGAGCCATATGCTCAGGTGGAATATATGAAGGGGAAGAGTATTGACGCTGCGGCGGTAAAGGGGGCAGATGCCCTTTTTATCAGGACCCGTACCTGTTGCGACAGCTCCCTTCTTGAGGGGGGGCAGGTGAAATTCATCACCACTGCCACTATTGGGACAGATCATATTGACCAGAAATATCTTGCCTCACGCAATATTGCATTCTCGAGTGCACCCGGCTGCAATTCTGGCGGGGTGATGCAATATGTCCATACCGCTCTCTTTGCAGCAGCAGCGAAAAAGGGGATTGACCTTCGGGGAAAGACCCTGGGAGTGATTGGAGTGGGGAATACCGGAGGTAAGGTGGCCGCACTTGGTGAACATCTGGGGTTCAAAGTGCTTCGCAATGACCCGCCGAAGGAGTCAGTTGCTGAGGATAAAAGTATCTATTGCACATTGGATTATCTCCTTGAACATTCGGATATTATTACAATGCATGTCCCTCTTGATTCGACCACCCGAGGGATGGCGGAGAGTAGTTTCTTCTCCAAAATTGCCCCCGGCTCAATCTTTATCAACGCCTCCAGAGGTGAGGTGGTGGACGACGCTTCCCTTTTGGCAAAAAGGGGTGAGCTTGCTGCCCTGATTCTCGATGTGTGGAACGGTGAGCCCGATGCCATCTCGCAGGAACTCATTGCGGCAGCAGATATTGCCACTCCACATATCGCAGGTTATTCATTTGAAGGGAAGATCAATGGCACTGCGATGTCTGTTCAGGCTTTTGCCCGACATTTTGGGATAGAGCCGCTGATGGACTTTGTCCCTGAACATACCCCGATACCTCAAATTGAGCTCAGGGGAGCAGACGGAGGGTATCTTGCTACTGATGAGGTGGCCGGAAGATTGTTGGAGCACTTCCCGATTTATGATTTGGACAACGCGTTGCGCTCAGATCCCTCTGCATTTGAGAAAATCAGGGGTGAGTATAAATACAGGAGGGAATTTGTATGGCGTTAAAGAGATTTGCAGCCCTTTGGGCAATATTGTTTGCAATGGCTTTCCCACTTGCAGGAGAGACACCGGACCCATATTTTTGTGATAAGGAGAATGCTGTTCTGCAGTATACCAGGACCACAGTGGATGGGGATGTGAAGTGGTATCACACTATGAGGATTGGTCAGATTGTGTCAGATACGGACAGTGTCAGGATCGAATATACCTCCCATATCCTGAATCACAGAGGCAAGCCCTATTATGGGGATGTACCGGCAGAACTGGTGGCTGTAATAAAAGGTGGCACAGTGATATTGAATGTTGCAGAGTCTGTGGCAGCAGTTTTCAGAACAATATTCTCCAAAAATACCCATATCGCATCTACCGGAGGGGAGTCTTCTCTTCCTGTCGATATGGCACCCGGGGATACCCTTCCCGATGTGTACTCTTCGGTGAAAGCCCTTGGGATGACTATGAAGATAAATGTTACCGAGCGGCAAGTTCTCAGGTATGAGAGGATATCAACCCCTGCCGGGGAGTTTGATTGTATTGTAGTGAGGGAGAGAAAATTGGAGAAGGGGATGGGGCGTAACCGCCACACAGTGGCCGATACATGGTATGCCAGAGGTGTGGGGATGGTAAGACACGATACCCACGATAAAAATTTGAAGCTCCAGACATCAGAAATTCTTACTGAAATGACATTTTAATACTATCTTTACCCTGTGTTATGATATGGGGGGAGGAGTAATTATGAGAAAGTCATTGTTTTGTTGTGCCACTGCAGTGCTGGTGGCATCGTGCAGCTGGTTTGAGAGGATCAAACCACAGCCGGTGTACGATTGGACCGTGGACAGGGAGTCCATAGAGGTCTTCGAAGATGTGGATGTGACCCTCAATGTCCTGGGGTCAAATGTTCCGGAACAAATAGAGTGGAGGTGTGAACCCGAAAATTTTGTAAGGTATGTCGTATCTGACGGGGGCAAAAAGTGTCTTGTGCAGAGAAGAGGTGATGGTAAGTGTCTGCTGGTCGCCAGAAGTGGTGATATGGAGAGGAGTGTAAAGGTGAAGGTGGATCGCTACTCCCGGAGCGGTCTCCATCTCAGGGTAAATGGGGAGGATATGTATTTCCCTCTGATCAATCCCAATTATTCCACCTATTCCGATTATAACAGATATTTCACTGTACACCTCAATAAAAAGGATACCGTAAAGGTGGAGGTGGTGGAGTGGCTCCCAAAAGAACTCGAAAAGGTACTTATGGTGAGGTCGGTGAGCAGCTATTCAAATCTTTTCTACAGAGGGGGAGGGGTGTGTTTTCTCTTCAATTACCCCTATAATGAGGTCCTTCCGTCCGGGGAAATATATTACAGGGGAGGATCTGAACCTTTTGAGAAGATAAAGGGGTGTGTGATCAAAAATTGGTTATGGGCACACGATGAGACCCCCTGGAGAGTGACAGAAGGGGAGTATGTGTGGTGTGAGGATTATGAGGAGGTACCTTCGTTCTGCCTATATTTTGTCGGTGGTTTCGGAAAGGACAAGTGGGGTGACAATATAGGTGTTACATTCTCTGTATCGTTCTTGTTGAGAGAGGATGAATCGTGTGGAATTGTCGATTTCAACCCAAATTATATTTAAATGGAAGAGGCGGCTCTGGGCCGCCTCTCTGTTAATCAAATCTGTGGAATTCTCCGCTCTGTCTGATGAAATAAAACTCCTGTTTGTTCATTTTTACAAGTGTCCCTACTGTCCCGTCCACAATCGAATTGTCATCGGGATTTTTTAGCAATGTGGTGTGACTGATATTGTTCCGCCAGATATCTTCTGGATTCTCCATGTCGGGGTTGTAATATCCTGAATAGGTCATGTTAGCCGCTATCGGGTTCATCTCGTTGATATCTCTGCTTATCCAATGCCATCTTGTGCTGTCATAGCAGATAATCCTGTACAGGGCATTTCCATTGTTTCCGTCATAGGTGGTAAAGAGTACATCTCTACCCATCTCCATAAGTCTGGAGAAGGATTGTGGATGGAATTTGGAGTGGATGGTGTATGTGGCGGTGAAAGAGTCGGGGCCGGTGGAAGCTATTTCTGGATATTTGTTGGAGTCGTATCCGATAAAATATTCCAGGTAATAATAGACCTCAAACTCTACTTTGTCGCTGTAATATCCATCTACAAGTGCCGCCAGATAGTATGTACCACTGGCGAGTGAATTGTCCCTCAGTCTTAGTGTTCCGGTACTGTTGATGGTGAAGTAGTTCTCAAAATTGATTGAGAGGTTGTCTGCATTATAAAGACACCAGCAGATTTCGGAGCCGCTCCTGTTGGTGAATGTCACTTTTAGGTACTCCGGCATACCGGGTACAGGGTTAGTGATGTTTATATTTGAGTTCATAATCCTGCTCCCTGATAGAGATATGGATATGGCTGGTGTTACCACTACATCTGCTTCAGCAAAAATGGAGCTGTTTTTTGTGTATGTGGCCCGAACCCTGACACTTGCACCATTGGACCTTTTGATCCCCGATATATTTCCGTTCTGGTCAATGGATACGAACTCTTCCCCCTCAACTACACTCCAATATATATGCTCTTTTGCCTCTATTGGAGAAATTGTTCCTCCAATAGCCCTAGTTTCCCCTTCATAGAGAGTTATAGTGGCAGGGAGGGTTATGGTAGGGTTGATGATAGTTATTTCGGCAGAGCTGTATGCCCCTGTCACAGAAGTAGCTTTAATCGTGGCTGAGCCGGGGGAAATGGCGGTGATTTTACCGTCACTATCTATTGTGGCCACCTCCGTATTGGATGAGCTCCATGTGATGGTGGCATCCGAAGGTGACAGCTCGGATATTTTCGCCAGACCGGTCAGTCCGGTTACTATAGCGGATGGTGCGTTTATGGTCACCTTTCCAAGGTTTATTATCACTTCGCACTCTCTGATGATCCCGTTGAGCGCAGCCGAAACCTTATAATTGGCCACCTCCCCTGAAGTGGCAGTTCCCTTATATTCTGCATCCAATACCACACCATTTGCAGTGAGGCAATCCTCTCCCGATACCCTCTCCAAAGTGATGTCAGGTGTGCCGGCAGGCTCACCCTCCCAAGTTATAGTGTAAGGGGTGTTGTAATGAGGGTATAACATTGGAATCCCATCCATTGAAAAGCTTTTGTCCTTCACTGTAACCATAGCAGTGCCACTTTTGCTCCCCTCTACTGTTGTTGCTGTGATGGTGGCCATCCCCGCTGAGATGCCGGTTACCAACCCGGAAGGGGTTACCGTGGCGATACCATTGTCTGAAGAGCTCCAAACTACACTCTTGTTGTTCGCATTGTCGGGAAAAACTGTCGCTGTAAGCTGAATAGTCTCCCCTATATAAATCTCACCTGTTGCGGGTGTAACATTGACTGATGATGGGTATATGTAGCTGTCTACCGTGATATTTGCACTCCCGTATACCCCTGATCCATCATTTGCTGTCGCAGTGATGGTGCAGGCTCCGTCCGCTACCGATGTGACTACCCCTGTAGCAGGGTCGACTGTGGCCACGGAGGTTTTGGAAGAGGACCACGTCACGCTGTTGTCTGCAGCGTCTGCCGGCAGAACCGATGCATAGAATGTTTCAGACTCACCGATAGTGGTGAATGTGTGGCTCTCAGGTGTGACAATTATCCCTGTTACAAGTTTGTTCATCGAAGATGCGTCTATCCTCCAGGTGGTCTCATTTATCCCGCTCCCGATAAATGTGGTCTTGCAGGTGTACATGGTGTTTCTCTCCAGATCGAAGTTGTCCAGAAATCTTCCGTCGTGGAGGTAGTATCTGTATGTCAGGGATTCATCGTATTGTGTGGTTGATATGTAATCGACTGTAAACTCGATATATGTGCAAATCCCCATCTTTTCATCAGGGGGAATGTGCGTTTTCTGGTCAATGTTATCAGCCAGCAGATCTCCCTGCATATTCTCCGGTATATAGAAGTCTACTCCTGTAGTGTAAAGGTTGTTCAACTCATCTCCCTCTCTGCTCTCTCCGATATCGAGTATCTCATCAGCAGATGATGCTCTGCTGTCGAAGAAGTAGTAGACTTTTTTGTTTATGTTTCTCAGCCTGACTTCCCTGATGTCGAATTTTGTGACTGATGGTGATAGTCCGCTTTTGTCGATTATTATTCTGAATTTTGACAAGAGTCTTACCAATGATATGGTTCGGGTGTCTCCATCAGAGAGCTTTCCTTGTGGTATATATGCCGCCATTGGGATACCTCCAGATTGGTTGACTATCGAGGATATGTCATTGAATGATGCGTACAGACCGCATATTCCATTAACGGTGGATACGACACGGTCAGAAGTCAGGTCACCCACATTTGCCAGTACATAGATGGAGTACTCCCTCTCTGTGTCAAACTCCAGCGTGATGCTGTTTTCTACCTGGTCAGAGTATTTCCATTGGGACAATCTCCCTGTTTCGTCATAGAGGAAGATGTTTATGTCCGAAATTTCCCCCTCTTTCACTTCCGGTTCTGCCCGTGTGTAACTCTCTTTGTGTGAAAAGTTGAAAGTGACCTCACCAGATACAGGTTCCGGTGTCCCCTTTTTCTGGCAGGATGAGAAGAGTAGGGTAGATAAAGTGATTAGTAATAGAGTTTTCTTCATAGGTTACATATTAAAATTCGACCTCCACATGGTTTGTGGAATTGAAATCATCGACCGAAATGGAGATAGTGGAGCGGGAATGGTCTATTGTCAAATAGAGATCCTGCAAATGGGAATCGGACATCGACAATCCGGCCTGAGAGATCTTTTCTTGAATGGATATCTCCAACAGTGTATCCATCCCTACACTGTCAGGATATTTGGTGGAGAGTTTCATATACAGTGGAGAGTCCGAGGGGTGTCTCGTGATTCTGGTGAAGAAACTGTAGAAGTCTTCCACCTCTGTAGGTATATGCAACGCCTCAGGGGAGTGATAAAACTCTCCCTGAATAATCTCTCCAGAGTTGGAATACCCTATGCAGGTACCGAAAATCTCCATAACCAATCCTTCAGATGCCTTCATTCTACCAAGCACTTTGATGTGGATAGCCATATTGTTTTTGGTAACTGAGATGGTGTCCGAACTCAGGTCTGTCTCATATTCCCCTTTTGAGAAATATGTGTAGATGTTGTCTGCAGGGGATCCTTTGCCTGTGACATAACCGTTTTCATAGACCATTCCTGAGATGTTTCCGTATGCTGCCACTGCAGCACTCCCCCTCGGAACAGCTATCTCATAATTTGAAGTGAAGTCCTCTTTGAGGATAGTGTCTCTGAATAATGTCCCATCGTTGTATTGCAAGATCAGATAGAGGGAGTCGACCCCATCTGGTGTGGATGAGAGATCGAGTGTGAGGTATGATGGGCAGCTCCCCCTCTCCTCCAGAATGCAGGAGGAGAGAAGTAGAGCGGCACAAAATACGAAAGCTATCTGAAGATATTTCATAATTAGAACTCTTTGTCAAATTGTGGTATTGTTGCCCAGTCTTCTACGTTTATTGTCAACTCAAGATCTCCAGGAACAAGTGGTATGTTTGGATCCAATGAGCCTGGACGGGTCACTGTTATTCCATAACTGTATGTGGTATTTCTCCTGATGCCATAATACCCGTCGGATGATGTATAACCGTAGTTTTCCTGATGTACGGGGATAGGGTAGTAGTAGGTTACTCCATCCAGGTCGGCCTGTAGGACAAGTTTTGTGCAGCCGGTCATATCCTCCGTCTCATTCGAGTAGCAGTAGAAGAAGTAAGGTGTGGATATACCTGCATCACCGATGGTCCCTGTGATGGGTTCGTATATCAGGTTAGCCTCTGTGGTGGAATTGGCATCTGTCCCTATAAGTTTGTTGGAGTTGTAAACAAGCGGGGTGGCAGGGGAAGATGCATTGTTGTAAATGATTTTCTGGGCATGGGCATTGATCAGATACAATTTTACATTTGACAGTGTCATATCTGCGTATGGTGTCCCCGCAAAGTCTGTTTTGATGGATGTCACACCCACTCTCGATATGAGCCTCTGTACAGAGAGTGTGACAGATGTGGTCGCTCCCAATGTCTCCTCTGTCTCTCCGTACATGGTGAAGGAGCCAACCAATTCATCTTTCAGGTTGGTTACCAGTGCTCTGAATTTGGTAAGATCGGTCACCCCTTTGAATGCATTTGTGTGTTCATTCACTATGATGCAGATGGTTTTTGGTCCTGTCGTGGTGGTAAGGGTAAGATCTTCAAGTGCTGCCCCTGAGAATCGTTTGTATGTGTCAAGCTTCTGATAATCGGCAGAGGTGGATGGGGTATTTCTGAAGATGAATACATCGATTGTGGTGATTGTGTTGTCCTCTGCCTGGGTGTTCTCAATGCTGCTCCTGGTCCCATCTGATGCCAGAGAGATTGAGAGGGTGGATGGTTCGCCATCCGGACACTCCAGACATGCTGGTTTTTCACATGAATAGAGTGATAACAAAAGAGATAGAATTACTCCGATAATTGATAGTTTTTTCATGATTTTTGATTTTGATGTTAGTATTTAGTAAGTTATGGTTTCATCTTCCAGTCGGACGTCATACTTTTTGATAATCTGGCTCATTTCCGGGTCAAGGTTTGCCCTGAATTTCATTGCCGGATCCTTCTCTACGCTATGTATATATGCCTGAATTGACTTTTGTTCCCTCCCTTCGCGGGCATATACAATAGCCATCATATAATCCCTCTTGGCGGAGGGGGGGAGGGCCTCAAGTACCTCTCTGGCTGAGGCGTTGTAATCGAGGCTGAGAAATGCTACCGCTGTGTTGATGTCCCGGTATGGACGGAGAATCTCTATTGCCTTTTTGTACTCCCTGTCGTTCAGGTATTCGAGCCCTTTGGCATAGTTCTCATCGGGAACAGTAGTATGTACAGTGTCCTTAACCATCCCTTTTCTGTGAAGGTGGAAGTCAAATTGTACTGTCCTCAATTTGGGGTATATAACCTCCCTCAGATACTTGTAGTCACTGCATCTCTGGAGCAAGGCCTCCTTTTCATCGGGGTGAATCTTGTCTTGAAGTATTGACATGAGTGCCTCTTTCTCTCTGATGGATGTGTCTGCCCTGACCATTGATTTCAGTCTCTCCCAATCCTCTGTTATCGAGTGTACCTTGAAATCAAAGTATTGTATCTCCTCCCTTTTGATGAGCTCCTCGCCACCCTTGGTGGCATCGATATAAATGGTGTTCTGAGCCTCATTGCTGAGAGAATCTTTGTATCTTCTGGCGAAATCGGAGAAATACCCCTTTATTGCCTCGGCCCTTCCGGTAGCGAGCCTTTTGTTAAGCTGGTAGGATCCTTCCGGTGAGCAGGTGGCTGTTATGACCAGACTGTCAATATCGAATGTGTTGTTGTTCAGGAAGGATACTATATGCTTCTTGATCCGTTCCAGTTCGCTCTTGTTTTCGTGGAGTGAAGGGTCTATGTTCCACCTCCCCTGTTCGAAATCAATATATGCTTGGGTATTTGCCTGAGCCCTCCTCTCTATTATCTTGTTGATGTAGCGTGTGGTGGGTTCCATAAATGTGCTTATACTTGATATGTAGAAGGTTAGAGGCTCCCCTTCGGGCATTGTGTATAGGGTCTCGCCGTTCTGGTTGATCTCCCCGTCAATGGTCACATCCACTTTTCTGAGACCGGCACGGGTGTCGATGGACTGGGTGTAGCAATAGGTGAGGTTTTCGGGTGCTGTGATTATGGTGTCAAGCCTTATCAGGTCACTGCTGTAAGGGTTCTTTACATACTTCCGGTACTTTTGGGATGAAAGTCGTGAACGGTAGTTGTTTCTCCCTATTTTGCATTTTCGCTCGTAGTAGTCAAGTACCTGGCGGTATGATATGTCGTAGATTCCTGACATATAGGAGTTGCTTACAGTGGAGGTGTCGTTTTTCAGTGCCGCAAGGGTAGGGATATTCCTCTCTATAAACACCTCCACCAGCTCCTGATATCTCAGTTTTGTGCTGTCTGTGATGATGGTGGATAGAAATTTGGCATATTGTTCATAACCTTTAAGTTGCGTGCTCCGGTATTCAGCCCCTGTAACATAGATGTCCTCAAGGTCGAGGGTGTCCCCCTGTATGTGGAGATTGGGTCTGAATCTGAGTTGCCAAGAGGGGTCCTGAAGCTCTTTGGGGATATGTACATCGAAGGCGAGATCCACTTTACCACCCCTCTCGGCTATATTTTTGAACCGTGCGGTGATAACTACCCCGGAGAGATTCTCTGAGCCGTAAACATTGCCCGCTGAGTCGACAACAGACTTCATCAGATACAGTTTCTCCCCATCAAGTCCGGTGACGGTGAGTGTGTCTGGTGATACACCCCTCTCAATCACCTCGCTCCTGAGTTCGTAATCACTTTTATTTGCCAGAGAAATCTCTGCCTTTGCTCCGGAACTCTTCAGACTTTCTATTTTCCTGGCAGTGCTGCACCCTGTCGTGATGAGGATGCAAATGGAGATGATAATGGTAGTCTTTTTCATGGTGTTGGATTAAAAGATGAATACTATTGAAATATTGATATCATCCGGCATGATGAAGAATTTTTGCCCCTCTCCGATGAGTTTGCCGCACCGTGGGGCGTCATAAGTTTTGTACTCAGTGATACCTCCCCATACACTGAGCCCGAACTCAAGATTCATCCACTTGTTGAGCAATAGGGAGTAGCCCCCATAGAGTGAGAGTCCGTAGGCATTCCCCTCCTCAGTTTGAGGAGATATTATTCCTCCTCTATTGTACTGGGAGTATTGGAGGGAGGCGCCATAATGCCAACCGGAAAATACGAACCAGGGCCAGTAGGTGGCACCCACCGAGGCGGTCATCTGGTTGAGCTGGAAGCTCCGTCCCGCGACATCCCAGTAAAAAGGGTTGTATTTTCCACCCATTTGCAGGCTCCAGTGCCGTGCAAGGCTGACCCCGACCTCTATATTTGGCGTAATGAGCGAGAGGTATCCGAGCATATTGGATCCAATGGAGATTTTTTGGCCCGCAGATGCCGAGAGCGGGATGGTAGAGAGTGCTAATGTCCAGCAGATCAATAATCTTTTCACTTTGTGCATGGCTTTTTTTGGGGGCAAAAGAAGCGCTTCAAAGCGAGAGTATATGGACGTAACTACAAAATTTGAAGAGTTGTTGAGGGAATCATAAATCTAAAAAAATCGCAATATTTTTAGAATTGCAATTTTTGGCCTAACTTTACAAGAAAATTTCTAAAAAATAATAGGTTATGACTATTGAACAGCAACTCGAGAACTATAAGAAAGGTTTTCCTTATTTGAAAGTGATCTCTGCAGCTACACCTGCAAGAGGTATCCTGGTCCTTAATGAAGATGACAAGAAAAAAGCATTGGAGGTTTGCAACGCATTTCAGGGTTCAATCGTGAAGTTTGTACCCGCTTCAGGTGCCGCATCACGTATGTTTAAAGATTTGTTTGAGGCAAAAGATGCTTTGGAGGCAGGCAATGAGGTTTCTGCAGATTCACCTGCAGGCAAATTTTTGGCAAATGTGGAGAAATTCCCATTCTATTGCCCTGAGAAATTTGCAGGAAAGGATTCAAAAGGTGTTCTTGAGGTGGTTCTTACCGATAAAGGTTTGAATTATGGCGCAAAACCAAAAGGCCAGCTCCTTTTCCACAGTTATCCTGAAGAAGTGCGTACTGCATTTGAGGAGCATTTGGTTGAGGGTGCAATGTATGCAAAAACCCAAGGTTCGGATGTGGTGAAAATGCACTTCACCGTATCTCTTGAGCATATGGAGGGCTTTGTTACACTTTTGGACAGCGTCAAAGCAAAATATGAGGAGAGATTCGGTTGCCAATATCAGATAGCATTCTCTACCCAAAAGGCAGAGACCGATATGATCGCAGTAAATGAGGACAATACCCCATTCCTTAAAGAGGATGGCCAGCCTCTTTTCCGTCCGGGTGGACACGGTGCCCTACTAAGCAACCTTAACGATACTGTCGGCGATGTGGTAGTGGTGAAGAATATTGACAATGTGGTGAAAGAGGGTCTTATCGATGAGACTGTAAACTGGAAGAAAATCCTTATCGGTACACTGCTTGGCGTACAAGGCAAAGTGTTTGAATACCTTCGCAAGATGGATGAGTGCCAGGGATGCTGCAATGACCTTTGCGATGAGATAGAGAAATTCCTGGATGATACATTCTGCGTAAAACTCCCTGCTGATCTCCCTGCTGAGAAACGTTGCGAATACCTTCGCGGCAAACTTAACCGTCCTGTAAGGGTTTGCGGTATGGTTAAGAACGAGGGTGAGCCTGGTGGTGGTCCATACGTGGTTTACGACTCTGATGGATCCACTTCACTTCAGATTTTGGAGGGTGCGCAGCTTAATACCAAAGATGCTGCTGTAGAGGCACTTGTTAAAGAGGCTACCCACTTCAATCCTGTAGATCTCGTATGTTCATACGTTGACTATAAGGGTGGCAAGTTTGATTTGAGCCAGTATACAGATCCTGCTACAGGATTCATCAGCTCCAAGAGTTATCAGGGCCGCAAATTGAAAGCACAGGAGCTTCCAGGTTTGTGGAACGGTTCAATGAGCAACTGGAATACTCTGTTCGTAGAGGTTCCTCTAATCACTTTCAACCCTGTAAAAACAGTTCTTGACCTGCTTCGCAAAGAACACTGCTCTGAGTAGTGGCGTTGAGGGTCTGCTATTTGAAAAAAACCGATAAATTTTTACTTTTGCACGATTATTAAGAATTATTGTTATGTATACACTACCTATTGAAGCTTTCAAGTCAATTGAAACACCTTTCTATTATTATGATATGGATCTTCTTAGAGATACCCTAAATATCTACAATTCACACCTTAACAAACATAACTATGTGGCTCACTATGCAGTGAAAGCAAATGCTGAGAAGCCAATTATGGATGAGATCAGAAAAGCTGGTTTCGGCGTTGACTGCGTAAGCGGTAACGAGGTTAAACTTGCTATCAAATATGGTTTCTCTCCAGACAAGATCGTTTATGCTGGTGTAGGTAAAAGCGACAAAGAGATCAAAGCTGCACTAAAAGCCGGTATCTACGCATTCAACTGTGAGTCTGTTGAGGAGATTAAAGTGATTGGTGAATTGGCAAAATCAATGGGTAAAGTTGCGCATATCTCTATCAGAGTTAACCCTGATATCGATGCACATACTCACAAATATATCAGCACCGGTAAGAAAGAGGACAAATTCGGTATCTCTCCATGGATGTTCGAAGATGTATTGAATGTTATCCAGACATCAAACCACCTTGAGCTTATCGGTCTTCACTTCCACATCGGTTCACAAATTACTGAACTTGGTGTTTTCAAAACACTTTGCCAGAGAGTTGAGGATCTTCAAAAATGGTTCTTGGACAGAGACGTACTTGTAGAGAGCCTTGACCTTGGTGGTGGTCTTGGTGTTGATTATGTTGATCCAGTGGGTAACCCTATCGCAAAATTTGACGAGTATTTCGATATCATCAGCAAAAACCTTATCGTTCGTCCGGGTCAGAGCGTTCACTTCGAGCCAGGTCGTGCTATCGTAGCACAATGCGGTACACTTATCTCACGCGTTCTTTACGTTAAGAAAGGTAAAGGTATCAAATTCGCTATCCTTGATGCAGGTATGAATGACCTTATCAGACCAGCTCTTTATCACGCTCACCACAAAATTGACAACTTGACCTCTACAGGCAGAAAACTAAGATACGATGTTGTAGGTCCTGTTTGTGAGTCTTCAGACTTCTGGGACAAGAAGATTGTCCTTCCTGAGACCAACAGAGGTGACTTGATCGCTATCCGTTCAGCAGGTGCATACGGTCAGGTAATGGGTATGAGATATAACCAGAGAGATTTGGCAAAAGCGTATTATTCAGACGATTTGAAAAAATAATTTATGTTTGAGAACTTATCAGAGAAGTTAGAGAGATCCTTTAAGATACTTAAAGGGCAGGGCAAGATTACAGAGATCAATGTGGCGGAGACCCTGAAGGAGGTCCGCCGTGCCTTGCTGGATGCCGACGTTAGTTATAAGATAGCCAAGACATTCTGTGATGACGTCAAGAAGAAAGCCATAGGTCAGGATGTACTTACAGCTGTCCGCCCCGATCAGATGATGATCAAGATCGTTCACGACGAGTTGGCATTGTTGATGGGTAGTGAGTTTTCTGATATCAATATTAAAGGTAATCCCGGTATAGTGCTGGTAGCCGGTCTTCAAGGTTCCGGTAAAACCACATTCTCCGGCAAACTTGCCCTTAACTGCAAGACTAAGCGTGGTTTGAAAGTTATGCTTGTGGCTGGCGACGTATATCGTCCAGCTGCGATTGAGCAGTTGAAAGTGTTGGGTAGCCAGGTGGATGTTACCGTATATACCGAGGATGACTGTAAAGATCCTGTTAAGATTGCCAAAAATGCGGTAGCCAAAGCTAAGGCTGAGGGTTACTCATTGGTAATCGTCGATACCGCAGGCCGTATGGCTGTAGACCAGGAGATGATGGATGAGATAGCAGCCATTAAAGGTGCTGTCAACCCTACAGAGATCCTCTTCGTAGTCGATGCCATGACCGGTCAGGATGCAGTGGAGACCGCAAAAGCATTCAACGACCGTTTGGACTTTGATGGCGTGGTTTTGACCAAGATGGATGGTGATACCCGAGGTGGTGCTGCCCTGTCTATCAAAGCTGTTGTAAACAAGCCTATCAAATTCATCAGTTCAGGTGAGAAGATGGAGGCACTTGATGTCTTCCACCCTAAGAGAATTGCTGACCGTATCCTCGGTATGGGTGACGTGGTTACCCTTGTGGAGAAGGCTCAGGAGCAATTCGATGAGGAAGAGGCACGCAAACTCCATAAAAAACTTGCTAAAGACCAGTTTACCCTATCTGACTTCTATCAGCAGATCCAGCAGATCAAGAAGATGGGTAACATAAAAGATTTGGCTTCGATGATCCCAGGTATGGCAAAAGCCATCAAAGATGTGGATATCGACAATAATTCTTTCAAAAGTATCGAGGCCATTATCTTGTCTATGACATTGGAAGAGAGGGAGAATCCCCAAATTATCAATGGTAGCAGACGTCGCAGGATCGCCCTTGGTAGCGGTACCACTGTAGTGGAGGTTAACAGACTTTTAAAACAATTTGAAGACACCCGTAAGATAATGAAAACTGTAGCAGGCGGTGGTATGAAAAACGCTATGCGCAATATGGGTGCACTTAGAAGAAGGAGATAATAAAGATGATTCTATTGGATGGCAAACACACTTCTGATGCGATCAAAAAACAGATTGCAGCTGAAGTTGAGCAAATCTTGGCCAATGGTGGCCGCAGACCAAAGCTTGTAGCGATTCTGGTTGGCGACGACGGGGCAAGCCGAACCTATGTGAACAACAAAGAGAAAGCTTGTCAGGATGTGGGATTTGATTCTGCTGTTCTAAGATATCCTGCCGAGATCTCCGAAGGGGAACTCTTGGCAAAAATTCGTGAAATAAATGAGGATCCAGGGGTGGATGGACTTATTGTCCAACTCCCCCTTCCTCCTCATATCGATGAGGATAAGGTTATCAATACCATAAGCCCCCTTAAAGATGTGGATGGTTTCCATGCATCAAATGTGGGTAAGATGGTGTTGGGAGAGTCATCTTTCGTATCTGCAACTCCATTTGGCATTATGGCCCTTTTAGAGCACTACCAAATCGACACAAAAGGTAAACATTGTGTAGTTTTGGGTAGAAGCAACATTGTCGGAAGACCTATCTCGAACCTTCTCTCTCTAAAGGGGAACCCTGGTGATTGTACAGTGACCATCTGTCACAGCAGAACCAAGAATGTGGAGCAGTATACCCGTATGGCAGATATTGTAATTGCCGCTATCGGCATCCCTAAATTCCTTAAGGAGGATATGGTGAAAGATGGTGCAATTGTGATTGACGTGGGTATCACTCGTGTTCCAGATGAGACCAGACCTAAAGGTTACAGGATCGTAGGAGATGTCGATTTTGAGAATGTAGCCCCAAAGTGCTCGTACATTACCCCTGTTCCGGGTGGTGTTGGTCCGATGACTATCGTTTCCCTAATGAGAAATACCCTTCAGGCATTAAAACAAAGAAAATAATACCATTATGAGAAGAAGAGAATTCCTTAAAACCGCCCTTGTCGGAGCTGTGGCAGGTGCTGTTAAAATTGATGGCAATACCATTTTGGCCGCTGATAAAGGTGCTGAAGCACAGACTCCCAACGACCTTGTAGCTGTTATGGGTGGAGAACCTGTAGAGCTTTACAGAAAAGGTATAGAGGCTATGGGTGGAATGAAAAGGTTTGTAAAGAAAGGTCAGAAGGTGGTTGTGAAGCCAAATATTGGTTGGGACAAGACCCCTGAGTATGGTGCCAACACAAACCCTCTTCTTGTTGGTGAGATTGTAAAGGACTGCCTTAAAGCAGGTGCAGCGGAAGTGGTGGTTTTTGACCACACTTGCGACGAGTGGGAAGGTTGCTACAAAAATAGCGGTATAGCTGAGGCTGCCGAGAAAGCCGGAGCTAAAGTGGCTTATGGTCACGATGAGAAGTACTACAAGGAGGTGGAACTTCCATTGGCGGTAAATATGAAAAAGGCCAAGATTCACGAAGCGATCATCAATTGTGATGTATGGATCAATGTCCCTGTGTTGAAAAACCATGGTGGTGCCAAAATGACCATCTCCATGAAGAACTACATGGGTATCGTATGGGACAGAGGATATCTGCACAAGCATAACTTGCAGCAGTGTATTGCAGACGCCACCACATACGAAAAGAGACCTGTTCTGAATATTGTGGACGCTTACCGTATCATGACCCAGAATGGTCCTAAAGGGAAGACAACAAACGATGTGCAGCTTGCAAAAGCTATCTTTATGTCTACAGATATTGTAGCTGTAGATACAGCTGCCACTAAGTTCTTCTCGCAGTATAAGGAGATGAGTCCTGAGAATCTTCCATACCTCTCTATGGCACAAAATGTCAAGGTGGGTACTATGGATATCAACTCACTCAAAGTAGAGCGAATTAAACTTTAAAATATGTATAAAGTTCTCAGATGGATTAGGGTAGGGGTGGCAATTGCGACACTCCTACTTTTCATATTGGCCTTTACCTTTGTTGGTAGAGGAATAGAGGGTATCTATACCATTACCCGATTCCAGTTTATTCCCGCCATGATCTCATTCCTCACTGGCGGAGCATTTGTTTTCCTTTTCTTCGTAGTGCTGACACTCCTTTTTGGAAGGGTCTACTGTTCACTTTTCTGCCCCCTTGGAATTATGCAGGACGGGGTGGCTAAAGTGGCCTCCTGGTTCAAATCGAAAAAGGGAAAAAGATTCAAATATTCTAAGCCCCATACCACCCTAAGGGTGATTGTATGTGTGGTTTCATTTGCTGTTCTTGTCCTCTTTGGTGCGAGGTTCTTTGCATGGATTGACCCTTATTCAAATTTCGGCAAGATCGCATCACAGCTTATTGATCCCCTTTTCATAGGTGCGAACAATCTCCTTTCGGAGATCTTCTCCGATTCCATTTTCCATAGAAGCCACAATCCGATAATATGGGGCTCCTTTATTTTCGGTGCAGCTTTCTGTCTGCTGGTGGTGGTAATGAGTGCATTTAGGGGGAGACTCTACTGCAATACCATTTGTCCAGTAGGTACCTTGTTGGGATATATTTCGAAAATATCATTGTTCAAACTTGCCATCTCAAAGGATGAGTGTATCAAGTGCAATGCTTGTGTGAATGTCTGCAAATCGGAG
Source organism: Bacteroidales bacterium (assembly GCA_017546125.1). GTDB lineage: Bacteria > Bacteroidota > Bacteroidia > Bacteroidales > UBA932 > CAAGNP01. The sequence continues at coordinate 40,044 of JAFYXO010000012.1, forward strand.
TGTATAGATGTGAAGAGCGGGGAGGTGGATGAGAGCCGCTGCGTGGTGTGTCTCAATTGTACCACCGTGTGCAAAAAACATGGATTGAAATTTGTCCGTCGCTCCAAAATCAATGGCGAATCTGCAGACAAAGGTGCTGTGATGCAGGGGAGACGCGAAGCGATAGGGGCAATTGCCGGTCTCGGAGCAGTAGTGGTGGCAAGGGGAATCCAAGGGAACAAAGCAGGAGATCCTGCCCGTGAAATCACCGGTATAATTCCTCCTGGTGCCAGAAGTCTTGAACATTTGAAAGCCAATTGCACCGCTTGTCAGGCGTGTGTGGAGGCTTGTCCAAACAGGATTATCACACCTGCATTCGGTGAGTATGGTGCAGCAAATCTGATGCTCCCTACTATCCATTATAAAAAGCAGTTCTGCGGATTCAACTGCAATGTGTGCAGCAATGTCTGCCCCAATGGTGCTCTCAAGTCCTTAAGTGTGGAGGAGAAAAGGAAGGTGCAGATAGGACGAGTGGAATTTATAGAGAAAAATTGTATTGTATTCAAGCATAACACCGATTGCGGAGCGTGCGATGAGCATTGCCCTACCAAAGCTATCACCATGAAGGAGTGGGAAGGGAAGCCTGGCCTTTATTTCCCTACTGTCAACCCCAATATGTGTATCGGTTGCGGCGGGTGCGAATATGTCTGCCCTGAGTCACCTAAAGCGATGGTGATCAGACCGCTTGCAGTGCACGGCGAAGCCATTCCTCCAAAGCAGGATTTGCAGGAGGAGAAGAAGGTGGATGATTTTGGATTCTAATTAACCTTCCAGATTTTCCAGAAGTTCAGGTCTAAGCTCTCGGGTACGCTCGAGAGCTTTTTGTTCTTGCCACTCTCTGATAAGTTTTGTGTTGCCGGAGAGGAGGACAGGTGGAACCTCCCAACCGTTGAAATTGGCAGGTCTGGTGTAGATTGGAGGAGCGAGGAGTCCATCCTGGAATGAGTCGCTGAGGGCGGACATCTCATCTGTGATTGCCCCTGGAATAAGACGGATGATGGAGTCGCAAATGACAGCTGCTGCGAGCTCTCCTCCGCTCAATACGTAATTGCCGATAGATATCTCCTTGGTAATCAGATGTTCGCGGATACGGTGGTCAATCCCTTTGTAGTGACCGCAGAGGATAATGATGTTCTCTGCGATAGATAGGGTGTTGGCCATTGGCTGGTCAAGAAGCTCTCCATCGGGAGAGGTATAGATGATATAGTCGTAGTCCCTTTGGGATGTGAGATCTGTAATGGCACGGTAAAGAGGCTCTGGCATAATGACCATTCCGGCGTCCCCTCCGTAGGAGTAGTCGTCGATCTGTTTGTAGTTGCCTTTGCCGTAGTCGTGAAGGTTTACAATGTTGATTTCCACAAGCCCTTTCTCTTTCGCTCTCTTGATAATAGAGTAGTTTAGGGGGCTGTTCAAAATATCGGGTACTGCTGATATAATATCTATTCTCATAATGGTGCAAAATTAGAAAAAATAAATGTATATTTGCAGATTGTAATATGTTTACTAATGTAATTGACATCTACTATGAGCGAAGAAACTAAAATCACTGCTCCTGAGGGGCAATTCGAGGAAGTTGTAGAACAAAATGTTCCTGTCCTTGAAACTACTGAAGAAATTATTGAGAACAATCAAATTGAGGAGGAAGTTTCTCTCATTAGCGAAGAGATCCTTCACGACTTGGCTAATAAGAGTTTGAAAGAGATAGTCACACTCTTTGAGTCCTTGGTCGAGAAAGGAGATCAGCAGGAGATGTACAAATATGCAGAACCAATCAAGGCTATCTTCTACAAAACACTTAAGAAAGAGAAGATTGCTGCCGGATTTGTAGTACCGGCAGAGGATGTGGCAGCTGAGGCAGAAGAGGCTGCAGAGGTGGAAGAGAAGGTTTCAGAGAATCCATTTGCAGAGATCGAAAGAGGTTTCAAAGAGATCTTTGCCAAATATAAAGCCATCAGAGCTGTCCATATCCAGCAAGTGGAGAAGAAGAAAGATGAGAACCTTGAGGTTAAGAAACAGATTATCGAGGAGTTGAAAGCCCTTGTTGAGACTCAGGAGGATATCGTTACCACTTTCCCTAAATTCAGATCATTGCAGACAAGATGGCGTGAGTCTGGTCCTGTGCCACAAGCAAAAGTGAAGGATGTATACGACAGCTATCAGCACTATGTGGAGATGTTCTACGATTACGTGAAAATCAATAACGAACTTCGTGACTTGGATTTCAAGAAAAACCTTGAAGCTAAAGTTGCCCTTTGTGAGAAGGCTGAGAAATTGGTAGAGGAGGAGAATGTTATCAACGCATTCGCTACCCTACAGAAGCTTCACGAAGAGTGGAAAGAGTTCGGACCTGTAGAGAAAGAGCACAGAGAGGCTATCTGGGAGAGATTCAAAGTGGCTACTTCACAAGTGAATAAAAAACATCAGGCATACTTTGAGAAAATCAAAGCTGACCAGAAAGTGAACTTGGCAGCAAAGACTGTCCTATGTGAAAAAGCTGAAGAGATTGCAGCACGTGAAGTGGCTGAATCAAACACTTGGAATGAGTACTCAAAAGAGCTTGAAGGTCTTCAGAAAGAGTGGAAGAGCATAGGCTTCGCATCCAAGAAAGACAATCAGAAGATCTATGACCGTTTCAGAGCTGCTTGTGACCAGTTCTATAATAGAAAGAGGGAGTACTACTCTCAGTTCAAGGATCAGATGACCCGCAACATGGAGCAGAAGATCGCCCTATGTGAGCAGGCTGAGGCTATGAAAGAGAGCACAGACTGGAAGAAGACTACAGAGGATCTTATCAATCTTCAGAAACAATGGAAAGAGATCGGTCCTGTATCACGAAAGAAATCTGATCAGATCTGGAACAGATTCAGATCTGCCTGTGACTATTTCTTCGACAATAAAGAGAAAAACTACGGTGGTGTAGATCCTCAATATGTTGAGAACTTGAATAAGAAACTTGCCATTATCGAGGAGATCAAAGCTTATGAACCAGAGGATAGAGCATCTGATGCAGAGGCTATGAAAGAGTTCATGAACAGATGGAACGAGATCGGTTTTGTTCCATTCAAGGAGAAAGAGAAAGTTCAGGCTATGTTCAAAGAGGCCCTTAACTCCAAATTCCACGGTGTGTCACGCTCAAGAAGGGGTGGTGGCAAACCTCAGAAAGAGACTAACCCTCTACGCACAGAGCGTGAAAAATTGGTTCAGAAATTCCGCAAGAAAGAGTCTGAAATTGCTACCTATGAAAACAATATCGGTTTCTTCGCAAGCTCTAAAAATGCAGATGCACTTGTTAAAGAGCTATCGAAGAAGATTGAGGCAACCAAAGCCGAACTTGCTGAACTGGAAGAGAAGATTAAAGAGATTGACAATCAGTTTGAATAATATTTAATAGTTAGAGATGAGTAAGAATACCCTTATCGGTATGCTCCTTATCGGAGCAATTCTGATCGGTTTTAGTGTTTACAATAAGAAACAGTTTGAGGCTCAGAGAGCTTACCAGATGGAGCAGGACTCTATCGCACAGGTAAGAGCCTTGGAATACGCTGCTGAGATGGCAGCAAAAGCGGAGGCTGAAGGTGCCGAGATGGCAGCAAACCCCTCTAAAGGACAATATTCATACACTTACAAAGATACTTTGCTTGAAGCATCACACAATGCACCAGCCAAGTACTACACTTTGGAGAATGATAAGATTAAAGCTACCTACACTACCAGAGGTGGTCAGGTGTATGATGTGGTGATAAAGGATTATTATACCTACGACAGCCTTGCCCTAAATCTTGTAAAAGAGGGGCAGAGTGATTTCGGAGTGGAGTTCTACACATATCAGATGATAAATACCAAGAACTTTACTTATGATATGGTATCCCACAACGATTCGTCTTTGGTTATGAGATTGAATTTTGATGAGGATTCGTATGTGGAGCACCAGTACAAGCTTCATAACGACAGCTACCTCGTAGATTTCGATTTCAAACTTGTAAATATGGATCAGTACATTTCACAGAATGCTACCCAGTTTGATGTGAATTGGAGACTGAACATACCAAGACTTGAAAAAGGGTATGACAATGAGCGCAATTACTCTACTATCGACTACAGATATCCTGGTGATGAGGTGGAGAACCTTGGTCTGAGAAGAGAGTCTGCTTCAAAAGAGCTTACTACCAAGATTTCATGGTTTGCTTTCCAACAGCAGTTCTTCTCAGCTATCCTTAGAGCTAAAGGTGACTTTACTTCAGGTAATCTCTCTTATGCGTTCTTCAAGGATGGAGATTCATCACACAATCTGATGCAGTGTAATGCAAGTATGCAGATCGGATATGAACCTTCAGGAAATGCTGTGACTATCCCATTTGAGTTCTATTATGGTCCTAACCACTTCAAGACCCTTAAACAGTATGACCAGGAGTATGAGAAAATTATCCCTCTTGGCGGTTGGCTTGTTAACTGGATCAACAGAATCGTCATCATCCCTACATTCGACTTCTTGAGCAAATTTATTGCAAGCTATGGTATCATCATCCTTTTGATGACCATTATGCTTAAGATAGTGATCTCACCATTTACCATCAAATCTTTTGTGTCATCTGCGAAGATGAGGGTTATCAGACCTGAGATCGATAAGATCAATGCAAAATATCCTAAACAGGAGGATGCCCTTAAGAAACAGCAGGCGATGCAGGAGTTGTACAGATCAAGTGGTGTAAGCATGATGGGTGGTTGTCTCCCTATGCTATTCCAGTTCCCTATCCTGTTTGCGATGTTCCGATTCTTCCCTGCATCTATCGAGCTTCGCCAGCAATCATTCCTATGGGTGGATGACTTGAGTGCATACGACTCCATCATCGATTTGCCATTCAGCATTCCATTGTATGGCGATCACGTGAGCTTGTTTGCCATTTTGGTAGCTCTTACCATGTATTTCTACTCTAAGAGCATGTTGGAGCAGCAAGGCGGAGATGCCAATATGATGCCTGGTATGAAGGCTATGCAGCTATACTTTATGCCAATTATGATGTTGTTTATCTGTAACAACCTTTCAAGTGCATTGAGTTACTACTACATGCTTTCTAACCTTATCACCATGTTGTTGACTTGGGTTATCCGCAGATTCTTCATCGATGAGGATAAGATTCTTGCTCAGATTCAGGCCAATAAAGCCAAGGCTAAAACCAAACCAAAATCCAAATTCCAGCAGAGATTGGAAGAGGCAGCCAAGGCCCAGCAGGAGATGCTTAAACAGCAGCAAGCCCAACAAAAACGCAGATAATGGGTATTAAAGAGAAAATACTTCAAATCAATAAGGAACTGCCGCCATCGACAAAGTTGGTGGCAGTTTCCAAATTTAAGCCAGTCGAAGCCATTCAGGAGGCATACGAGGCAGGTCAGAGGGTATTTGCGGAGAGCCGCCCACAAGAGTTGAAACTTAAGGCAGAGTCACTTCCAAACGATATCCAATGGCACTTCATAGGTCATCTTCAGACCAATAAGATCAAAATGGTCGTGCCATACACCAAATTGATACACTCTATAGACTCTGAGAGACTCCTTTTGGAGGTGGCTGATTATGCCAGGAAACATGGTTACCATACTGAGCTTCTACTGGAACTTTTTATCGCACAGGAGGAGTCCAAACAAGGTTTCTCTGCCGATGAGATTCTGGACCTCTTTGACAGGGTATCTTCAGATCCCCATCTTCAGGAAAGACTCTCCAGTGTCACTTTCAAGGGGCTTATGGGTATGGCGTCCTTTGTCGATGATGAGACTCAGATCAGAGCAGAGTTCTCAAAGATTACATCTTTAATGGACGAAATAAAAAAGAGAAGCTATCCATTCCTGAACAACTTCTCTGAGCTCTCTTTCGGAATGTCCGGTGATTACCACATCGCAGCCCAGATGGGTAGCACTATGGTCCGTATCGGCACATCCATCTTCGGTGACCGTAACTACAACCAGTAAACAATATTGGTATATTCCCGCGTTCATTTTCGGCCAATTTTGAGCGCGACACCCTAAAAAAAGCACTCCCGCGTTCGATTTTGACGAAAAATGAACGCGGGAGTACTTTGTCTTGATATCTTTTGCTCTAGTCAATATCGATATCTGTCTCAAATACGAATGTGGCAGGACCTGTAAGGTAGACATTGGTCAAGTCCTCTTTGAAGTCGATTGCCAAAGTGTCCTTAAGGGTTTTGACTGTGTATTTGATGGTACCGTCTTCAGATACGGTGCAGCATTTAAGCCCCTCTTTGTATGCTGATATAGCTGATGCTGTACAGCCTGTACCGCAAGCGTAAGTCTCGGCCTCCACACCTCTCTCCCATGTGCGGACATGCAAACCATCCTCTTTCTCCTGGATAAAGTTTACATTGGTGCCGTTAGGGAAATCTTTATGGTATCTCCAGTATGGACCATCTTTCTCGATATTCATGGTGTCAAGGTCATTTCTGAATTCCACTACGTGGTCAACACCTGTATCTGCATAGTACATATTGTCAGAGTATTTGTAGATGGTCTTTACATCTTTGATTTTTACTCGGATTATGCACCTTTTGCTGCTCCCTTCAAGTACAAAGCCCTCATGGTATCCGTCGCGTGCGTCGAAGCGGAAAGAGGGGAGACCCCTATGGTATGCAAAAGCGACAAGACATCTTGCTCCATTGCCGCACATATCCCCTTCAAAACCATCAGCATTGTAGAATTTCATTTCGAAATCCCTGTCAGCACTCTTAGGGGCATTAAGTAGCATAAGACCGTCTGCACCTATGCCGTAGCGGCGGTCACATAGTAGTCTGATTTGACTGTCATTGAGATTGATATCTCCTGCGCGGTTGTCAAAAATGACGAAATCATTGCCCGCACCTTGGTATTTGTATGCTTTCACTTTATTTGTTGTTTTTAAGTTCTTCAATCATTGCTTTGGCGATTTTTACTGAGGCCCCTTCATTGCCGAGCGCCTGGCGTATTTCACCGTATTTGTTTATCATCTCCTCTCTGTAGGCGGAGTCGGAGGTGAGTCTCTGCACTTCGTCTGAAATGGTCTTCCCTGTACATTCGTCCTGGATCAGCTCCCTGAAGGCAAGCTTGTTGATTATTAGGTTTCCAAGTGAAATATAGGAGATTGATCCGGAGCGGAGGATGAATTGTTTTGCAATCCATATTGTTATAGGATTCCCTCCGTAGCAAACCACCTGTGGTGTCCCTATGAGAGCAGTTTCGAGGCTGGCGGTTCCCGATGCAACCACCGCTGCCTCTGCGTGTTTGATTGCACCATAGGTGTCATCCTTGATGAGCTTTATATTGGTTCCGGAGATGAATTTGGAGTAGTACTCCTCCTCGATTGAGGGGGCTCCGGCCAATATGAACTGGTATTCTTGAGGCATCAGTCTGGCAGCCTCCACATAGCGGGGTAGGAGCCACCCGATCTCATTCTTACGGCTTCCCGCGAGAAGGGCGATGATGGGTTTGTCATCAAGTGAATGTCTCTGAAGGAATTCCACCCTCGATTCGTGGGTGCATCTGTGGTTGGCGATGCTGTCGATAAGAGGGTTTCCCCGATAGATGACGTCGATATTTTTCTTCTGGAAATACTCTATCTCAAAGGGGAAGATGATGAAGAGTTTGTCCACATCGCGGCGGATATTCTTCAGACGCCCCTCTTTCCACGCCCATACCTTAGGGGCAATATAGTAGAATGTCTTGATACTGTGCTCCTTGGCAAAGCGGGCTATTTTAAGATTGAATCCTGCGTAATCGATGAGAATCACCACGTCGGGTTTGTATTCGAGGATATCCTTTTTGCAGTAGGATAGGTTGTTGAGCACTTTGTTGGCCTTGGCCAGAACCTCTACAAATCCCATTACTGCTGTCTCCTTGTAGTGGCGGACCATTGTTCCCCCCACTGAGGCCATCTTGTCGCCACCCCAAAATCTTACATCGCATTCAGGGTCAGCTGCATACAGTCCCTTCATGAGATTTGATCCATGAAGATCTCCGGAAGCTTCCCCTGCAATGATGTAATATCTCATGTGATAGTGTTATTTTATATTCCAGACCTCTCTGAGTCTCTCTATTTCGTTATAATCTGTAGTGTCAATCTTATGTGGGACGATGGTTACATATTTCCCTATAACATTGAGTGTGTGGTCGCCGAATTCGGGCTGGTTTTCAAGGTTCTCAAATTCACCCTTCATGAAGAAGTATTCTCCACCCTCCTGGTCCTGACGGATCTCGTACTCCTTGATCCACCTTCCAAGTCCTCTGCGGGCCATCTTTATCCCTTTGATCTCTTCCACAGGGAGATTTGGGAAATTGATGTTAAGGTACACATCTTTGGCGTGTGGCTCCTGGAAGAATTTGTCCAGGATTATCTTTCCGTAGTGTTCCACGCATGAAAAGTCGGGATCCTCACTGTGTGTGTTGATAGAAAAACCGATGGATGGCACTTCGTAGAGAGTGCCTTCTATGCATGCGCCAAGTGTTCCGGAGTAGAGGGATGCTACAGAGAAATTTGGACCGTGGTTTATACCTGACATTATCAGGTCAGGACGGCGCTCTCTGAAGAATACATTCATTGCCAGTTTGATGCAGTCCACAGGTGTACCCTCAAAAGAGTAGATCTTCAGACCATCCTCTTCATGCAGTTTCTTGAGGTATTGTGGGGTGGCCAGTGAGAGTGCTGCAGATTTTCCCGATTGTGGTTCAGCAGGTCCCACCACTGTGACATTTCCGTACTGCATCATCATTCTGGCCAGAGTGTTGATACCTTTGGCTTTGACACTGTCGTCGTTAGTGATTAAAATCTCGATTTTTCTATCCATATACCAAAATTTCTTACACAAAGATAGTTTATTTTATGTCGAAATTTTATAAATTTGCGCGATTTTTGGAAACAAAGGAATTGTTTAATTTAATAATATAAGAAAATGGCAAAAATTAAAGTAGGTATCAACGGTTTCGGCCGTATCGGTCGTATGGTTTTCCGTGCTGCTTATGAGAACTTCTCAAACGACATTCAAATTGTAGGTATCAATGACCTTTTGGATCCTGAGTACTTGGCTTATATGCTAAAATATGACTCAGTTCACGGTCAATTTGCTGGTGAGGTATCAGTTGAAGGCAACTGCCTTGTAGTTAATGGTGACAAAATCCGTCTTACTGCAGAGATGGATCCAGCTAACCTTAAATGGAATGAAGTGGAAGCTGATGTAGTAGTTGAATCTACTGGTCTTTTCCTAGAGGACGAAAAAGCTCGCAAACACATCCAAGCTGGTGCTAAAAAAGTTATCATGTCTGCACCTTCTAAAGATGCTACTCCTATGTTCGTTTATGGTGTAAACCACGAAACTTATGCAGGTCAAGATATTATCTCAAACGCTTCTTGTACTACCAACTGTCTAGCTCCTATCGCTAAAGTTCTTAACGAGAACTTCGGTCTTAAGAGAGGTCTTATGACTACAGTTCACGCTGCTACAGCTACTCAAAAAACTGTAGACGGTCCTTCTAAGAAAGACTGGAGAGGTGGTCGTGGTATTCTTGAGAACATTATCCCTTCTTCTACAGGTGCTGCTAAAGCTGTTGGTAAAGTTATCCCTGCACTTAACGGCAAACTTACAGGTATGTCAATGCGTGTTCCTACCTCTGACGTATCAGTAGTGGACCTAACTGTTGAGCTAGAAAAAGCAGCTTCATACGAAGAGATCTGCGCAGCTATGAAGAAAGCTTCTGAGAACGAACTTAAAGGTATCCTTGGTTACACTAACGAAGCAGTTGTTTCAACTGACTTCCGTAACGATGCACGTACCTCTATCTTCGATGAGAAAGCTGGTATCCAACTAGATCCTACCTTCGTTAAAGTTGTATCTTGGTATGACAACGAGTGGGGTTACTCAAACAAAGTTCTTGAAATGGCTAAATGGATCAGCAAATAATCTGACCATTAAGATATTTTTAGACGGACCGCCTATCTGACATGAACCCCGAAAGTTAGACAAAAAACTTTCGGGGTTTTGTTATGTCTAAAAAGTACAAGAAACACGGCTATGCAGAACGATTGAAGTATATGCATATGCTTGAGAATGGATGTAGTATAAATTATATCCATGAATA
>JAFYXO010000013.1 GCA_017546125.1 Bacteroidales bacterium
AGTGCGAAGCCGGCTTCAAGATGAGATTTCCATTGAGGGTCGTTGAAGACGACAACGTTGATAGGCTGAAGATGTAAAGGCAGTAATGTCAAAGTCGATCAGTACTAATCACCCGACACTTCTGATATGGATTGGACACCGTAGTAGGTGATCCGCAATACGATACTGAGTTATTTCTCTCTTAGCATACGCGATAATAAGATATCGCAGATATATATAATGGTGGCTATAACGGTGTGGACCAACCTCTTCCCATTCCGAACAGAGAAGTTAAACGCACTTGTGCCGATGGTACTGCCCTAACCCGGGTGGGAGAGTAGGTAGCCGCCGCCCTTTACAAACCCTTCACTTGAATCAAGTGAGGGGTTTTTTGTTTAAGGTGGGTTTGTAAAGGACGGCAATGCCGCCTCTGTGTCTGATCACCCCCTAATCCCCCTGAGGGGGACTTCAGTCGCTTCACTCCATAACCTTCAGGTTGCAAAACTTGGAGGCTTTTTTTGTTTAACCCCCACGAACTTCCAACTTTCATTCCAACATCCATTAAATCATTGCGTCAGCAAATGTCAGATACACAGCAATATACTGGTATTTAGGGTGGGTGATTTTACCCACCCTCAGGTGTGGGAAGTGGCTGAGAGTTAGGGAGTTGCTGACGCATGGGAATGCTGCTTTAGAGTGAGGGGGACTTCAGTCGTTTCACTCCTGGTCTTCATGCTTAAAAGCTTGGAGGCTTTTTTTTGCTGTTTTATCTTTGAAGGATTGTTGCTATATTTGGATATGGATATTTATAACAGAAAGAGGGATATCAGAAGGCAGATCGCTGAGATGAAAAGATCTGTTGATGCTGTTTGGAAGGATTCAGCGTCAGATGCAATTTTGTCCAGGCTCGAGGAGCTGGATATATTTAAGGTGTCTGAAACAGTTCTGATTTATCATGCTCTCCCTGATGAGGTGCAGACAGCAAATTTCCTGGAGAGGTGGTATGGGAAGAAGAGACTTGTTCTCCCCCTTGTGGTAGGTGATGAGCTTGTCTTGAAGGAGTTTTCTCCAGATAAAATAGTGCCGGGATATAAAGGTATTCCTGAACCATCTTCAGATGCTGTTACTGTAGATCCTGATGATGTCCAATTAGCTGTGATTCCGGGTGTTGCATTTGATTCTATGTGCAACAGACTGGGTAGGGGAAAAGGGTTTTATGACCGTCTGATACCGCACTTGAAGTGCCCGTTAACCGGCTTAGGTTTCGATTTTCAGATGGTAGACGAGGTTCCTATCGAAATATTCGACAGAAAACTCGATATGGTGATAACCCAGAGCACTCTATTTTATAGAGAGTAGTGCTTTGGCCAGCTGGTCTGGACATGAGGTGCTCTTACGGCCACACCTTATACCTTGAAGTCTTTCAATAGCCTCTTCACACTTCATCCCTTTTACAAGTGCTGCTATACCTTGAGTGTTACCGCTGCATCCTCCGATGTATTGGACGTTTTCAACTGTATCACCATTTATGGTAATGTTTATCATTTGTGAGCACACATCGTGATCTGTCTGGTACTGGTATGTGGTGCTTCCGTTGCTCTCTTGAATTTTACCTATTATTGTTCCCATATATAAATATTTTATCTGCTTCTACCCACTCTATATTTTTCATCTCTTCTGCGGTAAGCCATTGCCCTTGGGCATGCTCTGTAAGGGTTATGTCCCCCTTCAATAGGGAGCATTGCCAAAAGTGCAGCGTCACCTCAAAATCGGGGTATTCGTGATGCACTGTGCCAAGCTTTTTGTCTGCAGAAATGTCGATGAGGAGCTCCTCCTTTATCTCTCTGACAAGAGCTTGATCTTCAGATTCACCCGCCTCTATTTTTCCCCCTGGAAATTCATATTTGTATGAGGTGTACTCATACTTTGTCTTACCACGTTGGACACAGAATGTCTTACCTGCGTGTGTGATTACTGCTGCTACAACATTGTAATGTGGTTTGATATTTTCCATATCAGCAAAGATAATGTTATATTTGTATATAAATATTCAAGAATATGAAAAAGATAATATCTGTTACACTTGCAGCCTCATTACTGATATTTACCGGCTGCACAAATAAGAAAGAGATGGAATTGACAAAAATTATTCAACAGATGGAGGAGCAGGTGATTCCTCTTCGTACTGCGTCGGCAGAGGCAGCCTGGGATGGTTCTATTACAGGTGATCCTGCAGATTTTCAGAGATATTCTGAGGCAAGTATGAAAATGACTGAGATATTTTCCAATAAGGAGGTTTTCAATCAGTTGAAGGCGATTAAGGAGAGTGGAAAAGTGGAGGATCCTATCCTTAAAAGGGAGCTTGACGTCCTTTATGATATGTATTTGAGCAATCAGGCTGATACTTCACTTTTGAATTTGATTATTGCTAAGGAGTCTGCTTTGGAGATGAAGTATTCTGAGTTCAGGGCAATGTATAAAGGGAAACCTATCAATGACAATAAAGTGGAGGAGATCCTTCAGAAATCGACCAATAACAAGGATCTTGAGGCTGTTTGGAAAGCTCATAAAGCTATCGGTGAGGTAGTGGCAGAGGATGTTCTGGAGATCGTCCGCTTGAGGAATAAAGTGGCTCAGGAGCTTGGCTTTGACAATTATCACACTATGAGCCTTAAACTTTCAGGTCAGGATCCTGAAGAGATTTCAGCTCTGTTTGATGAGCTTGATGAGATGACCAGAGGTGGTTTTGCAGAGCTTAAGGATGAGATGGACGAGAAGTTTGCCAAGAGATATGGTCTTCCAAAGGAGAAATTGATGCCATGGCACTATCAGAACAGATTTTTCCAGGAGGCACCAAATCTATATCCTGTAGATCTTGACAAATATTATAAAGGTCAGAACCTTGAGGCATTGACTACAGATTTCTACAAGAGCCTGGGTATGGATGTGGAGAAGATTATGAAGAACAGCGATTTGTATCCGAAGGAGAAGAAGAACCAGCACGCATATTGTATTGATATCAATGGTGACGGTGATGTGAGAGTGCTATGCAATATTACTGAGAACGAGTCTTGGATGAGCACTATGCTTCACGAATTCGGACACGCTGTATACGCTTTGGGTCATGACTGTCCTGAGAATCCGTTTATCCTTAGAGATGCGGCACATACTTTTACCACTGAGGCAGTGGCAATGCTATTTGAGAGACTTTCACGTAACCCTGAGTGGATGCAGTTGAACCTCGGCATTTCAGAAGAGGAGAAAAATAAGATCAAGGATGACTGCTTCAAATCATACAGACTGCAACAATTGGTGTTCTCCCGTTGGACACAAGTGGTTTATCGCTTCGAGAAAGAGATGTATGCCAATCCTGAGCAGGATTTGAACAAACTATGGTGGGATATCGTAGAGAAATATCAGATGATGAAGAGACCTGAGGGTAGAAACAATCCTGACTGGGCCTCTAAGATTCACATTGCACTATACCCTTGCTACTATCACAATTATCAGTTGGGTGCTTTGCTGGCAGCTCAGTTCCAATATTTTATTGTTACCAATATTACCAAGACCGGTGATATGAAGTATGACTGCTATACCCAAAATCCTAAAGTGATCGGTACATGGCTTCAGGAGTATGTCTTCAAGCCAGGTATGAGATACGAATGGAACGACATGATAGAGCAAGCTACTGGTGAGAAGCTTACAGCACAATATTTTAAGATGTTGTTCTTGGAGTAAAAAAAGATATCCTGTCTAGATTATAGACAGGATATCTTCTGTATTATGGACTATGAAGTCGGCTAAATCCTTTGCCTCTTGATTGATGGATGGGTTAGCCGGCTTTCTCCATTCTATAAGGGCAAATGTGACACCTGCAGATTTGGCGCATTTTGCATCGAAGATAGTGTCACCTATGAAGATACACTCTTCCGGTTTTGCATTGTGTCTCTTCATGTATTCAAATAGGGGATCCGGGAATGGTTTTGCCCTTTCTGTATCAGATGAGCCTATGATTGAGTTGAAATAGCCCAATTCACTCCATCCCTCCAATATTTTGTCCGACTGAAGCTCCAGTTTGTTGCGTGATGTGACAAGCCCCATCTGGTATCCCTCTTTTTGGAGGTGTGGCAGAAGATCGTCTACTCCAGGATAAGGTTTTGCAAGGTAGCGTTTTGCCAGATATAACTCTTCCCATCTGAGCAGGTCAGATTCAGGGTTCTTGAATCCGATGATTTTTACAGCCTCTTCTGAAGTGAATCCAAAAACTTTTACAAGCTCTTCGTATGGAATCTCTTTGTTAAGTCTTTCTCTTACTGTTTGTTGGAGAGACAGCATGCTGGTTTGTTCTGTGTCTATTAGTGTTCCGTCGATATCGAAGATTACGTGTAAAAATTTCTTTGCCATATATACTTTTTTTAGGGAGCGCAAAAATAGGAAATTTATTTCTAATTTTGCAGCACAGGTGGGACACTCTATCGCTGCCATCGTCAGATGGGGGAGGAAAGTCCGGACAGGGTAGAGCATCGCACTGTGGAAAGCACAGATAGGCGTAAGCTTATGGGGGGTGTAACAGAGAATAACCGCCTCTTCGGAGGTAAGGGTGAAAATGTGGGGTAAGAGCCCACGGCGGGTAATGGCGACATTATTCGGGTATGCTCCTGCGACCTGCAAGGCCAAATATACCGACATTTAAGGATTGCTCGTCCGTTGTCGGGGGGTAGGCTGCTTAGATAAATGATAGAGGCCTGGCAACAGGTACAGAACTCGGCTTATCGTCCCACCTTTATTTTTTAGTAACTTCAATATCATAAGAATATGGGATCATTCAGAAATTTTATCTTGTCAGCAGTAATTTTCTTAAGCAGTAGCGTCATCTCTTTCTCTCAGAATGATGTAAGATATGATGAGAAGGATCCTGCACTATTTTACGATGTTGTGACATATGTGAGAGAGAAGTCTCATTTGCCAATGAATGAGCTGGTTACCGAGATCGCTCTCCATTTTTTGGGTACACCTTATGTGGCTTCCACTTTGGAGCATGAACCTGAAATGTTGACCATAAATATGAGGGAGACTGATTGTATCCTTTTTGTGGAGATGTGTACTGCATTGGCAATTACTGCCAAGGAGAATCATCCCTCTTTTGAGGATTATTGCGATCAGGTGAGAAATTTGAGATACCGTGACGGTAAGGTGGACGGGTATGTTTCACGTATCCACTATACATCCGAGTGGATCAACAAGAATAGCAAGAGGGGTATTATGAGGGAGTTTACCTCTGAAATAGGCGAGCCTCTGGATCAGAAATTTTCGTATATGTCCAGTCATTCGGACAGTTACAAGCAGCTGAAGGATTGTCCTGACAGGATCAGAGAGATAGCTAATGTGGAGAATGCCATAGCCCAATGTGCCCCATTTTTCTATATTCCTCAAGATAAGATCGAGGAGAATGCATCCAGGATTCAGAATGGTGATATCATCTGCTTCAGATCAAATGTGGAGGGACTCGATATAGCGCACGTGGCACTTGCATACTGGCTGGATGGTGAATTGAAGTTTATCCACGCCTCTTTTAAAGAAAAAAAGGTAGTCATCGATAGACAAACTATCGCTGACTACGCTAAAAATGGTATCCGCGTGGTTAGACTTAACTAACCTTTGCGGATATTTCTTTCGAGTTCCTTTTTCTGGAATTTTTCCACCTGGCAGTGCTCGTGACACTGCATGTCGTAGTTCCATATACGTGCTACGCAGTAGTTGGCGTGCTGGCAACCAGATTTGGTTATTTTTCCCTCTTTAAGTTTGTTGACAAACTCAGGGTCGTGAACCAGTGGTCTTGCCATCTGTATGAAATCGAATCCGGCATCCATCACTTTATTGATCGATTCTACTGAATTCAATCCCCCTACAAACGCCAATGGCATGTCAAGTGCTTTTCTGAACTTGATGGCATCGTCATAGAAAAATGCCTCCTGGAACGGTTCACTCTTCACCATAAGTTTGCCTGCGATGGCAATGCCGATTTTTAGCCACCAGAGTGATTTCCATGGCATATATCCCCAAAGTGTACGCATTGGCATTTTGCCCTTCATTACATACATTGGTGCCCTGCTGACAAATCCACCGCTCAATACGAGGCAGTGGGCTCCAAGTTCCTGAAGACGTTTTGCAACCGTGATGCAGTCATCAACCTCCAACCCCCCTTTGAATCCATCTCTGGTGTTGGTTTTGACCAGAACTGCGATATCATCTCCAGCTGCCTCCATTACCTCTTTCATCACCATATCCATGAATTTCATCCTATTCTCAAGTGAGCCGCCGAATTCATCCTTCCGGTGGTTTGTATATGGCGAAAGGAATTGGGATATGAGGTATCCGTGTCCAGCATGTATCTCTACGGCATCGAAGCCGCCCTTCTTGGCGATGCGGACTGCATTGCCATAGTCTTTTACAATCTGGAGAATCTCATCTTTGTTCAATCCGTGAACGAAGGTGGGAGAGTATAGGTTAAAACCACCCGAGGCACCTACCGGACGGCATCCGCAATATCTCCTGTGGGACATATTGCCGCAGTGTCCTAGCTGTACGCATGCTTTGGCTCCCCCCTGATGGATTGAGTCTGTCAATTCGCGAAGCTGGGGTATGATCTCTTCCCTCATCCAAAGCTGGCTATGGAATGAGAGTCCGCTTTGGGATACAGCTGCATATGCAACACTGGTCATTCCTACGCCACCTCTTGCTACAGAGGTGTGGTAATCTATCAGTTTTTTGGTAGGGGTGTGCCCGTCAGCCATACCTTCGTATGCTGAGGCTCTAATGGTTCTGTTTTTTATCTCGATAGGGCCTATTTTACCTGGGGTAAAGACCCTTTGGTCAATTTTACTCATTGTTCTATTAATATATAAAAGGTATTACCCTTTTGCGTTTCAGTTTTGTGAATTCCTCTCCAAATTTCTCCTCGTATTTCTTGTAAAGAGAGTTTGCACGGGGTGCGAGGTTTGCAAATGTCCAAAGGCAGAAAAGGGCCCCAGGCAATGACCAGGTGAGGATGGCGAACCCGAACCATTCGGTGATCTCTCCGTAATAGTTGGCAGATGATACATATTTGAACATTCCACCTTTTGGGATATAGTGTTTGGTGTCACCCGGTTTGCGGAGATGTCTGATGATGTAATCGGAGTGTAGATTGACACCCATACCGAAAAGGAAGATGAGTGTGCCAATTATAAATTGGGGGCTCTTGAGCCAGTCAAGTGTGTAGTGGGAGTATTGGAAAAGCCACAGGCCGATGAGGATGCCGTTGATAACATTGAATGTGGCACCCATCAGGATGATGGCAATAGGCATTTTGCTTTTACCTTTGATTAGTAGTGGGAAAATGAATGACCTCTGGAAGTAATGGATAAGGAAAAGTGTTGCCATTATGACAGGAACTGCGGTGGCGTTGCCGATGTTTTTGACCATAAGGTATACCATTACTATGAAAACTGGACACTCCATCAGGATCCATGCAGGTCTGTTGGGGATAGCCGGACCCCATTTGGAGGTTCTGAGGTATCCGTATCCGGCCTTGAAGTATTGTAGTACTATATAGACAAAAACGGCTGTTATGGCCATAATGACCATTGCCATTCTGTATGTTTCAGGGTACATGCTATTTGAATTTTATGATGGTTTGGAAAATGGTGTCACCCTCTCTCTTGCCCTCGACAAGATATGTGTTGTCATCCTGCTGGGCCATATAGAAATCGATGGTATCGCCTATTTTTGACTCTTTGTTGAAGTTGATCTGGAATTCGTCTGTCTCTCTGTTCATGGTTACATCGGCAGGGAGTACGTCGAAAGCCCACTCCATATATTTGGCATTGTTGGTATGGTGGTTCATGTCAATGTCAGAGAAGACCACCTGACGGGAAGTGACCTTTTTCATCTCTTTAGGGAAAACAAGCTTTCCGCAAGGTTCAGCTATGGCATCTTCCTGATGGGCACGGGTGAATACATCCTCTCCCAGTACGTGTTCTGCCCTGAGGAGACGTCGTGTGTTCAAATCCATTATCAGCCAGCTGGATGTCCCAAGGATGGCTGGTGTGCCCGGATTGTTCTCATTTTCCACATAGAAATCTCTCATGGAGAATAGGGCCTGCATACCTTTGTGCCATGTGGTAATCGAGTATTTGTCTTCCCAGCATGGAGTCGAGACAAATTTTACTTTAAGTCTGGAGAGGACCCAGGCACAATTGTTTTGTATAAGTCTGTCATATCCGAATCCGAGAATTGTGGCGTGTTCAGTCGCTAATTCCTGTGAATTACATAGATATGAATACACTTTCATTTTCTTATTGCAGTCAGTCTCAGAGCTTAAAACCGAGAGATGTTTTGTGTATTTGTTCATATATTAAAAAATAGAAAATTCGGATTGCAAAATTAGAAAAAATCCATAATTTTGTATCCCCGTATAGAACACTTAATATATTTAGAACCATGTCAGCAAAATATGTATTCGTTACGGGAGGCGTTACCTCTTCATTGGGTAAAGGTATCATTTCTGCATCTCTTGCAAAACTCCTTCAAGCCAGAAATCTTAGAGTTACAATTCAGAAATTCGATCCATATATCAATGTGGACCCAGGTACATTGAATCCGTACGAACACGGTGAGTGTTATGTGACAGAGGATGGTGCTGAGGCAGACCTTGACCTTGGTCACTACGAGAGGTTCTTGAATATTCATACATCAAAAGCAAATACTACCACTACAGGTAAGATATATCGTACCGTTATCGACAAGGAGAGAGAGGGTGCATATCTTGGTAAAACTGTACAAGTGGTTCCCCATATCATCGATGAGATCAAGAGGAGAATGCTCCTTCTTGGCAAGAGCGGAAATTACGATGTGGTGATCACCGAGATCGGTGGTACTGTTGGTGATATCGAGTCATTGCCATATGTGGAGGCTGTACGTCAGCTTCAATGGGAGCTGCCTGAAAATGATGTTCTATTGGTTCACTTGACATTGGTTCCTTATCTGAGCGCAGCTAAAGAGTTGAAGACCAAACCAACCCAGCACTCAGTGAAACTTCTTCAGCAGAATGGTTTGCAGCCTGATATCATTGTTTGCCGTACCGAACACCATATCTCATCTGACGCCAAGAGAAAAGTGGCTCTATTCTGTAACGTAAGACCTAATGCAGTTATCGAGTCAATGGATGCCAAAACCATCTATGAGGTACCTCTTCTTATGAGACAGGAGAAACTTGATGAGGTGGTTATTGAGCATTTGGGCCTTAAGGGTCTTCCTGAACCAAATCTTGAGAAATGGGAGGCATTCCTTGCCAAATTCTATAAACCAAAAACAACAGTCAATATTGCCCTTGTCGGAAAATATGTTGAGCTTCAGGATGCATACAAATCTATCCAGGAGTCATTTATCCACGCAGGTGCCATGAATGAGTGCAAGGTGAAAGTTACATCTATCCAGAGCGAGCACATCACTGCTGAAAATATTGCTGAGAAGCTTAAAGGTATGGACGGAATGCTTGTGGCATCAGGTTTCGGTGAGAGAGGTGTAGAGGGTAAAGTTATCGCAGCAAACTATGCAAGGGTGAACAATCTTCCATATTTCGGTATATCACTTGGTATGCAAATGGCAGTGGTAGAGTTTGCAAGAAATGTCCTTGGTCTTAAAGAGGCGAAGAGCACTGAGCAGGATCCTACAGCGAAACATCCTGTCATAGATCTAATGGCAGAACAAAAGACTGCAGTGATCAAAGGTGGTACAATGAGACTTGGCGGTTTCACTTGTCAAATCAAAGAGGGTTCTCTGGCTCATAAGATTTACGGCAAGACAGAAGTAGTTGAGCGTCACAATCACAGATATGAGGTTAACAGCTCTTATTTGGAGCAATTGGAGGGTGCCGGAATGGTGGCTACAGGTTTTAACCCTGATACCAATCTGGTGGAGATCGTGGAGATCCCTTCACATCCATTCTTTATCGGTGTGCAATATATGCCTGATTTCAAGAGTACACCTGAAAATCCTCACCCTCTGTTTGTAGCATTTGTGAAAGCGGCCATTGATAATAGAAAATAATAGAGCGTGATAAAAAATAAGCAGACAAAATATATCATCGCCAGTGCTTTGTTAGCAGTGGCGGTGATTTTTTGTTTATTCAGTTATAATGCTTCTGCCCAGAAACTGAAAAACTACAAACTTCATGTGGAGGAGTCATACAATCATGATGCTTCTGCATATACCCAAGGACTCTTCTTTCATAAAGGGGAACTCTATGAATCTACAGGTCAATATGGCTCTTCATCGATAAGGAAGGTGGATTTGAAAAGCGGAAGGGTTCTGAACTATGTTTCGGTGGATAAAAAATACTTTGTCGAGGGCTCTTGCGTGTTGGATGGGAGGATGTATGTCCTTACCTGGATGGAGAATGTCTGTTTTGTCTATGATATTGCCACACTGAAGAAGATAGGTGAGCTCAGAAATCCGAGAGAGGGGTGGGGGATAACCACCGACGGCAGCTCTTTGATCATGAGTGATGGTACAAATAAGATCTATTATTTGGATCCTCTTACATTTATGGAGCAGAAGTCGGTAGAGGTGACCCTCAATGGCAAGAAGATCAATTATATCAACGAACTTGAATTTATAGACGGGAAGATATGGGCAAATGTCTATACCACCGATACCATTATCATAATCAATCCTAAAAGTGGTGTCGTAGAGGGTGTTGTGGACTGCAGGAATCTCCTCCCTTATGCCATGAGACGCCCCAATACAGATGTATTGAACGGTATAGCCTGGGATCAGAGTGCAGATGCCATATATCTTACTGGCAAGAACTGGCCAAGAATGTTCAAGGTCTCTCTAAAGGAAATCAAATAGCTGATGGATATAGCGATCGAGATATTCGGTCTGGTGACAGGCCTCCTTTATCTCTGGTATGAGATTAAGCATAGCAATAAGATGTGGTACGTGGGGATAGTTATCGCCATAGTTTATACATATCTCTTTGCAAAATCACACTTGTATGCCTCCATGTCGTATCAGATATATTACCTGTTGATGAGTATTTATGGCATCTACAAGTGGAAAAAGGATGCAAACGGTATTTCTGCCGGAGAAGAGATAATAATCAATGAGATAAAATTGGTCCCTGCAGTGGTCTCTTCTGTGCTGGCATTCGGGTTATTCCTTTTGATTTATTTCGGTCTCAGTGACTATACAAATGCTGAGCAGCCATTGCTTGATGCTTTGGTTACATCACTTTCACTTCTGGCTACATACTGGTTGGGCAATTCATGGATCGGCCAGTGGTGGATATGGGTGATGATTAACATTTTGAGTGTAATAATGTTTTGGCGTCAGAATCTCTATCCTACTGCGTTTTTGTATGGTTTTTATGGAGTTTCTGCCATTTATGGATATTATTACTGGAGAAAAGAGGGGTTATATAGAAATAATTTGTAACTTTGCATATTGCTAATATTAACAAATATATAAAGATCTTTTATGCAACTTATAGCAGATAGCGGCTCTACCAAAGTGGATTGGAGAGCAATCAAGGAAGATGGTTCGGTTATCGAGATCTCAACCGAAGGTATCAATCCTGTATTTCAGACTAGAGAGCAGATTCTGGAAATTTTCAACACCAAGCTTGTTCCTGTATTGGGAAATGGCGTCAAAGAGATTTATTTCTATGGTGCAGGTGTAGTTTCTCCAGAGGTTTGCGGTGCATTGTCAGGCTATTTTAAAGAGGTGTTCCCTGAGTCAGTATGCTATGCAGCATCAGATGTACTTGCAGCAGCAAGAGCACTTTGCGGTCACAAACCTGGTATCGCATGTATTTTGGGTACAGGTTCAAACTCTTGTATGTATGATGGTAAGGATATCGTTAAAAATGTGAGAGCAGGTGGTTTTATCCTTGGTGATGAGGCTTCCGGCGGATACCTTGGCAAACGTCTTATCTCAGATTTTATCAAAGGCCTTCTTCCAAAAGAGATTGAAGAGATGTTTGTTGAGAGATATGGTTTGGATTATATGGCTATTGTACAAAAAGTATACAGAGAGAGCTTGCCTAGCCGTTTCTTGGCCTCATTCTCTCCATTCCTGAATGAATTTAAGGAGCATCCATATATTCACAATCTGCTTCGCAGCAGTTTTGATGAGTTCTTCAAACGCAATATCGTTCACTACGATTATCAGAACAATGATGTGAATTTCGTAGGTTCGATTGCTTACTACTATCGCCCTATTATCGAGGAGAGTGCTGCTGCACAGGGTATGAAAGTGGGTAAAATTATCAAGAGCCCTATTGATGGCCTAGTTGAATATCATAAAGAAGAGATATAATATGATTACAAAAGTTACTGAACAAGCTTCCAATTACAAGGACTTGGATAAAATGCCAACGAGAGAGATTCTCGAAAACATGAACAAAGAGGATAGAAATGTTCCATTGGCAGTGGAAAAATGTATCCCTCAGATTACTGAATTGGTAGAAGGTATCGTGGAGAGAATGAAAAAAGGTGGTCGCCTTTTCTATCTTGGTGCTGGTACCAGCGGTCGTCTCGGTATCCTGGATGCATCTGAAATCCCTCCTACATACGGTGCACCATTTGATCTAGTTATCGGCCTTATCGCAGGTGGTGACGGTGCTATCAGAAAAGCAGTAGAGGATGCTGAGGATAGCTTGGAAGGTGGTTGGAATGACATGGCTCCATATCGTCCTACCCCTAACGATACAGTTGTAGGTATCGCAGCTTCAGGTACTACCCCTTATGTTATCGGTGCAGTTCGTGAGGCAAGAAAACAAGGTCTTTTGACAGCTTGTATCACTTGTAACCCTGGTGCTCCAGTAGCAAATGAGGTAGATATTCCTATCGTTGCTGTGGTGGGTCCTGAGTTCGTGACAGGTAGTACCCGTATGAAATCAGGTACAGCTCAAAAACTTGTTCTTAACATGATTTCTACATCTGTTATGATCAGATTGGGTCACGTTAAAGGTAACAAGATGGTGGATATGCAGCTTACAAACGCCAAACTTGTAGACAGAGGTACCAAGATGATTATGGACGAGACTGGAATTAAAGATTACGATTATGCAAAATTCCTATTGTTCGAACATCACTCTGTTAGAAATGCTGTAGACTACTACTTCGCTCATAATAAGAAAGAAGAGTAATGACAAATTCTCCGATGGGGAATAAGATATTGCAAGACGCAGTGGAGCAACTCTCATCTTTGCCGGGAATCGGTAAAAAGAGTGCACTGCGTTTTGCGCTATACTTACTCAAGCAGCCGATGGAAAACGTAGAGAGGTTCGGGAACTCGATAATCTCTCTAAGAAGGGATGTAAAGTATTGCACCGAGTGCAATATGATATCCGAGGGTGACAAGTGCTCAATATGTTCAGATCTGAAGAGAGATCATCATACTGTTTGTGTGGTGGAGAGTCTTAGAGATGTTTTGAGTATAGAGGCTACCGGTGAGTATAAGGGGGTATATCATGTGTTGGGAGGAGTTATCTCCCCGATGGATGGTGTCGGCCCCTCCGATCTCCCTATTGACCATCTGTGCAGAAGGGTTACAGAGTCTCAAGTGGATGAGGTGATTTTAGCCTTAAGTACAGGGATGGAAGGGGAGACGACCTCTTTCTACCTATATAAAGTCCTTACCCCACTGGGGGTAAAGATTACAGCTATAGCGAGAGGTGTAGCTTTTGGCGACGATCTGGAGTATACGGATCAGCTGACATTGGGTAGATCGATAGTCAACAGACAAATATTTATGCCTGAAATTTAATTAATTGAAAAATATGAGACACGAATTTCCTCTTTATGTTTTTCTTCTTGCTTTTGCAGCGTATACTGTACTGCTGTTCTTCATCTCTTGGATGACCAGCAAAAAGGCAGGAAGCAATTCTTTTTTCTCAGGAGATAGAAAGGCGCCTTGGTTTGTTGTTGCCTACGGTATGGTAGGTACCTCAATTTCAGGTGTGACCTTCGTATCTGTTCCTGGTAATGTGTTGGCGCAAAACTTCTATTATATGCCATTGGTATTTGGTTTTGTCGGTGGTTATATAGTGATTGCCAAGGTTTTGCTCCCTCTTTATTATAAGATGAATGTTACCTCTATCTACTCTTACTTGGGTGAGAGATTTGGTCAGCACTCATATAAGACCGGTACTGTGGTGTTTATGATTTCCAGAGTACTGGGCGCTGCTGTGAGAATCTTTGTAGTGGTATTGGTATTGTTCGCATTCTTGCCTAAAGGTCTTTTGGGTAGTGATTTGGTAGGATTCAGTATTGTGACACTTGTGTTCCTGATGCTCCTTTATTTCTATACATTCAAAGGTGGTGTAAAAACTATTATCTGGACCGACGTGCTTCAGACTACATTTATGCTTTTGGCTGTGTTCTTCACTATCTGGACTATCTGCAAAGAGATGGGCTGGGGCTTTGGTGAGATGGTTTCAGCTGTTGCCGGTACAGAAAATCCTGCTATCGAGGGTACCCGTTTCTGCAATCTTTTTGACTGGAGATGGGGTGAAGGTACAAACGCTGTCAAGCAATTTGTTGCCGGTATCTTCATGACAGTGGCTATGACCGGTCTTGATCAAGGTATGATCCAGAAGAGCTTGGCTTGTAAGGATATTAAATCTGCCCAGAAGAATATGTATACCACATCTGTTATCGCTGTGGTAGCTAACTACTTCTTCCTTCTTTTGGGTGCTATCCTATCTATCTATGTGGCACACATGGGTGGTTTCGAGGCTTTGGGTATCGTGAAAACTGACGATATGTTCCCTACTATCGCAAGCAGCTACCTTGGTGTGGGTGTAGGTGTTGTATTTTTGATTGGTCTTATCTCTGCATCTTATCCAAGTGCAGGTGGTGCTCTTACTTCACTTACTACCTCATTCTGTGTGGACTTTGTAGGATTCAATACCAGAACCGACCTTTCAGATACCAAGAAAGAGTCGTTGAGAAAGTGGATTCATGCAGGTTTTACCTTCTTGTTCTTCCTTATCATCCTGATATTGTTCGTAGTAAGTAATGATGCAGTTGTAAACTTGGTTTACAAATTGGCTTCTTATACATATGGACCTCTATTGGGTATCTTCTTCTTCGGTATTTTGACCAATTATAAGGTTAAGGACAATGCTACCCCTTATATTGCAGTGGCAGCACCTGTTCTATGTTTCCTAATCAATTTCTTCGGAAAGAAATACTTTGATTTTGATCTTGGTTTCACTCTACTTATCGTGAATGGTGTGTTGACCTTCCTCGGTATGTGGCTTTTCAGAAAGAAATAGTATAAAGGTGTATGTCTTATATTGAGCTCCTTTTGTTAGGCATAAGCCTCTGTTTTGATACATTTGCTGTATCCTTGACCGGGGGTATATGTATGGGTATCAAGCTCAATATTTGGCAGACATTAAAAATAATTTTGACATTTGCCCTGTTTCAGATGGGACTGACCATGGTTGGTTGGCTCCTTGGAACAGGGTTTTATGTATATATTGAGAGGATTGATCATTGGATTGCCTTCGGCCTTCTGATTTATATAGGTGGAGGTATGCTTTTGGAGGGATTCAGAGGAAAAGAGGAGTCGGAGTGTCAGGAGTGCGGCAAATCGAAGACCAATCTGCTCAATCCCAAAACACTCTGTGTGTTGGCTGTCGCTACCAGTATCGATGCATTGGCAGTGGGTATTTCTTTGGCGATGGTTTCTCTCTCATTGCTTAAATTGGTTACGGGTATGACCTCCATATTTCTCTTTACAGCTCTTGCTTCTTATATCGGGCTGAATGGGGGCAGGGCAATGGGTGACAGGCTTGGAAGCAAGCCGGAATTGGCTGGTGGGTTGATTTTAGTGGCTATAGGTGTTAAAATTCTCCTTGAACATCTTGTTTTTTAAATAAAAACACTACTTTTGTAAGTTGTAATTTTAAAGTTTAATAAAATGGACGATTATGGTTCGAGTTGCTTTTGTTATAAGTACGCTTCAGAGTGTATGGGCGAGCCCTCTTGCGTCCATTGTTTCCCATTTTGATCCGTACAAGTTCCGAGTCCGATGGTAATTGCTTTCACCGCCTATGGTGCGTAAACAGTAAATTACCAACATTCTTAACTCGGAAACTATGATTCAAATTTTTTATAAAGAAGACAGACGTATAGTCCCTTCAGAAGATATTACACTTTTGAAGGAGCTTGGCTTTGATGATGTCCTATGGATAGATCTATATTCACCTACAGGTGATGAGAAGAGGGAAGTGGAGGAGTTCCTTGAGACAACACTCCAATCAAGGGCCCAAGCAGAGGAGATCGAGTCATCTTCACGCTATTCAGAGACCGAGACCTCGATCTTTGTAAATACCAACTTCCTTATTCCAGGTCCGGATGATTACTCTATGGAGGCTATTTCATTTATCCTCTGTGAGGGTATTCTCGTATCAATAAGGCAGGCAAATTTGAGGACATTTGTAGATATCCAGAGAAAGATACAGGTCCACAGCAAATTGTACCCTACAGGTTATCACGTTTTTGTCGGTATTTTGGAGAATCGTATCGACTTGGATGCGGATATGATCGAGTTGATGGCTAAAGAGCTTGATACATACAGCAAGAAAGCAAGTACCGGTAGAGATGTAAATGAGGATTTCCTTTTGGATATCAATCAGTTGCAAGATAATACCATGTTGGTTCGTGAGAATATTGTCGATAAGCAGAGGATGATTTCAGCTATCCTTAAGAGCGACAAGTTCCCTCGAGATGTCTATACCAAGCTTGGTGTAATCAATAAGGATATCGGATCTTTGATCAACCATACAAATTTCAGTTTTGAGCGTTTGGACTACTTGCTTAATACTGTTGTCGGTTTGATTAACTTGGAGCAGAACAGGATTATGAAGGTCTTCACCCTTGTGTCGCTGTTGTTGATGCCTCCAACTCTTATAGCATCCATATATGGTATGAATATCAAGCTTCCATTTATGGAGAGTAACAGTGCATTCCTTATTTTGATAGGGATTATGCTGGTGTCAATCGTGATTACACTGGTAGTATTCAAGAAAAGAAAAATGTTATAATATATGGCTTCAGAAATTAGAGATTTATCGCTTTGGGAGAGTGGAAAGCGTAAGATAGATTGGGTTAAAGCAAATATGCCCCTTTTGAGGAGCATTGAGAAAGAGTTTACCGAGACCAAGCCTTTTCAGGGTTTGAAAGTGACTTTGTCAATTCACTTGGAGGCTAAAACTGCCTATTTGTGTAAAGTGATGGCTGCCGGTGGTGCTGAGATGTATGTGACCGGAAGTAATCCGCTATCTACACAAGATGATGTGGCTGCAGCTTTGGTGCATGATGGCCTGAATGTATGTGCATGGCATGACTGTACCCCTGAGGAGTACCACAGACACCTCTCAATGGTTTTGGAGGTGGGCCCGAATCTGATCATTGATGATGGTGGAGATTTGGTCCATATGCTTCATACAGAGTTCCCTCATCTGATCCCTAATGTTATAGGTGGATGTGAGGAGACCACTACAGGTATCATGAGGCTTTTGGCTATGGATAAAGAGTGTGAGCTTCAATTCCCTATGATGTTGGTAAACAACGCAAAATGCAAGTATCTCTTCGATAACAGATATGGTACAGGCCAGTCTGTATGGACCGGTATCAACAGAACCACAAATCTTATTGTGGCAGGCAAGACTGTCGTTGTAGCCGGCTATGGCTGGTGTGGTAAGGGTGTGGCGATGAGAGCTAAAGGTTTGGGTGCATCTGTGATTGTTACAGAGGTGGATCCTGTTAAAGCTATAGAGGCCGTTATGGATGGCTTCAAGGTGATGACAATGGATCAGGCTGCACCTCATGGTGATTTCTTTGTGACCGTTACAGGCTGCTCAGATGTGATAGTGGAGAGACATTTCAAGGAGATGAAGGATGGTGCCATCTGCTGCAATGCAGGTCACTTCGACTGTGAAGTGGATGTGGCAACTTTGAAACAGATAGCTGTGGAGAGCAAGCTTGCACGTGAAAATATCATGGGTTACAAACTTGAAGGTGGAAATTGGGTATATATTATTGCAGAGGGGCGTCTGGTAAATCTTGCTTCAGGTGATGGTCACCCTGCTGAAATTATGGATATGAGTTTTGCCATTCAGGCACTGAGTGCCCAATACGTAGCCAACTATTTTAAAGATAGTAAGGGAGTCTTGGTTCAAATGGCCTTTGAGATACCTCAGGAGATAGATCAGAAAGTCGCTATGATGAAGCTGGAGAGCTGGGGATACTCAATCGACAGGCTGACGGATAGTCAGAAATCATATTTGGGATTATAATAAAAATGGGTGGCAAATATATTTGACACCCATTTTTTACCTAAAATTATGACCTGTGTGATATACGTTTGTGATGCAAAGGTAAGAACATTTTTTATAATTACAAGAGTTCTATCTCTCTCTGATATTGGGAATTAGTGTATTTTATGGCCAATAGTGCCATAGATGTATTTCTAGGGGGGATAATGACTCAAAAAATTTTTTTATGATGAATAAAAATAATTCAAACAAGTTCCCTAAAACATTTTGGGTGGCGGTAATTATGGAGTTTTTTGAAAGGGGCTCCTACTATGGTATGATGTCGGTTTTGTCTGTTTTTTTAGTGCTCAGTGGTGCTGATGGCGGTCTGGGTTTTTCAAAAGAGCAGGCAGGCAGTATTCTTGGAACAATACCTCCACTTTTGTATTTTCTTCCAATTATAGCCGGTGCTGTTGCAGACAGGTACGGATATAGGAAAATACTCTATTTTGCATTCAGCTGTATGGTGATAGGGTATGGTCTGACCGGTCTGTTTTCAGGGAGCGGTTTTGATGGTATGGAGTCAAGGTATTTTGTGGTGTTTGCATCCCTTCTTATTATGGCTGTAGGTGCAGGATTCTTCAAGCCTGTCATTGCGGGAACCATTGCCAGAAGTACAAATGAGTCCAATTCAGGCCTGGGGTTCGGTATTTTCTATTGGTCAATCAATCTGGGAGCATTCCTCTTCCCTTTGATTCTTATCCCTATACTGAAATCATACTCATATAGCTATATATTCTTCCTCTCAGCTGGAATTGGTGTGATCCTGTTGCTGATCAACACACTCTTCTACAAGGAGCCAAAGGTTGAGGGTGATTCTCAGGTGGAGAAAAAGGGTGGCAAACCTATAGGACAGGTCTTTGCAGAGATGCTCCTTGTGGTCAAGGACTGGAGATTTCTGCTGATGGTGATACTTTACTCTGTCTTCTGGATCCTTTATTTCCAGATGTATGGCACTGTCTTATGGTATGTGGACGAACATATGGATATGACCCCTATAAACAATGCTGTAAACAGCTTCTTGGGTCTGTTTGTGGAGAATCCATCATGGTTTTTTGATGTAGAGCACGTGACAGTGGTCAATGCAGGTGTGATTATTCTGCTGCAGCTGTTTGTTTCCAAGATAGTGCAAAAGGCTCCGGCATTGCCAACTATGATTGTGGGTATAGGTTTCGGTACTTTGGGTATGGCCATTTTGGCGTTGTCAAATTCACCATGGCTCTTTATCGTCGGTATCATGACCTTCACCCTCGGAGAGATGACTGCACACCCCAAGTATAACTCATATATCGGAATGATTGCCCCAGCGGACAAAAAGGCTTTGTATATGGGATATTCGTTCCTTTATGGTGTGATAGGTAGCAGTATCGGTGGATTCGTAGGGGCTGCCTTGTATGTGAAATATGTGGAGGAGATGGCCAATCCGTCAGCTTTTTATCTGATTTTTGCGGCACTTGGAGTATTCAGTATGATTGCACTCATTTTGTACAATAAGTTTATTGCACCCAAAAAGTAATTTGGTGTGAATATATTTGGAAAACAGTCAAATAGTTTCTATTTTTGCGCGCTTTCCGAAAGGAAATTATAAATAATGTCTAACTACTTGTTGATAAACTAATTATTAATTATGACAACTGAAAACATTCAAAACCAAGTTGAGGCAACAGCTCAAGCAGTTGAATCAACTCCAGCAGTCGAGGTAAAAACTCGCAAAAGCAATGCTTCTGTTCCAGTAGACCAATTTGACTGGGATAGTTTCGAAAAAGATGCAATTTATGACTTGGACAAATCTCAAATTGAAGAGAGCTACAACCAAACCCTTTCTAAAGTCGTTGAAAACGAAGTTGTAGAAGGTGTGGTAATGGCTGTTAACAAAAGAGAGGTTCTTGTTAATATCGGATATAAGAGTGAAGGTGTTATCAACATCGGCGAATTCCGCTACAATCCTGATATCAAAGTTGGTGATAAAGTGGAAGTTTATGTTGAAACTACTGAAGACAAAAAAGGTCAGCTTATCCTTTCTCACAGAAAAGCTCACTCACTTCGTTCATGGGATATGGTTAACGAAGCATTTGAGAAAGATGAAATCGTTAAGGGTTATGTTAAATGCCGCACTAAAGGTGGTATGATCGTTGACGTATTTGGTATCGAGGCATTCTTGCCAGGTTCTCAAATCGACGTTAAACCTATCAGAGACTACGATGTATACGTTAACAAAACTATGGACTTCAAGATCGTTAAGATCAACCATGAGTTCCGTAATGTTGTTGTTTCTCACAAAGCTCTTATTGAGGCTGAAATCGAGGCTCAAAAAGCTGATATCATCGGTAAACTTGAGAAAGGTCAAGTTCTTGAGGGTACAGTTAAGAACATCACTTCATACGGTGTATTCGTTGACCTTGGCGGTGTAGACGGTCTTATCCACATCACTGACCTATCATGGGGTAGAATCAACCACCCTGAAGAGGTAGTTGCTCTTGATCAGAAGATCAATGTAGTTATCCTTGATTTCGATGATACTAAGAAACGTATCGCTCTAGGTCTTAAACAACTTAACGCTCACCCTTGGGAGGCTCTTGATGAGAACCTAAAAACTGGTGATGTAGTTAAAGGTAAAGTAGTTGTTCTTGCTGATTACGGTGCATTCATTGAGATCCAACCAGGTGTTGAAGGTCTTATCCACGTATCAGAAATGTCATGGTCACTTCACCTACGCAGCGCACAAGACTTCTTGAAAGTTGGTGACGAGGTTGAGGCTGTAGTTCTTACTCTTGACAGAGAAGAGAGAAAAATGTCTCTTGGTATCAAACAACTTAAAGAGGATCCATGGGCAAACATCCAAAACAAATATCCAGTAAACTATAAACACACTGCAACTGTACGTAACTTCACCAACTTCGGTGTATTCGTAGAGCTTGAAGAGGGTGTTGATGGTCTAGTACACATCAGCGATCTTTCTTGGACTAAGAAAATCAAACATCCATCAGAGTTCACTTCAATCGGTGACACCCTTGAGGTTCTAGTTCTTGAAGTAGATCAAGAGAACCGTCGTCTAAGCCTAGGTCACAAACAACTTGAGGAGAATCCTTGGGATGTATTTGAGACAGTATTCACCCTTGGTTCTATCCACGAAGGTACTATCGTTAACTTCGTTGACAAAGGTGCTACTATCGCTCTTCCTTACGGTATCGAAGGTTTCGTAACCCTTAAGAACCTTGCTAAACAAGATGGTTCAAACGCTGTAGCTGACGAGAAATTGAACTTCAAAGTTGTTGAGTTCAACAAATCTAACAAGAAGATCGTTCTTTCACACACCAAAACTTGGGAAGAGCCTAAGAAAGAAGAGGTGAAAGAGAAAAATACTGAAGCTGACAGCACTCAAAAAGCTGTTAAGAAACTAAAAGCTAACTTGGAAAAAACTACCCTTGGTGACATCTCTGAGCTAGCTGATCTTAAGAGCAAAATGGAAGAGGCTTCTAGAAAATAAGGATGGAATTTAACCTCACTACTTTAGGAACGGCTTCGGCCTTACCTACAAATAGTAGATATCCAAGCGCTCACGTATTGAACATACGTGGGCGTTTGTTCCTTATAGATTGTGGCGAAGGGGCTCAAATGCTCCTTTACCGTAATGGCTTCTCAATACTCAAGCTTGACAACATATTTATATCCCATATGCATGGGGACCATTGTTTTGGCCTTTTAGGACTCCTCTCCTCAATGGGGATGAAAGGGAGAACAGCAAAGCTTACTATACATGCCCCTGCAGAGTTTGGCGATATGTTGAGTTTTTTTATCCGTAATTTTGAGGGAGACGCCATCAAATATGAGATTGTCCACAATGTGCTCGATTCATCCCTTAAGCAGGGTGAGACGCAGAAAATTTTTGAATCAAGGAATATTGAAACGTTTGCATTTCCTTTGAATCACAGGGTTCCCACATTTGGTTTCCTGTTCAGAGAGAAGTATCCACCTTTGAATGTGAAAAGGGAGATGATAGGGGAGTATAATTTGTCCTTGAAGGAGATTGCGACACTTAAAAGGGGGGAAGATGTGTTGAGGGGGGATAATGGTGTGATTCTTGCAGCTAAAGATTTTACATATACACCGTTTGAACCCAGATCATTTGCTTATTGCAGTGATACTGCCCCATTTAAGGAGTTGGCCAATGTAGTGAAAGGTGTTGATCTTTTGTATCACGAGGCTACATTTGCTTACGATTTGAAAGAGATGGCCAAATCGACATTTCACTCCACTGCCACAGATGCAGCAGTGGTGGCCAGGGAGGCGGGGGTCAAACAATTGGTATTAGGACATTTTTCATCCAGATATTCATCTGTGGATCACCTGAAGGATGAGGCATCGTCAATATTCCCAAATACGGTGTTGGCATCAAGGGGTGAGCGTTTTGATGTGGAACTGGTAAAATACAGGTAGCGTATGAAAAGAATTATATCTGTTTTATTTGTAATTGCTCTATCATTGCCACTTGTGGCACAAGTCAATAGAGAGCTCTCCAAGCAGGCCAACAAATTTGGGCAGGCCCTATATTATATTGACCATTTTTATTTGGATACCGTCAATGCTTCAAAGGCGGTAGATGCTGCTATTACCGCTACCCTCAAGCAGTTGGACCCGCACTCCTCATATATATCGAAAGAGGATGTGGAGGCGATGAATGAGCCTCTTGAAGCTGAATTTGAGGGAATTGGTGTAGAGTTTGCCATTATCAACGATACCCTTACTGTCCAGGCTCCGGTGGCCGGAGGTCCATCTGAGAAGGTGGGAATCCGCACAGGGGATAAAATCGTGCTGGTGGATGGTGAGAATATTGCCGGTGTGCAGATTACAAATGAGAAGGTATACAAATATTTAAGGGGAAAGAAGGGGACTAAAGTCCAATTGGGGATTGTTCGTAGAGATGTCAAAGAGGTGTTGAATTTTACCGTGGTGAGGGACAAGATCCCTTTGCACTCCGTGGATGCGGTCTATGAGCCGGTAAAAGGGTGCCTGTATATAAAATTGAGCAGATTTGCAGCTACCTCTTACGATGAGATTATGAGCGCCTTCGAGCAGCATAAAGGGGTCAGCAGTGTGATACTTGATCTCAGAGGAAATGCCGGAGGGTACCTACATATTGCGATAGCGATTGCTAATGAGTTCCTGCTCCTGGACCAGCTTATAGTCTATACCGAGGGGAGAAATGTCAATAGCATCAAAGAGTTTGCAGATGGCAAAGGGGTATTCCAGAATGGTCCATTGGTGGTTCTTGTCGATGAGAATTCGGCTTCAGCCAGTGAAATTGTCTCAGGTGCAGTTCAGGATCAGGACAGAGGTGTGGTCGTAGGACGCAGAACTTTTGGTAAAGGGCTAGTCCAACAGATGTTGCCGTTGTCTGACGGCTCCCAATTGCGTCTGACTGTAGCGAGATATCATACCCCTTCGGGCAGGGTAATTCAGGCTCCGTATGAGGAGGGGCAAAGGGAGAAATATTATGAGCAGTTCAATCAGAGGTTTGCGCACGGAGAGTCGTTTAGCCGTGACAGTATCCAGCTCCCAGATTCGTTGAAGTATAATACTTTAATGACCAAAAGGACTGTTTATGGAGGTGGTGGAATCATGCCCGATATTTTTGTTCCACAGGATACCTCTTTCTATACACCATATTATGGTCATCTGCTCAGAAATGGAGTGGTGCAGGAGTATACAAACAAGGTGGTGGATCAGAAGAGGGATTACTGGCTCAAAAAGTACCACTCTGCAGATCATTTCGTCAAATCCTTCGAGGTGGATGACGAGTTGTTTGACGGGCTTGTTTCAGCTGCCAAGGATCGTGGTATCCAGCCTGTAGAGGAGGAGATAAAAGTGTCACGACCTACATTGGAAAATTATATCAAAGCGTTGATTGCAAGTTCTCTATACGATAGAGTCTACTTCTATAAAGTGCTGCATAAGGGTGGGGATGATGAGTTGGATAAGGCATTGGAAATAGTAAATAACTGGGGTAAATATTCAAAAGAATTGAATCTATATGAAAACAATGAGTAAATTTTTGGTTGTATTGGCAGTGGGTATTCTTGCCTTTAGCTGCTATGCATTGGACGGACAAAGCAAGAAGGAGGTTAAGCAATATAAGAAGGCGCTGAAGTCTGGTACAGTGGAGAGTTTTGAGGCGTTTCTGGCAAAATTTCCCAATTCGGTTCTCTCTGAGAAGGTGGTCCATCTGATTGATTCTATCCATTTCTCAGCGGTAAATACCGATGATATCTCATCATGTGCCGCATTCCTGTCGCAGTACCCTTCATCAGAATATTACGATATGCTGGATGGCAAGATTAAGGAGATGGCGATGAATCAGAGGTATATTCAGGATATCTCCCTCTCTTCTGTCAGAATCGTGAAGGAGTTTGAGAATTATGAGTTCTCAGGAAAGAATTACTATTTCTACATATTTGAGAATGTGGCTCCTGAAGTGTCTGAAGATTTGAAACCTGGTGACAAATGTGAGTATGTGGTCAACCTTTTGGACAAGACCAATGGACTTATCCATTCATCGATGTTCAGTGGTAAGGTTATCGCTGCGGATAATGGGCTGGGTTATATGATAGAGGGTGACTATATGGATGAAGGTGCAGCCGGTGGCTATGTGTTGCCTGAGGCAATACACCTTTTGAGCCTTCTGAAAGATACAGATTTTCTACTCCCTATCTCAGAAGGTGATGTGATGACCGATCAGGCTCTCGATTGGTGGTTGAAAAACAATCCTGCAAAAGCAAAGAGATTGAAATTCGGACTGTTGCCTGAAGAGAGCTCTATCGTGCAGATGTTTAAGGGCTCCAAGGAGTTTGAATCGAAGGGGGGGTATAAAGTGGCCCAATTCAATATCAGAGGGTATACAGTCATTGCTGCGTACCAGAGCTCTTCAAATCAGTATATGCTTGTCTGGGCAGAGCCCATATGCAAAGACAAGAAGAAGGATCCTCTGTTGAATACAATCTATTTTGAGAACAATACCTCTCTGGTCCTATACTATTATCACGGAAGGACCACTTATAAAGTGAGGATCAATATGGCAAATAAGACTATCTCGCGATAGTCTTATTTTTTTAGATCAGATTGTCGAACATGAAGGGCATTATAGAGGATACCCCTTCAAATACCTGCACCGCCCTTGATGAACCAATTATGATGGTTATGGGAGCTTGTGCGATATTCTCATATTCAGCCATAACCTGTCTGCATGCTCCGCAAGGGTATGTGATGGTAGGGAGCATATTGCCCGAAGGGTCTACCGCTGTGAGGGCTATAGCCTCCATTTTTGCCTCCGGATGTAGGGTGTGGGCGGAGAACATTGCTGTCCTTTCTGCGCATAAGCCGGACGGATATGCCGCATTCTCCTGATTGGCCCCGATAATTACCTTGCCATTGGTAAGTCTGACAGCAGCACCCACTCTGAATTTGGAGTATGGGGCATATGCACCTTTGGTGGCATCAATTGCGCTCTGAAGGAGCTCTTTCTCTGCTGCAGGAAGTTCGTCAATATTGTTGTATTCTTTATATTCTATAGATATGCTTTTATTCTCCATTGAGGTGTTTTTTTATTATGACAAATATAGTAATTATTAAATTAAATGGTACTTTTGGCTATATTTGCAATGATTATTTGAGAATATGAAGAAGCTACTCGTTTTATCTATATTATTAGGTACCATACTTACATCCAGTGTTTTTGCGCAGAAGGCTCAGAGCCGTCTGGATTATATTGCAAAGTACAAGGATATCGCCATAAAAAACATGAAGAGTCATGGTATCCCCGCCAGTATCACATTGGCCCAGGGATGCCTCGAATCTGGTGATGGCCTCTCTGATCTGGCGGTCAAAGCCAATAACCACTTCGGTATCAAATGCCACAAGGATTGGACCGGACCTACATACTATAAAAAGGATGATGATCCGGGGAAGTCATGTTTCAGGAAGTACAAAAAAGCAGAGGAGTCGTATAAGGACCACTCCGATTTTCTTCGATATAGGGACAGGTATGCCTTTCTTTTTGATCTGGAGGTTACAGACTATAAGGGGTGGGCTCACGGCTTGAAAAAGGCGGGTTATGCTACGAATCCCCAGTACCCCCAACTTCTGATAAAGATTATCGAGGATTATGAATTATACAAGTATGACTTGTTGACCGGTAAGGTGGAAAACAATAATATGGTAGTGGAATCAAAAGCAAATGTTGTCCCACCAAGCCCCTCTAAATTGGAAGCTGTCAAGAGGTTGATCCCTACACAGAATTCTATCTGGTACAAATATTCACAGAACAGACCTCTTTATGTAAGAAATGGTGTGACATACGTGGTGGCAAATGGTGGTGATACCTATGCTTCCATTGCCAAGGAGTATAACCTATTTACCAAGGAGCTTTTGAGGTTCAATGATTTAAAGGAGGACAGGGAGATAGCAGCAGGCACAGTGGTATATCTTGAAAAGAAGAAAAAGAGTGCTCCGAAATATCTTGATTGCCATATTGCAGAGGAGGGGGATAATTTCTACGATTTGTCACAGCGTTATGCGGTAAGGTTGAATATGCTTATGAAGTATAACCGTAAAAAATCTGTCAATGATATCTCAAAGGATGATGTCATTTATTTGAGAAAACAGAAAAAGTAGTGGTATGAGTTTTTTGACGCAATATAAGAAACAGTTGTGCTCTGTAGGTGCTATTCTCATTTTGGTACTTGTAGGGGGCTTTGGTGGTGCTTATGGTGCATATTGGTGCAAATATAAAAGGTCCAATGTGCTGGAGGATGGAGTGGTAAAGATCTACCGCAGCTATGACTATGGTGAGTTTATGGATACCCTCAAAGCTTCATGTTCCTTCAGAAACTGGAAGAGCTTTGAAAAGGCGGCTTCTTCCAGGGAATTGGAGAAATATGTGAAGCCGGGGAGATATGAGCTTAAAAAAGGGATGTCCAACCAGGAGATAATCAGAATGGTGGCAAATGGGTGGCAAACCCCTATGAAAATGGCGTTCAGAGGGTATGTGAGAAAATTGGACAAATTGGCATACGCATTCTCCTGCTGGTTTGAAGCCGATTCAGCAGCCTTTGCGGAAGTGCTAAATGATAAAGCCCTTATCGATAGTTTGGGGTTCAAGCCTGAGACATTTATAGGGATGTTTATCCCAAATACATACGAATTCTATTGGACTACATCTCCTGAAAATGTGGTCTTGAGGTTCAAAAAGGAGTATGACGCGTTCTGGAACCAGGAGAGGCTTGCAAAGGCCAAGGCGATGAAGTTTACGCCGTCACAAGTCTCTACGCTGGCATCTATTGTAGCTGAGGAGACAAATGCTCCGGGTGAATGGCCAAAGATAGCGGGTGTATATATGAACAGATTAAAGAAGGGGATGCCTCTGCAGGCTTGCCCCACTGTAAAATATGTCTTCATCGAGTCTGAACCCAATATGACGAGGATTCTTAACAGACACCTTAAGGTTAATTCCCCCTACAATACATACAAGAACAAGGGGTTGCCCCCAGGGCCTATTACAATAGCACCACCGGCGGTATTGGATGCGGTGCTTAATTATGAGAAGACAGATTACCTTTATTTCTGCGCCAAACCTGAGTTTGATGGTACGCATAACTTTGCGAAGACATACAGTCAGCATATGAAACACTCTGCAGCCTACAACAAAGCGTATAAGGAGTGGCTCAAACGAAAAAAAACAAGTTAGGGTGATAGCAAAAGCTTTCCGGAGCGAAGCGACTTAGCCCTCCCCCTGGGGGGAGGGTTGGGAGGGGAAAACTGGCAGATAGCAGAATCAGAGACCCGGAGCGAAGCGACCTAGCCCTCACCCTCGGGGGAGGGTTGGGAGGGGGGAAATAAAAAAAGGGTAAGCTTGATACATCGCACCGCTACAACCTTTGTACCCTTGCTGCCTTCCGGCCCTGGGGGAGTTAAAAGGGAGCTGGTCGTGTATGACTTACCCGAATGCAAAGGTATGCATTTTTATTGAAAAAACAAGAATGATGAAAAGTAAAATTAGAATTGCCGTAGGACTGTCGGGAGGAGTAGATTCCTCAGTGGCAGCATTGCTGCTGAAAAAGGCTGGATATGACGTGTTTGCACTGTTTATGCAGAACTGGCACGATACCACAGGAACATTGCATGGAGACTGTGAGTGGGAGGAGGATTTGAGTGTTGCCAGGATGGTGGCCAAAAAGCTCGATATCCCATTCCATTTTGTGGATCTTTCGGGTGTTTACCGTCAGAGGGTGGTCGATTATATGTTTGCGGAGTATGAGAAGGGGAGGACCCCAAATCCCGATGTTCTGTGTAATAGCGAGATAAAATTTGACGCATTTCTCAAGTGTGCAGAGGAGCTTGGGGCTGATTATGTGGCCACAGGGCACTATTGCCGCAAGGCGTTGGTGAGAAAATCAACCCAGGAGGCGATTCCTGTGATGGATGGTGGCGTCCCTTGCGATTTGACCACTGCCGGTGTTGGTGATAGTGATATTGCATACAGAATCATTGCCGGAAGCGACAATAATAAAGATCAGACCTATTTCTTGTGCCAGCTTACCCAGCAGCAGTTATCCAAGGCTCTTTTCCCTATTGGGGATATTGTGAAGCCTGAGGTTCGCAGACTGGCTGCAGAGGCGGGTCTTCCGAGTGCGGACAAAAAGGATTCTCAAGGTATCTGTTTTGTGGGAAAAGTGGATCTTCCTGTGTTTCTGCAGCAGAAATTGACCGCCAAGGATGGAGTGGTGGTGGAGATATTTGAGGATTTCTATAGGGAATTGGAGGGTTATCCTGGATATGGATGGAGAAAGGATGCAGCTTCCGATATGCATGTGGTGGAATCCGAGGCAAATGGTCTACCGACATCAGAAGTGACATTTGATACAGGGGATTTGAATCTGGATTCATTGTCGCCAGATGAATTGGAGGGGGCATTGAGCGCTTTGTCAAAAGTGTACAGATACAAGAAAGGTGACGGTAAGGTCATCGGGAAGCACTTTGGTGCGCAGTTCTTTACCATCGGACAACGTAAAGGACTCAATATCGGTGGACATAAAGAGTCTATTTTCGTTATAGATACAAATATAGATGACAACATCATCTATGTGGGAGAGGGGCATCATCACCCGGGACTACTCCGTAAAGCCCTCAAAATATCTAAAGATGAGGTGCACTGGATTAGGGAGGATTTGAAAATGAAGGTAGGTGAAAAGAGATCGTATGCACTCCGTATCCGTTACAGACAGCCGCTTCAGAAAGCTACGCTTTATCAGATGGAAGATTATCTGTATATAGTCTTCAGTGAGCATCAAAGGGGTATTTCGGCAGGACAGTTTGCCGTATGGTATGGAGAGGACGGCGAGATGATAGGGAGCGGCGTTATAGATTTGTAAATTTTATCGTCACAAACGCGAAGTCGTGCCATTATATGGAGTCTTTAAGGACTTGACCTTTTGTATTCTATTAATTTTGTCATAACTTTGCGAGAATAACTATGGATAACTACATTAAGAGTATGTTTGGAAGAATTTTTAAATTATTTCAAGACAGATACGCACATAAGTCAATAATATTGGCAGTTGACAGTATCGCATCAATAGTTGCATCTGTAATGTCATTTGCAATAGTATCCTGGGCATTAAAGATTGATATGAATCCGAATATCTATCTTTATTTGACCCTATTCTCTGCGGTATCTTCTGTTATCAGTATTGTTTCGTTCAGAACATATGCTGTGGCAATCAGACATACCACGATAGTGGAGGTGGGTGCCCTTATCGGTGTAACAATCTTCAAGGCAGCCATTATGCTGGTCTTCCTTTTCGCATTGAGTTCTTCCGGTACTTATAAAACACCATTCCTTAACCTGTTCCTTGTGGAGATTTTGGATGTACTCTTTACTTTGATCTTCCTTATCATCATCAGAACATTGGTTTCTACTATTTATAAGATGATGCTTAAGAAGGTGAGTGAAGATAAGGTGCAAAGGATTTTGGTTTATGGAGATAATGATGCTGCAGTATCTGCAGGTATGATGGTTATCAAGTCGAGAGACTATATTTTCGAAGGTTATATAGTGATAAATCAGGCAGGTTCATTCTCGAAGAGGACTCTTTCCGGTTATCCTGTATATACTATCCATACAGAGCGAAAATTTCAGGAGATAGTGGACAAGCACAATATATCAGGTGTAGTTTTCGCAAATTATGATGATGCAAGAAAAGAGCAGGACAGACTTATCTCTTATTGTGCCAAAAACGATATCTCTGTACTGATATCTCCAGGTGTAAGTGAGTTGGGTGACAGCAGTGTGATTATGCCACCTCTAAGAGAGGTTAAAATTGAAGACCTTTTGGGCAGGGAGCAAGTGGAGATAAATATGGATGAGATCAGGACATTCCTTACCGACAAGGTGGTGATGGTAACCGGTGCTGCCGGCTCTATCGGTAGTGAATTGTGCCGTCAATTGCTTCGAATTCCTATTCAGAAACTTATCCTTTTCGATATAGCTGAGACCCCTATGAATGATGTGATGTTGGAGTTGAAGGATGTCTCTCCCAGAATTGAGAAGAAGTTTGTAATCGGTGATGTGCGCCAAAGACCTAAATTGGAGTATGTCTTCAAGAGATATCAGCCTAACGTGGTTTTCCACGCTGCAGCATACAAACATGTCCCTATGATGGAGAATAACCCTGTGGAGGCTGTGAATACCAATGTCTTTGGTACAATGAATGTGGCAAATATGTCACTGGAGTTTGGGGTGGAGAAGTTTGTTATGGTATCTACAGATAAGGCAGTAAACCCTGCAAATGTCATGGGTGCTTCCAAACGTATTGCCGAGATTTATACACAAAGTTTGAGTAAAGCTATCGCTGAAGGTGTAGTGAAGGGGAAAACAAAATATGTGACCACCAGATTTGGTAATGTGCTTGGTTCCAACGGTTCAGTTATCCCTCTATTCAAGAAACAGATTGCTGCAGGTGGCCCTGTTACTGTGACAGATCCACGTATTATCAGATACTTCATGACTATTCCTGAGGCTTGCAGACTTGTTCTTGAGGCTGCCACCATGGGTAAAGAGGATGAGATCTTTGTATTTGATATGGGTGAACCTGTTAAGATTGCAGATTTGGCGAAGAATATGATTACATTGGCCGGTCTGGAATTGGGTAAAGATATCAATATTGAGTATGTGGGTCTTCGTCCTGGTGAGAAATTGTATGAGGAACTTCTAAGCAACGAAGAGAATACAATCCCTACAGTTCATAAGAAAATCTTCCTTGCAAAAGTGAGAAGATACAATTATGAAGATGTCAAGGCTAATTTTGAGAAGTTGAAAGAGGCGGCAGTAACTATGGATAAAGAGGCTACTGTGGCTCAAATGAAAGAGATCGTCCCTGAATTCAAGAGTTGCAACTCGAGGTACGGACGATTGGATAAGTAAATTTTAAGTAATTGATGAGAGAGACTAAGGTTTGTGTCATAGGTCTTGGATATGTTGGACTTCCAATTGCCAGACTCTTCTCTACCAAGTATAAAACAATAGGTTACGATATCTGCAAGCCGCGTGTAGATGCTCTGATGGCAGGTCACGATGATATGCTTGAGGTCAGCGATGAGCACTTGCAGAGCGCTATAAGCAATGGCTTCAAATGTACATCTGATCTTGAAGATGTCAAAGACTGTAATTTTTACATTGTAGCCGTACCGACCCCTGTAGACAGGAATAATAATCCCGATTTGACTCCACTATACAATGCAAGTGCGGAGGTGGGACGTGTCATCTCTCCCGGTGATGTGGTGGTTTATGAATCTACTGTATATCCCGGTGTTACAGAGGAGGAGTGTGTCCCTGTAATCGAGAGGGTGTCAGGGCTGAAATTCAATGTTGATTTTTATGCCGGATACAGCCCTGAAAGGATAAATCCTGGAGATAAGTTGCATCCTGTGGAGAAGATCAAGAAGGTGACATCTGGATCCACCCCTGAAATCGGCAAATATATTGATGAGGTATATAACTCTGTTTTGGAGGCTGGTACCCATCTGGCACCATCGATCAAAGTGGCTGAAGCTGCCAAAGTGATAGAGAATTCCCAGAGGGATATCAATATTGCATTTGTCAATGAGCTTTCCAAGATCTTCAACAAACTTGGAATTGATACTTATGATGTGCTTGAAGCGGCATCTACCAAATGGAACTTCCTCCCATTCAAGCCAGGTCTTGTAGGTGGTCACTGTATCGGTGTAGATCCCTATTATTTGGCACAATGTGCCCAGAGACACGGTTATAATCCGGAGATTATACTTGCCGGAAGGAGAATGAATGACGGGATGGGCGAGTATGCTGCCAGTCAGACTGTGAAGCTGATGATGAAGAAAGGTATCCAGGTGCTGGATTCCAAAATACTTATTCTTGGTGTGACATTCAAGGAGAATTGTCCTGATGTCAGAAATACCAGAGTGGTAGATCTTTACAACTCTCTAAAGGAGTACAATCTGGATATAAAAGTGTATGACCCTTGGGCAGACCACTCTGTGGTTAAGGAGCATTATGGCATAGAGTTGGAAGCAACTATTCCTGATGAGAAATTTGATGCGGTAATTTTAGCCGTGGCACATGACCAGTTCAAAGTCATGGACATCCACTCGTTGGTTAAAGATACACATATCATCTACGATATTAAAGGTATCTTGCCCAAAGAGATGGTGGATGGAAGATTGTAACATTTAATGAGATGAATTTATGGGTTTGCTTTTAGTTATAGTAATAGGTTTAGTTGGTTTTATTGTTCAGGCCCGCCTGCAAAGAGTATTTAACAAATATTCTAAGGTATCTGCACCTGGAAATATGACTGGCAGAGAGGCAGCGGAGAAGATGCTTAGAGATTATGGTATCAGAGATGTCAGGGTCATCAGTACACCTGGTAAATTGACTGACCACTACAATCCCACCAACAAGACATTGAATCTTAGTGAGAGTGTATATAATTCGAATAGTGTGTCGGCCCTAGCTGTTGCAGCCCATGAGTGTGGTCATGCCGTTCA
The DNA here is from genome assembly GCA_017546125.1 of Bacteroidales bacterium. GTDB lineage: Bacteria > Bacteroidota > Bacteroidia > Bacteroidales > UBA932 > CAAGNP01. The sequence continues at coordinate 33,428 of JAFYXO010000013.1, forward strand.
GCATGCAGAGGGTTATGCACCTCTACAGTTGAGGTCGGTGTTGGTGCCTGTGGTACAATTCTCATCTATGTGGGCACAAGTGGTGTTGCTAGTGGGTGTAATGATGGTAGAATCATTCCCTGCTTTGTTTTGGGTGGGTATCGCGATGTTTGCCATGATTGTTCTATTCTCATTCATTACCCTGCCAGTGGAGTATAACGCATCCAATAGAGCTCTTGCGTGGTTGGAAAGATCCAATTCATTGACACCTGTGCAGGTAGAGCAAGCTCAGATCACCCTAAATTGGGCTGCAAGAACATATGTGGTATCAGCATTGTCTGCATTGGCTACATTGATTTATTACCTTGGTTTCGCAAGGGATAACGATTAATCACTATGACGCAATATGATATTGCAATAGTCGGAGGCGGTGCTGCGGGGCTAATGGCTGCTGCAAGATGTGTCGGTTCCGCTTTGAATGTTATTCTGGTGGAGAAAAACCGTGAGTGCGGTAAGAAGATACTGATAACAGGCAAAGGGCGTTGCAATATTACCAATATATCACCATGGAGGGAATTCCAGTCCCACATCCATCCCGATAAGGGGTTTGTCAAAAATGCATTCCATCACTTTTCCAATACAGATGTTGTAAACTTTATTGAGTCTACGGGTCTGCAGTGTAAAGAGGAGAGGGGTAACCGTATCTTCCCTGTTACAGACAGAAGTCACGATGTGAGGGACCACATAGTGAAATATATCAATAAAGGTGGGGTAAAAATTTCATGCGGAACGGAGGTTACCTCCATTACGAAATCGGATGACAAGTATGTGATCAATATGGTGGCTCCAGGTGGTGATGATATCTCTGTTTTGGCCTCAAAGGTTATTTTAACCACAGGTGGTCTTTCGTATCCCACCACAGGTTCTACCGGAGACGGTTATACCTTTGCCAAGGCATTTGGCCATACTGTAGTGGATACTTTCCCTTCATTGACTGCATTGAAACCTAAAGAGATAGATCCACGTCTTGAGGGGTTGTTGCTCAAAAATATCAAGATGGATTTGTGGGTCAATGGATCTGTAGTTCAGTCTGAATTTGGTGAGACCCTTTTCACTTCTGGTGGAATTGAGGGTGCACTTGGCTTCAGAGTGAGCAGAAAAGGGGTCAAAGGACTTATAAACGGTCAGAAAGTGGAGCTCTCCATAGATTTGAAACCTGCAGTGGAAGAGGATGATGTAAAAGTAAGGGTAGGGGAGCTGGTTAAAGAGATGGGTGGCTTTAAGATTAAGAAGATACTCCCCAAACTGATGCCTCTCCAGATGGTGGAGAGTTTTGCTGAGATGAATCCTGACTTGCGTGAGGGAAATCTGGCTGCAAGGATAAAGGATTGGCGTTTCAGGATAGTGGGGTATGTTGGTTATGAAAGGTGTGTAATTACAGCCGGAGGCGTCTCGCTGGATGAGATATCGCGCAAGACTATGGAGTCCAAACTCTCCAGTGGGCTATATTTTGCGGGTGAGGTAATGGATCTGGATGGGGATACAGGTGGGTATAATCTACAAATAGCCTTCTCTACAGGGGCTTTGGCGGCAGATTCTGCCATAAAATCATTGGCTATTTAACTACGAAATTGAAGATTTGCTGATCGTCCACCTGACCGATAAGTCTTGTGGGTGCCTCTATATTTATAGGTGAGGCCAATTCAATAGCGATGAAGTCACCAATTCTCAGCGAACAATATTTGGAGATGGTGGATATTCTCTCCATCACCTGGTCGTATGTAGGAAATGTAAATTCAGCAAAAGGGTTCTTGTAGTTTGCGGTTACCTCGAATTTGTGGGTAGATGCCCCCCTTATCTCCATCTCTGGGAATGAGAGAAGCGGTATTATCGAAGTATAGTCGAGAGAGTTCTCAATAAAAGATCTCTCAGGCTCATTTTCAAAGTATTCATCTTTGAGTGTAGGGTGGAGTAGAAGTCCGAAACCGTAAGAGTCTATATACCTCTCAGCAAATCTGTGTGCTACAGCTTTTCCCGCCCGCAATGTCTTGACATACATTACGGGGGTAGCTGATACCTTTTGGACTTGATCCGGAATATAATACTCCTCCACTGCCCTGATCAAAGTGCTGTCGGGGCGACAATAGAAACTTTGTTTTGAGTATGGAGAGACTATAATATTCATTATTTCTTACCTAGATGTATCTCAGTCAGGACTTTTTTGGTGTCAAGTGTGAAGTCGCCGTTCATCATCCATGAGTAGTAACTTGGCTCTTTTGCCAATACATCTTTAACAGGGACCCCTCTGTGTTTGCCAAAGTTAAATACAGGGACGTCTTTATCGTTGTATACGATTCTTCCTGCGTAGTCTGCATTCTTGTTCTTGGTAGAGAACTCTGAGAGGAATGCCACGTCATTTTTAAGCTCAGGATACCTGTCTAGCTGTGCTTTGAGAATCTCGTAAGTGGCCAATGTGTCAGCTTCTGCTGAGTGGGCATTCTCAAGATCCTTCTGGCAGTAGAACTTGTATGCTGCACTGAGTGTCCTTTGCTCCATTTTATGGAAAATGGTCTGCACATCCACGAGTTTTCTCTTGCGGAAATCAAAATCATTGATCTCTGCCCTCAAGAACTCCTCTGCCAATAGAGGAATGTCAAACTTGGTAGAGTTATATCCGGCTATGTCGCACCCTGTCATCCATTGCGCCAATGATTTGGCTATCTGCTTGAATGTAGGGCAATCTTTAACATCCTCATTTGATATGCCGTGTACAGCCTGAGCCTCAGGTGATATGGGGATGGTGGGATTTATCCTGCGGGTTTTGATCTCAGTATCCCCATTAGGATGAACCTTAACAGCACTGATCTCTACGATCCTGTCTGTAGCAACATTCAAACCGGTACTTTCGATGTCAAAAAACAGTATCGGATTCTTAAGATTCAATTCCATATACTCGCTCTAAGGTTATGATGGGATACGGATAGGCATCAATAGTGAGCAAATCACCTCTTCAGGATCTGTCTCACCGGCAGCAAGGATCAAACCTGCGCGGGTAGGGTCTGAAAGCTCGATAGAAACCTCTTCGTATGGAAGGTTGTTCAAGATCTCAGCCAAGAAGGTAGATTTGAAACCGATATGCATCTCATCACCCTCGTATATGCAGTCAAGTGTCTCGTGTGCAGACATTGAGAAATTGGTGTCAGAAGCTGAGATAACCAATTTGTTGAATGATAGGGACAACTTGATGTGTGAGGTAGACTGGTTTGAACAAACGGCTACCCTTTTTACTGCATTTAGTAGGGATACTCTATTGATAACAAGCTTGTTGGTATTGTTCTTAGGGATTACGGAACGGTATGCAGGGTATGTTCCCTCCTGTAGTCTGCAGATAAGAACATTGCCGTCAAACTCGAAGTATGCATTTTTCATGTCGAAGGTGACCTTCACTGCGTCTTCACTCTTGGCTAGAAGTGTACGTAGGATAGCTGCAGGTTTTTTAGGGAGGATAAATGAACATTTCTCAGCCACTCTGACATCGTTGCGTGTATAATACACCAACTTGTGTGAATCTGTCGCTACGAGGGTAGTGTTCTCTGGGGTCATGTCGAAGAAAATACCATTCATTACCGGTCTCAACTCATCCTCCGCTGTAGCATAGATGGTGTTGTTGATACCAGAAAGGAGAATGTCTGAAGGGAATGATGCCGAGATGGCAAGATCGCCCAACTCAGGTAGTGATGGGTAGTCTTCTGCCGGGAAGAATGGGATTTTCGATGCACCGCTCATCCAGCTGATGTTAAGGATCTCTTCGTTTGTCTCTGTGCTGAATGTCAGTGGCAGATCAGGAAATTCTTTTAGTGAATCTGTCAGAAGCTTAGCGGGAACTGCAATTTCCCCCTCTTCCTGAACATCCTCGATCGCAATTGAAGTTTTAAGTGTCATTTCAAGATCCGAAGCAGTTACCTCTAAAGTGTTGCCAGACAACACAAAAAGGAAATTGTCCAGGATAGGCAAGGTGTTTCGGCTGGAAATTACTCTTGATACGGATAGTAGACCGTGCAAAAGTTCTGAACTTGATACTGTGAATTTCATATTATTCTAAATGTTTTTGTTTTTTTCTTCTAAATGCAAATGTAGAAAATTTTTGGCATATATTTTGAGTTTAGGGATGAAAGTTGTTTAATAAAATACTATGGAAATGAAAAAATATTTATTGGTAGCGTTGTGCGCAATTCTAGTAGGAGGAGCTACCTCTTATTTGGTAGTGAATAGTGTGTTAAACGGTGACAAATCCACCACTTATACCTATTCAGAAGGTGTTCCCCAGGTGAAAAATGTAAGTTTTTCAGGTGAGTATCCGGACTTTACATATGCTGCTGAATCATCAGTGCAGGCGGTGGTTTTTGTAAAAGTGATCAAGAGGTCAGAGGGGAACCAGATGCCACCATCTATCTTTGATTATTTCTTCGGATTCGGCGGCGGACAGTCTGCGCCCAGAGAGCAAGTGGGGAGCGGATCGGGTGTTATCATTACCCAGGATGGCTATATTGTGACAAATAACCACGTGGTCGCAGGTGCATCTGAAATAGAGGTGACAATGGACAACAACAAGACCTTCAAAGCGGATCTTATCGGAGCAGACCCAGCTACAGATGTGGCGCTTCTCAAAGTGGATGCAGAGAACTTGCCAACAATTCCTTATGGGGATTCTGACAAACTTCGCTTGGGTGAGTGGGTGCTTGCCATCGGCAGCCCTTATGGGTTGAACTCCACCATTACTGCGGGTATTGTCAGTGCCAAAGGGCGTACAATGGCCAATAATGGCGAATTCAAAATCGAATCATTCATACAGACAGATGCCGCTGTGAACCCAGGAAATAGCGGTGGCGCATTGGTGAATATTAAAGGTGAACTTGTGGGGATAAATACCGCAATTATATCAAATACCGGTTCGTATGCAGGTTATTCATTTGCAGTTCCTGTAAATATCGTGAGAAAAATCGTGGCAGACCTTATGGATTTCGGAAAGGTGCAGAGGGCAATGTTGGGTATCTCTATGCAGGATATTACAGATGCATTGAAGAAAGAGAAAGAACTCACTACCCTTGAAGGTGTTTATGTGGCAGAGGTGGTAAAAGGTGGAGCTGCCGATAAGGCAGGTGTGAAGGCTGGTGATGTCCTTATCGCTATCGAAGGTGAACCTGTGAAGAAAGGGTCTTCGGTTCAGGAGAAGATCAACAGATACAGACCGGGGGACAAAGTTTCTCTAGTGGTACTGAGAAAAGGGAAGGAGCACAAGCTTGAGGCGACTCTGATCGGAAAAGATGCACAGGATATGGGAACAGTCGCTTCTCAGGAGAAAATCAATCTCTTCGGTGCTGAGTTGGTTCCTGCCCCTAAGAATCTGCTTGAAAAACTTGGTCTGAAATCTGGTGTTCAAGTATCTTCGATCGAGAAGGGTAAGATGAAGGAAGCTGGTATAAAACAGGACTTTATAATCACATTTGTGAATAATTCAATGGTTACAAATCCTGCAGATGTGGCAGCTATTGTGAAGAAAGCCAAGAGGTCTGTTCTCGTTGAAGGTGTATATCCTGACGGATCTGTCTTCTACTACGCTATCGGACTATAGTCTGAAAAGCTAAAATATATTTTCTAAAATACCTCAGTTGCAAAGGTTGCATATTAAAAAAATGCTATCTTTGCAACTTATTTGTATACAATGAGACAGTTAAAAATAACCAAATCAATCACTAACAGAGAGAGCGCATCTCTGGATAAGTATCTACAGGAGATCGGTAGAGAAGAACTAATTACTGTAGAAGATGAAGTAGAATTGGCCCAGAGAATCAGAAAAGGGGACCAGGAGGCCTTGGAAAAACTTACAAGAGCCAATCTCCGTTTCGTGGTATCTGTGGCAAAACAGTATCAAAATCAAGGTCTTAGCTTACCAGACCTTATCAATGAAGGTAACTTGGGTCTGATTAAAGCAGCTGAGAAGTTCGATGAGACCCGCGGTTTCAAATTTATCTCATACGCTGTATGGTGGATCCGTCAGTCTATCCTACAGGCTCTTGCAGAGCAGTCAAGAATCGTGAGACTTCCATTGAACCAGGTGGGATCGCTTAATAAAATCAACAAAGCTCTCAATAAATTTGAGCAGGAGAACGAACGTATGCCTTCACCTGATGAATTGGCAGACATTCTTGATATCCCACGCGAGAAAATCGCTGACACCCTTAGAGTATCCGGCAGACACGTATCTGTGGACGCACCTTTCGTAGATGGTGAGGATAACAGCCTTTTGGACGTTCTTGTGAACAATGACTCTCCAAATGCCGACAGAGGTCTTGTAAATGAATCCCTTAACAAAGAGATTGAGAGGGCTTTGTCTACACTTACAGAGAGGGAGAGGGATATCGTCAAAGATTTCTTCGGTATCGGTACATCTGAGATGACATTGGAAGAGATCGGCGAGAAATTCGGCCTTACTCGCGAAAGGGTTCGCCAGATCAAGGAGAAAGCTATCCGAAGACTCAGACACAGTAATCGTAGCAAACTCTTGAAGAGCTACTTGGGTTAAGAATAATACAAAATTTTAGATATATGAGAAAATCGTTACTAACAATTGTAGGAGCAATTGCATTGTTTATGACTTATAGTTGTGAATCAAATCCACTTTTGAAAGAGTGGGATACACCTTTCGGTATTCCTCCATTTGAGGAGGTTCGTCCAGAACACTATATGCCTGCTTTCCTTAAGGCAATGGATGAGCACAAAGCAGAAATCGACGCTATCGTTAACTGCAAAGAGGAGCCAAATTTTGAAAATACCATCCTTCCATACGATAAGGCCGGCAGCCTGTACTCAAAAGTGGCTGTAGTATTCTCAAGCGAGAGCGGTGTAAACTCAAGCGATGCTATCATGGCTATCTCAAGAGAGCTTTCTCCTATCCAGAGTGCACACTTCAGTGAGATCTCACTAAATGATGCGCTATTCCAAAGAATCAAAGCTGTATATGACAAGAGAGAGAGCTTAGGTCTTGATAAAGACCAGATGAGATTGGTGGAGGAGATCTATAAAGGTTTTGAGCGTTCAGGTGCAAACCTTCCTGCTGACAAGAAAGCAGAACTTAAAGAGGTAAACGCTGAGATCTCTGCACTTCAATTGGCTTTCGGACAAAACCTTTTGAAAGAGACTGCTGCTTACAAATTGGTGATTGATAATGAAAAAGACCTTGCAGGCCTTTCAGAGGCACAAATTGCAGAGGCTGCTTCAAGAGCTAAAGCTGCAGGAATGGAGGGTAAATGGATTTTCGGTCTTGATAATCCAAGCATCATGCCTTTCCTTCAGAATGCAGACAACGCTGAGCTTCGCGAGCAAATGCTTAACGCATATTTGATGCGTGGAAACAACAACAACGAAAACGACAGCAAAGCTACCATCGTAAAACTTGTTGAGTTGCGCCTTAAGAAAGCTCAAATCATGGGTTGCAAAAACTATGCGGAGTATGCACTTGATACCCGTATGGCAAAAACAGAAGAGGCTGTATTCGACCTATTGGACCAAATCTGGAAACCAGCCCTCAAAGCTGCTAAAAATGAGCTTAAAGATATGACTCAAATCGCTAAGAAAGAGGGTCATAAAGGTGAACTTAAAGCTTCTGACTGGAGATATTATTTCGAGAAAGCTAAAGTTAGCAAATTCAACCTTACTGAAGATGAGCTAAGACCTTACTTCAAATTGGAGAATGTTCGTGAAGGTATCTTCTATGTGGCTAACCAGCTATACGGAATCACATTTACCCAACTTGAAAATGTTCCACTTCCTCACCCTGAAGCAGTAGCTTTCGAGTGTAAAGAGGCTGACGGTACACACTTGGGTGTAATCTTCTTCGATATGTTTGCCCGTCCAGGTCAAAAAAGAGGTGGCGCATGGTGCGGTGGCTTCCGTGAGCAAGTTTATGAAAATGGTGTGAGAGTTGCACCTCTTGTAACAGTAGTAGGTAACTTTACACGTCCTGTTGGTGACCAGCCTGCACTTCTTAGCCCTGATGAGGTTGAGACTTACTTCCACGAGTGCGGTCACGCTCTCCAATCTCTTCTTCAGGATGTAAAATACGATGGTCTTACCGGTATCACCCGTGACTTCGTAGAGCTTCCTTCTCAGATTATGGAGCACTGGGCATTCAACCCACAAGTGCTTAACGTATATGCAAAACACTATCAGACAGGTGAAATTATCCCTGCTGAGCTGGTGGAAAAACTTGACAAGTCAGGCAAATATGGCCAAGGTTTCGCTACTGTAGAGTATTTGGCAGCATCATATCTTGATATGGACTACCACGTGTTGACAGAGATTCCTGAGAATCTTGATCTTGTAGCATTCGAGGCTAAGGTATTGGGCGATAGAGGGTTGATCTCTCAAATCCCTCCAAGATACAGAACTACCTACTTCAACCATACTTTCGGTGGCGGATATACAGCAGGTTACTACAGCTATATCTGGGCAGAGGTTCTGGATGCTGATGCATATCAGGCATTTGTAGAGACAGGTGATATCTTCAACAAAGAGGTGGCTTCAAAATTCAGATATGAAGTATTGGCAAGAGCAGGTGAGGATGAGGCTATGACACTTTATGTAAACTTTAGAGGAAAACAACCAGGAATCCAACCACTACTAAACAATAGAGGTCTATAATATGGCAAACTTTTGGTCTGCACTAGAAAATGGAATAACCGCAGTAAGTGATTTTATCTGCGGTTATCCTCTTTTTACACTCCTTGTTGGGGGTGGACTGTTCTTCTTGATCTACTCAGGATTCGTTCCATTGAGGTATTATGGTAGGGCTATCAAGTCATTGAAAGCCAAGGATGACAAGGCTGATGGCCAGATCAGTTCTTTTGAGGCGTTGGCAAGTGCCATCGCTGCCACTGTGGGTATGGGTAATATTGCAGGTGTTGCGATTGCCCTTTCTATTGGTGGTCCCGGTGCTATTTTCTGGATGTGGGTAAGCTCAATCTTGGGTATGGCTACCAAATTCTTTGAAGGTACACTATCTGTAATGTATAAAGGTAAAGATGACGCAGGGGAGGTTCAAGGTGGTCCTATGTATATGATTATGTCAGGTCTTGGTTCCAAATGGAAACCATTGGCAGTATTCTTCTCAATCTTCGGTTTGATCGGTACACTATGTATCATGCAGGCAAACCAGTTTACAGAGGCCATTACTACCGTTTTCTTCAGACCTGAGCAAAATACCCTTACACTCAGATTTATCATCGGTGTAATTATTTGTGTTATCGTGGCATGTGTTATTCTGGGCGGTATCAAGAGGATCTCCAAAGTAGCAACAAAGGTGGTTCCTGCTATGGTGGCTATGTATTTCCTATTGGTGGCATATATCATCGTAACACATTTGAATGCTGTTCCTGGTGTATTCGCCGCTATCTTTACAGAGGCATTTACAGTTAAAGCAGGTGTTGGTGGAGGTATAGGTGCATTGGCCTCTATCGCACTTATCGGTATAAGACGTGCTGCTCTTGTAAATGAAGCAGGTGTGGGTACCGCTTCTATGATGCACGGTGCATCAAAGAACAACGAGCCTGTAAGAGAGGGACTTGTAGCAATGATCGGCCCATCAATTGACTCTGGTCTAGTTTGTACACTTACAGCAATTGCAATTTTGATCCAAAGGGATGTATTGCCTTTGGGTGATGGTATCAGCGGATCTATCGCAGGTTTGAGCGTAGCCCTTCAGGCATTTGACGCTTCAATTCCTGGTGTGGGCAAATACCTTCTATTGGCAATGTTGTTCTTCTTTGCATTCTCTACCATGTTCTCATATTCGTATTATGGTCAGAAATGTACAGGTTTCCTTTTTGGTGCAAAATATTCGAAATACTACAATATCTTCTTCCTGGTAATGTTGGTGGTAGCAGCGATGATCCCTTTGAAAGCAGCTGTGGGTCTTATCGATATCGCTTATGCTCTGATGGCATTCCCAACCATGATTACACTGTTTATCCTTTCTCCTAAGGTGAAAGCAGAGATGAAGAAGTACTTTGCAAAAAACAAATAAGATGAATCAAGAAATTTTTATATCTGAAAGAGTTAAAGAGGCAGTAAAGAGTTTGTATGGTGCCTCAGCAGAGGGTATGCCTATCCAGATGCAGGCTACCAGAAAAGAGTTTGAAGGTGATGTGACCGCTGTGATGTTCCCATTGCTTAAAGTGAGCAAGAAGTCTCCAGAGGCTACAGGTGAAGAGGTGGGTGCATGGCTAAAAGCCAATACACCTGAGATTGAGTCATATAATGTGGTGAAAGGTTTCTTGAATATAAAAATTTCTCAGGCTTTCTGGAACAGTGTTTTCGCTGAGATAGCCTCTACAGAGGATTTTGGTCAGGGTGCACCATCAGGTAAGACCATCATGGTGGAGTATTCAAGCCCAAATACCAACAAACCTCTCCACCTGGGACATATCAGAAACAACCTTTTGGGTTCGTCTGTATCCAAACTTCTGGCTGCAAACGGTCACAATGTGATCAAAGTGAATCTGGTAAATGACCGTGGTATCCATATCTGCAAGTCTATGCTTGCTTGGCTTAAAAGAGGCAATGGGGAGACCCCTGCATCTTCAGGCAAGAAAGGTGACCACCTGGTAGGTGACTACTATGTACTATTCAACAACATGCTTAAAGAGGAGTGTGAGAAGCTTGGCTGTGAGGATAAAGATGCCCCTATCATGAAAGAGGCACAGGAGATGTTGTTCAAATGGGAGAGTGGTGATAAAGAGGTGGTGGACCTATGGAAGAAGATGAATGGCTGGGTATATGAGGGGTTCGATGAGACCTATAACAGATTGGGTATCGAATTCGATAAGATATACTATGAGTCTCAGACATATCTATTGGGTAAAGCATTGGTGCAGAAAGGTTTGGAAGCTGGTGTATTCGAGAAGATGGAGGATGGTTCTGTATGGTGTGACCTTACAGCAGATGGCCTTGACAGGAAGCTTCTTCTCCGCTCTGACGGCACATCGGTGTATATGACACAGGATCTTGGTACAGCTGAGAGCAGATATTCTGAATTCAAACTTGATGAGATTATATATGTGGTGGGTAATGAGCAGAATTACCATTTCCAGGTTCTCAAATTGATTTTGAAGAAGCTCGGATTTGACTGGTCAGACGCCATTTACCACTTGTCATACGGTATGGTAGAGCTACCTGAGGGTAAGATGAAATCTCGTGAGGGTACAGTGGTGGATGCAGATGATCTTCTTGACAAGATGTACAATACCGCTAAGGAGACCTCATTGGAGCTTGGCAAGATGGATGGCATGAGTGAAGAGGAGCAGCACAAACTGTTCGAAATGTTGAGTTTGGGCGCATTGAAATACTTCATTATCAAAGTTGATCCTCGCAAGACCATGCTATTTGACCCACGTGAATCTATTGATTTCAACGGTAATACAGGTCCGTTTATCCAATATACACACGCACGTATCAAGTCTATCCTAAGGAAGGCTCAAGTGAGTGATGTAGTAGTCAAAGGTTTGGAGGATACATCAAAACTTCTTGATAAAGAGGTAAGTATCATCAAGATGCTCAACAACTTCCCTGAGAAGATCAAAGAGGGTGGTGATGCACACTCTCCAGCAGTGGTGGCTAACTACGCTTACGATTTGGCTAAGGAGTTCAACCAGTACTACCATGATGTCTCAATCATGAGAGAGGAGGATGAGCAGGTACGTATGTTCAGACTATCTCTTATCTGTGTGATAGCTAAGGTATTGACTAAAGCAATGGGTATTTTGGGCATTGAACTGCCTGAAAGAATGTAGCATCAAGTGTCACCTTTTTTACCAACAACCAAAAAGGAGGTTGATGCCCTCGGCTGGGACTATATCGATGTGATATTGTTCTCAGGCGATGCGTATGTGGACCACCCCTCTTTTGGTGTGGCGGTGATAGGTCGTATACTTGAACGTGAAGGTTACCGTGTGGCCATTGTACCACAGCCTAACTGGAGAGATGATTTGAGGGATTTCAAAAAGCTTGGAAGACCACGCCTTTTCTTCGGTGTCAGTGCTGGTGCGATGGACTCTATGGTAAACCATTATACTGCAAATAAGCGTCTTAGAAGTGATGATGCTTATACACCGGATGGAAAAGCTTCATTCAGACCCGATTATGCTGTAAAGGTCTATTCCAATATTCTTAAAGAGCTATATCCCGATGTCCCTGTAGTAATAGGTGGCATCGAGGCCTCTTTAAGGCGTGTAACCCACTACGATTATTGGCAGGACAAACTCCTTCCATCCATTTTGGTCGATTCCAAGGCCGATTATCTTATCTATGGAATGGGTGAAAGACCTATAGTGGAGATAGCCAGAGGGTATGATGAGGGGTTAAGTGATTACCATTTCAGGAAAATACCACAAATAGGGTATATAACAAAGAAGGGGGAGACCTCCGGAGATGATACCATTGTCCTCAAATCTTATGAGGAGTGTCTGGCATCCAAAAAGACATTTGTTGAGAATTTCAATATCATAGAGGTGGAGGCAAACAAGCTTCACGCCAAAAGGCTTGTTGAGCCAGTAGGGGATAGTGAGGTAGTGATCAATCCACCATTTCCTCCAGCCACAGAGGAGGAGATGGACTCATATTTTGACCTCCCTTTTACCAAATTGCCCCATCCCAGATATAAGGGAAAGAGGATACCTGCCTACGATATGATCAAATTCTCCATCAATATCCATCATGGATGTTTTGGGGGGTGCAGTTTCTGTACAATAGCGGCTCATCAGGGCAGATTTATACAAAACAGGTCATGTAACAATATTGTTAACGAGATTAACAAACTTGTTACTCATCCTGAATTCAAAGGTGTTATATCTGATGTAGGTGCTCCTACCGCAAATATGTATAAAATGGGTGGAAAGGACCGCAAACTGTGTGACAAGTGCAGCCGCAAGTCGTGTCTCTTCCCCAAAATGTGCCCGAATCTGGACCATTCACACCAGGAGGTCCTCAATCTTTACAGGGAGATATCCAAGATCAAAGGGGTCAAAAAATTTTTCATAGGGAGCGGTATCAGATACGATCTTTTCTTGAATGAAGAGGGGTATTTGGACAGTACCTCAAAACCTTATCTTCAGGAGTTGGTTACCAAGCACACTTCAGGAAGGTTGAAGGTGGCACCGGAGCATACGGAGGAGAGGGTCCTCAAATATATGTCAAAGCCTACATTCAAACTCTTTTCGGTACTCAGGAGGGAGTTTGACAAGATTATACACAGAGAGGGGCTGAAATATCAGCTTGTCCCTTATTTCATATCGTCCCATCCGGGATGTAAGCTGGAGGATATGGTAAACTTGTCCCAGAACAAGGATTTGAAAGGTGTCTATATGGAACAAGTTCAGGACTTTACACCCACACCTATGACAGCATCCTCGGCTATGTACTATTCAGGAATGGATTTGAAAACATTCAAGCCTATTTTTGTAGAAAAGAATCAGGAAAATAAAAAGAGACAAAAATCTTATTTTTTTTCTCGCAGATAAGATAAAAAGCATTATTATTGCACCGAGAATTATATCTATTAACACATGAGCAGAACAGTTGGTAAAGCAGCATCTTCTATTAAGAGAGCAGTGGTAAGTTATGAGAATATGTCGGCAGAGTTGCAGGCAGCATTCAAGGAGAAGTATCCTAAGGGATATGCCGATTACATGGGTGATATTTTCAAAGTGGACAAACCTGACGGTACATCTTTCTACGCAGTATCTGTAGAGATGCCGGGCGCTATATATTTGGTGAAAATATCAGTTAAGGTAGATGACTATGAGGATGTAGAGAAAGATCTGTTCAACGATGGTATGGATGATGATGCCGGAGACGGTACATTCCCAGAGGATGGAACAGATTCATCTGCTTTCAATGACGATGATGATTCGAAAGAGGAATAATATAATCCACTCGATTTCACGTTTGCTGCATAAGCTCCCTGAAGCACAGTTCCTTTTGATTTTAGCTTTTATAGTGGGTCTTGTTAGCGGCGGGGCTGCAGTTGCCTTAAAACTGATGATAGAACTTGTAGGAGACTTGTTGATTGGTTGGTTTGATACCACTACCGACAGTTTCCTATATTTGTTATATCCTGGTCTTGGTATGCTTATAGCGATGCTTCTGGTCAGATATCTCATTAAGGACAATATCGGCCACGGTGTCACTAAGGTTCTTCTGGCAGTATCCAAGAATAACTCAAAAATCAAATCCCACAACACATGGTCTTCATTGTTGACCAGTTCGATCACTATCGGGTTTGGTGGATCGGTAGGAGCTGAGGCACCTATTGTATATACCGGTGCAGCTATTGGCTCAAATATAGCCAGACATCTGGGTCTCTCTTACAAACAGATGACCATTCTGCTCGGGTGTGGTGCTGCAGGTGCAGTGGCAGGTATTTTCAAGGCACCTATGGCCGGAATCCTGTTTACCCTGGAGATATTGCTCTTCAATATCTCAATGACATCCATCCTCCCTCTATTGATGTCCACAGTGACAGCTACAGCGGTGTCATACCTTTTCTTCGGAAGGGATGTCGCTTTTATGAGCACCATCGACCCATTTGTGATGAAAAATATCCCTTACTATTTGGTGCTTGGGGTATTTTGTGGATTCGTATCGCTCTATTTTACCAGAACCACATTGAGTCTCGAAGATAAAATCAAGGGTATTGAGAATCCATATAAGAGATGGGCTTTCAGTGCATTGATGTTGGGTATATTGATCTATATCTTCCCACCTCTGTATGGTGAAGGTTACCACGCACTCGAATCCCTTCTTACAGGTAATCCTGTGCAGGGACTTGATACTTCACTCTTTGCTTCGCTGTTGAATTACAAGTGGTTTGTCCCTATATTCTTCCTGTTTGTATTGATTTTCAAAGTGTTCGCCATGTCGTTCACAAATGCGGGCGGTGGAGTTGGAGGTACATTCGGTCCTACATTGATCGTAGGCGGTATAGCGGGCTTTGTTCTGGCCAGGGTGATTAACCTTACCGGAATCCATGTCCTCCCCGAGAACAATTTTGTCCTTGTGGGTATGGCAGGCTTGATGGCCGGTGTGATGCAGGCTCCGATGACCGCTATCTTCCTTATCGCGGAGATTACAGGAGGTTACGAACTGCTGATGCCATTGAGTATTACGGCTGCAATATCGTTCGCTACCATACGTATCTTTGAGCCATATTCGATCTATACCAAACGAATTGCCAAGAGTGGAGAACTCCTTACCCACGACAGTGATCAGGCGGTATTGACCCTGCTGAAGACCTCTGATCTTATAGAGTCCGATTTCTGCCCTGTACATATGGAGGACAATCTGGGCAGTTTGGTCGATGTGGTGGCAAAATCAAAGCGCAATATCTTCCCTGTAGTGGATTCAAACGACAAATTCCAGGGATTTATCTCTCTTGATGATATCAGGATGATAATGTTTGACAGGGAGAAGTACAATGAAGTATTTGTATACAATATAATGAAGCAGCCCCCTTATACTGTCTGCGACTGTGAGAAAATGGACAGTGTGATGAGAAAATTCGAAAAGAGTGGGGCTTGGAATCTCCCGGTAGTGACCGAAGAGAACAAATATTTGGGATTTGTGTCCAAGTCCAAGATATTCTCTTCGTATAGGGAGAAACTTCAGGATGTTTCCCACGACTAATCCAAACCTATTATGAAACCTTTGTATATCGATTTTATAAGCCGGAGGCTAAGTGTATCCGGATGGCAAGTCCAACACTGTATTGACCTTTTTGAGGAGGGGGCGACCATCCCTTTCATCTCCAGGTACAGAAAGGAGAGGACCGGTGGTCTGGATGAGGCACAGGTGGGAGAGGTGAAGCACTACTATCAGAAGTTTGAGGAGCTTGAGAAGAGGAAGGAGGGGATACTTGCATCGATTCAGGAGCAAGGGAAACTGACGGATGAGCTGAAATCGGAGATAGACAAGTGTGTGGAAACCCAGCACTTGGAGGATTTGTATCTCCCATACAGACCAAAAAGGAAGACCAAGGCCTCTATAGCCAAAGAGAGAGGTCTGGAACCTTTGGCAATGGATATTTTCAACTGCAAGGTGGATGATCCTGCAAAGTGCGCACAAAGGTATCTCAATGATCAGGTGGAGGATAGTGATGCTGCACTTCAGGGTGCAAGGGACATTATAGCTGAGTGGATATCGGAGTCTATTGAGGTGAGGACAGCCCTCAGAACCCAATATTCAAAATATGGAAAGGTCTCTGCAAAAGTGGCCAGAGGTGTGGATGAGGAGTCTGATGAGGCTCAGAAATATAAGAACTACTTCGATTTCTCGGAGGATATCAGCAGAGCACCGTCACACAGGGTATTGGCTATCCTTAGAGGTGCCTCTGAGGGAATTTTGAGTGTAAAAGTGGAGGTGGATAGCGACAGATCGCTTGACAGAATCTACAGTTTGGCCCTTAAAGGGAAGAGAAACCCTTCCGATAAGGTGGCTGAGCAGATAGATATTGCTGTGGAGGATTCATATAAGAGGCTTCTCCATCCCTCTATTGAGAATGAGTCACTCAAGATAGTGAAGGAGAGGGCAGATATTGAATCCATAAAGGTGTTCGGGGAGAATCTCAGACAGCTGCTGATGGCTCCACCTTTGGGACAAAAGAGGGTTCTTGCAATAGATCCCGGCTTCAGAACAGGCTGTAAAGTGGTGTGTCTGGATGCTCAGGGAGCCTTGCTTCATAACGATGTGATATATCCTCATCCACCGGTAAATGAGCGTACTATGGCGATGAAGAAGGTCTCAAATCTGGTGGAGGCTTACAAAATAGAGGTGATAGCTATAGGCAATGGTACTGCTGGCAGGGAGACAGAGGCATTTATAAAGAAACTTGCCCTTCCTGAGGGTGTGAGGGTATACTCGGTAAGTGAGGATGGTGCTTCTGTATATTCTGCATCATCTGTGGCGAGGGAGGAGTTCCCCGAGTATGATGTAACTGTGAGGGGTGCAGTCTCTATCGGACGCAGAATTATGGACCCTTTGGCAGAATTGGTGAAGATAGATCCCAAATCGATAGGTGTAGGGCAATATCAGCACGATGTGGACCAGACACTTCTGAAAGAGAATCTGGACAATGTGGTGGAGAGTTGTGTTAATAGTGTCGGTGTAAACTTGAACACCGCCAGCAAGCACCTTTTGGGATATGTGTCGGGTATCGGACCTGCCATTGCACAAAATATAGTCGACTACAGGACTCAGAATGGTCCGTTCCTTTCACGTAAAGATCTACTTAAGGTCAAAAGGCTTGGAGACAAGGTGTATGAGCAGTGTGCAGGCTTTTTGCGTATTCCTGGGGCTACAAATCCACTGGACAATTCTGCTGTCCATCCCGAGAGGTATCAGCTCGTTCAGAAGATGGCCAAAGATATCTCTGTAACAGTAGAGGATCTCATTAAAGATGAGCAGGTAAGGGGTATGGTGGATGTGAAGAAATATATCTCTGAAGATGTGGGTTTGCCCACTTTGAATGATATTATGGCTGAGCTTGCCAAGCCGGGACGTGACCCTCGTGCATCCATTAAAATTCTCGAATTCAGCGATGAAATCAAGAGTATAGAGGATGTGAAGGTGGGGATGGAACTTCCTGGCATCATCACCAATATTACCAATTTCGGTGCATTTGTCGATTTTGGTATTAAGCAGAATGGCCTTATACATGTCTCAAAACTATCAAACAAATTCATTACCAATCCTGCAGATGTGGTGAAGATACACCAGCATGTGAAGGTGAAGGTGATAGAGGTAGATATGAGAAGACAGAGGATAGCTCTGGCCCTCTTATAGTCTCAAGAGAGATTCTTTCCTTACTTTTGGGTGACGGCAACTCCGAGGATAACTATCAGGATTCCCAGTATTTGCGGCCATGTAAAGGTTTCGTATCCATATATATAAGCCCCAATGGCCGACACGGCAGGGATAAGGGATGTGAATATGCTTGAGCGTGCAATTCCGAGCGATTTGATCGCAAAAATGTAGAGTACGAATGACAGGCACGAGCATAGGATCGCAAGTGATATCAGCGGAGTGAATATCTCCGGTGAGAAAATCCTTACTATCTCATAATCTGAATTGAATCCTAGGAAGAAGGGGAAGAAAAGCACGGCTCCAAAGACAAACTGATATGTGGCAATGGTGAAGCTGTTGTATTTGCTTAACATTCTCACCACAGATGAATATCCCACTGAGCCGAAAATGGCCAGGAACAGGAGGGCAATTCCCCACCAGTATTCGGGGGTCATATCTCCTGTATTGAATACCATCAAAAGTATACCGGGTATGGTAAGGATAACCCCGACCACATTTATCCAGCTGACTTTCTCCTTATAGATAAATACACCTGCAGCAAGTGCAAATACAGGTATCAGTGCTATTATGAGGGCGCTGAGGGTGGGGGAGTTTGTCGCCTGAAGGCCGAATGTCTCACCGATAAAGTATATGAATGGTTCGAAAAAGGCCATAAGCAACATCAGCCACCAATCCTTCTTCTCCACTTTCTGAAGTTTGCCGGTAACAGCTGAAAAAATCAAGAGCAGTAATCCCGCAATCAACATTCTGAAGAATATGAAAGTGAAGACAGGGATATCTTCCAGGAGTATCTGATTGGTCCAAATAAATGAGAACCCCCAGAAGAATATTGCCATAAATATGGCGACGTATACTTTGATATTCATATTATCTCTCAAATGTCACTCTTTGACCACCTTTAAGGCCTGTAAGTTTGTAATCTTTTACAACCTGGACTCCATTTACGAATGTGTGGACTACACCATAGTCCAGACTCTCCTCTGAGACTGGTGTCCATCCGCATTTGTAGGCAGGTGCAGCAGCTTGGCTTTTGGTCTCTTCGACCAGTACAAGATCTGCGAAGTACCCTTCACGGATATATCCCCTCATGGAGATAGCAAATGTTTGTGCAGGTGCGTGTGAAAGCATCTGTGGAACGGTCTCAATAGGGAAGACACCCTCTTTAGAGAGCTGCAGCATCATTCTGAGAGAGTGCTGTACGGTAGGGAGACCCGAAGGGGCCTGGGTATAATTTCCACCCTTTTCAGATAGCAGGTGTGGTGCGTGGTCTGTTGCGACAGCGCCAGGGAGACCTTTTGCTACAGCATTGCGTAGCGCCTCCATATCTGAACGGCGTTTGATGGCAGGATTGCATTTGATCCTGGTGCCGTATTTTGGGTAATCTTCGTCGCAGAACCACAAATAGTGTACGCACACTTCAAACGAGATCTTTGGATTCTTTTTCTGCGCTTCGAGTACCATCTCCACCTCATCTGCTGTACTTGTGTGGAGAATATGGAGCTGGGCGCCGCTTCGAACCGCCATATCGATGGCTTTGGCAGTCGATTTGATGCAAGCTTCGCGACTTCTGATATTGGGGTGCTCCGAGACAGGGATGTCATCGCCGTATCTCTCTTTGGCTGCTGCCAATGCCTCTCTGATGGAGGTCTCATCCTCGCAGTGGGTCGCTATTAGTGTGGGTGAGCTCTCAAAAACTGCTTTCAGTGCCTCTTCACTGTCTACCAGCATATTGCCTGTAGATGAACCCATAAAGAGTTTTACTCCGCAATTGGTTTTCGGGTCAAGTTTGATAACCTGATCAATATTCTCATTGGATGCTCCGAGGTAGAATGAGTAGTTTGTGGTGGAGTTTTCTGCTGCAATGGCATATTTCTCTTCGAGATGTCCGATTGTGCAGGCGGGTGGATTGTTGTTGGGCATATCCATGTAGGATGTCACCCCTCCAAGGGCAGCTGCTGCACTCTCTGATGCGATATCCCCCTTGTGGGTGGCACCGGGCTCACGGAAGTGGACCTGATCATCAATAACACCGGGGAGGAGGATCATACCTTGGGCATCAAGCACCTCCAAATGGTCTGAAGACTCCTCGATAGCCTGCAGTTTGATGCTGTAGTCAGGATCTTCAGTGTCGAGGATTTTGGATATTATCTTGTTGGTAATCAAAAGGCTACCCTTGAAAGATAGCCCTTCGTTTATAATTGTAGCATTTTTGATTAGTGTGCTCATATTTATCTTGCCCTTATTTTTCTGAATTTAAGCTTTAGAACACCCCAGAATGCTTCTCCGAAGATGGAGCTGCTCATTTTGGATGTCCCTTCCACTCTGTCGGTGAAAAGTATCGGAACCTCCTGAATCTTGAATCCAAGCTTGTACGCATTGTATTTCATCTCTATCTGGAATCCGTAACCTTTCATCTCAATATTTGGAAGATTGATGGTCTCGAGGACCTTTCTGCTGTAGCATACAAAACCTGCAGTGGAGTCGTAAATTTTCATCCCTAGGACCGATCTTACATAGAAAGACGCACCATAGGAGATCATAATGCGACCTACAGGCCAGTCTTTGACGGCGATACCTCTGCAATAGCGGGATCCGATCGACATGTCGTTACCATCCACGGCACAGGCGTCGTGAAGACGGATAAGGTCGTCTGGATCGTGCGAAAAGTCGGCATCCATCTCGAAAATATAGTCGTATTTGTGCTCTATTGCCCAGTTGAAACCTGCTATGTATGCCGTTCCAAGTCCCAGTTTGCCTGTGCGCTCAATGATGAAAAGGGAGGTTGGGTACTCTTTCATCAGACGCTTTACGATATTTGCTGTCCCGTCAGGTGATCCGTCATCCACCACCAAAATATGGAAGCCCCCCTTCATGGAGAAGACTTTGCGAACCATCTTCTCGATATTCTCTTTCTCGTTGTAAGTGGGGATAATGACCAATTTGCTTGTTTCCATCTCAAATCTTGATTTAATCTCCCAAAGGTAGGAAAATTATTGTTATCTTCGTGTTTGCAATTCTGAAATAGTGATGAAGAGGTTAAAATCTGTCATAATATTGATCCTTTTGACTACTGTGTTGTGTGCACAGGAGGTGGTGTGGAACATGGATTTTGATGTGAGACTCGACAATCACGAGTTTGCCAAAATGGATATCGGTACCTCGAAAACCCTTTTCGGGCTTTACCTTGCACCTACTGTAGGGTTCGGATGGGATGAAAATATACACTCTCTCAATGTCGGTGCAGATTTGAGGGCCTCTTTCGGTGAGGGGAGTGAGTGGTATAAAGGCTCCCTTTTGGCATACTACCGACTTAATGCATCCAAACATGAGGTTTATGCGGGAATTTTCCCGGTCAAAGATATGTTTGACGATTTCTCCACCGCATTTATCAGCGATGAGATGAGATTCAATGACAGGTCCCTGGAGGGTGTGGCGTATAAGTTCAAAGGTGAAAGGGGTTATGTGAAGGTTATCTTTGATATGCCCAGATGGAGGAGCGACTATCTCTCAGAAATTCTTACACTCTATTCATCGTCCAAGTGGACATTCGGCTGGTTCTCTTTAGGTTATCTGTTTGATTTGAACCATTATGCTTATAGTATAAACACGGGTCTTGTAGTCGATAATTACTGGTTCAATCCATTTGTTGAGTTCTCCTTTGGCGAGTATCTCAAACTGCAGAAAGGTGTGATCAATGCCGGTGGCCTGCTGACTGCCCAGAGGGACAGGACAGTAACCAGAGAGCTTATTTTCCCAATGGGATTTCATGGCAGAGTGATACTTCAAAAATGGAATGTAGGTATAGACAATACGATCTATCTTGGAGATAATCTGATGCCCTATTGGGGATATGAAGATCTCTATCACGGAAGTGAGATGTACAGGACCCAGACAGGTCTGTACAACAGACTGGAGTGCTATTACAAACCCTATAGAAGCGATTTTATGGATGTCTCCATCTCGTGGATAATGCATACTGACGGAGTGGGGATAGGGTGGCAGCAAAAAGCGACACTGCTGATCAATCTTGACAATATAAATTTTAAAAAAGATAAGTAATGAAACTGAGCAAACTTCCTCTATTGGCCAAAGTGGTGATAGGTATTATTCTTGGTATCGCATTTTCACTCTTTTTGCCCGAATGGTGTGTAAGGATATTTGTCACACTAAGCGGAATATTCGGCAATTTCTTGGGATTTATTATTCCACTGCTGATAGTGGGGCTTGTGGCTCCGGGTATTGCTGAGCTCGGTAAAGGTGCTGGAAAGCTTCTGGGTGTGACCTCTCTGATAGCATATGGCTCTACAGTGTTTGCAGGTTTCCTGTCGTATTACAGCTGTGTATGGACATATCCGTCGATTATCGACAAGACTCCTGAGACTATGGCCAAATTTCAAGGGCTGGCATCATCGTCCATTGAACCCTATTTCACCATTGAAATGCCTCCGGTAATGTCTGTGATGAGTGCCCTTATCTTAGCATTTGTCCTGGGGCTTGGGCTCTCAAGGGTGAAAGGTGGTGCTTTCAGAGGTGTCCTTAATGAGTTGAAAGAGGTGATAGAGCTTGTCATATCAAAAGTGATTATCCCTCTCCTTCCTTTCTATATTTTCTGCATCTTCCTCAAAATAGGTGAAGAGGGTAGCGTAGTGGCTGTTTTAGGCCTCTTTATGAAAGTTATACTTGTTATTTTTGTGATACATGTATTGCTGTTGGTGATACAGTTCTGTATAGCTGGTGCCGTTGCCGGCAAAAACCCATTCAAAGCTTTGGTGACTATGCTCCCTGCTTATATGACAGCATTGGGTACCCAGTCCTCTGCTGCAACTATCCCTGTGACTTTGGCGCAAGCCAAGAAAAATGGGGTGGCAGATGAGGTGGCCGAGTTCTCTGTGCCGTTGTGTGCTACTATCCACCTGGCAGGAAGTACCCTTAAGATCGTAGCGTGTGCCTTTGCTATCTCGTATATGTTGGGGATGCCTACAAATGTGGGGCTTTATGCCGGATTTATTATGATGCTCGGTATCACTATGGTGGCGGCACCAGGAGTTCCAGGTGGGGCGATAATGGCAGCATTGGGCGTCCTTTCGTCCATTTTGGGATTTGATGAGAATATGTTGGGGCTGATGATTGCCCTTTATATCGCTATGGATAGTTTCGGTACAGCTTGCAATGTGACCGGAGACGGTGCTATTGCGATGGTTGTAAATAAAATCTATAAGAAGTAGTGAGAGTGGGAAGGGGAGATCTTAACATAGTTCTGTGCCAGTACGATATTCTGTGGGAGGCTCCACGGGAGAATTGCCGCAGGCTCTCCCATCTGGTGGAGAGGTATATGGAGGGCAGAACTGTTGATCTGCTGGTTTTCCCCGAATTTTTCTCCATGGGATTCACCATGAACTACGAAGCTGTCCTCTCTGAAAGGGGAGAGACGCTCCGTTGGATGCGCTCGATGGCCCTGAAACACAATGTGGCGGTGGTGGGATCTGTCCCCACTGCGTCTGATGGGAGGATTGTTAATAGGTGCTATTTCATTGCCCCGGATGGGGAGGAACTCCATTATGACAAGCGCCATCTGTTCAGGATGGGGGAGGAGAATGAGCACTATGCGGCCGGTGAATCGAAGGTTATTGCCCATTATAAAGGGTGGAATATTGCCCTGAATGTCTGCTACGATTTGAGGTTCCCCGTTTGGAGCAGGAATATCGGACTGGAGTACGATCTTCTGCTTAATGTGGCGTCCTGGCCCGATTCGAGGATAGGGGTGACCGAGTACCTGATTAAAGCCAGGGCAATAGAAAATATGAGCTATGCAGCATTCTGCAATAGAATTGGGGAAGATCCTGCGAATGCTTACAATGGCCATTCGAGGGTGATTTCGCCCCGTGGGGAGGATATTGCGGCAGCTGAAGATATGGGGGATGCCCAATTTTTGAGCGCTACCCTCTCCGCTTCGAAGCTTGATTCCTTAAGGGAGAAATTCCCCGCGTGGAGGGATGCCGATTTGTTTGAAATTAAAAAAGAGAAATAATATGAGAAGATTGAATTTGTTGTTCATTGCAGCTGTGCTGCTATTCGCCTCTTGCGGTGAGCAGGAGCACAATATATATATTTACGCCACCACCGATGTGCACGGAACATATATCGGGGAGAACTCCCTTTCTAATGTCAATACTTATGTGAATCAGAAGAGGGGTGAATATGGTGAGAAATCGGTATTCCTTATCGATAATGGTGACCATCTCCAGGGGACAAATGAGGCCTATTATTTCAATTTTAAGGACAAATCCGGTGGCAAGCACCTTTTCAGCAGGGTGATGGAATATATGCGCTACGATGCTATAGTGCTCGGAAATCACGATATAGAGGCGGGACACCCTGTCTATGACAAAATAGATGAGGAGATGAATATCCCATATCTGGCAGCAAATGCTATCGAAGTGGAGACCGGCAAACCATACTTCCAGGAGTATGCAATCATTAAAAAAGGTGGGGTAAAAGTGGCTGTAATCGGTTTTGAAAACCCAAATATTGCAAGCTGGCTGGCCCCTGCGCTATGGGAAGGGATCAAATTTGTACCCACTTACCCTATGGCAGATTCTCTGGTGGCTGCAGTGAGGGCTAAGGAGAACCCTGATGTGGTGGTGATTTCGGTGCATGGTGGTATTGGCGAAGCGGATAATCACAGGATCGAGAACCCTGCCCTGTATCTTGCTTCAAATGTGAAAGGTGTGGATCTTGTGATAGCGGGTCATGACCACAGAAGATTTGCAGAGAAGGTGTGGAATGGTGAGGACAGTGTATTGGTGATGGATGGCGGAAGCAGATCCAAACTCCTCTCAGAGGTAAAGATATCGTTTAAAAAGAGGGGTGGAAAGGTGTATGACAAAGTGGTGGAAGGTGCCCTTGTAAATATGAAAGATGTCCCTCAGGATACAATATTTGATGCAAAATTTGAAGCGGACAGGAAGATCGTTGAGGAGTTTGTAAATGTGAAAGTGGGTGAGATAACTGAGGATTTGAATTTCAGTGAGGCACTTGACGGAATGTGCGGATATATGGACTTCGTACATTTGGTACAGCTTGTTTCTACCGGAGCCGATGTGTCTATATCTGCCCCTTTGGCCACTTATGGTGGTGTACCTAAAGGCGATGTGCTATACAAAAACCTGTTTGACTTGTATAGATACGAGAATCAGCTCTATGTAATCACAATGAGCGGCAAGGAGCTGAAAGACTATCTTGAGAACTCATTCGACATGTGGATCAATGGCAGGGGGCCCGCTTACAACTACGACTCTGCTACAGGACTTAACTATACAGTCAAAAAGTCGGCCAAGAAGGGTAACAGGGTTAAGATAACCACCATGGCAGACGGCAGACCATTTGATATGGAAGGCCAGTATAAAGTGGCTATGACATCGTATCGTGCTAGCGGTGCCGGCGATCTTTTGAAAAATGCAGGTATCGATCCATCAGAGATAGAGGGGAGGACAATCAACAGACTACCAGAGATTAGGGAGCTCATATATGAATATCTGCTGCAAGAGAAAGTGGTGGTTCCAAGTGAGCTTTCCAAAAATCCTAAATTGGGTACTTGGAATTTTGTGAAATAAAATCTCTTTCCTATCTTTGTGTATTAAGACGAAAGAAATGGATAAAAGCAGAGAAATATTGCTGAATGATTTGACTAAGAAGATAGAGCTTCTTATCTCTAAGTATGAGCAAGTTCGTGCTGAGAAAAATGAACTTTCGTTGAAGCTTGCACAGTGCAAGGAAGAATTGGAAATTAGTAATAACAAGATAAAAGATTTAGAACAAAAGATAGATAACTTACAATTGATTGAAGCATTCAAAGCATCTAAAGGTGATGTCAAGGAGGCTAAACTGAACATCAGTAAGCTTGTGAGGGAGATAGACAAGTGTATTGCACTTTTGAACGACTAGTATGGACGAGAACAGACATAGGATAACCATCAATATAGCCGGTAAGGATCGTCACTTCAGCAATATTGCACCTGAAGAGGAGGAGTTTATGCGTATGGCGGCTAAGATGATTACCAACAAGATGGATGATTACAAGAAGAAGTATGCGGGGTTGTCGGATCAGGATGCATTAAGCGTTACCTCATTGATATTTGTCACCCAATTGATTAAGGAGAGGAGGAACAATAGTGTAGGGGACTTTGAGAATAGAATAGCGGAACTTAATAATACACTCGACGAATATATTAAGACAAATCTCTAGCCGTTAGATCGCTCTTTGCGAAAATCAACAGAATTAACATAACCGAGCCAACTCGACGGATGAAGACAGGCCTAGGTGACTCCTTCGGAGGATTACGTATTTACGTGACGTTGGAAGTCTGAGTCCAAAATCGGAGCTCAAATCTTATTATATAAGGTTTTTCGATGAACAGCATCTGACGGCTTTTTTCAATATAAATTATCTCTCTTTTGTTGTAAAGTAGCGTTTGAAACTAAACTAAACACTATATATACAACAATGAATACCAGCATTATTATAATTATTACAGGTATCTCCTCTGCTTTGGCAGCTTTGGGATGTTATACCCTTGTCAGAAATGTTATTTTAAAGAAGAAGGGCAGTCAAATCATCCGCGACGCTGAAATTCAGGGGGAGAATATCAAGAAAGAGAAGATTTTCCAGGCAAAGGAGAAATTCCTTCAGCTCAAATCTGAGCATGAGAAAGAGGTAAACGAAAAGAATTTCCAGATCCAGCAATTTGAGAACAAACTCAAACAGCGTGAAATGCAGATCAATCAGCAAGCATCTGAAGTTCAAAAGAAACAGAAAGAGGCTGACACTATCAGAGAGAATCTTAAAGCCCAACTGGATATCGTAAACAAGAAGTCTGATGAGTATGAGAAGCTACGTGTACAAGCTATTGAGAAGATAGAGAGCATCGCAGGGATGTCTGCAGCTGAGGCCAAAGAGCAGCTTGTAGAGAGTATGAAAGCTGAGGCACGTACACAAGCCATGTCATACATCAACGATGTGATGGATGAGGCCCGCCTTACTGCATCAAAAGAGGCAAAAAGGATTGTTATCAATACCATTCAGCGTATTGCACCTGAGACAGCCATTGAGAATGCTGTAACAGTATTCCATATCGACAGCGATGAGGTGAAAGGAAGAATCATCGGACGTGAAGGTCGTAATATCCGTGCACTTGAGGCAGCAACAGGTGTTGAGATTGTAGTGGATGACACCCCTGAAGCAATCCTCCTTTCAGCATTTGACCCAGTACGCAGGGAGGTAGCCCGTCTTGCACTTCACCAGCTTGTAACTGACGGCCGTATCCACCCTGCACGTATCGAAGAGGTGGTGGCTAAAGTACAGAAACAGCTTGAGGATGAGATTATGGAGACAGGTAAACGTACTTGTATCGACCTTGGTATCCACGGCTTGCATGTAGAGCTTATCCGTCTTATCGGACGTATGAAATATCGTTCATCATACGGTCAGAACTTGTTGCAACACTCTCGCGAGGTGGCAAATATCTGTGCTACTATGGCATCAGAGCTTGGCCTTAACCCTAAAGTGGCCAAACGTGCCGGTCTTCTACACGATATCGGTAAAGTATCTGAAGAGGATTCAGAACTTCCACATGCTATCCTGGGTATGAAACTAGCTGAGAAATATAAAGAGAAACCAGAGATCTGCAACGCTATAGGTTCTCACCACGAAGAGGTAGAGATGACATCACTTATTTCACCTATCGTATTGGTATCCGATGCTATCTCAGGTGCCCGTCCAGGTGCCCGTCGCGAGGTAATCGAGTCTTACATCAAGAGACTTAAAGATATGGAAGGCATCGCACTTTCTCACCCTGGTGTTACCAAAACATACGCTATACAGGCAGGTCGTGAGCTACGTGTTATCGTAGGTGCAGACCAAGTGTCAGATGCCGAATCTGAAGTATTGTCAAACGAGATCGCTAAGAAGATCCAGGATGAGATGGTTTATCCGGGTCAGGTGAAGATTACTGTGATTCGTGAGACTCGCTCCGTAGCTTTTGCAAAATAAAAGCAGTTTATAGGGTAATTTCTGCGTTATGCTTGAGGTGAAATTCCTCATTTACCAAAGTAAACTCCGGATTTCATCTCTGCGCATGCCTTGAAATTCCACTTCTAAACTACTTTTATTGGTTTCGCGCGCCTGGAAAATCCTCCGCTATTTTGCAAAAGATGCGCATGCCTTGAAATTCCACTTCAAAAAGTCGCTCCCGATCTGTCGGGGGCGATTTTTTTGTCCATTTATTGTCCCGCGTTCATTTTTGGGCAAATATGTGCGCGAGTGGTGAAAAAAAGGGGAGTCGCGTTCATTTTCGGCGAAAATCGTGCGCGGGAATTTTGTAAATTTGCTCACACTAAGTAAATGATGTTATGAATAAGAGAGTTTTCTGTGCTTTGGTACTTTTGATGGCTGTTACTTTGGGTCTTGATGGCAAAGTGAGGCTACCTGCCATTATTTCAGACAATATGGTTCTTCAGCAGAGTACCGATGTGAAGTTATGGGGATGGGCCGATGCAGGTGAGTGTGTTTCGATATCCACTTCTTGGGGTGACGATGTTGTCTCTGTGACAGCTGATGCTGACGGGAAGTGGTCTGTGTATGTGAAGACCCCGGGGTGTATGACAGGACAGTCTGTTGTGTTCTCAGGCTCCAATTCACAGGATAAAATCACAGTAGAGAATATCCTTATAGGTGAAGTGTGGTTGGCCAGCGGTCAGAGCAATATGGAGTTCGAGATGAAGCCCCATCCTGTAGACAAGTGGATGACCGGTATGTATGAGTGGGAGAAGGAGTCTGCAGATGCTGACTATCCGGGGATACATCTTTTCAAAGTGAAAGAGGCCTGGGATTATGTTGCACCCAGAGAGGATTGCGAAGGGGAGTGGGTAGTATGCTCTCCGGAGGTGGCCCAAACATATTCTGCCATCGCATTTCTTTTTGCCAGAGAGCTTCACAAGAGCCTTAAAAGACCTGTAGGGGTGATCCTTTGCGCATTTGGCGGTACTCATGCAGAATCCTGGACCAGAGATGAGATAATGAGGGATGACCCTGTATACAAAAGGGTATATGAGGGTTATTCACCAGAAAAGACCACCCCTAAAGGGTATCAGCACAAAGTGCCTGCTGCCATATGGAATGCAATGGTAAACCCCATTCTCGGCTACACCATCAAAGGCAATATCTGGTATCAGGCAGAATCGAATGCCTGGAGATCGGAGGATTATCAGCATATTTTTGTGAAAATGGTAAACGACTGGCGTGCTTTGTGGGGGCAGGAGAGATTGCCTTTCTACTATATGCAGGTGGCTCCATTTGGGGACCTGTCGGGTAAAGTGCGTCTGGAGCAGGCAGAAGTGTGGGAGAAGGGGAAACTTGAGGATATAGGGATGGCTACCGCAATAGATGTGGGGGACTCACTCGATATACACCCTAAAAATAAAGTGGTGCCGGCACATAGATTTGTACTGTGGGCATTGGCCAAGGAATATGGCTACAATGTAGAGTGCGAGGGGCCACTTCTTAATGATGTCAAGGTGAAGGGGGATAAGATGGTGTTGGGTTTCAAGAATGCCAAAGGATTGTATATCAAGGGGGATTCGGGTGTGAGATATCTCCATATTGCAGGGGCAGACGGCGTTTATTACCCTGCCCAATCCAAAATTGAAAAGGGTAAACTTGTGGCCTGGAGTCCATCCGTCCCAAGACCAGTCCATATCAAATACTGCACGGAGGACTATTGCTGTGGCACTATCTATAATGAGGCGGGCCTCCCTGCATATCCGTTTGAATATTGATATATGAATTTCAGGACTTTCGGTAAAAAAGATGCTCCCGTGCTGATGCTGATCCCTGGATTGGGGGTCTCATTTGAGATATTCACACCTCTGATGAGGATACTGGAAGATAAGTTCCATATCATAGCTGTGGAGGTGGATGGATTTACATTAGGAAAGCATACCGCATTTACATCGGTAGATGACCAGGCAGGGCAGGTTATTGGGTATATCAAAGAACAATTTGATGGTAAAATAGAGTGCGCATATGGGCTTTCTCTCGGTGGAAAGATCCTCTCAAGGGTTCTGGAGAGGGGAGAGGTAGCCATTGGCCATTCGGTTATGGATGCAGCGCCATTGCTCCCCCTTCCTGGGTGGATGGTAAAACCGCTGAGTTATACCCAGGCGGCCAACGTGTGGAGTTGTTACCATTGGACCAGATTCTGGAGGTGGGTATTTCACTCTCACTATTTTGATGTGCTGCTTGATGAGTGTAGAAAGGTATATCCGTACGGAGGGGTGCAGGCTGTTCTGGATGGATACGAATCTGTCTATACTAACAGACTGGAATCCATTTCTAATACAGATATCCAATACTGGTATGGAACCAAAGAGATATTTGTGGCCAAATATCAGGCCGACCACCTCAGATCGATATGTCCATCAGTCCGGATAGAGATATTCGACAAGATGAACCATGGACAGCTCCTGATAGATCATCCGGAGGAGATAGCCAGGAGGATTGAGGAACTTGGGACCGAAGGATAGAATGAATAGTCTGTTGTCTGATATTGTTGGAAGCCGTATTCCTGCGCCAAATGGTCGCTATCTTTATGATCGGGAGCGTTGGAATAAAGAAATTCAGAAACTTTGTTTTGATAGCATAACTGATGCGATCAATCAAGTCCAATAAATTATATCTGATATATAGACATCCGAAAGGAGTAGGATGTGACGGGAAGAATCTCATCAGTATAGAGGAAGTGAGCGCACTTTGCGTAGAGCGTAAATCGAATGAACGGTAAGTCGGTGTGTGGCGAAGCCAATGCCGGACCATGTTTGATGACGTTAGGCGTGCGTAGCACGACTAAAAGGAAGAGTTGTCCGGCAAGCCGACGTGAGTGAAATGAGTAGCTCGGAGCAATCGGAGCGAGCGTCTATACTGATGAGATTACCCCCCCCAACTGAGATGTGACGCAGTGATATGTGGCTTTAGACACTGCGTCATGGCGCTGAATTCGATGAATTAGGCTTGAAACTATGTGTGAGGCAGTGAAAAATGCCCTAAAACAGTGCGTCGCTAATGAAATTTCGCAATCAGTCAAGTCCAATAAATGATGTCCCCAGTATTTCGGGTATGTTTTTTTAATAGCTGTCTCGCATAAGGTGTGCATTTATGTATCAATATTGTAGCTGTGACAGTTTTTGGGCAAATAGTGATACGGTGGTGGCCAAATCAGCCTGAAATCATCGGAAATCAATGGGACTGTGTCAAAAAAGCAAGAAAAACTGCTACAGCTCAAGAAGAATCAGTTCAGCAGGTAAATTCGCACCTATACATAAATATATTCCTCGACGTCCTTGTTGGAGATTTGTTGTTTTCAAAATTGTCCCAGAAATGTGCGATAGGGGAGATGTTGTGATTCCAATGGAAATAGCATATCTTTGCTAGATAAACTTTTTGAAAAATGAATTTAACCGGACTTCTTGTGGGACTTTCCACATTTTTGATAATCGGGCTGTTCCACCCACTTGTGGTCAAGGCTGAATATTATATCGGTGTTAAGAGCTGGGTATTGTTTGCTATTGCAGGGGTGGCCTTTGCGATAGCATCTGTATTGATAGACCATATGATATGTTCAATAATTATGGGTGTAGTGGCCTTCTCCTCATTCTGGAGCATACTGGAGGTTGTACACCAGCGTGAGCGTGTACGCAAAGGGTGGTTTCCTGAAGGACCTGGACATAAGAAGTAAATCTCATACCGCACGATTATGAAACTCTACAGATTTGTACTTGCTATAATTATAACAGTATCATTTGCTACAGCCACTTATGCCCAGGAAGATAAAGTGATAAAAGGCTTTTCAGGAGGCATGATGCTTCACACAGGATACCAGTTCGGAGGTGATAATCCATATAATCTCTCTATCAGTAGCCCCACTTTCGGTATTGGAGGGTGTGCAAAAATCCACTTTACAAACCATTTCAGAACAGGATTTGAAGGGTATTTTTCTACAGCGCCTATCCATAAAGGGGTCCAGAGCGGAAGTCATAACAAACTTTTCTGGACAGGTGTTCTGGCTGACTGGTTCTGGCAAGTAGGTAAGTTGATACCATATGTAGGTATTACAGCTGGTGGTGGGATGGAGACATCCTTCTATATGTTTGAGGGGGACAAATACGACTGGGAACTTGAGCCCAAAGCTGTACTGCACAAGCAGCCGATTTTCGTAGTTGATCCGTATGTGGGGATAGAGTATGCTGTAGGAAAGGCCCTCAGACTTACATTGAAGGCTGACTGGCTGTTGGCTTTCCATTCAAGTGGTCTCAACTGGCCTATGGGGCCGAGAGTGTACTTCGGCTTTATATTTGCACATTGATAATATCCCTGCGAATTTCTCTACACGAAACAGAACCCCATTTACTACAGTAAGTTATTATAGTAAATGGGTTATTGTTTTGTTAAATTTGTGTAAATATTAATTTTGAAAATAACCTATAGCATATATATTATCACTATCTATAATAATAGTGTACTTATCATGTATCTTAGGAACATTTATATATGTTACAGAGTATGTTTCAGAATTAACGAATTCTTCTTTTACTACAGTACCATTGCTGTTTAATATATATATGTTAATATTATCTAGTCCAGCATGGTGGAATTCAATATAATCATCTGATGAATGGAAATATGCAGCACATAAGATTATATCTCTAGGTCTTGAAGTTGTTGATTTATCTTCTTTATCTAATATAATTTCTTTTATAGTAATAGCATAGTTTGCTATAGGTTGTAGAAATAATAAGATCGTAAAAATGAGTAAGGATTTAGTTTTCATAGTCTAATAATTTATTTAATTATGATGTTTGGGTATAGCTCTGTAAATAAGTTTTTTAACCATATGTCTAGATTTGTGTCGCTTTGATTAAGGTTCATCTTCTTTCGTAATAGTGAATTGATGTTGTAAACAGTCTTCCTTTTAATTAGATATTTAATGTCTTCTGGATATAAACCAATGATATACAAGCAACAAAAACCGATTTCAGAAGTAGTTAATCCATTGTTTTTAAGTCTTACTACAAACTCCGGATATAGAATTGTATATACCAATGCCACATTGTCTATTATGTAGTTTTTATTTTTTTCAATCATTTCTATCTGACTGGCTATTTTTGATATAGAGTCAGGTTTAGGTGACTCCATAAATGTAGTAAATGAAATTAGTCTATTTTTAAGGTTCTCATTGTCTTTTACTAAGGAGAGAATGTGGTAATACTTCTGCTCAACAATCTTCAAGATTCTAAACTCATTATTTATCGCCCAAAGTTTACGCTTATTAACGAACCATTTGATAGATGTATATAGTGAAATTATTGATAATAATGATATAAATAAAATACTATACATCTTGATATTTCTCTTTTTTCTCTCCGATAACAGAAATTGATATTCTTTCTGTAGTAATGCAATATTAGATTTATATATGAATAAATCTTGCTTGCCGTTTATTTCCGAATAAATTTTACGAGAACGAGAGGCGCCTTTGTAGTCTTCTAAATGTTCTTGTATCTTGGCAAGATTTGAATAATATGAAGCATCGTTAGAGATGTCATTATATTTTGAATACAAATTAATATAATACAATGCATCATCATATTGTTGATTCTTGAGTTTGGCTATAGCTATAGTCTTCCAATTTATCAGATTATAGTGTGGATAATTATTTATATAACTATTCGTAAATATATCAACTGTACCTGCATGAGCTTTTGTGTATATATAATAGTTTAATTTTAGATTATGATAGAAGTGAATTTGTTCTATGCTCATATTGTTTATATATTGATCTAATGTGTCTATAGCTATAGAAAGGTTATTGTATCTTTCCATCATATTGTTCATTTTACCAATATTGAGGTAACAATATATATAATATGTAGTGTCCCTATCCAGATAAGCGTAGTGTGCTGCTCTTGAAAAAGAATGAAAGGATTCTTCATGTCTCCATATTTTATGATACATTGCACCTTGAAGACCAGATATCCTTTTTAAAATATTATTGTCAATTTGCAATGTGTCTAATGAAAGAGCTTTAACTGCACACAACATAGCTTCCTCATAATCTTCTTTATTTTCATAAATCCTTCCAAGATAGTAATATGTATAGGCTTTATCATTCTCAGTCCCATGATTAAGGTAGTACTCAACAGCGGGTTTTATAATGCTGTCATGTGTAAGATCAATGTAATTTTTATCAAGGGCTATAGAGTAGAGAAGGGCATATCTCGCTTTATCTTTTTTAGTGTGTAATGAACTAATGTCTATTTTCTTTAGTTCATTAAGAGCACTATCAGGATTAGTATTAATGTATGACCCTATATTCTCCATGTTACGAAATTTGGTATGTGTCATCTTACATGAGCAAATAACAAGGGTGGATATGAGAACTAATAGTACTTTCTTTTTCATGTTCAAACTCATAATTTACTACCAAATTTATATAATATTTATTTTTCAAGATTGTATATAAGAGCGTTTTTCACAATATTGAAATAAAATAAACGTAAGTTGCTTATTATTATAGAGATAGATGTTTAAAAAATGAGATATTTTTTTTCTGACTGAAATGTTTATCAAGTAATTTTGATTAAGATTAATTAAGAATTAATCTAAGTTTTCTGTTTTATCTTAAATATTAATTGTATGAAAAAAGCTCTATTTTTGATGTTGATCTCTATCGTATCTTGTACTGTTTTAGAGAATGGTACATTTTTAAGTGATGGTATGCAGAAAGAAATCATAGATGAACCATATTCTTTTGAGACCATTACTGCTACTAATGTATGGAAGCAACATAATACTTTTGAAGAGATGCAAAAAGCATGTCAAATTCCACATGAATACCTAGAGAATATGACAACAAGAAGTTTGGTAGAAACATGTATTAAGTATCCTCTCTTTGGTAATTATATGGCGTATAATGATCAGTTTGATGGAGTAAAAGCTGTCATGGCTGGTTTTAATGGTTTTGAAGAACTTAAATCTAGAGATGATGCTGCGGAAGAGCTATTAAAATATTATGCATCTATGGATGTTGAGATTATTGGTGCTCAAACAAAATCTGATGCATATTCTGATTTAGTAAAAGGTAATAGTGTAATGCATGTTGATTTTATGGAACTTGTGTTAATGTCAGGAGTATTTCCATCTGTTATTGTTGATAATTCTGATGAATTAAGGAATATAGCAGAGAGTAAATTGCTTTCAAAAATAAATAATAATACCTCATTTAGTGATGAAAGTATCTTAAAAACAGGAGTAATTATAGATGTTTTAGATAAAGTCTCAGAAGTTGTTTGTAAAAGTTCAGACTATGTTATAGATACACTATATTGGTTTAATGAGTTTAAAAAAAATTATTACAATGGAAATGTCGCACCAAGTGGTGTTTACACAAAAGGAGGTCAGTATATAGAAATTATAAATAGGGGAGAATTAACAGATGCTGATCTTTTAACAAGGCAGCAATATTTGGTCCGAATATATCCAAATGCTATTATACTATCTGAAGCATCAGATATGTATAATGGGCATGGGTATGCTTGGCATATGTCTGATGGTGGTTCAGAGTGTTGGATTAATTCTGTAACTATGAGTGAGCCTGATATTATGAATGGAAATATTAGGAAGTATTGGACAAATGATTATTATTGGCAAACCTATGCGCCGGAGTTTGCCCAAAAAATATTATATGTGAGTGCTTCTGCAAGTGATTGCCATACAGCAGTGAGATCAAGTGTTGCGGGAAAATATGAATCTAAATGGGGTGGTTTGCCATTAGTAAGACACGAGCCTAACTATTGTCCTTATATCGGAAGTAAACTTTATTTTACACATAATGTTACTACAGGTTTATTAGTGTGTAGTTCTGGAAATGGTGAGACTAGTGTAGGGGAAAGTAGTGATTACTATCCTGCGCAGGAACCAAGTACATCTATTGCATATAGAGAGTGGGAGATATTAACAGCAAAGGGAACTAATGCTGTTGAGGATGGTAAAGCGAGTATATCTACTAATGGAAATGTAGCAACTATTTCATTTAATTTTCCAGGACTATACCAGATTTTCTATCGATCTTATAACAGCTTAAATTATTTGGTAGGAGAGTATTTCTTTGAGCCTATAGTAGAATAAAATTTCTAGGGAATCAGATAATGTGATGGATATTAGAAGTTTAATAGTATTGATATTGTCTTTTTTATTATCTCTTGTGTCGCTTGCTCAAGAGAGAGATACCGTGTACAATATCAAGGAAGCTGTGATTTTTAGTGATAGGGGGATGTTGGATATCAAGAGCACTCAATCCAGTTCTACTAAGATCTCAAGGAAGGAGATTTTTCAGGTGCCTGCTGTTATGGGTGAGGTGGATGTAATTAAGGTATTGCATAGAATTCCAGGCATCTTGTCCACAGGAGACGGACGAGCAGGAGTGTATGTCAGAGGTGGCGATTATGATCAGAATCAGATAAGGATGGATGGGGCGATATTGTATAATGCAGAACATCTTAAGGGGTTTCTTTCAGCAATCAACCCAGATATGGTGGATCAGATGGTGGCTTATAAAGGTGCTTTTCCTTCTCAATATGGAGGGCAACTGTCCAGCATTATAGACATAAAGATGAGAGAAGGAGATTATCAAGATTTTCATGGTTCATTAAATATGGGTCTGATGTCATCCAAAATACAAGCAGAGGGGCCAATTTGGAAAATGAGAACATCATTCAATATAGGCGCTCGAGTCTCATATATAAATTTTATAGTGCTCCCTGTTCTGACTAAAATAGCAGACAATTCCAATGCAACCTCTTCATATGTTGATCTGAAGTATTATGACATTACAGCCAAATTATCACACAAATTCAGTGACAAGCACAAACTGTCCGGGACCTTTTATATAGGTAAAGATATTCAAGGTGAGTCACCGACACCATCAATAAGAGAAGTGGCAGATGGAGGTCTGTATTCATACTATAAAATTGATGAGTTTTCCGGCAGTAAATGGGGGAATATATCGGGCAGTTTGAATTGGTTATATGCATTAGATGCACAACTAAGTTTTGGGTCCAGTGTGGTGTATAGTGGTTATAACTATAATTTAGACAGCAGGCTTAATACAATTTACAAAGAAGAGAGTTTCAGTCAAAGAGTCTTATATGAAGCAGAAACTCGTTTAAATCAAAAATCAGACATAGAGAATATGTCTGTAGAATTTTGCTTAAACCACAAAACTGCCAATAATGATTTGATGGTAGGGTTTAAAGGTGATTATAGTGTTTTCTGTCCAATCGTGAATTCATATAAAAGGGTATATCAGGAGTTTTATAATAATATTTCAGAGAGCGGTAGACATGTTTCTGAAAGCGTGCTGGATACTGTTTCTGGAAACATACAAAATATTAAATCACTTTCGATGTATGTGCAAGATGATTTAAGGGTAGCTAATTGGTTAGGTGTAAGTTGTGGTATAAGATATACATTATACTCGGTCCCTAATAAGATGTATCACTCATTTGAGCCTCGTGGCGCTATCAGATTCTTGGTTACACCCAATGCATCATTCAAATTGTCATATGCCAGTATGTCGCAAGGAATACACCAGCTTGTGAGCAGTTCACTTTACTCACCATCTGATATATGGGTACCTATAACTGAGAATATTCCACTTATGCGTGGTAATATATTCAGCGTTTCTTACGAACAGGAGTTTAATAAGGGGTTCAGACTTTCATTGGAGGGGTATTACAAACAAATGGCAAATCTTTTAGAATACAAGGAAGGTGCTTCAGCACTATCTGGTCAGGATTGGGAGAAGAGAGTTGTTTTAGGGAACGGGTGGGCATATGGATTGGAATTCTTATTGGAGAGGAGTGCTGGTAATACTACAGGATGGATTAATTATACATGGAGTAAGTCTCTTCGTCTTTTTGATGGTGTAAATAATGGGGAAAAATATTATAGTCCAAATGATAGAAGGCATAACTTTGGGATACTGTTAAATCATAAATTTGATCATAGGTGGAATGTGTCTTTATCTTGGACATATCAGACCGGGCGTTTTAGTACCATTCCGGATCAAGTGTATTATTCCGGAAGTAGGGTTTCAGAAATTCTAATTACCCATGACTCTAATGAGCATAGAGCATTTCATTATGATTCGTACAGTTTTATTAGATATGATGAGAGAGTTGGGAAGTATGTCGTTGATCATGTTGGACAGTTTGAAGATAAATCTGATGATAGTTTTTTCAGAAGATATCTCAGAGTGGATTCTTATACAGAAAAAAATGGATATAAGTTTCCGGATGTGCATAG
The DNA here is from genome assembly GCA_017546125.1 of Bacteroidales bacterium. GTDB lineage: Bacteria > Bacteroidota > Bacteroidia > Bacteroidales > UBA932 > CAAGNP01. Next base: position 71,730 of record JAFYXO010000013.1, read on the forward strand.
GTTGGATATTAGTGTGAATTACAATATAGAGCATAAATTTGGGAAAAGCGTTTTGAATTTGTCAATATATAATCTGTATAATAGAATGAACATAACATCTGTTTATATGGGTTTTGATGAAAATAATAATATAGCTATGAAAGGTTTGTGTCTGCTGCCATTTATGCCTTCGATTAGTTATACGTTTAAATTTTAATGAACAATGAAAAAGATAGGTATAATACTATTGTTGCTTATAGGTGCTGTCTCTTCTTGTGAAGTTATATTGGAATTTCCTGAAGAGAGAGAAAAGTCTGTGTTGGTGTTGAATGCTATTGTAGATACGGACTCTACATTTTCAGCTTTTGTTAGTAGGTCGTTACCAAGCGACTCCGTCTATCCTGGAAATTTATTTTACGGGTATGATGATATTCTGTATGGTGATATGAGTTTGTCAGGGTTATATGAGGATTTTAATATGAAAAAGCATGCGATACAGGATGTTAAGGTTTTATTTCAAGTGAATAATGGTTCTAGTGAGATTATGTATTATGATTCATTATTGATGAAATATAGATGTGATTATGTACCCAGAGAAGGTGATAAGGTAAATATATGGTGTGAGAATCAGAGTTATGAAATAATCTCAGCCGAGACTTTAGTCCCTCAAAAACAGAAAATAGAAGTGTTAAATGTTGAAAAAATATATAGTGAGAGTCCAGATTGTGAATGCACCGATACAATTATCCGTATTGATTTAAATATAACTGATCCTGGCAACGAAAAGAATTATTATCGTTTGAAAATTAGAAGTGCTTCAGGATTCTATGAAGACCTGGTTTCTGACAATAAAACATCTAACGGGTACCAGGTTATATACAAGAATCGATATAGAATAAACGACTACTATACATCAACAGATCCGTTGTTTTATGATGAATATTTATACAAGGGAGATGGGGTGTGGCCGGCACATTTTTCTACAATTTTTGATGATAGGCTGATAGATGGGAAAAGTTATTCTTTTACAGTCGAAATTAGAGAAGTATTGGGAAACTATATGGATTCAGCCGGTAATACATATCAACACAACAATCCCTACCTTTACATAGAACTGGTATCCATAACCGAAGATATGTACAAATATATGAAATCAATGATGAAATATAGGATATCAGAAGGTGACCCATATGCGGAGCTAAGTAAAGTGTATACCAATATAGAAGGTGGCTTCGGCATATTGGGAGCCAGCTCAAGCACTGACATATATTTCCCTTTATTTTAATTGTGTAACACCTATAATTTTAGCCCAGGAAATTTGTCTTAGCAGCTACCCTGTAGCCCTCAGCATATAGTGCAGAGAGTTTGGTAGTGTCGGTCTCCATACGGTCTACCTCTACAGGCTTTTCAGGAGATATCACTATTACTTTACCTTCTGACTCAAGCTTGTCTATGAGGTCAAGTGTCTTGTTGTATTTGGAATTTCTTTCAGCTATAGCTCTTTGTAGATGAGGGTATTTGCGGTAGAACAGTTTGGTGATGGGGTGTGAAGTCTCCTTTTTTCTGTATCCTCTCTGTCGGGTAAGGACCACTACTGCCTTTTCGTATCCCTGATTAAGAGCATATTCTATGGGGATAGAGTCAGCTATCCCGCCATCCAGCATAGGTATTCCGTCTACATGGGTGATTTTGCATACATAGGGGAGACTGCTTGATGCACGGACAATATCCATAACCCTATCTGAGGATTTTCTCTCCTCCAGATATTCCGCCTGACCTGTGAGGCAGTTGGTGGTAACCATTACATACCTGTCGGGGTTTGAAAAATAGGTGTCGTAGTCGTATGGGATGATTTTAGTGGGGAAATCTTCAAAAAGGAGTTTGAAATCCATAATGCACCCCTGTGAGAAGAGGTACTTCAGACCTACATAGTGGTGTTTCTCCATCAGGTCTATGTTGCTCGCCTTGGCACGGCCACGCTGTCCCGACATATATGATAGGCCATTGCAGGCACCTGCACTTACACCTACTGTGAGGGGGAATGTAATACCATGGTCCATAAAATAGTCCAGAACTCCGCAAGTAAATACCCCACGAAGTCCGCCCCCCTCAAGAATAAGTGCTGAATGCCTCCCAATAGTCATATACGATTACAGTCTTGAAAGGAATTTCTCGATCTGTATGATGAATCGGGTGTGGACGCCGTGTCCGATAGTGTTGCCGGCAGAGTCTGTGGCGCTTACATCAAATGTTAGTTTTCGGCCGTCGATAGCGGTCAATACAGCTTTTGCTGTGATGGTGTCTCCGATTTTGGATGCTTTTACGTGGTCAACATTCATCTGTGTGCCTACGGTCGATTCACCTTCGGCAAGGGACTCCTGGACAAGTGTAAAGGCTGCCTTCTCCATCAATGCTATCATCGATGGGGTAGAGAATACGTCAAGCCCACCAGAACCAACTGCAGAAGCGCAGTTGGCTGGAGCGACTTGTGTATTACATGTGTATTCAGATCCTATTTTCATATTATTGGATATCCTCTACAGCGTTCATGCCTACATTGATAGCCTCTTCGTTCATAGGAATAAGACCGTGGTGACGTGGTGGAAGTGACTTTTTAAGACCTTTAAGTACATTTTCCATGGTCACGATAGGTTTCTTCTTCAGGAATGCGCCAAGAACTATCATGTTGTATGCTTTGGCATTGCCAAGATTTGCTGCCTCATCTACAGCTGCGATTTTGCATACTGTGATGTCTTTCCTTTCAGGATGACGGGTGATGCCGTTAGGGTCGTAGATAAGAAGTCCGCCAGGTTTGACTCTGGATTCGAACTTGTCCATAGACTGCTGGTTAAGGATGATGGCAGTATCATATTTGCTTAGGATAGGGGAGCTGATCTTGTTATCGCTAAGGATTACGCATACATTACATGTACCGCCACGCATCTCACGACCGTATGAAGGCATCCAAGTGACCTCCTGGTCTTGCATAATACCACCGTAAGCGAGGATCTTGCCCATAGAGAGGATACCTTGTCCTCCGAAGCCTGCGATAATTATTTCTTCTTTCATAACTTTCAATTTTATAGTGTGGATACCTTATTACCTGTCTTTCATGTCGCCAAGAGGATAGAATGGGAACATATTCTCTTCCATCCATTTGTTGGCTTTTACAGGGGTCGTTTTCCAGCCTGAGTTACATGTGCTGACTACCTCTACAAACGAGGTACCTTTGTTCATCATAGAGTTCTCAAATGCCTTACGGATAGCCTTTTTGGCTTTACGTACTGCTGCAGGGTTCTGAACAGACTGGCGGGTTACATAGCAGGTACCCTCAAGCTGTGCAATAAGTTCGGTAATCTTGAGTGGATAACCATTGAGGTCTGCACGACGGCCGTAAGGTGTGGTAGCTGTAACCTGGCCAAGTAGGGTAGTAGGTGCCATCTGTCCACCTGTCATACCATAGATGGCGTTGTTGATGAAGATAACCACGATGTTTTCACCTCTGTTGCAGGCGTGCATGATCTCGGCGGTACCGATAGATGCCAAGTCACCATCACCCTGGTAGGTAAATACATATTTGTCAGGCATAAGTCTCTTGGTAGCGGTAGCAAGTGCTGGTGCTCTACCGTGAGCTGCTTGTTGCCAGTCTATATCCAGGTAGTTATATGCGAATACCGAGCATCCTACAGGAGATACACCGATGGTTTTGTCCTGGATACCCATCTCTTCGATAACTTCTGCAATCAATTTATGAACCACACCGTGCGAACATCCTGGGCAGTAGTGTAGAACGGCGTCTTTTAGAACGGGGGTTTTACCGTAAACCTTATTTTCAGGTTTGATTATATCTTTAATATCCATAGCGCCTATTTATTAATTGATTTTACAAATGCTTCAAATACCTCCTCAGGATCAGGAATCATACCGCCCTGACGGCCGTAGAAGTTTACAGGTACTCTACCGTTAGAGATAACTTTAAGATCCTCTACCATCTGCCCTGCATTAAGCTCTACAGACATAATGCTCTTAAGCTGAGGGATAAGTGCCTCTACAGCTGCTTTTGGATAAGGGAAAAGGGTGATAGGGCGGAGAAGACCCACTTTGTAACCCTGTTCACGGGCGTGGTCCACTACAGCTTCACCGATACGGGACATACATCCGAAAGCCACGAGAAGGTGCTCTGCATCTTCGGTCTTGTAAGTGCTGTATCTTGCCTCGTTTGCTTCGATCTCAGCATATTTTTTCTGAAGTTTGATATTGTGTCTCTCCTGAACATCTGCTTCAAGGGCAAGTGAGGTGATGGTATTTCCACCTCTGTGTGCAGGTTTGCCGATAGTAGCCCAAGAGTCGCATAGGGCGCGAATCTCTTCTTCTGTGCGGCGGGCTTTGGCAGGTCTGATCTCCACTTTCTCCATCATCTGGCCGATAACACCGTCACCAAGAATCATGGCAGGGATACGGTATTTGAATGCGAGTTCAAAGCCAAGATCCACAAAATCATACATATCCTGAGCTGACGCAGGAGCCAGTACGATCATATGATAGTCACCATGTCCACCGGCTTTTGTTGCCTGGAAATAGTCACCCTGGCTGGGCTGGATAGTACCAAGACCAGGACCACCTCTCATGACGTTTACTACAAGACAAGGTAGCTCTGCTCCTGCAAGGTAGCTAAGACCTTCGCACATAAGGCTGATGCCGGGGCTACTTGAAGATGTCATAACTTTTTTACCACAGCAAGCACCACCATATACCATATTGATAGATGAGGTCTCACTCTCTGCCTGAAGAACCACCATACCAGTGGTTTCCCAAGGTTTCTCTTTCATCAACGTCTCCATTACTTCTGATTGAGGCGTGATAGGGTAGCCGAAGTATCCGTCGCAACCGCAGTTGATAGCTGCGTAAGCGATAGCTTCATTTCCCTTCATTAGAACTTTTTCTGCCATATCGGTAAATTTTTAAATTTTTACTCTATAAACTGTGATTACTGCGTCAGGACATACTGTCGCGCAGTTAGTACAACCGGTGCAGCTTTCAGGATTCTCCATATAAAGGAAATTGTACCCTTTGCTGTTAACCTCTTTGGATAATGCGATGGTCTGTGTAGGACAATTTACAACGCAAACGCCGCAGCCTTTGCATTTCTCTGTGTCAACTACTATTGCTCCTCGTAGTGCCATAATTTATAATGTTTTAAAGTTTATTTTTTAAATTTGAAAAATTCAAAACCGTTGCCAACGCCCTCCATAATGAAATCCCATCTGATAATGATACCTATGATGAGGAATACTATGAGGACTAAAAAAACTTGTGTTGTGGAGCTCTGGTTGTTCCACCACTCCTTGATCTTCTCTATCATAATCTATCTCTCTTTTTCTATCCTGACTCTTGCATCCACTGCCACCACCTGTCTGCTGTTGCCCAATAGGGGGTTGAGGTCCATTTCGAAGATCTCAGGTGCCGCCTCGCATAGGGCAGATACCCTTCTTATAGCCTCTGCAAAGAGCGGAATGTTTACACCCTCTTGACCTCTGGTCCCCTCAAGCATCTTGTAGCTGCGGAGCCCTTTGATCATCTCATTTGCCTCTGTGTGGGACACAGGTGAAAGTGAATAGTTGATATCTTTAAGTGTCTCAACAAATATACCACCTAAACCGCAAAGTACCAAATGGCCGAAAGAACCTTCACGTTTGGCACCGATGAAGATCTGGGTACCGGAAAGCATCGGCTGCATGAGGATAGCGGTGGTTTGGGGTATCTGCATCATCCTTCTGAACTGGTTCAATAGGGTGGTGTCATCTTTGATATCCAAAGCTACTCCGCCAACATCCGATTTGTGTACAGGCCCTATGACCTTCATGACCAGAGGGTATCCTATTGCGTGAGCACCTTCCAGTACCTCTTTTTCGCTTGTGGCCACCACCTCTTTTGCCCTCTCTATCCCTGCCGCATCGAGGAGAATCTGCACTTTTTCCGGTGCCAGATATCCGTTCTGGGCCTCATCGATGATGGTGCGGATCTTCTTTTTGTCCACAGGTGGAAGGGTGAAGTCTCCGATAGCCTGCGGCTGGTTGACGATCTTGACTATTGCACTGCCGAGTGCCACCTCGTCTGGGAAACTGATCCCCCCGTCCTGCTGGAACTTCATTATCTCATCCGCAGAATTTACGATGGATGGAAGTACGGGATATATTGGTTTCTTTGAGTTTCTGATCTTATCTGCAAGCAGGTCGTACACGTCGTAGGTGGTCTTGAGACCCGGATTTCCGAAGATGACAGTCATACCGTCCACGTCAAAATCCTTCTCGCATGCATCAAGGATGTGTCCCAATTGCTCGGCGGTGCCTGTGGCAAGGAAGTCGATAGGGTTTGCTACAGATGATCCAGGGTAGAGCTTTGAGAGGAGCTCATCCGCTTTCTCACCTTTGAACGGAGGAATCTCGATTCCGTGGCTCGAAAGGATATCTGTCTGCATGACTGCAGGACCTCCTGCATGGGTAATAATTGCAAATTTATTCCCCTTAGGTGCGGGGTACATAAGTGCAGAGGCTACATTCACAAGTTCTCCTCTGCTATAGCAACGGATGATTCCCGCTTTGCGGAACAATGCATCCACTGCTTTGTCGGGTGAGGCCATAGCACCTGTATGAGAGGATGCTGCGCGGCTCCCCGCTTCGCTGTAACCCGATTTGATTGCTGCAATCTTTGCACCCTTCTTAATTAGTGAAGATGCGTGTTTGTAGAGCTTCCAAGGGTCGCTTATGTTTTCGATGTAGAGCATGATGACAGGGGAGCTTTTGCCCGCCTGATAGCTCTCATCCATATATTCAAGTGCCTCTTCAACCCCAATTTGGGCGCAATTGCCCACGGAGAAGACTTGGCTGAAGTTCAATCCAAGCTGCATGGCTGCCTCCAATATGAAGACAATGGTGGCACCGGAACCTGAAATGAGGGCTGCTCCATCTGGGGTGAGCTTGGGAATAGGGTGGGTGAAGACACCTGCGTAGTCCGGAGTCATCACTCCGATGCAGTTAGGGCCGATCAGGCTAGTGCCGCACTCATTGCACACTTGTGCTATTTTGTTCTCTATCTCTGCACCCTCGGCGCTGTCTTCGTGGAAACCGGCAGAGAGGATGATTATCGCCTTGCACGACTTCTTGTAGCAGAGGGTAGTGACAGCATCGAGGCACAATTTGGCCGGGATGGCCAATATGGCGCACTCCACTGCAGGGATATCTTCTATATTTCTGTATGATCTGACCCCTTGGGCAGAATCTGCCTTGGGGTTTACAACGAACAAATCACCCGAATAGTGGGTGTCGAGCAGGTTCTTCAGTGTGTTGCCTCCAGGCTTCTGAGTGTCGTCAGAGCCGCCTACTACTACAATGCTTTTGGGTGATATGAGTTCTCTGTTTATCATTTTTTTACTTTTAATCATGCAAATATAATAAAAAGTCGCTATTTTAGTAGTGATTGTTAAAAAAAATAATAAAAAAGTTTGATTTGATTTCAAATTAAAAATATGGGCCATATATTTTTTATTCTTTGTGATATTTTTTAACTTTGCTTTGATAAATTGTAAGAGAATTATGGGAACATTATTGATAAAACAAGTTACCCTGAACGGGGAGAAAAAAGATATCTTAATCGAAGGGAATAAGATAGGCAAAATAGCAGATGAGATTAATGTATCGGCGGATGAGGTTATTTCGGGAGAGAATATGACAGCCATCCCCGGTCTGTACAATATGCATACACACAGTGCCATGACACTTATGAGGGGGTGTCTGGAAGATGCTCCACTATTTGAGTGGCTTGACGAGGTGTGGAGACTTGAAAAACATATCGATCCTGAGGCAATATACTGGGGTACCAAACTCGCATGTATCGAGATGATCAAATGTGGTGTCACCTGCTTCCTGGATCTGTACTGGTTTATAGATACAGCTGTAAAAGCAGTGGAGGAGACAGGTATGAGGGCAAACCTCTCATATACCATTCTGGGTGGTGGAGATGCCGAGAAAGAGGCACGACAGGTGCGTGAGTGTCAGGAGATCTATGAGAAATCCAAATCATGGAGCGACAGGGTGCAGTTCTCAGTGGGTATCCATGCAGGTTATACTGTGGCTGAAGAGACTATGCTCTGGGCCACAAACTTTGCAGTAGACCACGATCTGCTTATCCATACCCACTTGTCTGAGACAGAGAAAGAGGTGAAGGATTCGATAGAACTTTATGGGGTGTCACCTGTGAAGAGATTCAAGAGATTGGGCATGTTGAGTGACAGAGTTATCGCTGCACACGGTGTATGGCTTGATGAAGAGGATATCGAGATCCTCGGCAACAGGAGAGTTACCATTACCCACAATATCAACTCAAACCTGAAACTCTCTTCGGGCTATATGTTCAAATACAAGGAGCTTAAGGCTGCCGGAGCCAATGTGGTATTCGGTACAGACGGCACAGCATCTTCTAACAATCTTGATGTTCTGGAGTCGATGAAGACATCTGCTCTTATGCAGAAAGCCTGGAGAAAGGATCCCGGGGCAATGCCTCTTCAGGAGATTATGGATATGGCAACCAAAGATTCGGCAAAAGCACTCAGAATCAATTCCGGTGAGATCGTGGAGGGCAAGCTTGCAGATATCGTATTGGTGAATACCAAGTCTGCTGCATTCACCCCTAATTACAACTTCCTCGCAAATCTTATCTATTCGGCAAACAGCTCTTGTGTGGATACTGTGATCTGTGATGGTAAAGTGATAATGAGAAACAGGGTTATCCCTGGAGAGGAAGAGGTATTGGAAAATGCAGCCAGAATGGCTGCCAAATTGGCTAAAAACTTATAAAACAGAATAATATGGACGAAAGACTAATACAGATAAATGAGGCGGTAGAGTACCTGAAGGGCAGATTTGGTGATACAAAACCATTTGCAGGTATCGTCCTCGGCAGTGGCCTTGGTAAACTGGCTGACAAGATAGAGGATCCTATCGTAGTCAAATATAGCGAGATACCTCACTTTGCGGTATCGACAGCCACCGGTCATAAAGGTAACTTTATTCTCGGTAAGCTTGGTGGTAAATATGTCCTTGCCATGCAGGGGAGATTTCACTTCTATGAGGGGTACTCAATGTATAAAGTGACACTCCCTATCAGAGTGATGGTGAAGATGGGTATCCAGTACCTGTTTGTATCCAATGCTGCAGGTGGTGTGAACTTTGACTATAAAGTGGGTGATCTGATGGTGATTAAGGACCATTTGAACCTTCTTCCAAATCCACTTATCGGACCTAACTTGGATGAGTTTGGCCCACGTTTTCCAGATATGACCCGCCCATACGAGCCAAAACTTATGAAGATGGCCCACGAGATAGGGGCAGAGTTCGGTATTGAGCTCAAAGAGGGTGTATATCTGGCAAGTACAGGTCCTACTTACGAGACACCATCTGAGTACAAATATTTCAGAACCATCGGTGCGGATGCAGTGGGTATGTCCACTATCCCTGAGGTTATTGTGGCAAGACACTCATCAGTCCCTGTATTTGGAGTGTCTGTGATCACCAATGAGGCTCACGACGACTATGCAGATGACTATGTAAATGATGGTGAGGATGTGGTAGTGGCTGCAAATGCTGCTGCTGACAGGATGACTACAGTGTTTACCAAAATTATAGAGAGACTATAGAGGTGGAGAAATTCTTCGAATACGACGCGGTAGAGTGGAATGAGGATAGGACAGGGGTCAGGATCATCGATCAGACCCGTCTCCCTCATGAAGAGGTATTCCTTACCCTGACCACCCCCGAGGAGATATACGAAGCGATATATTTGCTGAAGGTGAGGGGCGCCCCTGCAATAGGGGTCGCTGCCGCCTTTGGTATGTATGTTTCGGTATTGCCCATCGGCGGACCTGTGGAGCATTTCGTGTCGGAGTTCCGGAGGATAAAACAATATTTGCAGAGCTCAAGACCCACTGCGGTCAATTTGAGCTACGCCCTTGAGAGAATGGAGAATTGCCTTGAAGGCAATATTGCCGGAGGCGTGGAAGGGTTGAAGAGGGCCCTTTTTGCTGAAGCGGAGGCTATCAAGCAGGAGGATGTGCTGATGTGCAGGGCAATAGCAGAGAATGGTCTTACACTGATGAAGCCAGGCGTGAGGGTTTTAACCCATTGCAACGCGGGACATTTGGCGGTGTCACGTTATGGGACCGCCCTTGGACCTGTCCACCTGGCGCAGCAGAGGGGATTTGCACCCAAGGTGTTTGTGGATGAGACCCGTCCGCTCCTTCAAGGTGCGAGGCTGACTGCATATGAGATGGTCAAGAGTGGGGTGGATGCCACCCTTATCTGCGACAATATGGCGGCGAGCGTAATGGCTCAGGGGAAGGTGGATATGATATTTGTGGGGTGTGACAGGGTGGCTGCAAATGGTGATGCAGCCAACAAAATCGGGACAATGTCCCTTGCAGTACTTGCAAAGCATTTCGGAATCCCATTTTATGTGTTGGGGCCGAGCAGTACAATAGATTTGAAATGTGCGACCGGTAAGGATATTGTGATAGAGGAGAGGCCGGCAAGTGAAGTGACAGACTTCAATATTAAGGTGTACAATCCAGCATTTGATGTGACCCCTGCAGAACTTATATCTGGGATAGTCACAGAGAAGGGGATATTCAGGGCACCATACGATTTTGGAAAAGAAAAATAACATTATATGATTAAGAACCTGATATTTGATCTCGGTGGAGTGATAGTGCCGCTCAACAGGATAGCCTGCTTGAGGGCATTTGATGAGATTGTGGGGTACAAGGATTTTGGAGAGGTCCTTAACAGCTACAGGCAGATAGGATTCTTCGAAAAATTCGAGAATGGGGAGATCTCAGCGAAGAAATTCCGCCAGATCATCAGAATCAACGCCTCACCCATTAAAGATGGGCAGAAGAGGGTGATAAAGGATAGGGAGATCGATTACTCACTTAACAGATTCCTGTGCGATATCCCACAGGATAAGATTGAGACACTGCTCTTCTTCCAGGGGGAGTACAGGATGTTTCTCCTTAGCAATACCAATCCTATCGGAATGTCGAGGGTAAGGGAGCTCTTTAAGGATAAAGGGTACAAGATAGAGGAGCTTTTTGAGATCCTTTTCCTCTCATACAAGATGAAGTGCGGCAAACCGAGTGACAAGATCTTCAATGATATGGCCAAAAAGGCCAAAATCAAGCCAGAGGAATCCCTTTTTATCGATGATTCACTTGCCAATATAGAGGCTGCCAATAAGTTGGGTTACAACACTATCCACTATAATCCCAAAGATGATCTCTATAAAGTGGTGACTAAAAAACTTGAAGAGTTGGAGGAGCAGGGGAAATGATACAGTTTTTAAGTCTTTCGAGTGGTAGCAACGGTAATTGTTACTATCTGGGGAATGAAGAGACAGCCCTTCTGATAGATGTGGGTATCGGAGGAAGGACTATAAAGAAAAGGTTGGAAGACAATGGGTTGTCCATCTCCAATGTGGATATGATCCTGGTTACCCACAACCATATCGACCATATCAAATATCTGGGATCAGTAGCTGACAAATTGTCTCTCCCCGTATATGCACCGGCCGGTATTCATCAGGCTCTGGAGGTTCATCCATGTACCAAAGGGATGATAAAAGGGTGTAAGAGGGTGATTAGAAAGGAGACCTTTGTCCAGAACAGAGGTGTCAAATTTGTCGCTTTTGACGTACCTCACGATGCAGTGGAGACTGTAGGGTACTATATAGATTTCTTCGGTGAGAAATTTGTCTTCATGACAGACCTGGGTGATGTTCCGGAGGCAGCTATGGAGTATTGCCGTATGGCAGACCATCTGATAATAGAGTCCAATTTCGATCTTGATATGCTTATAAGGGGAAATTATGCACCCGAACTCAAGAAGAGGATATATGAGGGGAATGGACATTTGAGCAACGATCAGTGTGCTCATGCTCTTAAAATGGTGATACACAAGGGACTGAAGTCTGTATATCTATGCCACTTGAGTGAAAATAACAATACCCCAAGCCTGGCGTATGACTCTGCATCCGAGGCCATATCATCTATGGGATATGAACTGGGCAAGGATATCAAACTTTTCTGTCTTCCACGCAGGGAACCATCTCCTGTATTTACTTTTGAAGAGAAATAGTGGCGATTACAGGGTTGTGGTCGCTGTGCCTGAACTCCAGATCGAGGGTAGTAATCTCCCGTGCTGTGATGTTGTCTGAGTGGAAGAAGTAATCTATCAGTGTTCTGGTAGAGTGCTCGGAATCATAAGGCTTGTCATTGTATCTGGCAGTGTGACGGGATGGATCATATTTGAAACTGCCTATCTTTTTGAGACTGTCTGATGGGAGGGGCTGGACGATAAAATATTTGTCACTCAATTCTTTATCGGAAGGTGTATACCCTTCCGGATATTGGTTCCAGTCACCTCCGATTATGAACCTGCATGACCTTTTGGAGTTGAGGAACCTGTATAGATACTCTGTCTCCTGTTTTCTCATGGAGCCGTCGTCAAATGCAGAGCAGTGGGTATTGCCTATAATCAGCTCTTCACCATCCGGCAGAGTGAAATGTGCCGAAAGGAGACATCTTTTGAGATTGAACATACTTACAGGCCATGGGAATCGTGAGGGATACTGATGTCTGATGGCAGAATCTGCTGCAAATCTGCTCATAATGGCAATTCCTCCGTGTGTCTCTCCGATAGGCTCTTTGACAGGGGTGGGTATGAACCACGATTTGAGATTTGAGGCAAAATAGATGTGATACTCAGGGAAAGCCTCCTGAAGGGCCTGCACTTCATTTATATGGTAAGTGCGGTGTGAGTTTACATCTACCTCCTGAAGGAGGACAATGTCGGGGCTCTGTGCCCGGATAGTCGCAATGATATTGTCGAGGTTGTGCCGGGTCCTCTCTCTGGTGTCCCTGACATCCTTGCCTCCATCCATGAAGAAAGTCATATTGTCCCCAAGCCCAGCATAGCCTATATTCCAGGTCATAATCTTCATGGTATCCTGGATGGCTGCATCTGATGATGATGTCAAAGGAGGGTAGTGGATCGCCTCCTCCAGAGGGGCTGGCCTGTGCTCCAGAACAGCTGATGCGATGAGGAATATGGCGATAGCCCCTAAAATGGTTCCTAATACTATGTAAATCACTTTCTTCATTTTTTATGTGTTGGTAAATAAACAAAGGGGCCCCTTTTGCCGGGCCCCTTGTCTCTGTTTAGTCGTGAAACTGTATTATAGTTGAGGACCGGCAGCTACAAGAGCTTTACCTGCCTCATTGCCTTCAAATTTCTTGAAGTTCTTCACGAAACGACCTGCAAGGTCTTTAGCTTTCTCTTCCCACTCTGCTGGAGTAGCATAGGTGTTGCGAGGGTCAAGGATGTGTGTGTCAACCTCAGCAAGCTGAGTAGGAACAGCCAAGTTGAACATAGGGATGGTGATGGTCTCAGCTTTATCCATAGAACCGTCAAGGATTCTGTCGATAATAGCGCGGGTATCTTTGATAGAGATACGTTTGCCTGTACCGTTCCAGCCTGTGTTTACAAGGTATGCAGTAGCACCCACTTTCTCCATTCTCTTAACTAGCTCCTCACCATATTTGGTAGGATGTAGTGAAAGGAATGCAGCACCGAAACATGCTGAGAAGGTAGGAGTTGGCTCAGTGATACCACGCTCAGTACCAGCAAGTTTTGCGGTGAAACCACTTAGGAAGTAGTATTTGGTTTGCTCAGGAGTAAGCTTAGATACTGGAGGAAGCACACCGAATGCGTCAGCTGTCAAGAAGATAACCTTGGTAGCGTGACCTGCTTTAGAAACAGGTTTAACGATGTTGTTGATGTGGTAGATAGGGTAAGAAACGCGGGTGTTCTCAGTAACGCTCTTGTCGTTGAAGTCGATCTTACCATTAGCATCTACAGTTACGTTCTCAAGAAGAGCATCTTTCTTGATAGCGCCATAGATATCTGGCTCGTTCTCTTTAGACAGGTTGATAACTTTAGCGTAGCAACCACCTTCGAAGTTGAATACACCGTCGTCATCCCAACCGTGCTCGTCATCACCGATCAGCTGACGTTTAGGGTCAGTTGAAAGGGTAGTTTTACCGGTACCTGAAAGACCGAAGAAGATAGCAGTGTCACCATCTTTACCGGTGTTTGCAGAGCAGTGCATAGATGCGATACCTTTAAGAGGAAGAAGATAGTTCATGTATGAGAACATACCTTTTTTCATCTCACCACCATACCAGGTGTTAAGGATAACCTGCATTTTCTCAGTAAGGTTGAATACAACAGCTGTCTCAGAGTTAAGACCTAGCTCTTTATAGTTCTCAACTTTAGCTTTAGAAGCGTTAAGAACTACGAAATCTGGCTCACCGAAGTTAGCAAGTTCCTCCTCAGTAGGGCGGATGAACATATTCTTAACGAAGTGAGCTTGCCAAGCAACCTCCATAATGAAACGGATTTTCAGGCGGGTGTTTTCGTTAGCACCGCAGAAAGTATCCATTACATAAAGTTTCTTGTTAGAAAGCTCTTCAGCTGCCAATTTCTTAAGTTCTGCCCAAGTCTCTTTGGTTACAGGTTTGTTGTCGTTTTTGTACTCCTCTGAAGTCCACCAGATAGTGTCTTTAGAAGTTTCATCCATTACGAAAAATTTATCTTTAGGAGAACGGCCGGTGTAAACACCTGTCATAACGTTTACAGCACCAAGCTCTGTAACTACGCCAGTCTCATAACCAGTAAGTTCTGGGTTTAGCTCATCTTTGTAAAGTGTATCGTAATCAGGGTTATAGACAACCTCTGAAACCCCAGTGATACCGTACTTGCTTAGATCGATTGTGTTCATAATTGAATATTTTTTGTTTATCTATTTATTGTTAATCATTTACTTTTTCTTCCTGCAAAAAATCTGCCGAAAATTTCCACGCAAAGATATATTATTTAACTTTGTAAAAACAATACTTGGAGGTAATATTTTGGAGAAGTTATTAACAAAATACTGGGGCTACAGTACGTTCAGGCCGATGCAGCGTGAGATTATTGAGAGTGCGCTTTCCGGCAGGGATACCCTTGCCATTCTCCCCACTGGAGGGGGCAAGTCAATATGCTTCCAGATACCTGCCATGAAGAGACCCGGTATTGCCATTGTGGTGACACCCCTTATCTCCCTGATGAAGGATCAGGTACAGAACCTTAAGAATAAGGGGATTAAGGCTCTTGCAATATATTCCGGGATGACCTACCACGAGATAGATGTTGCCCTGGATAATGCCATTTATGGCGATTATAAGTTCCTGTATGTCTCTCCGGAGAGGCTCAGAACAGATATTTTCCTCGCCAGAGTGGCAAAAATGGAGGTCAATTATATAGTGGTGGATGAGGCTCACTGCATATCACAGTGGGGTTACGATTTCAGACCGGATTATCTTCTTATAAAAGAGCTCCGCAATGTGGTGGGGGAGAATGTCCCATTTATTGCCCTTACTGCCACAGCTACAGCCAAAGTGGCAGAAGATATAATGGATACCCTCGGGTTCAAGGAGAGAAACCTCCTCAAATCGGGCTTTGAGCGCCCTAATCTCGCCTATATCGTTAGGGAGTGTGAAAATAAGCTTGGCAATGTGGTAAAAGCGTGCAACAGCTCTCCCGGAAGCGGTATTGTCTATGTGAGGGAGAGGAAAAAAGCTGAAGAGATAGCACAATTCCTTCAGTCACAGGGCGTAGATGCCGATTTCTATCATGCAGGTGTAGGGAAGGAGATGCGCTCTATAAAGCAGGACAGATGGAAAAAGGGTGATTTGAGGGTGATGGTGGCAACCAATGCCTTCGGAATGGGTATAGATAAGCCCGATGTGAGGTTTGTGTGCCATATAGATCTCCCTGAGTCCCTTGAATCCTATTTCCAGGAGGCGGGCCGTGCAGGTAGGGATGGCCTGAATTCGAAGGCTGTGCTTCTTTGGAATAAGACAGATCTTGTGAGGCTGAAAAGGATATTCCAGGTCTCATTTCCCCCTCTTGAGTACATCTCGGATATCTACCAGAAGATGTTCATGTATCTGGGGATAGCCTATGGGGATGGGGAAGGTGCTACCCGCAAATTTAACCTGATGGACTTTTCAAGGCATTTCGGGCTCCATTCGGCCACTGCATATTATGCCATCAAATATATTGAGCTTTCTGGATACTGGAGCGTTACAGAGGAGATTGATAACCCCAGCAGGATAATGTTCTCGGTAAATAGGGATGATCTGTATAGAATCCAGCTTTCAGACCCTGGAATGGATGCTTTTCTTAAGGCTATCATGAGAATATATCCGGCACTCTTCTCACATTTTGTCTCGATAGATGAAGAGTATATCGCCAAGATGCTCCGCCAGAGTGTGCAGGAGGTTAAAAGGATCCTTATAGAGCTCTCAAGAATGAAGGTGATAGAGTATGTACCGCAGTCACGTTCTCCTCTTATATTTATTAACAATGAGAGACTTACCCCGGATAACTTAAAGATATCGAAGAGGTACTATGAGGAGAGGAAAGAGAACTTCGGCAAGAGGTTAAGATCGGTTATAGACTACGTATCACACCCTGTGGATGACGATAATCCGCCATGCAGAAGCAGAAGGCTGCTCCGCTATTTCGGACAGATGGAGAGTCCTGATTGCGGAGCATGCGATATGTGTAAAGGTTAGTCCCTACAGCAGTGTCTTGAGTGCTTCGTAGAGTCTCTGGATAGGTAGCCCCACTACATTGAAATAGGACCCTTGGATCGAGGTGATTCCTGTCGCACCGATCCACTCTTGGATGGCGTATCCGCCTGCCTTGTCATAGGGGCGGAACTTCTCTATGTAGTAATAGATTTCCTCGTCTGTCAAATCTCTGAATGTCACCTCTGTAGATGTGGAGAATGTATGTACTCCTTTAACTGTTCTGATAGTCACTCCAGTGATAACTTCATGTGTGTATCCGGAGAGTGCAGCGAGCATTTTGTAGGCATCTGCCGCATCTTTGGGTTTGCCCAGAGGGTTGTTCTGCGGGCCGAAAACCATAGTGTCGGCAGTGATTAGAACCTCATCCTCTTCAAGGGGTCTGCCGAATGAATGGGATTTTTTAAGGGATATTATTCTTGGAATCTCTGTGTATGGGGTGTCTTCAGGATAGCTTTCGTCATTGTCTGCAGGGAGTTCGACTGTGAATTCAAACCCCAAAAGTGATAAAAGTTCCTTGCGGCGAGGTGATGCCGAACCCAGAATTATCCTGAAATCGCGTCTGTCTGATAGAACCATTTTCCGTGAATTTTAAGTACTTGTTCAATTAAATCTCTGACACATCCTTTGCTTCCATTAAATGCAGATACATAATCACATACCGCTTTTACTTCAGGTACTGCATCAGCAGGGCAAACAGCAAGTCCGCATACCTGAAGAATGGGGATGTCGGGGATGTCGTCACCCATAAAGGCGACCTCTTCGGGCTTGAGTCCGTAACGGCTGCAGAAGTCCTGGAAATCGGGAATCTTGTTTCTCGAATTCTGATAGAGATCCTCATCTTTTACCCCGATGGGGAGGAAGCGGTTGGATATGCTTTTTGAACATCCTCCTGTGATTATCGCCACAGGGTATCCGTTGGTGAGGGCTGTCCTCAAGCCGAAACCGTCCTTGGCGTTGTAGGAACGGAGAAGGTCCCCATCTGCAGTGCACTGGAATATGCCGTCGGTAAAGACACCATCCACGTCGAATGCGAAGGCCTTTATCTGGTGAAGTTTTGTTTTATAGTTTGCCATATTGTTCTATTTCTTTACCCTTGAGGGGATGTTTCTGCTTATGATTTTGTAAATCTCTTCGTGCTCATCCAGTCCGAGTCCATTCAGAAGCCCGATATGTTTCTCCATAGTCTTGGTGTCACCCCTGAGTGCAGGGCCGGTCTGGACCTTGTCGGGGTGAATCATGCAGCATTTGCGGACCGATTCTATGGCGGTAGGGATGAGGTAAGGTGCTTTGTCCCCGGCAAGCTCGAATGCGAGGCTGAGGGCGTAATTTACGAAGTTTGATGCAAATACAGCTGCGCAATGCATTTTCAGCCTTTGTGCCGAGTCGCACGAGAAGTATTCGCAACGGAGGGTAAATGCAATGTTTTTCAGCACCTCTACGGTATTTTCATCGGTGTGCTCTATGAGTAGCGGCACCTCTTTGAAATCGATATTCTTGTTTTTGCTGAGGGTCATCATAGGGTAGAGGACTCCGCAAGGAAATCCCCCCTCCATAAGTGGTGCGAGTGCGTCGATAGGTGTTGCCCCCGATGTGTGGACCACTATCGGTTTTCCCCCGGATGGGTTCTCTTTTGCATTGCCTGTCAGATTTGAGGCCACTTCGCCGATTCCATTGTCGGAGACTGCTATTATTATGAGCTCCGAGTCGAGCAGATCCCCCAAATCTGGGGTAAAGCGGGTGATGCCACCTTCTGCTGCGAGTATGGAGGCAAGTTTTGATCCGGCATCACTCTTTCTGCACCACACTTTCTGGAGGGTGTGACCTGCATCTCTGAGGGCAATGCCGAGTCTGTGTGCCATATTTCCGGCACCTATGATGGAGATATTCATTAGGCGTTAGGGGTGTTTGGACCAAATCCCATAGGTGGGAGAACCATTTTCTGCTCAGGTAGTTTGACCTCTCCGAACTGGCTCTCGAACTTGGCAATATTGTCCTCCAATGCCCTTGCAAGGCGTTTTGCGTGCTCAGGGGTCATAATGATCCTGTTAGTGACAGAGGGCTGGGGGATTCCTGGGAGGATTTTGGCGAAATCTATGATGAACTCACTGGTAGAGTGGGTGATGATAGCAAGGTTTGCATAGCTCCCTTTGGCTACCTCTTCGGGCAGATTCAGGCTCAATTCTTTCCCTTGGGGATTTTTTTGGTTACTTTCCATAATAATTTGAATGTTACTATGCACAAAGATAGGAATAAAATATGTAAATTTGCAGATTGTAATAATAATTGGAAATATATAACAGATTATAAATACTTTATGGAATTACCTGTAAAATACAATCCGCTTGAGGTAGAAGACAAGTGGTATGCTTATTGGCTGGAAAACAAATATTTTCACTCAGAACCGGATGAGAGAGAGCCTTATACTATCGTAATCCCACCACCAAACGTTACCGGTGTGCTCCACATGGGACATATGTTGAACAATACCATTCAGGATGTGTTGGTCCGCAGAGCCAGGATGAACGGTAAGAATGCTTGCTGGGTGCCGGGTACTGACCACGCATCTATTGCGACTGAGGCGAAAGTGGTAGCCAAGCTTAAAGAGCAGGGGATAGAGAAATCTTCACTTACCCGTGAGGAGTTCCTCAAACATGCATGGGAGTGGAAAGAGAAACATGGCGGCATCATCTTGGAGCAGCTTAAGAAACTTGGAGCTTCCTGTGATTGGGACAGAACCAAATTTACTATGGATGAGCCACTAAGTGAGGCTGTTATAAATACATTTGTATACTTCTACAAGAAGGGTTACATCTATCGTGGTGTGAGAATGGTCAACTGGGATCCACAATCCCTTACAGCTGTGAGTGATGAAGAGGTAATCCGTAAAGAGACCCAGTCCAAACTTTACTATTTGAGATATTTCATCTCAGAGGATGGCAAACCTTCTGACAAATACATAGTTATCGCTACCACTCGTCCTGAGACTATCATGGCCGATGCTGCTGTATGTATCAACCCTGAAGATGAGAGATATCACTACCTTAAAGGTAAAAAAGTGTTCGTTCCACTTATCAACAAAGAGATCCCTATCATCGAAGACAGCTACGTGACTATGGACTTCGGTACAGGATGTTTGAAAGTGACCCCTGCACACGATATCAATGACTATGAGTTGGGTATCAAACACAAACTTCCTGTGATTGACATTATCGACGAGCACGGATGCTTGAACGAGAAGGCCCAAATCCTGGTAGGTGAGGATAGGTTTGTGGCACGTAAGAAGATTACCAAGATGCTTGATGAGGCCGGTCACCTGGAGAAAGAGGAGAACTACTTGTCACAAGTGGGTTACTCAGAGAGGACAAATGCGGTTATTGAACCAAGACTATCTCTCCAATGGTTCTTGAAGATGGAAGATCTTGCAAAAGATGCGCTTGCTAAAGTGGAGAATGGTGAGATCAAACTTATACCAGACAAATTCAGAAATACATATCGTCACTGGATGGAGAATGTACGTGACTGGTGTATCTCACGTCAACTTTGGTGGGGTCAGCAAATCCCTGCATACTACCTTCCAAACGGTGATTTCGTGGTAGAAGCTACAGCTGAAGAGGCATTGGCTGCTGCCCAAAAGATCGATCCTTCAGTGAAGATGGAGGATTTGAGAAGGGATGATGACGTACTTGATACATGGTTCTCTTCATGGTTGTGGCCTGTATCTGTATTTGATGCATCAAAACCTGGTCACCCTGATCAGACTCCAAACTCTGAGCTTGCATACTATTACCCTACAAATGACCTTATCACTGCACCTGAGATCCTATTCTTCTGGGTGGCACGTATGATTATGGCCGGCAATGAGTTCTGTCAGGATGTACCTTTCAGAAATGTATATTTGACCGGTATTGTAAGGGATAAGCTTGGCAGAAAGATGTCAAAATCTCTTGGTAACTCTCCAGACCCTATCAAACTTATGGAGCAATATGGTGCAGACGGTGTACGTTTGGGTATGCTTCTATGCAGCTCTGCAGGTAACGATATCCTCTTCGATGAGTCACAGGTGGAGCAAGGACGTAACTTCTGTAACAAGATCTGGAACGCTTACCGTCTGATCAGAGGATGGGAGGTGAGCGCTGATGCGCCTCAAAGCGAGCACTCCAAACTTGCTGCAGAGTGGTTTGAGAACAAACTTTCACAAACCATCGAGACTGTGGATGATATGTTCACCAAGTTCAGATTGTCAGATGCTTTGATGACCCTTTACAAATTCTTCTGGGATGACTTCTGTGCATGGTATCTTGAGGTAATCAAGCCTGAATACGGCAAACCTATCGATAAGGTGACTTATGATGCCACTATCGTATTCTTCGAGAAGCTTCTGAGACTTCTTCACCCTATCATGCCTTTCATTACTGAAGAGCTATGGCAAAATATCGAGGAGAGAAAAGAGGGTGAGACCATTATGCTTCAGCCTATGCCTAAGGCAGGTGAGTACAGTGCTGAGACTATCCACGCTTTTGAACAGGGTGTGGGTGCTATTGCTTCTATCAGAAATATCCGCCAGTCAAAAGGTCTTTCACCAAAAGAGGCTCTTACCCTTCAAATTAAAGGTGCATTCCCTGAGAAGATCGTCTCAGTAGTGAAGAGAATGGCAAACCTTTCTGAGGTAAGCATCGTCGAAAATATCGACAACAGTGCTAATGGAGCAGCATTTATGGTGGACACTATCGAGTTCTTCGTACCATTGACCGGTATGGTGAATGCAGAGGAGGAGATCGCTAAAATGGAGGCTGAAATCGCCCACTTGACCAAGTTCTTGAAGGGTGTGGAGGCAAAACTTTCAAATGAGAGATTTGTTCAGAATGCACCAGAGGCTGTAGTGGCTATGGAGAGGAAGAAACAGAGCGATGCTACCACCAAAATTGAAAACTTGAAGAACAGTATAGCTAATCTTAAAAAATAGAGATGTTGTACCAGTCTGAGATGGAATTGGAGGTCCGTTATTACGAGACCGATCAGATGGGGATAGTCCATCACTCCAACTATATCCGCTATTTCGAGTGTGGTAGGGGGAAGATGATGGATGATCTCGGTCTCCCTGTATCCAAGTTCGAGGAGTTCGGATTTGTGATGCCGGTGAGTTCTGTCTCCTGCAAATATAAGACCCCTGCGAAGCTCGGAGACAAGTTGAGAATTGTCTCCAGAGTGGAGAAGGAGCCTATGGCCAAGGTGGAAGTTTCTACCCGGATCTTCAATCAGAATGGGGATCTGGTGTGTGAAGGTGAGGTGGTGCTCGGGTTTTTGAACAAAGATACCCGCCGCCCTATCAGAGCGCCTCAAGAATTTGTAGATGCTTTCAAAAAAGCCGTTGTAAACGATTGTAAATAAATTAATTTAACTAAATTGTTATATATGTTAACATTATTGTTTCTAGGGTCAATCGGAATGACTGAAATTATCGTTATCGCACTTATCGTACTACTTTTCTTCGGTGGTAAGAAGATTCCTGAGCTTATGAAAGGTATCGGTAAAGGTGTGAAAAGTTTCAAGGATGGGATGAAGGATGTGCAGGATGAACTTGATCTTGATAAGGAGACCAAAGAGATTAACGATTCCCTAAACTCAGACAAGAAGTAGAGTAGTGGCTCAAGAGATGACATTTTGGGAGCACTTGGACGAGCTGCGGAAAGTTATTTTCCGTGGGCTCGGTCTTATATTGCTCTTTATGGTGGTAATCTTTATCGGGAAGGACTACGTCTTCAATGATGTGATTCTTGCCCCTATTGGGGACGATTTTGCATTGTACCGCTGGTTCAATGCATTATTTGCACTTATTGGGCTGAGCCCATTGGATGAATTCTCGCTTGAGCTGATCAATATCGATCTTGCAGCGCAGTTCTTTATCCATATAAAGGTCTCTTTCTACCTCGCCTTTGTGGTAGCATTCCCCTTTATTATTTATCTCATTTGGGGATTTATAAGCCCAGCCCTCTATTCCAATGAGAAGGGGGTAATCAAGAGTGCGTTCGGATTTGCATCTATCCTTTTCTATACAGGTGTGGCAGTGGGGTACTTTTTCGTATTTCCATTGACCCTAAGGTTTCTGGGAACATATCAGGTGAGCCCTGATGTCCCTAACCAGATCTCCCTTTCATCCTATATTGCGATGTTTATCAGGCTGATTCTGGTGATGGGAATTGTGTTCGAGATGCCTGCATTGGCCGCTATCCTCTCGAGACTGGGTGTGATCCACAAGGGTCTGCTCCGCAAGTACAGGAAGCATGCAGTGGTGGTGCTGATGGTTCTGGCTGCAGTAATTACCCCATCGGGTGACGCCTTTACACTCTTTATGGTGGCGCTGCCGCTCTATATGCTGTATGAAATGTCGATATTGATGTGTAAAGAAAAAGTGGAGGAGGCAGAAGAATGATTTCAATCAACGATTTGACCGTCTCGTTCGGCGGTTTTACCCTTCTTGATAGTATCAATTTCCATATCAGCGATGGTGAACATATTGCCCTTGTAGGTAAAAATGGGGCAGGTAAATCGACCATCCTTAAGCTGATAATGGGGGTGGAGTCCCCTACGGAAGGGAGAATTCTCAAGCCGCAGGATATCACTATCGGATACCTTCCGCAGATAATGGAGTATTCGAAGGATAGAAGTGTGATAGATGAGGCGATGACTGCATTTGCAGATATGTTTGCGATGCAGGACAGGATGGAACAGATAAATACTGAGCTCGCAACCCGTACAGACTATGAATCTGCTGGGTACCACAAACTTATTGAGGAGCTCAACGATATAAATGACAGGCTTGCGTTTGCCCAGTCGGATTCTCCGAGGCTGCAGGCCGAAAAGACCCTAATAGGTCTTGGATTCAAAAAAGAGGAGCTGGAAAGAAAGAGGGGTACATTCTCCCAAGGGTGGAATATGCGTGTGGAGCTGGCTAAAGTGCTTTTGAAAAGGCCAAAGGTGATAATGCTGGATGAGCCCACCAACCACCTCGATATCGAGTCTATCCAGTGGCTCGAAGATTATCTTACTTCTTATTCGGGGACACTGCTTCTGATCTCCCACGACAGGAGATTTCTGGATCGTGTGACAAATAGGACAGTGGAGATAATGCTCGGCAAAATTCACGATTATAAGGTATCCTACAGCAAGTTCAAAGAGCTTCGTGCGGAGAGGATGGCGCAGCAGAGGGCTGCCTACGAGAACCAGCAGAGGATGATCGAGAAGACTGAGGAGTTTATCGAGAAATTCAGATACAAACCAACCAAATCCAATCAGGTGCAGTCCAGAATAAAGCAGCTTGACAAGCTTGAGAGGATAGAGGTGGAGGTGGAGGACAACTCTGCACTTAGTGTCAAATTCCCCCCAGCACCACGTTCAGGTGATGTGGTACTTAAGGTGAGGGAGATGGCGGCAGGTTATGACAATGGCCGCAAAGTGGTCTTCAAAGATGCTGATATGACCATCATGAGGGGTGAAAAGGTGGCTTTTGTGGGGCGTAACGGTGAGGGAAAATCTACTATGATGAAGATACTTACCTCAGAACTTTACCCATTGGAGGGTGAAGCTGCTTTAGGATACAATGTCTCTATGGGTTATTATGCCCAGAATCAGGAGGATATTCTCGATAAGAACGACACTGTATTTGATACATTGGATAAGGTCGCTGTGGGTGATATCAGATTCAAACTCAGGGATATCCTTGGAGCATTCCTGTTCAGGGGTGAAGATATAGAGAAGAAGGTGGCTGTTTTGAGCGGTGGTGAAAGATCGCGTCTGGCTATGGCCAAACTTATCCTCAAACCGTACAATCTGCTCGCACTCGACGAGCCTACAAACCATATGGATATCAGGTCAAAAGATATTTTGAAGCAGGCTCTTGTCAAGTATGATGGTACTTTGGTTATTGTATCCCACGATAGGGACTTCCTTGATGGTCTGGTAGATAAGGTGTATGAGTTCAGGGATGGAAAGATAAAGGAGCATCTGGGAGGAATCTCGGCATTCCTTGAGAGGAGGAAGATAGAGAATCTTTCGGAACTTGAAATTCAGTCAGTAGAAAGTAAAAAAGAGGTGGCTTCACCTAAGAAAGCGGCTCCTGCACCAGCTCCTGCAGAGGAGAAGGGTGCAAAACTCTCGTATGAGGAGCAGAAAGAGCTTCGACGCAAACAGAAACAGGTGGAGATCTGTGAAAAGAAGATCAGGACCCTCGAAGAGAAGATGAAAGAGATAGAGGGCAAACTCGCTGCTCCGGAGGCGGGGACAGATATAGACTCGCTCACCAGAGAGTATCTGGAGTTGAAGAGGGAGCTGGATATCAAGATGGAGGAGTGGTTAATGTTGTCAGAAAATTAATTGGAAATAGATATGGAAGAAAAATTGAATTACCTATTTGGGATGCACCCTGTAATGGAGGCTGTGCGTGCCGGGAAGAATATCGATAAGGTGATGCTGAAGCAGGGGCTTGATTCTCCCCAATTCAGGGATCTTATGGAGCTTTTGAAAGAGAAAGGGATTCAGGCACAATTCGTGCCGGCAGAGCGTCTCAATAAAATATGCAAGGGTAATCACCAGGGCGTAATTGCTTTATTTTCAAAGATTGACTATACTCCATTTGAAGAGATGGTTGACCTGGCTTTTATGCAGCATTCTGCCCCTGTTTTCGTTATGCTTGATGGTGTGAGCGATGTCCGCAACCTCGGAGCTATCGCCCGTACAGCAGAGTGTGCCGGTGCTTCAGGAATCATTGTTCCGGCTAAAGGTGGTGCTGCCATCACATCAGAAGGTATCAAAGCATCTGCAGGTGCATTGCTCCGTATCAATGTGGCAAAGACCCAAAATCTCCGACTGCCTGCCATGTATCTTAAAGAGCAGGGATTTCAGATTGTGGGTGCTACCGAAAAGAGCGATAAGGATATTTACGGCGTAGATTTTACCAAGCCTACAGCTATTGTTATGGGTTCTGAAGGTAAAGGGATCTCAGATTCGATGCTTGCCCTATGTGACGATAAGGCCAAAATACCGATGGCAGGGGAGATCAGTTCTCTCAACGTCTCTGTAGCCACTGCGGTGTGTCTTTATGAGGCGGTCCGCCAAAGGGGTGGTAAACTTTAGGATATTTTTTGAGAATATTTAGAGAGAGGATGCAACAAACTTGCATCCTTTTTCGTTATATTTATGGAGACAAACTTGAGATGACAAGAGAGGAGATCAATATATTTTATAATAGGTACAGGGGGCGTCTGTATAACACCGCATACAGGATATCGGGTGATAGAATGGATGCTGAGGAGGTGATGCAGGATGCTATGATAAAGTATTTGAAATCAGGAATGTCCCTTGAGTTACCTAAAGAAGAAGCTTGGCTGGTGAAATGCACAGTGAGGGGGGCAATAGACAGGCTGCGAAAAAAGAAAAGGAATCTTGAATTTCTGGAGGAGTATAAGGCTGATGTCAAAGAGAAAACGGGTGATGTGAAGTGGCGGGATGGAGCTGATATGGTCCCGAAGATAAAGGAGGGGATGGCGAGGCTCCCCGACGGATACAGGGCAGTACTCTCGATGATCTTGTTTGAGGGGTTTGATTATGAGGAGGTGGCCCAGATTATGGATGTGAAGGAGAGTACGGTAAGAAGCCAGTATATGAGGGGAAAGGAGAGGTTAATTAAAATTGTCAACGAGCTATGAATGAATTGGATAACATAATTTCACAATACAGGTCTGTATTTGATTCTGAGATCCCTATGGAGGGGGATTTCAGGAGATTCCTGACCAGGATGGAGAAGTCAGAAAAGGCCCCGGTATGGAGGCTCTACAAGAGAGGAATAGGGGTGGCTGCAGCTGTGGCGGTGCTGTTGGGGATTGGTATTGCTTGGGGATTTTATACCCCTGAAAGGGAGATGGTGAGGGTGTATGAGAGGTATTGTCATGAGGTGGCAAAAATCACAGCAGAGCTCCAAATGTCTGTAAATGTTAGTGAAATAGGAACTTTAAATGAGATAATAGAAAATATTAGTAATGAGAGTATTCCGTTAATGTCGCTACTTCCTGATGAAATGCGCGCTTCAGAGAAATTGGCGATAATGAAGGGGTATTATCAGGATAAATTGAATGGAATTTTGGAATTAAGAACAATTGTAAAAAGCAGATAGTTATGAAGAAGATTTTTTTGGTTTTGGCCGCTATTGTGGCTTTCTCGGCAAGTGTCTCAGCTGCAAATATTACAAAGGATATCAAGGTTGGGAATTTTACAAAAATGGATGTGTCTTACAGTTTTGATGTTACTGTGGTGAAATCGTCAAAACCAAGTGTGACCATCACTATAGATCAGGAGTATGAGCCTTATCTGGTGGCTCATGTAGCTCATGGTGTCCTGTTTATCGGTATCGATAGTGAAAAGTTGCCATGGAAATTGTCGAAAAACATTGGTGATAAGGTGTTTGAAGCGGAGGTCGCAGTGAAAGAGCTTTGTGAGCTTGACATGTCGGGTGCTTCGACTTTCTATTCTGATGAGGAGTTTAAAGTGCAGGAGTTCAAAGGTATGTTCAGCGGTGCTTCTAAAGTGAAAAAACTCTGCGTGAGGGCAAGAGAGGGGGATTTTGATATTTCCGGTGCCTCAAAACTTAATCTGGAAGGTGTTTTTGATGATTGTACTCTGGATGCAAGTGGTGCCTCCAATGTGAATCTTAACGTCAAATGCGGAGAATTGGATCTCGATTGTTCGGGTGCTGCAAAAATAGTATTGTCAGGTAAGACAAAATCTATGGATCTAGAGGGCTCCGGTGCATCCAAGATAGATGGGACCAAAATGGTGTGTGATGCTGCAGGTGTAGACCTTTCCGGTGCTTCTTCGGCTACAGTGGAGGTGTTAAAACATCTGGAGGTGGATCTTTCCGGTGCATCCAAGTTGCATTATAACAGTAGTGTAGTGAAACTTGAAGTGGATGATATATCGGGTGGTGCATCTTTGAAAAAGAGATAGAATTTGTTAACTTTGTGGAATAACAGACAAATTTTAAAATCTTAATATATGGATAAATTACATCAAGAAGCCTTTGTGCTTGATTCTCACTGCGATACCCCTAGTATGCTTTTGGAAAATGTGGACCTCGGCCAACGTATGGACAGATGCCACGTGGATTTTGTAAGGATGAAAGAGGGTGGTGTGGATGGTGCATTCTTTGCCCTTTACACATCAAATAGCCTTACCCCTGATGCAGCTACCAGAAGGGCATTGGAACTGCTTTCACGTACCTATGATGCTGTGGATCAGAATAAAGATAAAGTGGCATTCGCATTCTCTGTGGAAGAGGCACTTGAGAATAAGAAAAAAGGTCTTATCTCTATCTTCTTGGGTATGGAAAATGGTCTTCCTATACAGAAAGATCTCCATATGTTGAGACTGTTCTACCGTTTCGGTGTAAGATATATGACACTTACCCATGCAGGCAACAATGACATCTGTGACTCTTGCGGACCTAAAGAGAAGAGATGGGGCGGCGTTTCACCTTTCGGACAAGAGGTTATCGCTGAGATGAACCGATTGGGTATGGTTATCGATGTGTCACATATCTCTGATGAAGCTTTTTACGATGTAATCAAATACTCTAAAGCTCCGGTGGCTGCTACACACTCTTGCTGTAGAGCGCTTTGTGGTCACAGACGCAATATGACAGATGAAATGATCAAGGCTCTTGCTGAGAATGATGGTGTAATCCAGATCAACTTCTACCCTGCATTTATCGATGATTCTTTCGCTTCGGACGAATTCAGCGAGTTGGCTGATGATTTTGATGCCAAGCAGTTGGCATCACGTATGGAGCCCGATAATGATGAAAAGAGGGCGGCATATCACGAGGTAGAGAAGAAATTGGCGAACTTCCCAGCACCATCATACAAGAGGGTAGTAGATCATATTGATCACGTAGTCAAGCTTGTAGGTGCAAAACACGTAGGTCTGGGTTCAGATTTTGACGGTATCGAAACACCTCCTGAGGGTGTAAGGGATATCAGCAAATTCCCACTTTTCACAGAAGAACTAAAAGCCAGAGGCTACTCTGATGAAGATATCAAAGGTATTCTTGGAGGAAACTTCCTAAGGGTGATGAAGAGAGCCGAAGAGGTGGCGAAAGGGCTTTAGAGTTTGAAGTAACGATATCTAAAAGAGTCTATAATCTATCGCGATGTAGGCTCTTTTTTTGCGTTTGCGTGTTTTCTTTATAATTTAGCATAGAGAAAGAAAAAATAATTCCCAAAGAGAGTAAGTGAAATAGGATATTTCACGTTTATGTTAAAGAGTAATTGCTAAACTTTAAATAATATATGAATATGGAACTTATGAAAAGAGTTTTAATTAGAACACTTCCGGTACTTATCTTTACTATTATGTCTTGCAGCAAAGATATGAACGTGTCATCTGCGGATATTGTTACATTAATTGATAACGGATTATATGTAAGTAAAACCGATACTGTAATCAAGTCAACAGACGCAGTAAAGGTTGCAAATCTATTTTCTTTTAAAGGTGCAGAAGTAACCAAGAGCAATTCGTCAAAGAGGGTTAGAAGCGTTAATGAATTTAAGGATTCGGAATCGGAACTTGGAGTTTATGTGGTCAATTATGAAGGGGGAGGATGGGTTCTTGTATCCTCTACGAAGAAACATTACCCAATATTAGCATATTCCGACAAAGGCAGCTTTGATACAGATACATTGAATGGAGTCAGCCTATATGTAGACAGTTACAAAAAAGAGATAAACAGGAAACATAAACTGCCAATGTCTGAAGTGAAAGCAGAGATGGAGGCCTGGAAGGTATATGAAGAAAGAAATTTACCTGAGACTTGTCTAACTAGAAATAGTGATGAATTAACATCATTTATTGGACAAAGTGTATTGACATGGCAACAAGAAGGTTATGATGTATACTCAATTACAGAGGACGTGATAGATGGTTTACCAATAGAAGTTTTAGAAGAATTTAGGACGATAGCAAGAAATGCTGAAGATTATGGAGATGAATATCATAATACAAGTTTTGTATTGAAAAAATCTGAAGCAAATCAGCCGAATTATAATAATTATATGTTAAGTACAGAATGGCATCAGGAAGGAGTGTACAATGATCAGTTAGATGGTGATTATCCTTTAGGATGTGGTACTGTAGCAATTGGGCAAATATTGTGGTATCATGGAAAGTATAGTGATTGGTCATGGGTAGGCAAAATAACCAATATTGATAGTATTGGCGTTTTTCTAAAGAATATTAGGGATAGAATTGCTACAAATTCTCAAACTGGCGAAACAAATGTATATCAAATAAAATCAATGTTGCGTAGTGAAGATTATGACTTTCTGGATGCAACTCCGAGTAATACGAATGTCCCCTATGTATTATCTAACTATGGTCCAATATTTATGCACGGACAATCAAGTTCCAGTGGGCATGCCTGGGTGTGTGATGGATCTACAAGTTATAACTCATATAGAATATATAAACTGATGACCATATCTATTTTTGGAGAGTTGGAATATGTAGAGAATACAAATTATAGGTCAAGTACTATGAATCATAAGTATTTCCATATGAATTGGGGATGGGATGGAGATTATAATGGATGGTATACTGACAATTCTTCAATGGAGGGTTATGATAATAGTAGGGGAAACATTATAAATATAAAACCAAATGATGATTAGAAAAATCAAGTGCTTTTTGTTAATTGTATCTACTCTATCATTAACTTCTTGTGAGAAAAATATTGAGGTGATTATTGATTTAGAGCCTCGATTATCAGTTGTTGCTAATATAGTAGCAGGGGATCCTATGGAAATTACTGTCGCAGGTACTGGAGGGGGACGGTTGGACTCCCTGGATGTGAAAATAATCGTTAACGATACAAAAGTTATAAATCTGGCTTTGATGAATGGTTTGTATCAAACTAATGAAGTGTCGCATCCTGGAGATAAATTAGATTTGTATATCCATGATTTGTGTGGTTACTATCCAGATATAAAATCGACCACAAAAGTTCCAATTCTGCAAGGATCAGATTCATTGTCTTTGGTTTCTGCATATAAAATTGCAAACAATAATATAATTCCTAAGGTTAATGATATTTATGAAGATTCACTAACTGTTGTTTCTGGTGTGTTTAATGATATTAGTAAAGAAAAAGATTATTATCAGATATATATTGTTAAGTGTAATGAGAGGGTGTATCTCCGCAATGGTTCTTTTGATCCACTATTTGAGGATAAACGGATTTTCGCATCTATAATGGATAATCAAATAGGCTTTACCAATACCATTACAGACGAATCATTTAATGGAGGAGAGTGCAATTTTACAATTTTTACCAGTTATCCTACGGGTACCGCAGATTACTTGAAAAAGAGGCCCGGGGCTTATCTTGAAGATATCTTATATTTAGATTTTGCTGTATATCTGGTCCATATTACCGAAGATTATTATAGATATATTAAAGATGTGGAATATGCTCTATGTGCGCAAAATGATATATTATCAGAACCAGTATTTAACTTGTATACTAATGTAGAGGGGGGATATGGTATCTTTAGTGCGTGCAGCTATTCGATAGAGGTAGTAAGATTTAAGACTTATTTGTACAATTTTGATTATGATAAAGTTGATGGAGGGTGGTAATAAATTTATTTTTTTTTGCTTATTGATTTGCTGTTTTACTCCACTATCAGCGTACTCTGTAAATTCTAAAGACACAGTCAAAATGGGTGGCGTACTGGAGGAAGCTGTTATCACAAGTGAGATTGATAATATTAGACCCAGTTTTGTGATCTCAAAGTTGAACCCGATTTTTCTACACACTATGCCGTCTGTATTCGGTAATAATGATGTAATGAAGATTATTCAATATATGCCTGGTGTCAATAGTGCCTCTGAGGGTGATGTTGGTATCTCCATACGTGGTGGCAATTATGATGAGACTTTAATCCTTCTAGATAAAATACCTATTTTTAACCCAGGTAACTTGAAAGGATTTGTCTCTGTATTCAACCCGGACGTAGTTGGAGATACTTATGTTTATAAATCTGGCTTTCCGTCAAAATATGGTGGCAAACTTTCAGGTATTGTAGATGTAATTGGTAAATATGGGGAGAATAATGGAGTACATGGCAATATATCTATTGGGCCTATTATTTCATCATTGTCATTAAAAGGGTCAATAAAAGAAAATACTCATTATCTAATGTCTGGACGATTGTCATATTTGGGTTTACTGGTTCTACCTATTTATAGAAAATTGAATTCAAACACTACCTATGTCAAACCTTTCGAGGATATGGATTACTATGATGTCAATGCAATTATAATGCATAGATTTAGTAATAAGAATTCACTTAAAGGTAGTTTCTATTACGGAGACAATTCCACTAAAATGAATAATAAGACCTCTGTCGAATCCCAATTTTTTCATGGAGAGAATATTAGTAGGTGGGGAAATATGGGGGGAAGTATCCAATGGAATTGTGTTCCGAACAATAATCACAGAATAAATAGTTATATTTATTATTCGCAATTCAGAAAAAATGATCTGATATATCAGAGAAATGTATATGTAAATGAGATTGATACGATCAGTAAAAGAATTTTAGAGTCAATGAATAGTAAAGTGCTTGGAATTCAGGATGTCGCATTGGGGATGGATGCAGAGTATTTACAAGGCTTTCATAATATTGGGTACGGATTCAAATATTCATTTCAGATAGGGGGCTCTATCTTTAATAACAGTAGCTATGTAAAGGAGTTATTTAATTCCGTAGAGAATGTTTTATTTGAGAATATGTCTTCTTATACGTCAAGAGACTACCTTCATACAGTTTCAATCTATGCTGAAGATGAGATAAGTTTGTGGGATAGGGTTAATATTGGAATGGGGTGCAGATTGGTATTGTATAATAATAGTGCAGAGTTCGCCTTGGTTCCGGAACCAAGGACAAGACTATCATTATACCCATTTTCAAATAAAAAGTTGTCATTTAAATTTTCATACTCGCGTATGAGTCAGGCTGTACATCAATTGACAAGTGGCAGTGTTGTCAGAGAGTTTGATGACTGGGTTTTAATGAATGAAGAAATTCCGGTAAGTATCTCCAATAATTATTCAGGAGGGGTATTTATAGACTTGTACCCATTTAATAAGAAGATGTCTATTAGTTTGGAATGTTATTATAATCAAAGCAAAGGGATAATTGACTATAAGAATGGGGTAAGTTATATAAAATTGGAAAATATTGCAGATATCATAGATGTGGGCAAAGGAAAATCATATGGTTTGGAGTTTGCTATTAATAAAGATGTGGGGACAACAATATGGAATCTTTCTTATACATGGAGTAAAAGTCTTAATAAATTTGATTATATCAATAGAGGAGAGTGGTTGTATTCCAAGCAGGATAGGAGACATAAACTGTCTGCTGTATTTTGTCAAAAATTGGGGAAGTATATCGATGTCTCTGCGTCATTTATGTATATGACCGGAAAAAAGATAACTCTTGAAAATATGGTTGTTCCAGTAGCATTAAAATATCTTGGTAATATGTTTGATAGAGAGTATTTATTGTCAGTGGCAGATCGCAAAAATAATTACAAGTTGAAAGATTACCATAAATTGGACTTGTCCATAAATTATTACATATTTCATAAAGTAGGCAAGAGTAGGATAAATTTAAGCATAAATAATGTATATAATCACCATAATACTTATAAGTTATGGCTGTATAAACTGAGGGAAAATCAAGGATATAGCCTAAAGTCTGTATGTCTTTTCCCATTTATGCCATCATTGAGTTATAGCTTTGAGTTTTAGGTAAAAAAGATGCCCGACCGGAGTCGGGCATGATTGTCGTTATTTCAGCCAGCCGGCCTCTTTAGCGATGGCGTCTACTTTTTGGACGTTGGTCCAGCGGTCGTAGTCTGTACGGTTAGCGAAGATCAGGATAAGAAGATCTGAAGCAGGGTAGCGGCCGGCGTAGATCTGGTAACCGCCGTTGTCTCCTGTGTGGTAGATTCTCTCGGTAAATTCAGGGTTGTTCTCGATAAACCAGCCGTATCCGTAGTGGGTGTGTGGACGGTTCTGGTATGAGCTGAATTTGGAGCCGGATACCTGAATCTTAGGTGTATGGGCGTTTTTAATAGCCTCAGCGCTTAGTACAGTAGCATTGCGTAGAGCTTTTTCCCATTGAACGAACTGATGTGTAGAGGTATAAATACCGCCATCAGCTTTAGTAGCGAAGAATGTCTCCTGGCCGTAGTCGTACTCTTTCCAGTTTCCAATCACAGGTGCAAGCTCCTGTTGTTTCTTGGCAGCAGCCTCTGCTTCTGGAGAGCGGTCAGAATCGGTATTCGAAGCAGACTCTTTCTCTTCTACAGGGATATATGCATGCGACATGTTTGGAATATTCTTGTCAGGAGAGAAGTATACAGTCTGGTCCATACCTGCAGGGGTAAAGACATTTTCCTTCATGTATTGCTCGAAGTTCTGCCCTGTAACTCTCTGAATAATAATATAGCAAAGCTGGAATGTAGGGTTCATGTATTGGTACTCGGTACCTGGGGTAAAATGGAGTTTGTCAAGGGTCTCCATGTATTTGTAGCACTGCTCGTCAGTAGCGTAAAGGACGAAATCTCTATCCTCTCTTGGACGGTAGTCACCGATACCAGATGTGTGTGATAGAAGGTGTGCAATAGTGATGTCGTTGAAGAAATCTGCCTTAAATTCAGGGAAGTACTTCTTAACTGGGTCAGTAAGGGAGATTTTTCCCTGCTCAGCAAGTTGGAGCATAGCCACTGCTGTGAATTGTTTGGAAACAGATGCGATGTTGAAGAAGGTGTTGCCGTCGATTTTGGCACCTGTTTGAAGATCTGCGGTACCGAAACCTTTGTCATAGACAACTTCATCCCCTTTAAGGATTAGAACTGCTGCTCCAGGCTCATTCTCAGGGTATAGCTCCTGGAACATAGCATCAAGTTTTGCGATAGCAGCTTTCTCTTTCTGAGACTGATTACAGCATGCGGTCATAATCAATGCGGTTAAAATGGTTAAAAAAGCTATTTTTTTCATATTTAAAGGTATTAATGTTTCTCAAGGTATAATCTTAGCAGATTAAGGGCATTTGATGCGAAACGGTCGATATTTACCTCTCTGCTGCTGTTAAATGCCACCTTTTTCGAGATTACCTCGTCTTTTCCTGTGGTTTTGTCGTGATATGCCACTGCAAGCCACGCTGTACCTACAGGTTTTTCGGGTGTTCCGCCACCAGGGCCGGCAATTCCTGAGGTCGCTACGGCGAAATCGGTCTTCATTACCCGATTGACACCGATAGCCATAGCCTCCACGCACTCCTGGCTGACAGCCCCATGCTGCGCAATGATGTCATGAGGTACTCCGAGGATATTCTCCTTGATAGAGTTATCGTAAGAGGTGACAGAGCCGTAAAAATATTGCGAAGCACCTGCTACAGAGGTGAGGAGTGAGGCTATTTTACCACCAGTACAAGACTCGGCTGCACTAAGTGTCATCCCTTTGTTTTTTAGGTATTTGCCTATTACTATTTGAAGTGTGTCTTCACCCTCTCCGTAGATAGCATCACCAAGCATTCCGCGAAGCTTTTCAAGCTCGGCATCTATCCTCCGGATCTGCTCCTGTTTCACCCCTCCATAGGTAGACAAGCGGAGTCTTACCCCAACAATCGGATTTGGAAGGTATGCCAGTTTGATATCCTTTGGAAGAGCATCTTCCCAAGGTTCAATCTGCTTGGCAAGGGTAGACTCGGGGATACCGAAAGTTACCACTGTCTTGTGGTGAATATCAGCAAGCTGGTGATGCTCCCTGATGTCTGCTACGATGGATGGGAGAAGCCCCAATGCCTCAAATGGGACCCCTGGAAGTGAATAAAGGGTCGGGGAGTGGGGATATCTCTCTTTTGGGAATCTGAACACTATACAAGGTGCGGTTCCCAATTCGTTAGGGATCACGATGCTCCCTACAGGTACAGACGCCTGAGCTCTGTTAAGGTCGGAAAGCTCTATCCCTCTGCGGGTTACTATCCTCTTAACTATCTCAAACTGAGCTTCGTCCTGGTAAAATTCGGTGGTACCATAAAGCTCTGCAAGGGCACTTTTGGTTATGTCATCTTTAGTGGGGCCGAGGCCGCCTGTGACTATTACTATATCGTTTTGGGAGAGTGCCTGGTCAAGATTTGATATGATCTCTGATCTCTCATCCCCGAATGAATTCATGTATCTCACTTTCACACCTATAGAGTTTAGCGCTCTGGAGATGTGTGAGGAGTTGGTGTCTACGATCTGGCCTATCAGGATTTCGTCCCCGATAGTACATATTGCAGCTGTTAACATTTTGATTTATTTTGTTTTACAATGTATTTAAGCATCCTCTTGACAGTAGCGGGACCATTGAAAATGAATCCTGTATAGATCTGGATAAGTGAAGCGCCGGCTTCAAGCATCTCGTAAGCCTGCTCAGGTGTAGAGATACCGCCTACAGCGATGATAGGGAGATTTCCCTCTGTTCTCTGGTGAATGTATTTCACCACTTCAAGACTTCTCTTGTAAAGAGGAGCTCCGCTAAGTCCACCTTCTCCGATAAATTCAATGCGCTCTTTATCTGTCTTTAAGCCCTCTCTACTTCTAGTAGTATTTGTAGCAACTATACCATCGATTCCAGAGATAAGTACCAAGTCGATAATCTCGTCAAGCTGAGCCTGTGAGATGTCAGGTGATACCTTAAATAGAATAGGACGGTAGTCGTCAGAGTAGCGTCTTTGGGTAAGTAGTCTGTCGATGATATCCGATAGAGACTCTACATCCTGCAGTTTGTCGAGGTCTTTCACATTAGGGCAAGATACGTTAAGTACAAAGTAATCAACGAAATCGTAGAGTAGGGAGAAGCACTTTTCATAGTCTTTTCCTGCGTCTTCGTTGGCAGTTTTCTTACCTTTTGAGATGTTTCCACCGATTACCACCTTGGGTTTTACTTTATTAAGCCTGTCAACAGTGTATCTTACACCGTTGTTGTTGATACCCATGCGGTTTATGATGGCATTATCGGGAACAAGTCTGAAGATACGTGGTTTTGGGTTTCCCGGCTGAGGTTCGGGGGTTACAGATCCTACCTCTACAAATCCGAATCCAAAATTGGCTATCTCGTTGTAGTAGTCGCCATTCTTGTCAAAACCTGCGGCAAAACCAATAGGATTTTTGAATTTTACTCCGAAAACTTCCCTCTCAAGAGAAGGGTGTTTGTATGAATATAACAATCTGATAATGAATCCTGAAAAAGGGATGTATTTAAGTAATGATAGAGTTTTCATTACCAGCGTGTGCGCTGTCTCCGGAGAGAATAGGAAAAGTAGGGGTTTGATTAGTTTGTACATAGCTTATCTTTATATATAACAAAGATAATAACTATATCATTTGGATGGGTAAAAATCTTGAAAACTTCCGTCTGAATAGTATACAGTGATCCTCTTTGCGAGTTTGGTCTCGCCGGAATCAAGTGAAAAAGTAGGGGATTCCGACTCATTTTTAGGGGAGAAGTCTATCTCTTCCGATGAATAAGGGGTAAAATCCTCCTTGTACATCTTCCCTTTGCCTGTGATCAGCCATGTGGCGTCGATCTGAGGGTATCTGTTGAGAAAGTTGTTTATGAACTCATAGCTCGGCTTGTTTCTCCCGGAGAGGAGATGGGAGATTCCTGAGCGTTGAATACCCAACGAGTCTGCAAGACGGGCAGGAGAGAGCTGTTCCACCTCTAAAAATTGCTGTAAACGCCTATTCATATATGTAAACTTTAATTTTTACAAATGTAAGCATTATTTTGTTTACAACATATACCTAATTTGTGGTGACAGATGTAAACAGTTCCTGGAATAGGGTATAACCCCTAATCTATATGGATTTAGGTAAATTTTGTAACAAACTGGAATGTCAATCTGTTAAATAGTGAAAACTACAGATATTCCAACGATTTTGATGTGAATGGTGAGAATATCTTGAATATACTTATTATCCTTATTTAAGTTTATAGATGTAAAATATTGGGTATCAAAACACTATATATATTAAAAATTAGGCATAAGAAAAACTTATACCTACATATTTATCATCTTCGCTGCCGTTTGATCCTGTAAGTTTATTTGTTTACAAATATCTAATCTTGTGGTTTAATAATGTGATTAACATTTGTAAACAAAAATTCAATTTTAAGCGATTTTGAGTTAAGATATATATTCGGTACTTTTGCACGAGAAAATCGATTGTAGGGCTTAAAATTGCGTTTTAATGAATCAACCAAAAATTAGAATTGAGGAGTACTCTTACGAATTGCCGGATGAAAGAATTGCCAAGTACCCCTTGAGTCAACGTGACAGTTCGAAGCTTCTTATATATAATAAAGGTACCATCTCTCAGGAGAAGTTCTCGTCTATCCCCTCCTTTCTTCCCGAAGGGTCAATGATGGTCTTCAATAATACCAAGGTGGTGCCGGCACGTCTCTTCTTCAAGAAGGATACAGGTGCCCTTATTGAGATATTTTGTCTTGAACCAGTGGATCCTGTGGACTATGCGGTCTCATTTGCTTGTGTATCAGAGTGTTCGTGGAAGACTATCATAGGAAATGTGAAGAAATGGAAAGGGGGATACCTCTCTTTGTATCTTCCTGAAGGGGTTGATTCGGAGGTTGTGTCTCTTGATTTGAAGGCAGAACTTATTGAAAAACAAGACAATAGCTATATTGTGAGGTTTTTCTGGGAAGGTGGAGTCCCTTTTTCGAAGGTTCTTGAGCTTTGCGGTCAGGTCCCTATCCCCCCATATCTCAACAGAGAGACTGAGGCTATTGACCTGGAGAGATATCAGACTTTGTATGCAAAATTTCGCGGGTCTGTAGCCGCTCCCACAGCCGGACTCCATTTTACAGAGGATGTTTTGTCTGAAATTAAAGCGAAAGGCATTGATTGTGAGGAACTTTGCTTGCATGTCGGGGCGGGAACGTTTTTGCCTGTAAAAAGTGAGTATATTGAGGATCATATCATGCATTCCGAGCCATTTTCCGTGAGGAGGGATTTTCTGGAGAAGCTGGTCAATATGCCTGAAGGTGCTAAAGTGATCTCAGTCGGTACCACCTCTACCCGATCTTTGGAATCACTATATTATGCCGGTTGCCAGTGCTTGAATGAGGGTGTGGAGAGGTGGATTCCGAAGCCTGTGAAGCAGTGGGATCCATACCAGGGAGAGGATAAATATACCACTAAAGAGGCTCTTAAAGCATTGGTGGATTATATGATTCTTAATAATTTGGAAATCTTGAATTTAAGAACTCAAATAATTATAGTTCCATCGTATATTTTCAAGGTGGTGGACATCCTGGTTACCAACTTCCATCAGCCCCAAAGTACCCTACTTTTGCTCATCTCTGCATTTGTGGGAGGTGATGATTGGAAAAGGATTTATGGTTATGCGATGGAGAACGGATTCCGCTTTTTGAGTTACGGCGACAGCTCCATGTTGGTAAGGTAGAAATTTTTTCTTAACTTTGTTTGATTGTAAACCTATACCATCTATATATGAAGCAATTTAAGTTTCTATTTGGTTTTGCCTTGGTGATTCTGACACTATGTGTTTCATTCGGGCATCTCTCTATCCCCAAACCTAATGGGGCAGATTCTGACTCCTATTCAGCCGAAAGGGCTTCCAAATATATTGAGGTCATATCTCAGGAACCTCACTCTGTAGAGCATCCCGTAGAGCGCGCAAAAGTGCGTAAATATCTGTATGACAGATTGGTGGAGATGGGCGGAGAGCCTGAGATCCATGAGTTTGATTCGATAAAGTTCAGATATGGCGGATACTTCGACATAGGAAATGTTTATTGTCAGTTTGATCCCGCTTCCGGCCCGGCTGAGTCGTATGTGATGCTCGTGGCCCATTTCGATTCGAGGTTCCGTCAGACAAAACGTCAGAAAACTGTCTATTCTTGTGGTGCCGGAGATGATGCTTATGGTGTGGGATCTATCTTAGAGCTTCTTTCTCAGTCGCTTAAGTATAGAAAAGAGTGGAAACAAGGTGTTAAAATCCTCCTTACAGACTCGGAAGAGAACCATTTGGATGGTATGAAATGTGCCTATGAACATTGTCGCGATATCTTCAATGATGTAGGTTTTATCGTCAATTTGGAGTCAAGGGGACTGGACGGTCCTGCCCTCCTTTTTGAGACATCTGCCAACAATGACAAAGTGATGGATTTGTACGCTGAAGCGGAGAGACCATACGGCTATTCATTGACCACTGTGGTGTACAGATTCCTTCCCAATATGACCGATTTTACAGTGGTGAAAGAGGATGTGCCAGGTATCAATTTTTCGTCTATAGATGACATAAATGCATACCATGTGGATGATGATAATTTTGATAATATAAATCTCAATACCATACAGCATTACGGTACTCAAATAGAACCTATACTTAAAGAGTATTTAACCTCTCGTGAGTATAGTGATCCGAAGGCTCTGAAAGGGTCTGGTGACAATGTGTTTTTTACTGTTCCGGTCTTGGGTCTTTTCAACTTTACCAAGCCTCAGTTTACCCTTTTCTGTTCTGTCATTTTTGCACTGTTCTGCCTTGCTCTGGTTCTTAATGTCTCTGCGAGAAATGCCACATTGGGGGGCGTTTTCAAGAAGTCATTGGCACTGTTGTTCTGGTCACTCGTGGTGCTAGGTGCCGGTGAGGGTATCGCATACCTGTCTGCTATGGTGGCAGGCGTCCCTTTTGAAATTACCGATACACGTTTCGTATCGTTCAGTTCGATAGTGGCAAATGCCTCATTCATTGCTTTGATAATAATATATTTGGCTATATATTTCAAAAGGAAGAAAAAATCGAAGGTTTTCAATGTTGAGACCTTGCTTGCAGCTTCTCTGTTGTTGACTATTTTCTCTGTGGTGTTGTATTTCGTCATCGGTGAGAACTTCTTCTTCGCAGTACCGCTGTTGCTTGTCTCTCTGGCATTGATCTTCAATATTTTTATCTTCCTCAATTTCTTGTCCTTACCCGCATTGCTGCTCATTGCTCTGCTCGGAGGTTCATTCCTCTATGCCCTATCTGTGGCGCTGACTGTCGGAGCTCTCGGGCTTGTGATGTTTATAGCATTTTTCTACATCATCCTCGTGGTGGGATTGTTTGAATGCTATATGAATCAAAAAAGATTGTAAAACATTAAAAAACGGTTAAAATGGACAAATTTAGCGACATTAGGCCTTATACTGATGAGGAGGCCAGGGAGGCATTCAAAAGGATTGCAAATGACCCTAATATC
This sequence comes from Bacteroidales bacterium, assembly GCA_017546125.1. GTDB lineage: Bacteria > Bacteroidota > Bacteroidia > Bacteroidales > UBA932 > CAAGNP01. Next base: position 112,835 of record JAFYXO010000013.1, read on the forward strand.
GGCCCTATTACCCAGTATATAAAGCCGGGGCTTCCTGTGGAGATGATGAGGGGGCTGCTTGCCTCTCTTACCAGTGTGAGGGATTTCCAGTTTAAGGTGATGTATGATGTGGTAAAGAGCATTCTGAAGCAGACTACTGCCGGTGTGACCCACTCCGGTATAGAGAACCTCAAGGATGGCAAAACACACTTGCTGATATCCAATCACAGGGATATTATCCTCGACCCTGCCATTATTCAGGCGCTGCTATATGAGAATAACGTGGATACTACCGAAATTGCCGTAGGCGACAATCTTATCACCAGCCAGTTCATAGAGGATATTACCCGCTCGAACGGTATGATCAAGGTGGTGCGTGGTGGTACCCCAAGGGAGATATATTCAAACTCCAATCACCTTTCGGAGTATCTCCGTTCGAAGATTGCTGCGGGTGTATGCTCGGCTTGGATAGCGCAGCGTAATGGCCGTTCTAAGGATGGTAAGGATGAGACCAGCCAGGGGCTTGTGAAGATGCTTCAAATGAGCGGAAGCGGCGATTTTGCGAAGGATTATGTAGATATGAACATTGTCCCCATTTCTATATCGTACCAGTACGAGCCATGCGATTTCCTTAAGGCAAGGGAGCTTTATATTTCGAAGAGGGAGCAGTATGTCAAACAGCCGGGAGAGGATCTCAAAAGTATGCTTACGGGTCTTACCCAATACAAAGGCGGAGTCCATTTCTATTTCGCACCAAGTCTCTCGGAGGAGGTGATCGGAGCTTGTGCCGCGCTGGATAAAAATGAGCGTTACAAGGCGATAGCCGAGAGTATTGACAAGGAGATTTTATCTAATTATAAGTTGTGGAACAACAACTATATAGCACGTGATATCTTAGATGGTACTTCAAGATACGAAAAGTATTATTCTGTGGAGGAAAAAGAGACATTTTTGTCGTATATGGAGAGTGGAATTTCGAAGATTGTCGAGGCCGAAAAATGGATCGATGCTGCGGAGTTGAGAGAGATTTTCCTCGCAATTTATGCAAATCCTGTTGCTGCCGTAGAGAGGTAATTCAGGAATATTCCCAGAAGGTTTATAGCTGCGTATTTCCGGTCGGAATTCGCAGCTATTTATTTTTTAGAAAATTTGCTCAAATTGTGGTTTTTATTTATTATATTTGCCGAATAAACGAAATAAAATCAAACTATATAATAATTTTCGATGAAAAAGGAAATCACTCTTGAAGAGGCCGTTGCTAAGATAAAGGACGGTATGACTCTTATGGTGGGCGGTTTTTTGGCCGTTGGCGCACCTACACAAATCGTTGATGCTCTTGTCGAGAAGGGAGTTAAAGATCTTACAATCATCTGTAACGATACAGCTTTTCCTGACAAATCTATCGGTAAGCTTATCGTAAATCATCAGGTTAAGAAACTTTATGTATCCCATATCGGAACTAACCCTGAGACTGCAAACCAAATGAATGCAGGTGAATTGGAAATCGAATTCTGCCCACAAGGAACTTTGGCTGAAAGAATCAGAGCTAAAGGTGCCGGTCTAGGTGGAGTTTTGACTGCTACAGGTCTTGGTACAATTATCGAGAAAGGCAAAGAAAAAGTTACTGTAGATGGTAAAGAGTATCTTCTTGAGAAACCTCTAGGTGCTGATGTTGCTCTTCTAGGTGCATCTATCGCAGATGAATCAGGCAACCTTATCTACAAAGGCACCACTCAAAACTTTAACCCTACAATGGCTACAGCTGCTGATCTTGTTATCGTAGAGGCTGAACAAGTGGTTAAAACCGGTGAATTGAGCCCTGAATCTATCCATACTTCAGGAGTTTATGTTGATTATATTTACAAAAAACAATAATTGAAATACTACTATGGCAAACAAATCTATTATCAGACTTCGTATGAGCAGCCACGATGCTCACTATGGTGGAAACCTTGTTGACGGCGCTAGAATGCTTCAACTTTTCGGTGACGTAGCTACTGAACTTCTTATCCAACGTGATGGTGATGAAGGTCTTTTCAAAGCTTACGACAATGTAGAATTTATGGCTCCTGTTTATGCAGGTGATTATATTGAGGCTGTAGGTGAGATCGTTTCAGAAGGTAACACTTCTCGTAAAATGGTTTTCGAAGCTCGTAAAGTGATTGTACCTCGTCCAGATATCTCAGCTTCTGCTTGTGATGTTCTTGATGAACCTATCGTAGTATGTAAAGCGAGCGGTACTTGCGTTACCCCTAAGAGCTGCCAGAGAAAATAATTTTTAGAATAGCGACTATATGGAAAAACTAATTATTACAGCCGCTATTTGCGGAGCAGAGGTAACCAAGGAGCAAAACGCAGCAGTTCCTTACACTGTAGAGGAGATCGTAAGAGAGGCTAAATCAGCAGTGGATGCAGGTGCAGCTATCGTTCACCTTCACGTTCGTAGAGACGATGGTACCCCTACCCAAGACAAAGCACGTTTCAAAGAGTGTATCGATGCTATCTATGAGGCTTGCCCAGATGTAATCATCATCCCTTCTACAGGTGGTGCAGTAGGTATGTCAGCTGAAGAGCGTCTTCAACCTACCGAGCTATATCCTGAGATGGCTACCCTTGACTGCGGTACTTGCAACTTCGGCGACGAGGTGTTTGAGAACACTATGCCTATGATGCGTGACTTCGGTAAGAGAATGATCGAAAACAATATCAAACCTGAGTATGAGTGCTTCGAGATGGGTCACCTTGACACAGTTTTGAATATGGCTAAAAAAGGTCAGGTTCCAGGTGCTCCTATGCAGTTCAACTTCGTACTTGGCGTTCCTGGCTGTACCCCTGCTACAGTTCAAAACCTAGCTTGGTTGGTTAATGCTATCCCTGCAGGTTCTACTTGGACTGCTACCGGTATCGGCCGTCACGCTTTCACTCTAGCTGCTCACGCTATCGCAATGGGTGGTAACGTTCGCGTAGGTTTCGAGGATAACTTGAACCTTGAAAGAGGCGTTCCTGCCAAATCAAATGGCGAATTGGTAGCTAAAGTGGTGAGAATCGCCAAAGAGTTGGGTCGTGAAATCGCTACTTCAGCTGAAGCAAGAGAGATTTTGGGCTTGAAACCAAGAAAATAATCCGTTAACAATAAGTAAAAAACAATATAACAATTACTAAAATGAAAAAAGGTAATAAATACGGTGTTCACCGCGTGCTTGAACCAGTAGGCGTTCTTCCACAACCTGCCAACAAAATTGACAACAACATGGACGAAATCTATGATAACGAGATCTTGATTGACGTTCAAACACTTAATATTGACTCAGCTTCTTTCACAGATATCCACAACTACGCTAAACAACAAGCTGGTGAGGGTGCAACTGAAGAGCAAGTTATGGAAGAGGTTAAGAAAGAGATCTTCCTTAACGTAGAGTTGCAGGGCAAACACCGTAACCGTCGTACCGGTTCAGGTGGTATGCTTCTTGGTAAAGTTGAGAAAATTGGTGACGCTCTTAAAGGTAAAATCGACCTTAAAGAGGGTGATCGTATCGCTACCCTAGTTTCTTTGTCACTTACTCCACTTAGAATTGATGAGATCCTTGAGATCCGTTCTGATGTAGACCAAGTGGATATCAAAGGTAAAGCTATCCTATTCGAAAGTGGTATCTATGCTAAGATTCCAGATGATATGCCTGAGAAACTTGCATTGTCTGCTCTTGACGTAGCCGGTGCTCCTGCACAAACTGCAAAACTTTGCCAATATGGTCAAAATGTAGTTATCCTAGGTGCTGGTGGTAAATCAGGTATGCTTTGCTGCTACGAGGCTAAAAAACGTGTTGGTGTAACTGGTAAAGTTATCGGTTTGACAAACTCACAAAGAAGTACCCAACGTATCAAAGATCTTGGTTTCTGCGACGTTGTTGAAAGTATCGGTGGTATGACTCCAGTTCAAGTTAATGAACTTGTTTCAAACCTTACCAACGGCCAAATGGCTGACGTTACCATCAACTGTGTAAACGTTCCTGATCAAGAGATGACAGCTGTTCTTTGTACTAAAGATGACGGTGTTGTTTACTTCTTCTCTATGGCTACAAGCTTTACTAAAGCTGCTCTAGGTGCTGAAGGTATCGGTTCAGACGTTAACATGATCATCGGTAACGGTTATACCAAAGGTCACGCTGAGTTCACTCTTCAAGAGCTTAGAGAGTGCGAAGCACTTAGAAAAGTATTTACCGAATTGTACGCATAATTCATAATATGCCTAAAAGCGGTTGCAGATACGGAACTCACAGAGTTTTAAATCCGGCGGGGACTTTACCCCAGCCGGCTTTAAAGCTTGATAACACTATGGAGATCTACGATAATGAGATACTTATAGATGTTAAGACTCTCAACGTGGATTCTGCCAGCTATACACAAATTAAACAGGCATGCGGAGCCGATGCAGAAAAGATGAAAAGCATGATCCTCTCGATCGTGGAAAAGAGGGGGAAAATGCAAAATCCTGTAACAGGCTCGGGTGGTATGCTGATTGGGACAGTGAAGGAAATCGGACCTAAATTCCCCAACACCCAACGAATAAAGGTGGGAGACAAGATAGCCACTTTGGTGTCACTATCTCTTACCCCTCTCAAAATCAATGAGATAAAAAATATTTCTCCAGACTCGGAGCAGGTCGATGTAGACGCACAAGCTATCTTATTTGAAAGTGGCTTGTTTGCTGTTTTACCGGATGACATACCTGAGAAGCTAGCTTTGGCAGCTTTGGATGTGGCAGGAGCCCCTGCACAGGTGGATCGTCTGGTGACCGAAGGTGAGATAGTGTGTATAATAGGTGGTGGTGGAAAATCCGGTATTCTATGCTGCTATCAGGCAATGAAAAATGTAGGTCAGTACGGTAAGGTGATCGTGGTGGAATATTCACCTGTCAATGCCCAAAGAATCAAAAATATGGGACTTGCGACAGATGTTATCGTGGCAGATGCTACCAATGTGATGGATGTATACCATAAGGTAATGGCCATTACAGGCGGAAGGGGCTGCGATGTGACCATCAACAATGTAAACGTTCCATCTACTGAGATGACCTCGATTCTTGTGACCAAAGGTAGAGGATGTGTATATTTCTTCTCTATGGCTACAAGTTTCACAAGAGCTGCACTAGGTGCAGAGGGTGTGGGTAAGGACATCAACTTGATCGTAGGTAATGGTTTTGCCAAAGGTCATGCGGACCTCACACTTGACATTATAAGAGAATCTAAGGAAATTAGAGAACTCTTTGAAAAATTGTATGTATAAATAAACAAAGAATAACTATGACTGAATCAAGACGTTACGAACTATTCCCAAATGTAACTGACGAGCAATGGAACAGCTGGGAGTGGCAAGTGAAAAATAGAATTGAGACTCTAGAGGATTTGAAGAAATATGTAACTCTTACTCCAGAAGAGGAAGAGGGTGTAAAGAAAACTCTTCAAACTCTAAGAATGGCGATCACACCTTATTATATAAGCTTGATCGATCCTAACAATCCTGACTGCCCTGTCAGAAAACAAGCTGTACCTACAGGTAAAGAGACTTATCAGTCTCCAGCTGACCTTTTGGACCCTCTTCACGAAGATGAGGACTCTCCAGTACCTGGTCTTACCCACAGATATCCAGACAGAGTATTGCTTCTTATCACCGATATGTGCTCAATGTACTGCCGCCACTGTACCAGAAGACGTTTTGCTGGTCAGAAAGATGGTGAAAGTGCTATCGAGAGAATCGACAAAGCAATCGAATATATTGCCAAGACTCCACAAGTTAGAGACGTGCTTCTTTCAGGTGGTGACTCATTGTGCGTAAGCGACGAGAGACTTGAATACATCATCTCACGTGTTAGAGCTATCCCTCACGTAGAGATCATCAGACTTGGTTCAAGAACTCCTGTAGTTTGTCCACAACGTATTACCGACAACTTGGTAAATATGCTTAAGAAATACCATCCAGTATGGTTGAATACCCACTTTAACCACCCTCAAGAGGTGACCAAAGAGTCTATGGCTGCTTGTGCCAAACTTGCTGATGCAGGTATTCCTCTAGGTAACCAGACAGTTCTTCTAAGAGGTGTAAACGACTGTGTAAACACTATGAAGAAACTTATGCATGAGTTGGTTAAGATGAGAGTAAGACCTTACTACATCTACCAATGTGACCTTTCTATGGGTATCGAGCACTTCAGAACTCCAGTATCTAAAGGTATCGAGATCATCGAAGGTCTAAGAGGCCATACTTCAGGTTATGCAGTTCCTACTTTCGTAGTGGATGCTCCAGGTGGTGGTGGAAAAACCCCTGTTATGCCACAGTATGTTATCTCTCAAGCTCCTGGTAAAGTGGTTCTTAGAAACTTTGAAGGTGTTATTACCACTTATACCGAGCCATCTGATTATGAGCACAAGGAGTGCAACTGCAAATATTGCCAGGAAAACAAATCAAAATCTATCGAGGGTGTATCATCACTTCTTGAAGGTAGAGGTATGGCAATCGAGCCTTCTGTTCTCAGCAGAAAAGAGAGATCTAAGAAATAGCATAAATTCACCTGTCTATGCCCTTCATTAAAGAGATTCTCAATTATGATAGTTTGTCTATCGTAGGTTTGGAGAAGAATGTGGGCAAGACAGAGTGTCTCAACTATATCCTGTGCAGGTTACCGCTGCAGGAAAAGAGAGTGGCGGTAACCTCTATAGGTATAGATGGAGAGAATAAAGATCAGGTGACTTCAACCAAGAAGCCCGAGATCTTTTTGAGGGAAGGGATGTATTTCTCCACAGCGGAGTCACATTATAAGGAGCGCAGGCTCGTGAGTGAACTGGTGGAGATTACAAATGAAAGAAGTTCTTTGGGAAGAATAGTGACTGCAAAGGTCTCTGTGGGTGGTAAAGCCCTCATTTCAGGCCCTTCATCGGGTGTATCACTAAGACGATGGGTGGCGGGAATGGAGAAATTCGGTATAGACCTTACTATTATAGATGGAGCGATCTCCAGATTGAGTTCCGCTTCGCCTGCTATAAGTAAGGCCATGATATTGTCCACAGGTGCAGCCTTTTCATCCAATATTCAGACACTTGTCCAGAAGACAAAGTTTGTGGTGGAGATGATAGGCCTGCCTAAACTGGAAGATGTGACCAGAGATGCTTTGTGTGATATAGAGAGTGGTGTATGGGGTGTCGATAATGATGACAATATTATCGATTTCGGATTGACCTCAGCGTTGGCTATAAGTTCACTTAAGGTGGATATAACCAAAGGTATGAGGATAATCTATACAGTGGGAGCATTGACTGACAAACTTTTGAAGCTGGTTTCAGATTCGAAGAATATCAGAAATGTGACCCTGGTGGTGAAGGATTTTACAAAGATATTCGTGAGTGAGACCGCTTACAGGGTATTTTGTAGCAGAGGGGGTAAGATTATGGTTCTGCAGAAGAGCAAGCTGATAGCTGTCTGTGTGAACCCTACCGCGCCGAACGGATATGTTCTGGATAGCGATATATTGTGTGGAAAACTTGAGGAAGCGTTAAAACTTCCTGTATATGATATAGTTAAGAATAAATATGACATTTAAGTCTGCGCTTGAAATAGATTGTGGGTTAAGGTACATGTACGAGACTCTTGAGGTCATCTCACCTTGTGGCAGAAAGATGTTGCTTGGGTCGGAGATGATGACCGGTAAGAGGGAGATTGATTACTATTACAGCAAACTTAATGAGATATATTATAGAGATTGTACCAGGATTGCAAACAAGCTGATGTGTCTTAAAGACATTCAGAATACCCTTTCAAGACTTGCTGGAGGGGCAGTTTTGGACGATATAGAGCTCTTTGAAGTCAAATATTTGGCGATTGTTTCCTCTGAAGTGCTCCTATTGCTCGAAGAGCTGAGGATCAAGTCGGTAAGGCTGCCTGTACTGGAAGAGGTGGTGAAAATTCTGGACCCGGACGGTCTGAATATCCCTTCCTTCTATGTGTACGACACTTACCACCCTGAGCTGAAGGAGATAAGGAGGCAGATGAGGCTGCTTCAAGGTGCAGGCGAGGAGTTGCCGAAGGAGAAAAGGGAAGAATTGGCAGTGCTGTTGCAGCGCAATGCAGATATCGAGCTTGAGGTGAGGTGCGGATTGTCGCAGACCCTCAGAAAATTTGCAGCTGATCTGACATTGTCGTTGCGCAATCTCTCATTCCTCGATATTCTCATCGCGAAAGCGGAGCAGATGAAGAGGCTTGGGCTTTGCTTCCCTGCAGTAACTGAGGATGGGGAGACATTCTACAACGGAATGTTCAACCCTGCAGTGAAGGAGATTGTGGTGAAGCAAGGGAGAGAGTATATGCCTGTGGATATCTCTTTTGAAAGGGAGCCGGTGACCATCATCGGAGCCAATATGGGAGGTAAAAGCGTGGCGCTCAAATGCCTGGCACTTAATCAGTTGCTAGTGCAGTTCGGATTTGGCGTAGCGGCGCACGACTGCTGCGTGAATCTGGTGGAGGAGGTGGCTCTTTGCATTGGAGATGAGCAGAGCATTGTGAAAGGGGTATCCTCTTTTGCCGGTGAGATGCTCGCTGTGGATGCAGTGATCCGCAAGATAAGAGAAGGAAAGGCGATTTTGGCACTTATCGACGAGCCTGCCAGAACCACCAATCCTGTGGAGGGTACTGCGCTGGTAGAGGGGCTTTTGGAGGTGATAGGAAAGGTGAGGGGCGGCTTTGTATTGACCACTCACTACAATATTGGAAATGAGAGTGTCAAGAGATATAGGGTGAAAGGTTTGAGGGACGGTGTGATGGATTATACCCTGGAGGTGACCCAATGTGGCGATGTGCCCCACGAGGCCATTGCGATAGCGGAGAGCCTGGGTATTGACCCAAAATGGATAGAATGTACAAAAAGAAATTTAAATAACTAATAAACAATTATATGCAGAGTAAACTAGGACTAGATTTTAAAAAGGTTGAGCACGCAAAATCCCTTGCAAAGGATATTGCTAATGAGGTTCAGGCTTTTGTTGAGTCTAAAACAACTGTAGCTGTAGAGCGTACATTGTGTAGACTTATGGGAATTGATGGTGTAGATGAAAATCAGGTACCACTTCCAAACGTTATCGTAGACGATCTTCAATCAAAAGGTGTTCTTGGTGAGGGCGTATTGTTCTACATAGCAAATGCTATGGTAAATACCGGCTTGAATCCTCAGGAAGTTGCTGAGAAAGTGGCAGCTGGCACTTTGGATCTTACTAAGATCGAGGTGGCTCCTCAAGCAGAGATAGATAAAATCCTTCAGCCTGTGGTGGATGGCAGTATCGCCAAAATCAGAGCCAGAAGGGAGAGAAGAGAGAATTATCTTAATACCATCGGTGAAGGTCCAAAACCTTACCTATATGTAATTGTAGCTACCGGTAATATCTACGAGGATACAGTACAGGCAGAAGCTGCTGCAAGACAAGGTGCTGATATCATCGCTGTGATCAGAACTACCGGTCAGAGCTTGCTTGACTATGTACCTTACGGTGTGACAACTGAAGGTTTCGGTGGTACTTATGCTACCCAAGCTAACTTCAAGATCATGCGTGAGGCTATGGATAAAGTGGGTGAAGAGCTTGGCAGATACATCCGCGTATGTAACTACTGCTCAGGTCTATGTATGCCTGAAATCGCTATCATGGGTGCATTCGAGGGTCTTGACGTGATGCTTAACGACGCCCTTTACGGTATCTTGTTCCGCGATATCAACATGCAGAGAACCCTTATCGACCAATATATGTCGAGAATTATCAACGGTTTCGCAGGTGTTATCATCAATACTGGTGAAGATAACTACCTGACTACCGCTGATGCTGTAGAGGCTGCTCACACTGTATTGGCTTCAGACCTTATCAATGAGCAACTTGCTCTTCTAGCAGGTCTTCCAGAGGAGCAAATGGGTCTTGGTCACGCATTTGAGATGGATCCTATGCTTGAGAACGGTTTCCTATATGAGCTTGCACAAGCACAAATGGCTCGTGAAATCTTCCCTAAAGCACCTCTTAAATACATGCCTCCTACAAAATTCATGACTGGTAATATCTTCAGAGGTCACCTTCAAGACTGTTTGTTCAATATGATCGGTATCTGGACTAGCCAGGGTCTTCAACTTCTTGGTATGCCTACAGAGGCTATCCACACTCCATTCATGTCTGACCGTTTCTTGTCTATCGAGAATGCAAAATATATCTTCAACAACATGAAGAGCATCGGTGACGAGATGGAGTTCAAAGAGGGTGGTATCATCAGAAAGAGAGCTCAAGAGGTTCTTGACAATGCTATCAACCTTCTAGAGCAAATGACCTCAATCGGTCTGTTCAACGCTCTTGAAAAAGGTATCTTCGGTGATGTGAAGAGAAGCAGATTTGGCGGTAAAGGTTTGGATGGTGTAGTAGAGAAAGGTGCCAACTATATGAATCCATTTATTAACTTAATGAAAGGGAGAAAATAACCATGGCAGGTGGACTATATTCGATGTCTGCAAAAGATTTTGACCAGACACTAGATTTGACAAAAGTTAAGCCTTACGGCGATACAATGAATGACGGTAAAGTGCAAGTGAGCTTTACCCTTCCAGTACCTCAAGGTGCTGAAGCAGAGGAAGCTGCAAAACTTCTTATGAAAAAAATGGGCTTTGAGAACCCTCTTGTAGCCTTTTCACAGGAGCTTACCCCTGGCTTTACATTCTTCAACTGCTATGGTAACCTTACCCACACTGTAGATTATTCAAATATCTATGTTCCTAAAGTGGAGAGCAACACCATGGATATGCACGAGTGCGATGACTACATCAAAGAGAATATCGGTAGAAAACTTGTTCTTGTAGGTGCAAGTACAGGTACTGACGCCCACACTGTAGGTATCGACGCTATTATGAATATGAAAGGTTATGCAGGTCACTACGGTCTTGAAAGATATGATATGGTAGAGGCTTACAATCTTGGTAGCCAGGTTCCTAACGAGGAGTTCCTTGCAAAAGCTATCGAACTTAAAGCTGATGCAATCCTTGTGTCTCAGACTGTAACTCAGAAAGATGTGCACATCCAGAACCTTACTGAGCTTATCGAGCTTATGGAGGCAGAGGGTCTTCGCGACAAGATGATCGTAGTATGCGGTGGCCCACGTATCTCTCACGAGCTTGCCAAAGAGCTTGGTTATGATGCCGGTTTCGGTGCAAATACCTATGCTGATGATGTTGCTTCATTTGTAGCGCAAGAGTTTGTTAAGAGAAACAAATAGTAAAATATTATAAAGAGACTTATTATGGATAAAAATCAAATTAGAGAAGTCATTGCCAGAAGAGCAGCTCTCGAACTTAGAGACGGTGATGTTGTGAACCTTGGTATTGGTCTTCCAACCATGATTCCTGACTTTCTTCCTGAAGGTGTATCGGTGATTCTTCAGTCTGAAAATGGTCTTGTAGGTATGGGGCCTACACCAAAAGAGGGTGAAGAGGATGTAAACTTCGTTAACTCAGGTGGTGGATATATCACAGCTATCCCTGGTGCGTGGTCTATGAGCTCATGCGACTCTTTCGCACTTATCAGAGGTGGTCACGTGGATGTAACATTCCTTGGCGCACTTGAGGTGGACGAGAAAGGTGACTTGGCAAACTGGATTATCCCTGGTAAAAAAGCTCCCGGTATGGGTGGTGCTATGGACCTTCTGGTAGGTGCAAGAAAAGTTATCCTTACTATGGAGCACACTGCTAAAGGTAACCATAAGATCCTTAAGAAATGTAATCTCCCTCTAACTGCAGCAGGTCAGGTAAATATGATCATCACTGAGATGGGTGTAATGGATATTACCCCAGAGGGTATCGTTCTTAAAGAGATCCATCCTGAATTTACAGTAGAACAAGTTCAAGAGGCTACAGGTGCTACCCTTATCATTTCACCTGAACTTCAGCCAATGAAACAATAGAGTCTATGGAGTATCAATTCTTGAAATATGATAATAGCAGAGAGGGGATAGGTGTATTGACCATCTCTTCTCCTGCTACCCTCAATGCCCTAAATTCTACCATTTTGGGAGAATTGAACGCATTTGTGGAAGAGCTTGATCAGGAAAATACCAGAGTACTGGTGATTACCGGAGAGGGCAAAGCATTTGTTGCCGGTGCTGATATCTCGCAGATGAGCGGCCTGTATCCTGAAGAGGGTTACAAATTCGGCCAGTTCGGAGCTCAGGTGTTTAAAAAGATCGAAGATCTTGAGATCCCTGTAATCGCTGCAATCAACGGTTTCGCACTTGGTGGCGGCTGCGAGCTTGCAATGGCTTGCGACATCCGCATTGCGTCAGCAAAAGCCAAATTTGGCCAGCCGGAGGTGAATCTTGGCATTATCCCAGGCTTCTCGGGTACTTACAGACTCAGCAAGCTTGTAGGTCAAGGTATCGCTAAAGAGTTGATCTATACCGGTGGAATGATCGGTGCAGATGAGGCACTTCGTATCGGTCTTGTAAATAAGGTGGTAGAACCTGAAGCACTTATGGATACAGTTCTTGCTATGGCAGAAAGCATCCTTACAAGTGCACCTATCGCCGTAAAATTTGCCAAAAAATGTATCAATGAAAACTATGACCTCACAGCATTGGAGGCTATTGAACTTGAGAACAAATATTTCTCGAAGTGCTTTGCTACAGCTGACCAGAAAGAGGGAATGGCTGCATTCTTGGGCAAACGTAAGGCAGAATTTAAAAACGAATAACAACTTATTATAAATCAATACACAATATGAAAATTTGCGTTATTGGAACCGGTACAATGGGTTCCGGAATCGTTCAGGCTTTCGCTCAGGCAGGTGTATCGGTAGTGATGAAAAGTAGAAGTGAGGCAAGTGCCCAAAAAGCTATTGCCAAAATCTCCAAATCACTCGCCAAACTTGTTGAGAAAGGTAAAGTGACCCAGGAGTATATGGATGCTACCCTTGCAAACATTACCCCTGCAACTGATTACTCTTGCTGCGCTGACGTGGATCTTGTAATCGAAGCTGCCGTAGAGACTATGGAGCTTAAGAGAGAGCTTTTCAAAATGCTTGATGAGATCTGCAAACCTGAGGCAGTTCTTGCATCTAACACTTCATCCCTTTCAATCACTGAGATTGCAGCTGCTACCAACAGACCTGACAAGGTAATCGGTATGCACTTCTTCAACCCTGCACCAGTGATGAAGCTTGTTGAGCTTATCAAAGGTCAGAAAACTTCTGACGAAGTTTGCACAATGATCTCTGATTTGTCAAAATCAATCGGTAAAGTTCCTGTTATGGTAAATGAGGCTCCCGGCTTCGTGGTAAACAGAATTCTTATTCCGCTTGTAAACGAAGGTATCGGAATCTTGGCTGACGGTGTAGCTACACGCGACGAGATCGACGAGGCTATGAAACTTGGTGCTAACCACCCTATGGGTCCTTTGGCATTGGGAGACTTGATCGGTTTGGATGTATGTCTTGCTATCATGGAGGTACTTCACCTTGAATTCGGCGAGGACAAATACAGACCACACCCTCTACTTAAGAAAATGGTTAGAGCTAACCTGCTAGGTAGAAAAACTGGAGAAGGATTTTATAAATACTAATAGTATAATTTAATACAACATGAATTTTAATCTAACTAAAACTCAAGAACTGTTCAGGCAAATGATTCGTGAGTTTGCTGAGAAAGAGGTAAAACCCCTTGCAGCTGAAATCGACGAACTAGAAAAATTCCCTGCAGAGACAGTTGAGAAAATGGCTAAACTAGGCATTTTCGGTATCCCAGTACCAACCCAATATGGCGGAGCTGGTGGAGACAACCTAATGTATTCAATCGCAGTTGAAGAGCTTTCAAGAGCTTGTGCTACCACTGGTGTAGTAGTATCTGCTCACACTTCTCTATGTATGGCACCTATTATGGAGCACGGTACTGAGGAGCAAAAAATGAAATATCTTCCTAAACTTGCTTCAGGTGAGTGGATCGGTGCATTCGGTCTAACTGAGCCTAACGCAGGTACTGACGCTGCAGGTCAACAGACTACAGCTGTACTTGACGGTGACGAGTGGGTTCTTAACGGTAACAAAATTTTCATCACCAACGCTGGTCCTGCACACGTTTACATCGTGATCGCTATGACTGACAAATCTCTAAAAACCAAAGGTATCTCTGCTTTCATCGTAGAGAAAGGTACTCCTGGTTTCGAGGTTGGTAAGAAAGAGTTGAAGATGGGTATCCGTGGTTCTGCTACTGCTGAGCTTATTTTCAACAACTGCCGTATCCCTAAAGAGAACCTTCTAGGTAAGATCGGTGGCGGTTTCCCTATCGCTATGAAAACCCTTGACGGTGGTCGTATCGGTATCGCTTCTCAAGCTCTTGGTATCGCTCAAGGTGCTTTGGATGAGACTGTTAAATATACTAAAGAGAGAAAACAATTCGGTAAAGCTATCGGCCAGTTCCAGAACACTCAATTCCAGATGGCTGACCTTAAGACCAGAGTTGAAGCTGCCCGTCTTCTTGTTCGCTCTGCAGCATTCAAGAAAGATAGCGGTATCCCTTATTCAGCTGATGCAGCTATGGCTAAATTGTTCGCTGCTGAAACTGCAATGGAGGTAACTACTAAAGCAGTTCAATTCCACGGTGGTTATGGTTATACACGCGAGTATCCTGTTGAGAGAATGATGCGTGATGCTAAGATTACTGAAATTTACGAAGGTACATCAGAAGTTCAAAGAATGGTGATTGCCGCTAACTTGTATAAATAGGAGATAAATAATATGAAAATAGTAGTTTGTATTAAACAGGTACCTGATACTACAGTTATCAAAATTAACCCTGTAACTGGTACCCTTATCCGTGACGGTGTTCCTAGCATCATGAACCCTGATGATAAAGGTGGTTTGGAGGCAGCTCTTCAACTAAAAGACAAATATGGTGCACACGTAACAGTTATCACAATGGGTCCTCCTCAGGCAGACCTTATCCTAAGAGAGGCTTATGCAATGGGTGCTGACAAAGCTATCCTTTTGACTGGTAGAGAGTTTGGTGGTGCAGATACACTTGCTACATCACACACTATCGCTGCTGCCCTTAAAAACCTTGAGTATGACTTGATCATCGCTGGTCGTCAGGCTATCGACGGTGACACTGCTCAGGTAGGTCCTCAGATTGCTGAGCACCTTGGTCTTCCTCAAATCTCTTATGTTGCAGGTCTTGAAGTACAAGATGGCAAATACATCGTTAAGAAAGAGACAGAAGAGGGTTACCAAATGCTAGAAGTAGCTGGTCCAGCTCTTTTGACAGTATTGGCAAGCGGTTTCAAATCAAGATACATGTCTGTAGGCGGAATCGTAGAAGCTTACAAGAAAGACGTAGAAGTATGGGGTGTTGAGAAAGTTGACCTCCCTGTAGAAATGCTAGGTCTTAAAGGTTCAGGTACAAAAGTTTACAAATCATTCACTAAAGGTGTGAAAGCTGCTGGTGAAGTATATGAAGTAGACGCTGAACAAGCTGTAGACTTGATCGTAAGCAAACTTAAAGAGAAATTTATTATCTAATCGCCAAAACTAAGAAAGAAATGAATAAGAATGTATATGTTTTTGCAGAGCAAAGAGAGGGCGTAATCCAGCCTGTTGCTCTAGAGCTTTTGGGCAAAGCACGAGATTTGGCTGATGTTCTTGGCGAAAAGGTAGTAGCTATTCTTGCTGGTTATCAAATCGCTGATAAAGCCAATGAGCTTATCGCTTATGGTGCTGATGACGTAATCGTTGTTGATGCTCCAGAACTTAAAGATTATATCACTGAGCAATATACCCAAGCTGTTTACACCGTTATCAACGAGATGAATCCTAACGTTGTGTTGTTCGGTGCTAACACTATTGGTAGAGACTTGGCTCCAAGACTTTCAGCAAGATTGGAGAAAGGTCTTACAGCTGACTGTACAAAACTTGAGATCTCTGATGGTTCAGATCCTAAGTTGGAAGCCAAAAAACTTATGATGACCCGTCCTGCATTCGGTGGTAACCTTATGGCTACTATCGTGGCTGCTAAAGAGGGTGTTCAGATGGCTACCGTACGTCCAGGTGTAATGCAGAAAAAAGATAAAGATGAGTCAAGAAAAGGTAACGTTATCTCTTACAACGTTACTTTCGATCCATCTAAATTTGCTGTTAAACTTCTTGAGACAGTTAAAGCTGACAAAGGTCTTGTGGACATCACTGAAGCTAAGATCCTTGTATCTGGTGGTAGAGGTGTTGGCTGCAAAGAAGGTTTCGACAAACTTACTGCACTTGCTCAAGTTCTTGACGCTGAGGTTTCTTCATCAAGAGCAATGGTTGATGCAGGTATCATGCCTCACGACCGTCAGGTAGGTCAGACCGGTAAGACTGTACGTCCTAACCTATACTTCGCTATGGGTATCTCTGGTGCTATCCAGCACTTGGCAGGTATGGAAGAGTCAGATCTTATCATCGCTGTTAACAAAGACAAATTTGCTCCTATCTTCAATGTAGCTGATATGGGTATCGTAGGTGACGTTAACAAGATCGTTCCTATGCTTACTGACCGTCTACAGAAAGAGCTTAAAAAATAAATTATAGATAGTAATTTATTTATAGAATAGGGGTGGCTTTCGGGTCACCCCTTGTTTTAATCTTTCACATATCAATTCATAGTTGAGTTACTGGTGACGAGATACTCTTTTAGTTAACTCCGCTGTGATATATTGATTCAAACTGATCTCCGCTTCGCTTCGCCCTCCCACCGCAAGCGGCGGGCCCCTCCCTCTAGAGCCGAGGGCGGCTAATCAGTTTGAATCAATATATCAGCAGCTACGTACAATTTTATTGGATGACAATTATAAATATGACCAATCACGTTACTGCATTGTATTTCAGTCCGACGCTTACCACTAAGAAGGTGGTGACGACTATTGCCAAGGGTATTGCCGGAAGGCTGCATGTTTCTTATTCTGAGGTGGATATTACCACTCCTGCACAGAGAGAGGCCCAATTGGCATTTGGTGAGGGGGACCTTGTGGTATTCGGAGCACCGGTATATATCGGCAGAATGCCCAATCTTATCTCACCTTACTTCAAAACCATTGCTGGAGGTGGGGCTTTGGGTGTTCCTGTGGCTGTCTATGGCAACAGGGCATACGATGACGGGCTGATAGAGCTGCGTGATATCATGGAGGGGGATGGTTTCCGTCTGGTGGGTGCTGCTGCATTTGTCGGCGAACATACATTTTCCCGCATTTTAGGGGGAGGGCGTCCCGATGGTGAGGACTTGGTTATTGCTGAGAAGTTTGCTTTTGAAATCGCCCAAAATATCTTGTTAGCGGGGGCCGATGCAGCCGGAAGGGTAGAGGTGCCCGGTACACCATATCCATATTCCGGTTTCTATAAAGCTACCGATACTTCCAAAAAGAGTGTCGATATCCGCAAGGTGCTGCCGCAGACAGACCTTACCAAATGTGATGGATGTGGAGCATGTGCCCGGATGTGCGCCATCGGTGCTATCGACTTTTCGGACTGTACTAAGGTGGTCGGCAAGTGTATAAAGTGCGGTGCCTGCATCAAAAGATGCCCCCGTGGGGCCAAGTATTTTGATGATCCCCAGTACCTGAGTCACCTGGCTCTGCTTGAAGAGAAATTCACCTCTCCAAGACGCGAACCTGAGCTGTTTTTCCCCTCAAAATAGTGGTTAACATTTTTGTTGTAGTGAATAACTAAAATGTTTTAAATGTTGGTTTTCAGGTGCTTTTGTGTAAGTATGCCTGTGCGGGCATTTTTGGCGTTATATGGAGTCTTATTACCCTGAAGAGGCAGGTGAAATAGTGCAAAATTGGCTGAATCGATAGGGTGTAGCAAGACTTTTGTTTATCTTTGCCACGCTAAAACCATACCTGATGAAAGAATACATAAGATTCATAAAGTTCGCTTTATTCTCGGCCAGTGCCGGGCTCATCGAAATCGGTGCTTTTGCCCTTCTTAATGAAATAAGCGGCTGGAGCTATTGGCCATGTTACCTCATAGCGCTTCTATCTTCGATACTATGGAACTTCACACTGAACAGAAAATTCACTTTCCGTTCGGCAGCAAATGTGCCGGTAGCCATGCTGAAGGTACTGGGATTTTATGCTGTCTTCACCCCTGCCACAACACTTCTGGGCAGTTATCTTGCTGATACCCTGATGTGGAACGAGTACCTCGTGACAGGAATCAACATGGGACTTAACTTCGTGTGCGAGTACCTCTATCAGAGATATTTCGTATTCAGAAACTCCATCGACAGCAAATTATAATGATGACTATAGAAAATCTCAGAAATTGGATGTGTATTCCGGCGGATGCCGATTTGAATAAAATCAACAGGGCTTTTGATCAAATTGCTCAGTGTTTAAAAGAGAGGTGTGTCATCAAGTATGAGGGCAGGGAGTACCGAATTCTGGATTTCGAATTCTATTATTACAATAAAAACCATCGGGATATAACAGTCCACCTCAGAAAAGCAGATGCCTTAACCTGGTATATAAACGATTTTGGTGGGATAGATTTGAACTTTGAAAGTGATATAGAAAAGATTGAAGTCAAGACAACAAAGAAGAATAATACTTATGTCACATATAAGTATAACCTTACAGATTCTTCCTTTTTTGGTGGAATTCTCATACGGAGAATTCAAAGAATCGATGATAAATGCATCTTTGACGGCCCATTGAAAGTGTCTGAACTATTTAGAACCTTCAGAGCTACAGAGCAGCACCACGACCTCCCAATACTCGAAATAAGGGAGATCCCACTGGATCCGATTGGATTTAAGCAATGTACAAGGCACAATCTTCTCGGAAGCCATAAAGGTGGTGATATAGAAGAAATAATCAGCAAGAAAGTGGATTATAATATCAGCCAGTGTTTTACAGAGGTGGATCCGGTCTTGAAGAGTGAGTTGAAAGTGGAACTTATGGACTTTAAGGACAGATCATACCGTCATTGTTGGGAAGAGATGTGTTAGCCTAAATGTTCCAGGTGGCGCAATTCAGTGCACCACCATCTTTAACGAGTTCCGAACTATAAGGTATGGGGTGACATTTGCACAGAGGGAAAAGAGCCTGGATCTGTGACATAGCTTCGTAATCATTCTCTTCATTCAGAGAAGGGATGAAAATGTGTTCTCCAAGATGTAGAAAATTGATATACGCCCAACTGTTTCTGGTATATTTGCTATAATGAAGCTCCTCTATTTCAAAATGATGCTCCAGTATATCCATTAATCTTTTCCGTAAATGTCTGTCAAAATCACAATAGTTATTGATTAGTACACGATTGTGGCCCAGATACCTTACCATTCCGTCAGAATGACCATATTCTTCATATCTGTCCCAAGGTATTAAGACGATTTCAGCTTCAAGTAAACGGGATAGTTCATCCATAAGTTCACTTTTATGGTATGTAGGGTTTTCTCTTAGGATCTTGTCTGTAATCAATACTTTATCTCCACAGCTAATGACATTGCCTCCATCAAGAATAATCTTTGAAAATTCAACAGAGATATCTAGTGACCCCAATACTTCATTCATGTGAGGAATGTATTCAGGGAAATCTTTCAAATAGTCCGGGTTATAGCAGAAGCAAATAAACTTATCCTTACTTACCTGGACTGGCATAAAATCCCTGACCCATATATGAAGATCTGATTCGGTGTGGGGTATATACTCCCAACAAACATCATAATTATCAAATGCTGTCAAAAGTCCGTAAGCAACTCTGGAGTACTTGCAGGATGAAGCCAACCCTTTAGAAATAAATACCTTATTAGTCTCAAAATGTGTAATCATAGCTCTGCAAAGGTCATTAACTGACCGCAGAAAAAGAAATCTTTTCTGTTAACTTTTGTTAAAGTTTCAGAAATGAAGATTTTCCAGTGCAGCAATAAACCCCTAATCAGAAATTATTACAAATTAGGGGTAAACTTACTGACTTATGCGACCAATTAGGAAGTTAGACACCCGAATGGGTTCGGGGGTGACATGGTAAATCTCATCACTATAGAGCAAGTGAGCGTACACTTTGTAGCAGCTCTCGCCGGACCAGCGCACCCTTCCTTGCCGTATTTGCTGCGCAAATACACTGCCTCCGCGGGTCGTCTGATGACGACTTGTTACCCTTTCGGTGGGAGTGAGCGTAGCGAACGCCTGAAGAACCTGATCTCTGCAGCCGGTATATGGCAATTTGGAGATCTGAAAGCTAAATCATTGTGCGCACCAACCCTTCTTAGATGTGTCTTCAGTGAGGATGCACGCGCACAATCACACCCTGGAAGTCCGGACTGTGCGCGCTACTATGCCTTAGAAACCACTTTGGCGATGGTTCATGCGCACAGTCATTTCGCCGCGGGTGAAAAGTGCGGTAAAATGAATGCGGGAGTCGGATATATAGTGGAATGTCGGGATGTTATATTAGGTTATAGGTCAGTAAATCTCTGTTAATCAGTGTGTTCCTGTACTTTAGGGTGGGTGATTTTACCCACCCTCAGGTGTGGTAATGTGCTGAGGATTAGGAAGTTGTTGACGCAGATAAAGGAGGGGAATGAAGACACCCTAACAGGTCGGGTGTGACGGGGGGGATATGAAAATACCCCGATGGTGGTCGGGGTAGTGGAGGGGAAGTGTTGTTTGGTGGAGTATATCGGACTCGAACCGATCACCTTTTGACTGCCAGTCAAACGCTCTACCAGATGAGCTAATATCCCATAATTTCAAGATGACTTCAGGGAGTGAGTCCCTTTTGCGGGTGCAAATATAGAAATTTCTTTACAATTTCAAATGATGATAACGCAATGTCGTATCGAAAAATCGGAAGGAATCGGAGGGCTGATCTTTAAGCTTTTATAGAATGGCCTGACGGATAGGTAGCAGAGTCTTAATCAGATTCTCGAGGAGGTCAAGACGGAGCATATTGGCACCATCCGATTTGGCCTGGGAAGGATCCGGATGTGTCTCCAGGAACAGGCCGTCGGCTCCTACAGCTATAGATGCCTTGGCTATGGTGGAGATCATCTCTGGGCGCCCACCGGTGACACCTGAACTTTGGTTCGGCTCTTGAAGCGAATGGGTGATATCCACCACGACAGGATAACCGAATGATTGCATGGTAGGGATCCCACGGAAATCTATAATCAGATCGGAATAACCGAACTGTGTACCACGATCAGTAAGGATAATATTGGAGTTGCCGAAATGTTCCACTTTCTGGGCGGCAAACTTCATCGAATCCGGAGCAAGGAACTGTCCTTTTTTAATATTCACATACTTACCTGTCTTGGCAGCGGCCTCCAGCAGCTCAGTCTGACGGCAAAGGAAAGCAGGAATCTGAAGTATATCCACACCATAAGAGGCGGCAAGGGCTGCCTCTTCAGGATTATGTATGTCAGTGATAATGGGGAGGTGGAACTCCTCTTTTATCCCCTGAAGAATCTCAAGGCCGGCTTCATCGCCTATACCTGTAAATGAATCTACGCGGGACCTGTTGGCTTTTCTGTAAGATGCCTTGAATACATAAGGGATAGAATATTTGTCGGCAATCTCAGCCACAGTAGATGCTATCTGACGGCAAATATCTTTACCTTCGACCACACAAGGGCCGGCAAGGATAAAGAAATTGTCCTGATCGTAACTTTTCAAAAGGGGTAATTCCAATGCTTCCATAGTGGCAAAGTTAGTAAAAATAGGCTAGTATCCGTACTTCTTCCAATTCTTCTGGAGACGGGCACGGATCTCACGCTCTTTGGCGTTGTCGCCCGGTTCGTAGAATTTGGTGCCGGATTTCCCTTCAGGGAGGAACTCCTGGTCTACAAAGTTCCCTTCGTATGAGTGGGCATACTTGTAGTCTTTGGCGTAGCCCAATTCCTCCATCAGTGAGGTGGGGGCATTGCGGAGGTGGAGTGGGACAGGGGAGTTGTCCCCTTTGCGGACCATCTCCAAGGCCTCATTTATGGCCATATATGCCGAATTGGACTTGGGGGAGGTGGCAAGATAGATGGCGCACTCCGCAAGGGGAATACGAGCCTCAGGCATACCGATTTTATGGACTGTCTCAAAGGTGGCCTGGGCCAACAGAAGGGCATTCGGATTGGCAAGACCCACATCCTCTGAGGCGAGAATCAGCATTCTGCGGGCAATAAAGAGGGGATCCTCACCGCCGTCGAGCATCCTGGCCATCCAGTAAATGGCACCATTGGGGTCGGAGCCCCGCATACTCTTGATGAATGCAGAAATTATATCGTAGTGCTGCTCGCCGTTTTTATCATATATGGCAATGTTCTCCTGCAGACGCTCTGCCACAAGTTTGTCAGTGATGACAAGATTTTCCCCTTCAGAGATATCTGAGGTGATGATTTCCAGGATATTGAGGAGCTTTCGGGCATCTCCGGAAGAGTAGCGGAAGAGGGCATCTTTTTCAAGAGCTTCGATGTTTTTGGTCTGCAGCACAGAGTCTTCAGTGAGGGCTCTTTGGAGCAATTTGTCCAAATCCTTGACCCCAAGACTTTTGAGGACATATACCTGGCAGCGGGAAAGCAAAGGGGTGATAACCTCAAAAGAGGGGTTTTCGGTGGTGGCACCGATAAGGGTCACGGTACCGGTCTCCACAGCGCCCAGCAGGGCATCCTGCTGAGCCTTGGAGAAGCGGTGAATCTCGTCGATAAACAGTATCGGTGAGCCTTTCGAGAAGATGGAATTGGACTTCGCCTTATCAAAAATCTCACGCATATCCTTGACACCCGAACTGATGGCCGACAGCGTATAGAACTCGCGGTCCAGTTTGGTGGCGATAATCTGGGCCAGAGTTGTCTTGCCGACACCCGGAGGGCCCCAAAGGATGAAAGAGGAGATATTTCCTGTCTCAAGCATCCTTCTCAGAATCGCTTTTTCCCCGACAAGATGTTCCTGACCCACATATTGGTTAAGATTTCTGGGACGCATCCTCTCGGGGAGGGGGATATTATTACTATTTAACATAATATAAATTGTGTAAATAATCTTTATTTCTTCCTGGCTGCCTGTTTTGCACCGTCTGACTGAAGTGATGACAGATAGTATGTCAGACAAGCTGTACCGTCCATTGTAGGCTCGTTGGTCGAATAATCGCCGATAGCGTCGTGGTATACCATCAGATCAGGTTGGAATCTTTCGTAGTCCTGACCAGGTGTATTTGGAATACCTTCCATATTTACACCTTCAAGGTGTTTGAAGATGTTGAAATATACAGGACCGTCCACAAGACCACCAACTGTGGTGCCTCTACCTGCGTTAAGGTATGATGAGTGTGGCTGTACAGGGTAATCACCGTGTTTAGGCAGCTCTACCACCATACTTGTTCCCCAAGGGTTGCAGCCGAACAGCCAGTCACGAAGGCTTGCCTCCATCTCTGCGTATGTGTTGTCACCTGTAAGTTCTCTGTAAAGACGGCATTGGGTAAGCATGGCTGTGGTGAGGTTGTTTGAGCACCAGATATAAGGGATACCGTGCATATATGGGCTCTCAACAGCTTTTTCCATTGTCCTTTCTATACCTGTGCGAAGGTTTCTTACAAACTCTTTTTTCACACGTTCATTGCCGAGCTTTGCCAGGTGGTAGTGACCCATATTCATAAATGGATACCATTGGTAGTGTCTGGCACTGTCTGCACCCATCCAAGGGGTTACAGGCTCTCTGCGGCCGTATTCGATAGCCTCATCGTAGTATTTTCTGATACCTGTGGTGATGAATAGCTCTACAGCACCTAGCTCCATATCGTCCACCCAGTTGTCCTCTTCATAGATGTATGGAGAGATTACAGAAGCAGTCTGGCAGTTACCAGGTTTTTTAACACCCTCCTGATAAGCGGCGTCAGCTTTCGAGCCTATAAGCTTCGCAAATTCAGGGTAGAATGGTTCAAGAATTCTTGCACCCATTGCGAAGCACGATGCGAATTTGCCGGCTGTACTTGCAACACCCATGGTAGCGTTGATGAATTTGCCTCTGATTTGAGGTTCGCCGCTGCAGAAATATACAGGTCTGCCAAGTCCGGGACCATATCCGTAATCCACTTTACACTCATTTGGAAGGCGCATTCCTGCGTGGTCGCGGTCGTCAGCGATCTGATTGTAAAGCTCGCCCGGCTCAGGGTTCATCTTATTGAGCCAGTCAAGGCCCCATTTGATCTCATCGATGATGTCAGGAAGACCGTTGGCACCTTTGTGGCCGTTTGCGTCGTACTCATCTCCAAATGCTTCAGGATTTTGCTGGTATGCAAACATCATCTGATAGATGGCGTTGGCAGATGTGGTGGTGTATTGGAGATAGTCAGTAGCGTCGTGCCATCCTCCGGTAACATCGATATGCTCGCCGGTTTTGGTTGGGTGATAAAGGATGTAGCCGTCGTGTGTGTGGCAGCTGTCCTGAACATGTGGGTTGTAACCACAGCGCTGCTGACGCATATAGTTAAGCAGGAAGTCAGCTGTGCCGTCGTATACGGATGTGCTGATAGGAAATACAGGTGATTTGGCCTTGCCTGCACGGATATAGTATTCTCCGCTCTTCTCGAAGTCTGTGAAGTTCAGGCGGTATGTGCTGTTCATCGAACCATACTTGCCTGTAGATTGGACACTTTTAAGGACTTGTACCTTTTTGTCTGTCTTGGCGTCGACAAGCTCGAACTCAGTGATATCCACACCCTCTTCACTGATGAATACAGCTACTTTGATAGATTCGGGGAGATATCCCAGCTGATTGATTCTGATCCATTGCCCTGCAAAGGCGAAGTATGCTCCGCAGAGCATCAAAACGGTTACTAAAAATGCTTTTTTCATATTGTATCAATA
The DNA here is from genome assembly GCA_017546125.1 of Bacteroidales bacterium. Lineage (GTDB taxonomy): Bacteria > Bacteroidota > Bacteroidia > Bacteroidales > UBA932 > CAAGNP01. The sequence continues at coordinate 137,684 of JAFYXO010000013.1, forward strand.
ATTTGTATCAACTTGTATCTTCCTCCAAAAATACTAATTATTTTGTTAATTTTGTCGGTCAAATACCAATAAGATGAGCAAAAAAGAGAAAGTTGTCTTGTACAATATTGAGATAGAATCTGTTGCGGCAGAGGGCAATTCCCTCGCCAGAGTGGATGGTAAAGTGCTTTTTGTCCCCCTATGCATCCCGGGTGATGTGGTGGACGTGAGGGTTCACAGGAAGAAAAGCGGATATATGGAGGGTGTTGCAATAAACATGGTGAAGCCTTCCCCATTGCGCGTAGCCCCTTTCTGCGACCATTACGGCACCTGCGGCGGCTGCAAATGGCAGATCCTCCCATACGACCAGCAGCTCCAGTTCAAGCAGCAGCAGGTGGTGGACCAATTGACCCGCATCGGGCATCTGGAACTACCTGAGATCGAGCCTATTCTCGGCTCAGAGAAGACCCGCGAATACCGCAACAAGCTTGAGTTTACCTTCTCGGACCGCCGCTGGCTCTTCGAAGGGGAGAAGGCGGAGGAAATATTCTCCCCCCCTACCCAGCTCGACCCTGCAGACTATCCCAACGGGTTCCCACGTCATCTTCGCCTTGGCTACTCGAGTGTGAACAGCAAGCCTGAGGGATTCGGCCTCGGATTCCACATTGGCGGAGCATTTGACAAGGTGCTCGATATCAAAAAGTGCTACCTGCAGCCCGAGCCATCAAACCAGATACGCAATTTCGTCAGAGAATATGCAGTGGAGCACGGACTGAGCTTCTTTAACCTCAGGGAGCAAGTGGGACTCCTCCGCACATTGGTCGTAAGGACCAATACCAAAGGTGATGTGATGGTGACCCTTGCCTGCACCTCGCTTGGAGAGGCTGCAGAGGGGGAAAAGGCCCCTATCCTATTGCTCCTGGATGCCATGCTCGAGCGTTTCCCTCAGATCAAATCGCTCCACTACGTCATAAATACCAAAGGCAATGACTCTTTCGGAGACCTGCCGGTGATCAACTATGCTGGGGAGGATGCCATCTATGAGCAGATGGAGGATCTGAGCTTCAAAATCGGCCCAAAATCGTTCTATCAGACCAACTCCGAGCAGGCTTACCGCCTATACAGCGTAGTAAGGGAATTTGCTGATTTGAAGGGTGATGAGAAGGTGTATGACCTCTATACCGGCACCGGTACCATTGCGCAGTTCGTCTCGAAGAGGGCTGCCAGCGTGATAGGTATCGAGTATGTACCGGAGGCGATCGAAGATGCGAAGATCAATGCAGCCAACAACGGCATTACCAATTGTACATTCTACGCAGGGGATATGAAAGATATCCTCACTGCAGATTTTATAGCGCAGCACGGCGGTGCACCCGATGTGATCATCCTTGACCCACCAAGGGCAGGTATCCATCCGGATGTGGCGCAGGTGATATTGGATGCAAATCCTGAGAAAATCGTATATGTAAGCTGCAATCCTGCCACTCAGGCACGCGATTTGTCGATATTGTCCCAGAAGTATCGCATAACCAGGGTCCGTCCTGTGGACATGTTCCCTCATACGGTGCATATTGAAAATGTAGTGGCATTAGTTAGAAAATAGATTATGGCAAATTATTACGACGAAAGTACCATTTGCGCTCAGGCAAGCGGATCCGGGGCCGGTGCAGTGACCGTACTGAGGCTCTCGGGGCCACGCTCCGTGGAGATATTGGACGGAGTCTTCACCCCTGCCGGGAAAAAACCGTTGCGCGAGAGCGAAAACTATAAAATGCGTTTTGGGGTGATCCGCCGCGGCGAAGAGGTTATCGATGAGGTGATGGCGGTGGTATTCAGGGCTCCCCACTCATATACAGGGGAAGAATCGGCAGAGATATACTGCCACGGGAGCGAATATATTGCCCAAGAGATACTTAAACTTCTGATGGAGAAAGGGGCAAGACTTGCAGAGGGGGGAGAATTCACCAAAAGGGCTTTTTTGAACGGAAAACTTGACCTGGCTCAGGCAGAGGCGGTGGCAGACCTAATCGCTTCGCAGACAAAAGCGGCCCACGATGTGGCAATGGCGCAGATGAAGGGTGGCTTCTCACAGGAACTCTCGAGGATGAGGGGTGACTTGGTGGAGATCGTCTCATTGATGGAGCTTGAGCTTGACTTCAGTGAGGAGGATGTTGAATTTGCAGACAGAGTGCGTCTGAAAGAGCTTTTGGAGGCGGTTTGTGCTCATCTGGACAAGCTTATAGACTCATTTGCCATGGGCAATGTGATAAAGAACGGTGTCCCTGTAGCAATCGTCGGGGCTACCAATACCGGTAAAAGTACCCTGCTTAATGCGTTGCTTGGTGAGGAGAAAGCCATCGTGTCGGATATTGCCGGAACAACACGTGACGTCATCGAAGATACTATCAATATCAACGGAGTAACATTCAGATTTATCGATACAGCGGGTATCCGCAATACCACAGAGACCATCGAGATGATCGGTATCGAGAGAACCTGGTGGAAAATGGCTCAGGCATCTGTCGTGATGCTTATGCTTGATGTGGAGAGACCTGAAGGGTTTGAGCAGAATATATCGAACTTGAGTCAGAGAGTATCTTCGGCAGTGGCAGAAAATGGTATAGAGAAACAGGTGGTAATCCTCCTTAATAAGGCCGACTTGGTGAGTCAGGAGGAGCGTGACCGACATTTGGCACACGTAGCAGAGTACGCCCGTAAATATAACCTCTCCCCTGCCCGTATTTTCCCTATTTCGGCCAAATGCCGTATGGGTGTGGACGAAGTGGTGTCTTATTTAGCTTTATCGCGTAAAACCCTTAAAACAGACCAAAACAGCACTCTTGTGACCAATCTTCGTCACCTGGAGGCGCTCCGCTCAGCACGCGAAGCCCTCGCCCGTGTATGGGACGGCCTTTCGGACTCCATCCCTACCGACCTTGTCGCACAGGATATCCGCGAAGCTATCTACCACATAGGCACCATCACCGGCGAAGTGAGCACCGACGAAGTATTGGGTGTGATATTTGGGAGGTTTTGCATCGGCAAATAGCCCGATATCAATATAGATAGTAAAGTATTAGAATATCATTAGATACCAATGCCTTAAGCTTCGGAATGAAGTTTAACCATTTATGATATTTTAATGCATTTCTACACTTATTTGCCATAATTTGTACCGCATTTGTAACATCTGTGGTACAAATTTTTGCGTTTATATTACATGTAGCTCAAGAACTCTACACATTGAACAACGTTGAACAATCTTGAACAATCTTGAACAATCTTGAACAAACATGAACAACCATAAGTGTGAATGCTGCTTAAGTAACTCATTATGCAGCCAAGAAACAGAACCTACAGGAAAATCTGCCAATATTGTGGCAAAGAATTCCTCGCCTGTCAGGCACGCACAGCCTACTGCTCAGAGCGCTGTGCAAAGTTAGCAGTTAAGCTAAAGTACAAGAACGAAAGACTCAAACGTGAGAGCGCAGAGGTAAGAGAATTTGAAAGACTTGCACTACTTGACAAGAACTATCTAACATTGTCAGATGCTGCCAAGCTGATGCAAATATCTCGTAACACTCTCTACAAGATTATTCAACTTTACAGCATCCAATTGCAGCGATTCACAGACAGAACGGTCCGTATTGCCCGAGCTGACCTTGAAAAAGCTGGGCTCTCTAACTTTAATTACATCAAATCTACAGTACAGGACAAGGATGATGTTCTCACCAATCGTATGACAAGAGAGCAAGTGATGGAGAAATACGGAGTCACGCACAGTTGGTTCTACTCTACAATTAAGAAGCATAACCTTAGTGTAATTCATCTCGGCAGCAAAGCCTTCTACGACAAAGAAGAAATGGAGAGGCTCTTCAAAGACCAGAACTACTCAAACGTGGATGAATGGTACACATTCGACCAGCTACGTCAGGAAACAGGTATGAGAACTGAATCCATCTGTGATTTTTGCAAGACGTACAAGATTCCACGAACGAGGAAGAACGGCATAGTCTACGTATCAAGAAAGCATTGGGATGAGAGCCGAGGAGCTAACATAGATCCTAAGATATACATGACTGTAAAGGAGATAACAGAAACATATAAACTCTCTCGTAATCACCTATTTATTATTTTAAGAGATAATGGTGTTGAACGCATAAAAAGAGGTATATTTGTATACTTCAAGAGAGAAGAGATAGCCAAAGTATTGAAGTATAGAGAAGAAAAATTGAAGCAGCTATGAAAGCAGTAAAAGTAACACTACGCAAACGAGAATACCCAAGTGGTAAAATTGCCTTGTACCTTGATTTCTATCCAGCAATCAGAA
>JAFYXO010000014.1 GCA_017546125.1 Bacteroidales bacterium
AGTGCGAAGCCGGCTTCAAGATGAGATTTCCATTGAGGGTCGTTGAAGACGACAACGTTGATAGGCTGAAGATGTAAAGGCAGTAATGTCAAAGTCGATCAGTACTAATCACCCGACACTTCTGATATGGATTGGACACCGCTATAGGTGATCCGCAAGACGATACTGAGTTATTTCTCTCTTAGCATACGCGATAATAAGATATCGCAGATATATATTATGGTGGCTATAACGGTGTGGACCAACCTCTTCCCATTCCGAACAGAGAAGTTAAACGCACTTGTGCCGATGGTACTGCCCTAACCCGGGTGGGAGAGTAGGTAGCCGCCGCCCTTTAGAAGCCTTCAGGTTGCAAAACTTGGAGGCTTTTTTTTGTTTGGACATCTTACACACGGGGTAGATGCTGTTCGCTGAGAATATCCACTGGATATTCTCCTGGACGCTCACGACCCCTAATCCCCCTGAGGGGGACTTCAGTCGTTTCACTCCGGGTCTTCATACTTAAAAGCTTGAAGTTTTTTTTTGTTTATCCCCCAAGAACTTCCAACTTTTATTCCAACATCCATTAAATCATTGCGTCAGCAAGTGTCTGATACACAGCTATATGCTGGTATTTAGGGTGGGTGATTTTACCCACCCTCAGGTGTAGGAAGTAGCTGTGGATGAGGGAGTTGCTGACGCATGAAATAGAGGGGCTGGTGAAGGGGGGAAGGATGAGGATCAGATGAATGGGCGTGTGTAGGAGAAAACTTCCGTGTCAAGTGTGTGTAACAGAAATTGTTTGTATATTTGTTTGAATTAATTCTAACATCCATGGAAAAGTCTAAAGTATATTTTACTAATCTCCGTACCACCCCTAAAACTCCACTTGTAAGGAAGATGGAGAATGTGGCGAAGGCTGCAGGTATTGAGTCAATAGATTTCAAAGATAAATTTGTAGCAATAAAGATCCATTTCGGTGAGGCTGGCAATATTGCCTATCTAAGACCAAATTATGCTGCAAGACTTGTCGAGCTAATCCGTAGCCTTGGTGGCAAGCCTTTCCTTACTGACAGTAATACCCTTTATTCAGGGAGCCGTTCAAATGCCGTTGATCATCTTGATTGTGCCATGAAGAATGGTTACAACCCAATTTCTGCAAATGCAAATGTCATTATTGCAGATGGCCTTAAGGGTACTGAGTATAGGGAGATCCCTATTGACGGAAAATATTGTCCTGCACCAAAGATCGGATCAGCTATTGCAGATGCGGATATCTTTATCTCCATGAATCACTTCAAGGGTCATGAGCAGACAGGGTTTGGCGGAGCTTTGAAGAATATAGGTATGGGGTCAGCAAGCCGTGGTGGTAAACTTGAACTTCACTCAGAATCAAAACCAGTAATCAATACAACAAAATGCCGTGGCTGTAATGTATGCGTGAAGAACTGTGCACATGGTGCCATATCTCTTGATGCAGACCGCAAGGCAGTGATAGATTACTCCAAATGTGTGGGCTGTGGCCAATGTGTGGCCCTATGTCAGTTTGATGGTGCTGTCCTGAAGGATTACAATACATCTCAAGAATTGAATTATAAGATCGCAGAGTATGCCAAGGCAGTTATAGATGGCAAACCTCATTTCCATATCAGTTTTATTGTGAATGTGTCTCCCGAGTGTGACTGCTGGTGTCACAACGATGCCGCTATTGTACCAGATTTGGGAATAGCAGCTTCATTTGACCCTGTGGCTCTTGACCAGGCTTGTGCTGATATGGTGATTAAGGCACCTGCCATTCCTGGCAGCAAACTCCATGCTGAGCACCCCCATGAGCATTTGTGTGGTGAGGATAAATTCCATTTGATTCACCCTGATACAAACTGGCAGAGCGGCCTGGAATATGGCGAGGAGATAGGGATTGGTACACGTCAGTATGAACTTGTAGAAGTATAGAGCTTTATGTGCAGATTCAGAGCAATATTTCTTGCGTTAATTTCATGTACACTGGTTCTTCTCCCATCTTGTGGAGGAGAGAAGGGGATTAAAGCTGTTTCGTTCAATATCCGTCTTAGCCCAAATGACAGTTTTGACGGTGGCAATAACTGGAACTACAGACAGGATGCGGTAATAAAGTTCATTATGACCGAGAAGCCTGATGTGTTCGGATTGCAGGAAGCTATATACCATCAGGCCAAGTATATGGAAGAGAATCTTCCTGGATATACTAAATATGGTGTGGACAGGGATGGTGGACTTGAGAAAGGGGAAGCTGAGTCAAATGCTGTATTTTTTAAGAATGATAAGTATAAGTTGCTGGACAAAGGGACTTTCTGGCTAAGTGATACCCCTGATGTTCCATCCCGTGGATGGGATGCGGCTTGTCATAGGGTAGTGACATGGGTAAGGCTTAAGGAGAAAGGTCTTTTTGGCAGGGAGTTTTACTTCTTCAATACACACTTTGATCATGTGGGTCAGGTGGCCAGAAGAGAATCTGCCAAGCTTATCGTGAGCAGAATAGAAGAGATGGTAGGTGAAGATGTCCCATTTATCCTAACAGGAGATTTCAATACCAATGTGGAAGATCTGGCGATGGCTCCTATTGTCCTCTCAATGAAAGATGCAAGGAAAGAGTCGCCTGTTACAGATAATGAAGGTACCTTCAACAATTGGGGCAAGAATGAAAAGGTGACTATCATTGACCACATATTTTTCAAGAACCTGACCCCGGTAAGTTTCAGAACTGTAAAGGAAAATTATGGAGCGCCATATATTTCTGACCACTATCCCGTAGTTTTTGTGGGAGAATAATTCTGTTTCAGGAGTTTGTTTGTATATTTGGGACAAAATAAATGTTTGACAAGAGATGAATACTAAATTGAAACTAATTCTGATGAACTTCCTGCAGTTTGCTGTATGGGGAGCTTATCTAACTTCACAAGGCCGTTATCTTGGCTCTATAGGGCTTGGCGAAAAGATTGGTCTGTTCTATTCTATCCAAGGTATCGTATCTATTTTTATGCCTGCCCTTTTGGGTATCGTGGCTGACAAATGGATTCCAGCCCAGAAGACTTTGGGTATAGCACATTTGGTGGCAGGTGTCACTATGGTTGCTGCCGGTTATTATGGTCATGTAGCAGGTGCCGATGCACAATTCTCTGTATTGTTTACACTTTATACCATTAGTGTTGCATTCTTTATGCCTACTATTGCCCTTTCTTATTCAGTTGCATACAATGCACTTGAGAAGGGTGGTCTTGATCCTGTGAAAGCTTTCCCCCCTATCAGAGTATGGGGTACTGTAGGTTTTATCTGTACCATGTGGTTTACCGACCTTATGGGTTTCCAGGCAAATTCATTCCAATATATCACATCAGGTCTTCTAGGATTGGCTTTGGGTATGTATTGTTTCACTTTGCCTAACTGCCCTATAGTAAAAACCACCGAGAAGAAGTCCCTTGCTGATGCGATGGGTCTCTCAGCGTTCAAATTGTTCAAAGAGAAGAGAATGGCTATTTTCTTCATTTTCTCTTTGTTCTTGGGTGTTGCACTACAGATTACAAACGGCTTTGCCAACCCTTTCCTTGGTGACTTTGGTAATTTGGAAGAGTATTCAGGTACATTTGGTGTACAGCACTCAAATATGCTTATATCACTAAGCCAGATATCTGAGACTCTTTGTATCCTCCTTATCCCATTCTGCTTGAAAAAATGGGGTATCAAGAAGGTGATGCTTATGGCTATGTTGGCATGGGTGTTCCGTTTCGGTCTGTTTGCTACCGGTAATCCAGGTTCAGGTGTGTGGATGTTTGTCCTATCTATGATCGTGTATGGTGTGGCATTTGACTTCTTCAATATCTCCGGATCACTATTCGTAAATGAGGCTACTGACAAATCTATCCGTTCAAGCGCACAGGGTCTCTTTATGATGATGACCAATGGTATTGGTGCTGCACTTGGTTCACTTGGAGCACAAAAGGTAATCAATATGTTGGTAAACGTTCACAAGGTGGATGGTGCTACTGATTGGCATGCTGTTATGAATGGCTGGTCAAGTTCTTGGTATGTGTTTGCGGCATATTCGCTTGTAATTATGATTTTCTTTGCGATTCTGTTCAAATACAAACACACACCAGAAAAATAATAAATACTTGTATTATTATGAAAAAATCAAAGGTAATAGCTCTTCTGTTTGTGTTTATAACATTACTGGCTTCTTGTGAAAAAAATGGTAATATCCTTCCAGAGAACTCACTTAGTGTACAGAATGTTAAAAATTCAGAATGCCGTCCAGATGTCAAGTCTTCAGATGATGAGGAGACTCTACGACTGGTTGCTAAGGGAGATGTATTATATATCGAGAGAGTAGGGGTACAAAACTGTTCTTTCAAATTGGAAGTAAATGTCTCAAATGAAGGGAATACAATTTATGTGAAGGAATTGAATGCCTCTCCGATAATTGCAAGTTGTTTCTGTTGCTTTGATTTTTCATATGAAATAAAAGGTATGGAGCCAGGTAAATATGTCATTTGTGTCTCCGGTCGACGTGAGTTTAAACCATTGGCTTTTACCTACTCCCCCACTGTTAATAACACTTACAAGCTGGAAATAGATTAAGTTTTATATAATTAGAGGAGGTGGCTTCATTGGCCACCTCTTTTTTTTCTCCAAAAATGGAAGTATTTTGGGTATATTTACGTTATAGTACCCAGAATATTGTATGTAATGAGATCTGAGGTGGAGATTTCTGATATAGAGTTGGCGAGACTTTGCTCCAAAGGGAGCAAAGAGGGACAGAGGATGCTGTATGACAAATATGCGGCGTATCTCTATACCTTGTGCTGCCGCTATGTGTCAGACAAATCCATGGCACAAGATCTCATGCATGACAGTATGATCAAGATTTTCGGAGCAATAAGGCAATGGAGACCGACAGGGACACTTAAAGGGTGGATGGCAAGGGTGACACTCAATCTGATTCTGGATCACTTGAGGCGGGAAAAAAGCATCATTATGGAGGATTTTTCCACTATTGAAACTCCTGCAGAGGAGGTGGATATAGAGCAGGTTAAAAGTCTCTCTTTCGATGAGATACTTTCATTGATGGAAAGACTTTCCCCTATGAAGAGGGTTGTTTTTAATCTCTACTATGTGGAGAACTGTACCCATCGGGAGATTGCCTCGATGCTTGGGATAAAGGAGAAAACATCATCCTCTATCCTTTTTAAGGCGAGAACTGATTTGATGAATATAATTAAATACAACAAATAGAGATGGAAAAGGATTGGTCGGATATTTTAGGAGATAAGCTGAAAGATGCCCGTGAACCTCTTCCGGTGGGTGATTGGGAGCTTTTGGAAAAGAAATATTTGGCACGCAGGAGGATTCAGACTGTGTGGAGCTGGGCTTCTGCCGTGGCCGTGGCAGCCGTTGTGCTGTTATTCTTCTTTACCATTCGGGTAGAGAAAGGGGAAATTGCTGCTGACAGATTTGTTGCGAAAGCAGAGATAGGAGTCAAGAAGGTGTGGGTCGTGGAGCCTGATGAGGTCCCCAGAAAATTAGCCAGATTGGAAAATGTGAGCAGGAGAGCAATGGTGGTGTCAGAGAACAAGGAGAGTGTGAAGAATATGGGAGAAGAGATGAAAAGTATACAGGAAATCCCTGTGCAGATGGTTGAGACTAAACCCTTAGACGATCAGGTGAAGGGTAAGGAGGTTCAGGCGGATGAAGAGGTGGATTTGAAGGTGTACGAAGAGTTCTGGAGCGAGGCCGAAACGGAGGTGAGAAGCAGTGGTAAACTTCAAGTTGATCTTGGGGTGTTGGGAGGGGGCTCTTTTGGAAACCATTCTCAGATAAGTCAGATTTTTTTCAGTGCAGGCAATATTAGTAATCAGGGTGCGTATGGAGAACTTACCATTATACAGCCTACAGCTGTCTCGAAGCCGGATGTTCTATTGGCTGCAACTCCTTCCAAAACCATCTATTACGCACCTTTTACTGTCGGTCTCTCGGTGGGGCTCTATTTTACAGAGAGGCTGGGATTGAGTACAGGATTGAATTATTCGCTCTATACCAATAAGGAACTTTATAATGGGAGTGAAACTATAAGCACTGTAAGTTATTTTGGGGTCCCATTGAGGGTCGATTACCGTATAGTTAACATGGACAAATTTAACCTGTATTTGGGAGCCGGTCCACTTGTGGAGAAGTCACCGTCAGAGTCGAAGTTTCTCTATTCTGCACTATTGGCCGCAGGTATGCAGTTTAATTTCAATAGACTTGTAGGTATATACATAGAGCCACAATTTACATATTCCCTAAACAAACCAATTATAGATTCATATAAGACAAACAGTCAAAGTATATTTTTAATAGCAGCCGGATTGAGGTTTTCTCTTCAATAATTGACCCAAATTTTCTCTTTGTTGTGAAAATAATTACCTTTGCACCGCAAAATTTATGTATATGAAACCAACATTAGTAGTATTGGCAGCCGGCATGGGTTCACGCTACGGCTCACTTAAACAAATGGACGGTGTAGGTCCTAATAATGAGGCAATTATTGACTATTCAATTTACGATGCTATCCAAGCAGGTTTTGGTAAAGTAGTATTCGTAATTCGTCACCTTTTTGAAAAAGAGTTCCGTGAGATTTTTACAGCTGAGCGTTTCGGCAACCAGATCGAAGTGGAATTTGTGTTCCAGGAGCTTGTAAACCTTCCAGAGGGTTTCTCAGTTCCAGAGGGTAGAGAAAAACCTTGGGGTACAAACCACGCTGTAATGATGGCTGCACCTGTGGTGGATACACCTTTTGGTGTAATTAACTCAGATGACTTCTATGGTCGTGAGGGTTATCAGGTTCTTGCTGACTATCTACGTAGTGTGGATGGCCAAAAAGGCAAATACTGTATGGTAGGCTATAACCTTTCAAATACACTTTCTGAGTTCGGTAGCGTATCACGCGGCGAGTGTAAAGTGGACGAGAACGGTAACCTGGCTTCTATGGTGGAGAGACTTGGTATCCAACGTCAGGCTGACGGTAAAGTTACCTATAAAGATGAGACTGGCGAACACGAGATTGATGAGAACGCTCCAGTATCCATGAACCTCTTCGGTTTCACACCTGACTACTTCGCTGAGTCAGAGGCTATGTTCAAGGACTTCCTTTCTAACCCTGCAAACATTGCTAACTTGAAAGCTGAATACTATATCCCTATGGCAGTTAATGCACTTATCAACAACGGTAAAGCTACCATGAAAGTCCTTTCAAGCGATGCAAAATGGTTTGGTGTTACTTATAAAGAGGACAGACCTGATGTAGTGGCAAGAATCCAGAAACTTATCGCAGACGGTGTATACCCTGCAAAACTTTGGAAATAAGAATTTTAAACAGATATGAAAATCCTCGTTTTAATAAAACGGGGATTTTTTTTACTATTTTTGGAAGTATTTTGTCTGCTTTTACGTTATGTTGGCAGAAACATTAGAACAGAAAAAGATGAAAATAAGGATTGTTTGTATTATAGCGTTGATATCCATCTTATCTTCATGTCAAAACACTTTGATGAATGATAGTATGGCCGGAAAAATGTCGGACACAGCACTTCTATTCTGCAGTGCTGGTGAGAATAAGCCTATGGATTTGCTTGATTTTAATGAATCAGAGATGTCAAAAGGGAACACCTCCATGTCCTCAGCGAACAATCAGCCTATATATGGTGTATTGAAGGGCCTGGTAGTGGGTATGAATGGGATAGGGTATTGTCTGACATCTTCACCTGATGCTATGGCTGCAGTGGAAATGGAGAGGTATAAAGTGATAGAGACAAGTTTGATTTCAGAATTATCATCACCTCAGGGGTTGACTTTGAGCGGAAATACGATTTATATATTGAATGATGGGGATGCTGCTACAGGACCTTACATTTCGGTGTATGACGTTGTGGGTTCAAACTACACATTCAAATATCATACTAAGATTATGTGTAAGGATGGCAGGATGGGTAACTCTATTCAAGTTATTGGTGAATATTGTTATGTAGGTACTGATTCAGGGATAGATGTGTATGAACTCTCTTCCGGTACATACAGCAGAACTATTGATACGCCTGCAGCTGTTCTCGATTTTTTGACTGATGACAGCAGCTTGATAGTCTCTTTAAGAGATTTTGGTATAGGAATCTATGACACAACTATTGAGATGTTTACCATGATGGTGGAATTTCCTATAGGAGAGAAGGGACAATTGGTCTTTGGCAAGGATCAATTAGAGGTATTGGCATATTCAGATAGCGCCGTTTTCAGCGTCAATATCATGGATGGGGAGTATGATGTGTTGTTTACTGGTGAGAATATTTCAGGGGTAGAGAGATCGGATTTTACCCGCAATCTTTTTGTAGCAAATAAGGGTGGAACAAATCAGATAGTTCTGAATGTGGCTGGGGAGATTTTGGCAAACTTTACAGCTCCCGAAGGAGAGTATGTATATGTTTTTGTCAAGAAACAGCAATAGATAAGGGTCAGTAAATATAAATTTTAACGCCGATGATGATAGTTATTGAACAGGTACTACCTTCATCGGCGTTTTTAATTTGGCTAAAATCTCACCTTGTCATAATGAAATCGTACGCAAAGTTATGTGTTATGGATATGATATGAAAGTCTTTGTTGTTAGGGACGAATGAATGTGGCGAAATTCGATATTTGGGATAAAAATGCCATATTTGGGACGAATTACGAATATTTATTAACTTTGTCCCACAAAATTGGGACAAAATTATGGGCAATTTACCTCCTATATTCAAGAAATTTACTGTACAGGTACTCTATTTCCTCCTGATGCCTGTCTTCTTTTTCTCTTTTGCACTCCTGTATAGACCATTCGATATAGGTACTATTCTGGACATGGGTAAAGGGTTGTATGCTTTTAATGTTACCATGCTGAGCTGTATCGTCATGGTCTCCCTCGTCTTCTCCAGACTTATTTATTATGCAGTCAGGAATATTGCAGTCAAAGGGATGGGCTGGTATATTTTCTGGTGTTTCTGTGAGATTATGGTAATATCCCTTTTTGTTGCTTTGTACATTTGGCTGATGCAGGGTAGATATACCACTTTCTTTTCTGTGATGGTCGAGTCTGTGAGGGATGTCTTCCTTACCCTATTGCCCCCTTATGTGATGGTTCATTTATCACTTATGTACAATGCCAAAGATGAGGAGTTGAAAGAGGTTCTTCTTTCATCCAAAGGTGCTTCTGACGCTTCATACATCAGATTATATGATGTGAACAACAATGAAAAGTTTGCAGTGCATTTCTCTTCCATGCTCTATATTACTGCCCAGGACAATTATCTTAGAATATACTATCTCGATAACAATAAGGTGACAAGCTATCTTCTAAGAAACTCCATTACTAATATAGAGAAATACTGTGCTGACTACGGTCTGGTAAGATGTCACAGATCTTACATCATAAATTCCCAAAGGGTAAAACTCTTAAAGAAAGAGCGTGAGGGTTATTTCTTCGTAGAACTGGATTCCCCAGAACCTATCAAACTCCCTGTTTCCAAGAGATATTATGAATCTCTGACGATGATGCTGTAAATCATAGACGGATTGTTATTATTCTCTATGCTGTTATAGTGAATAGCAAAGCTCTGTTTGGATTCTCTCACATCTCAGCTGTCATGTCTTGGATGGTTCAGATCACAGTCCTATCTTTTTAAAGGTGATTTGTCTATTCTCTGCCATAACCGTGCTTAGTAGTCAGCAAAAGATCGCAGAGTGATGTCCTTTCTTGGAGGGACGGGGGCAGAACAGCCACTTTTACCCCCGCGACAGTGATTTTCTTACTTGTCGGGGGCAGAACAGCCATTTTCACCCCCGCGACACCGATATTCTTACTTGCCGGGGGCAAAATAGCCACATTCGCCCCCGCAAACCTTTGTGTCTGTTACGGATTGGAGGTTAGGATCTTCAGGCTTTCGCAGCTCAGGGTGTGGGAGAGGAAACAATCCCTCCCATCGGCATCATTGTCATCGCTTCGCGATAACTCGCTGCCGACGGGCCCCTCCCTCTGCGGCCAGAGGGGTAGCACGGTTTCCTCTTCCCCACACCCTGCCGCTGCTCATATTTAGAACCTAATCCTCCGAGGCCGATTATTAGCTATTATGTTCTGGGATGCAGGACATTAAAAAAATATGTTAAGATAGAATAGAGTTTCGCTTCTTATCACTATATTTGCTGTATACGCTAATAAAATGTGTAAATAATGAAAGATTTAAATAGACTAAAAGTAGTATTGGTTGAACAAAAGAAAACCGGCAAATGGCTTGCCGAGCAGCTTGGTAAAGACCCCTCAACAGTTTCCAAATGGTGCTCAAACAAAATGCAGCCATCGTTGGAGATGCTGGTGAAGATTGCAGAAACTCTAAATGTTGCAACCAAAGATTTAATAAATTAGGAATACCTAAGACATTATTATGGCAGTCAAAAAATCTGAACTATATAGTACTCTATGGAAATGCTGCGACGAGCTTCGTGGTGGTATGGATGCAAGCCAATACAAAGATTATGTGTTGGTTATACTCTTCGTGAAGTATATCAGCGA
>JAFYXO010000015.1 GCA_017546125.1 Bacteroidales bacterium
GACCTCCTTCTGCAGATATGCAAGCGTAGCGCGATTCTCTGCCTGAAGCGTACGCAGAATCTTGTTGTAGGTCTCTGTACGGAAAACTATCCTCTGACCGTCATACCACCAAATCTTACTGTCTCTCTCAGTCACAAACAGGACATCATTCTTTATCTCCTCAGCAAACAGACTGTTCATATACTTATAGAAAGGCCTGATATCCTTCAAAGAAGCATTCGCACCATCAGCCGGAGTAGCCCCCACCACAAGATCCGCGCGATGCAATGCCTCCAGATACTCCTTCTTCGACCTGCTGCGTACCACAACCATCGGATATCCATGACGAGCAAGAATATAATTCACCATCATACGTGCTATACGACCATTGCCATCCTCAAACGGGTGGATACGGATATACCTATAATGGAACATAATCGCAAGCTCAGCAGGAGTAAGAACACCCTCCTGCTCAGCCTGATTGTACCAATCCACAAGACCAGCCATAAGTGCAGGAGTCTCCTCCGGAGAAGCATACTCAAAACGATCCCCATAACGCGTAATCACACTGTTCGGACGAGTCTTGTACTGACCTGCATGAACCACATAACTCGTTTGCACACCTCCCGGAAGACTATGATACACAATATAATCCTCCCTCAGCAAAGTACGATGCAAAGTCCTGATGAAGTTCTGAGTAAGAGGAATATCCTTTACCCCAGACTCCTCCTCCATCATCTTCAACGCCACATTGCTCGCAGTCATATCCTGCACATCCTTCAACTCCGCCTCTCCGATCACCTTACCGAAAAGAAGCAGAATCTCCGTCTGACCATACGTCAAAGTATTTCCCTCAAGATGGTTACTATTATAGTTAAAATCCACAGTAAACCGCCTCCTCAAACGCGAACGATCCTCCTCAGACAAAGGCAGCAACCTCTGCCACTCATCCAATACCGCCTGTAATTTCTTCTCTTCCATAATTCTTGTACTACCTAATTATGTGGTACACTTACCACTGTTTTCGGTGGTAAAGTTACAAAAGTGATCCGAATTGCCAAAGAATATATGCACTTTGCAACGGATAATTTAGAATGTCGTCATCGACGAAGTCGCTTGAGCGTCAGCTGCCTTTTTTGTTAGTTGCCTGAATTGTTCAGTAGGTCCTCAATGAAGTTTTCGAGAGAGTACTCTGTGTTCATACCTATCTTCTGACGGAAGCGGTGACGGAGCATCAATACACTTCGGGGAGCTATACCAAGTAATTCTGCAATATTCTTATTGTCCTGATTTAACGCAATTAGCATAGACAGCAGTTCTTCGCGACGTGAGACTGTAGGGATTTTGTCTCGCAGGCGAGGAAGAAATGTGGGATAGAACAGCTCAAAACATTGACGGAATTTGGCCTCGCCGCTCTCCTTGAGGATGTATGGGGTCAGTGTCTCCAATTCCTGACGATTGTCCTTCTCGGCAAGAAATTCCTTGAATTGTTGTGTTATCTTTTCTTTTTCGATATTTGACTGATTAAGTTTATTGACCAGAGAGACCACCTGTTTGTCTGCAAGTTTCATCTGTTTGGTATACTTGATTTTCTGGTAGAACAGGATGGTTACCACCGCGGCAATAGTAATGACTGCTATTACGATACAAATAAACAGCCAAAGCCGTTGGTTTGCCTGTTTGAGCTGAATGATCTTCAGCTCCTGTAGCCTGGTTCCTGTCTGAAGTTCTACGATGGACTCGACAAAATTGTAGTTGAGGCTCCTCTCCCTGAAAGCCTTCTGCTCCTGAAGCATCAGCTCTGTATATTGTTTCAACTTCGCCTGATTTCCCTTTTTGAGATAGTGTTCCAGGATAGGTTTGTAGTCAATATGCTGTACCTGTAGAGGTATCTCATTTTTATAAAGTATTGATTGCAGACTGTCGAGTATGAGCTCTGCTTCGTGGTGTTGTCCATTTTTAAGGTAAGTCTGGGCCAGTTGGTGGTATGCTTTTGCGCGGTTGGCAGGGGTTCCTTGTTGGATAACCTGCTTTAGTTCCAGGATACCTGCATCCAAAGAAGCTCCACCTTTTTCTGTAAGACATGTTCCGTTTATAAGATTTATATCGACCATGCCACTGTTGTATGGGAGCGTTTCGCACAATTTGCGGGCCTGATCTATGTATAAAACTACCGAGTCGGTCTCTCCGATCTGATACAGTGCTCGTACCTTATTTATATATACTTGTGCTGAGACCATCGGATTCTTCTGCTCCATCTTTTTATTTATGCAAATAGCCTCTGTGGCATATATATTTGCATATTCAGGGATGTTCCAATAAAGGAAGAAATCTATAAAGGAGTTAAGGCTGTTGATTAACCCAAGATCATCTCCTCTGGATTTGGATTCGTCAATACTTTTTTGGTAAAAATCAAGGGCATTATTGAGATCGCCACTCCTTTTGTAAAGGGAAGCCAGCATTGACATAACCCACTGCTGACCAGAGGTGTTTTTGCATGATTTGGCTTGTTCCAATGCTTCATTACACCAATCGATTACCTCTTTTTGGTAGTCAGGATTGCTGTAAAATACTGCAGCAGCATATGCGTAGTCCCGAAAAAAACGCTCAGGTGTCGAATGGTGAAGAGGCAAGGTGAGAGCTTTCAATGTTGTCTCTTCTGCCAGCTTCATATTTTCTGTACGGGAGAGGGCATAGCCCAATACGGAGTAGTAATCCCGTAGACATACATTCTGTATGATTGGGGTTGACCTGAAGAGCTCCTCCAGTGCTACAATGCATTCTTCCGGCTTACCAACACTCTGGTATGTGTTCATCAGTTGGACCAGCGCTTCAGTGTATATTTCCAGGTCTTTCCCTTTAAGATCCTCTTTGACAGCCGGCCTGTATAGGTACTCTTTATATGCATTTATAGCCTCTGTGTATTGCCCGTTGCGCTGAAGGGACCTTGCTTTGTTGAAAATGTTCTCATTGGCAAAGCATTTTGGGGCTGTAAGTGCCAATATGGCAAATATCAATACTATACAGCTGTATTTCAGGAGTTTCATGTGGCGTATGGCTTTTAAAATTTCTTATGTGTATTGTCGTGTCTACAATGTAGATTCATGCATTGTATTTCACACTTCAGTAAGTACAAATTTATGTATAATTCACCTTATAATCCAATAATTGTTTACATTTATGTTTACATCAAGTTTTTTGTGGAATTTATCAATAATAACAGGATGTAGGAACAAATGTAGGACTTTGACTTTTGTGAGTTTTGAATTGCAGCCCTATCTTTGCCTGTTATTTATTTTATTATAGTCTCATGAAGGATTTGAAAATTTTCCTCGAAATATTATTGATACTGATTAGTTCCTCTTCGTGTGTGAAGCGTGAAGATAAGGATAAGTTCAGGTATGATACTGAGGTGATTGCTATATTTTCATCCTATGGGGTAAGCGAACACACGCATGATGGCTTGATCTATAGTGGCCTGATAAAGGTTACAGATTCTTTGGGTATAGTATTTCGCCCCGTTATCCCTTTCACATATGAAGATGGGACAAACACTATAGATAGGCTTATAAAAAGTGACCAATCAGAAAAAAAACGTCTGATTATCTCCGCAGATCCACAATATTCAGATTATCTGAGCAAACTTGCATCAGAGGGGGGCGTAATTGATTCAGATTCTACAAAACTCCTTGTGTTTGATGGAGATTTATCTCATCCTGATTTGTACGCCGTACATGTCCCTTTATATGCAGTGATGTATGAAGCAGGTTATCTGGCTGGCAGAATGGATAGTGTGAGCAATACACGAATCTATATTGCCAACGACAATTATCGTTACATGAGGGAGGGAAAAGATGGATTTATTGACGGGTTCGCCCTGGGTGGGGGAAATGTGGATGTGGTCGATTTTAGCGAGATCAACGATGATAATACAGAAGGGTTTTATAAGGCAACTTTCGCGTACACTACCTATGCAGAGGAGTGCTGTAATGAATCTTATGATATGGTTTTACCTTTTTGCGGTGAGACAATTATGGGATTTCTAAGATATAACAGGGAGTTCCCCGGCAGTTTCTATACAGTCGGTGTGGGGGCAGACATGTCTGTCTATTCGCCGGATGTCCCATTCTCTTGTGTAGAACATCTTGACAGAGTTGTTAATGAGTGTGTCGTCGCATGGATAGAGAACAGATTGGAACATAAAATGACTTTCGGAATGGATGGTGGCTGGGTGGAGCTTATTGTCTCCGGCAATTATAGAAATCAGTTGGGACAGGTTCCATCAGAAATTCACAGACAAGCACTTGAAAAGGAGGCTGGTTATGAGAGGTAGATTATTGTTCATATCGATCATAATTGTTCTATTGTCATCCTGCGATAAGAGCAGCCTGATTCCTGGGGGATTGCAGGGTCCGTCGGAATGGACAATTGCAAAGGTGGCAGTAGTTCTCCCTCTCAGTGGTCCTGACAATGACAAGGAACGCTATGATAGGATAAGCAAGTTGTTTGAGGAGAATGTCATCAAGGCCCATCTCGGATCCCCGGTGGGGGTAAAGCTTGAGTTGGTGTGGTTTGATGAGAATACATTGGATGTCAATAAATTTGCCAATGATCTCTATTACCGGGACGATATAGTGGCTTTGGTCGGACCTCTAAGGGATGCGAATGTCAATACTGTGGCCAAAGTAATTTACAAAAAAGGGATCCCGATGTTTGTGATGACCTCTTCTGAGGAGATATTACGCCGATATTCTTCCGGTACAGCCGGTGTTACAGTCAAAGATCCTTTTATGTGGTCTTTGTCGGATTCAGATATGATTCAGGCGCGGATCATCCTTGTAAAGGCAGGGACAATAGGTATAGACAAGATATCCTTAATATGTCCGAACAATGAATACGGTACCACATTTGACAAATGGGTGCCTCACTATGCAGGTGAAATGGACCTGAACATCGTGGATAAAGTGCGGTATTCTGATGCTCAGGGGCTTAAGAGTGGTTTTGCCAGGGTATGCGAAAGTGATGCAGGGGCCGTTATCTGTGCATTGTCAAATCCTGATGATGCAAAAATCGTGTTGGAGATGGCCAAGAATTATCCGGGTGCACCGAAGATATATTTCACCGGCTCCGTTTTGAACTCCCCCTTTTTGAAGCTTGGGGATGTTGCAGAGGGCGCAGAGGGATTCTCTATGTATCCAACACCTTTTACGGGATTCCAAATGGCATACCAGACCCGTTTTGGTGAGATGCCGATGAATATAGAGGCTCAGTTATATGATTCATTCCTCCTTGCGCTGATATCATTCGCATGCCAGCACTATTCAGGGAATGGTATCTCTATGAACAAGGCCTTGGCCCAATTGTCAGATTTGCCTCTGGTGAAAGATGATGATGATAAGTTGCACCAGTTTTTGTATTGGGAGACAGGGACCCCTGTATGGGATTATGCTGCACTGGGGGAGATGATACTCGAGCCTCTGAGAGACGGGAAATTTCCTGAAGTTAATCCGGTAGGTGCTATTGGCAGTCTTAAGTTTGCTCCGGAATCGTATACGTATTTAGTCAAGAGTTCCTATATCAATTGGGTTGTCACCAATGGTACCCCTCATGCGTTGGATTACATAGATGAGGATGGAATAAAATACTCTTCGTATATTGCTGCATGGGAATGGAAAAAAATGCTCGAAGATATTGAAGATGATTCCGATTCAAAATATATCCCTTCCCTTCAGGACGGGAATAAAGCGGTACTTATTTGCGGATCGGAAGGATGGTACAACTACCGTCACCAGGCAGATATTCTATATGTGTACAATACACTTAAGAAGAACCGTTATACGGATGATGATATCATTCTCATTATGAGGGACGACATTGCATACCATCCCAAGAATCCCCATCAGGGGGTCATAAAGGTCTCTCCTGATGGGGAAAACCTGTATCAGGATGTTGTACTGGATTATAGGGCGGATACCCTCACCACTAAAGACATAGAGGATATTCTCCAGGGAAATAAAAGCGGACGCCTCTCTACTGTCCTTGAATCCACAGATACTGACAATGTGCTGCTCTACTGGACGGGGCATGGGGCAGAGAAGTCTTTCAGCTGGCTTGAGAAAGGTGAAAAATTTACTGACCAACAATTGGGAGCCACAGTGCGCAAACTGTATGATGATAAGAAATATAAGAGTATGCTTATTTGTGCGGAGCCGTGTTATTCGGGTAGCGTGGTCTGCGCTATTGAAGGGGTTCCGCTGGTTCTGGGCTTTTCGGCTGCCAGTGACAGTGAATCATCCTATGCGGACAATTTCAGTAGTGAACTGGGGGTCTGGATGTGTGACAGGTTTTCTTTCAATTTGGTAAGGATCTACGAAGAGTTTAATTATATCTCCTTACTGGATACATTCAAAAAGCTGAATGCATCAACTTTAGCTTCCCATGTGCAGGTTTTCAATACTGAAAACTTTTACAATTTGGGGGATGAGATGCTTTGGTCATATTTTTACAATTTCGGCAATTATTAATTTTGATTATAAATGATGAAAAAGAATTTTATTGTTTTTATTTTTTGTTTTTTGGCAGCAGTATCGTGTACCAAAAATAACCCGAGCAAGCCTACAGGCCTTACAGAAGAGGTCACTTTTGAACAGGTAGGAACTATAGAGTCTATAGGTCTGATGGAGCATTATGAACTGATGATCCAGCAGTCAACTGCCGGCAATGCGGATGAGGACCCGGGACTTCTTGCCTATTTGCAAGAGCAATTGGACGCAGCTGAAGATTATACAGATGAGTGTCTCAACCAGTCAGGTGCAAACTGGGGAGAAGGATACGATGGTAAGAAGGGGAAAAACGGCCTGTTGGGATACCAATATGCCACTATCCGATACAAATCCATTGACCATAATGGTAATCCGGCTGACCTTTCAGCCCTTGTGGTCTGGCCATACAACAATATCTTTTCTAACCCTGACCCAAACAATGTTATCATCGGATGTCACATAACCATCTCCAGCAATGCAGAGAGACCATCCAATTATAACGCGAACTCAGTTAAGACAGATGTTGGTATGCTTGCTTGCTGTGCAAAAAGCAACGGTGCAGGCTCATCATACGAAAACCTTGTAATTATCCCCGACTATCAGGGATATGGCGCGACCCACGGTGAAGTTCACCCTTACCTTTCACAGGATCTCACAGCACGTCAGGTGCTTGATGGTGTAAGGGCTGGTATTGCATATTACACCCAGAAAATCGGAAAACTCGAAAAAGGGTGGAGATCTGTATCTACAGGATATTCACAGGGTGGATCAGTAGCAATGGCGGTTCATAGGTATATTGAAAAGAACAATCTGGTTTCAGATTTCAATTTTGCCGGTTCGGTATGCGGTTCAGGACCATATGACCCCCTTGCAACACTTAAAAAGTATGTAAAGATGGAGTATGTCTATATGCCTGTAGCTGCAGCGATGATGATGTACTCAATGTGTAAGACCAGTCCTAGACTGAAAGGAAAATACGACTTGGATGACTTCCTTCCCAAATCATTTACCGATACAGGAATCATTGGTATGATTGAGGATAAACAATTGAATACTGATGAGATACAGGATTCGTTGCTGAGATATTCGGCAAAAGTTGAGGGGTATAATTCTGGTAAATTCTTTATGGAGCGAAAGGAGAAAGGTACAAGTAATTTCTATGAGTATATAAAGGATACAAAAGATATGTACAAGTGGGAGCCCGGTCTTATTAAAACAGCAAGAGCTGCCATGAACAAAGTATTGGAACGTGAATCTCATGAGTATTTTTACTGGGGAGGTCGTCCGCAATTTCTTACCGGAGATTATAAAGCTACGAAGGCATTGATCCAGGCATTGGAGGACAATGTGCTGCATCGCGACTGGACACCGGCACATCCTATTTTCCTTTACCATACAGAGGAAGATGAGGTGGTAGTAATTGATAACTATCAAGAATGTCTTAAAGCATGGGAAGGGTCAGATATGGTAAAAGCTGCAATTTATAAAGGGGCTACCGAGACACACGTAAGTTATGGAAAATATTTCTATCTTTTCCATTGCGGACAGGGTATCAAGGCTATATTGAATGGTAAAGTGGACGATTATCCATTCAGCAGAACCATCAAAGGAGATTTTTAATTTATGTTCAGACGGTCATTTGAAGAGTTCCTGGAGTCCAACGGGGTGGAGTTTGCCGTGCAGGGGAATTGTTTTCTTTTCCCCGAGCACCATCTGGAGATTCTCCTTGTCCCTAAGGATTGCGCAGCGCATCCGGATCTCGGCACTGATACAGGTGCTGCTGCGCCGAATGACCGGCTCTATTTGTATGAGGACCGCTGGTATTCCGGCGGAGATATCCTCAGAAGCAGGATTCTGTCCCGCGTGGGTCGCTTCCGCAGCATCTTTGCACGGAAGTGCAATATTATAGCTGGTAGTTCCATTGCCCCGCAGGTGGCACAATTTCTTGACCAATATCACGCCTATGGCAATGCCCAATGCAAGCACCGCTATGCATTGGTCTCAGGGGAGGAGGTGGTAGCCGTCGCGACGTTTTCCAAGCCTCGCCCAATGCCGAGGGGGGATGGACGCACTTATCTCTCCTTTGAATGGGTCCGTTATGCCTCGATCCCCGGAACCCGTGTCGTGGGTGGGATGGGCAGGCTCCTGAAGGCATTTCTGAAGGATGCTGCCGCAATGGGTCTGGAGGCGGGTATGCCTGTGGAGGTGATGAGTTATTCGGACAATGAGTGGTCCACAGGTGGTGCATATCTCCAGCTCGGATTCAAGAAAATAGGGGAGAGGGACCCTGTCAAATATATGGTGGACAGCAATTCATATCAGAGATATTCTGTCAGGAAGTTCTCTTTGCTTGATCCGAAGGGTGGTAATTTCTATGAAATCAGCAATATGGGTAGTGGAAAATTTCTCTATATTTGCCCCTAATTATAAAGTGAATAGGATATATGAAAAGAATTTTCGTCATAGCAGCGTTCATTATCGCTGCAGTTTTTTGTGCAAAATCTGCATTTGCAGAAGGTGGGGATGATGCAGGAAAGAAGGCTGTTATGTCTTTTGTGGATAAATATAGCAATGTGGAAGGTTTCGATGCCAATACTTTTGTAAAAGGTGAGGGCTTGGGCTTTGTCAAGTCACAATTGAATGGCCAGTTTGGCAGAAAATTTATGAAAGGCGTCACTATCATTACCATGGCAGAATATGCCAAAGTATCTCCTGAGATATGTGACCTGATCCATGAAGATTACAATCTCTTTTTCTCAGAATTCGAAGAGGTGGAGCTTCCTAAAGCCAAAAAGAGTGAGGATGAGAATGGGGCTTTGGTCCGCTCTTTCTTGAGAGTGAATAAGGAGGAGAGTGTAATCACCGACTTTATCACTATCGTGGAAGAGAACGAGGCTAAAGTGCTTTTCTATATGGGGGGAAAGATCTCTTTGGAGGACTTTGAGAGTCTTGTCAACAAAGATGAAGAATAACCTCTCTTAGTGTCCTCCGGTCAGACCTCTAACCTATAACTGTGTCGTTCTTGGCGCGGTTAAGTGTGAGTGTGATGGTGCTCCCTACAGGGAATCTGTTTGAGAGGATAGCCTCCGCTACAACATCTTCCACATAGCGCTGTATAGCCCTTTTTAGTGGCCTTGCACCATAGCGTGGATCGTATCCGACATCTGCTATAAATCTCTTGGCTCCCTTCCTGAGAACCAGTTTGTACCCTGCTTCAGCCACACGTGTGTGAAGGTCGGCAAGTTCGATGTCGATAATCTTCTCAATGTCCTCTTTGGTGAGCTCATTAAAGAAAATCTGCTCGTCAAGACGGTTGAGGAATTCGGGATTGAAGGTCTTGTCGATGGCTTTCTCCACGATTGATTTGTTCTTCTTGTCTTTTTCGGCTGCTACAGGGCTTACGTAGCCGATGCCGCTGCCGAACTCCTTGAGTTCACGGCTTCCCACATTTGATGTGAGGATCAGTACTGTGTTGCGGAAGTCGATATGGTGACCGTTGCTGTCTGTCATGCGCCCTTCGTCAAGCACTTGCAGCAGAAGGTTGAAAATATCCGGATGTGCTTTCTCGATCTCGTCAAGAAGTACCACTGAGTAAGGTTTTCTCCTTACCCTTTCGCTGAGTTGTCCACCCTCTTTGTACCCTACATACCCCGGAGGGGCTCCTATAAGTCTGCTTACAGCGAACTTCTCCATATATTCTGACATGTCCACCCTGATGAGGCTGTCCTGTGAGTCAAACATGAATTCGGCCAGAACTTTGGCAAGCTGGGTCTTACCCACACCTGTAGGTCCGAGGAAGAGGAATGTTCCGATAGGTTTGTTCGGGTTCTTGAGACCGGCCCTGTTGCGCCTGATCGCCCTTACAATCTTCTCTACGGCTTCATCCTGGCCAATGATCTTTTTCTTGAGTGTGTCACCCATCGAGAGGAGTTTGTTGCTCTCCGACATGGCGATACGGTTTACAGGGATGCCGGTCATCAGTGAGATGACTGATGAAATGTCATCTGCAGTGATCTCGATGGCGGTATTGGCCTCAGCTGCATTCCATTTTTTCAACTCTGTGGCATACCTTTTCTCGACCATTTTTTCGGTAAGATGGATCTCCCCCGCTTTAGGGAAATCGCTCTCGTTAATGGCCTCCCTCTTCTCCATTTTGATCTCTTCCAAAGCCTTCTCAAGTTCCTCTATCTTCTTGGGAATGTTGAGGTTTCTGACGTGGGCACGTGCGCCCGCTTCATCCATTGCATCAATTGCTTTATCCGGCAGACATCTGTCGGTTATATATCTGGTGGATAGCGATATACAAGCTTTCAGCGCTTCATCTGTATAGCGTACGTGATGGTGCTTTTCGTAGTGACCCTTGATGTTTTGCAGTATGTCCAGGGTTTGTTCGTATGTGGTGGTCTCAACCATCACTTTCTGGAAACGTCTCTCAAGTGCCCCGTCCTTCTCTATTATCTCGCGGAATTCGTCGAGTGTGGTGGCTCCGATACATTGGATCTCCCCACGAGAGAGGGCTGGTTTGAGCAGATTTGCTGCGTCCAATGATCCTATTGCCCCACCGGCACCCACCAAAGTGTGCATCTCATCGATGAATAGGATGATATTTGGTTTCTCCTTCAGTTCGTTGATTATAGATTTGATCCTCTCTTCGAACTGGCCGCGGAATTTGGTTCCTGCGACGATTGATCCGATGTCAAGTGAGACAATTCTCTTGTTGAGCAGTGCTCTCGATATTTTTTTCTTCGCAATTCTGATGGCGAGTCCCTCTACTATTGCAGATTTGCCGACACCCGGTTCTCCGATGAGGATAGGGTTGTTTTTTCTCCTGCGGCAAAGGATTTGTGCCAGGCGTTCAATCTCCTTTTCGCGACCTACCACAGGGTCAAGTTTGTCCTCCTCTGCCGCCTTGGTGAGATCGAAGCTGTAGCTCTCCAGCGCAGAGGCTTTAGCCTTTTTCTTGGGGAGTCCCTCTTCCGCCTCTTCGGGCTTCGGTGCCTGATCCTTTGGGACAGAGTCCAATGATACAATGATTGCTTCGGGTGTCAACCCCTGCTCTCTGAGGATTGTGGCAGCGAGGGAATTATTGCAGCAGATAAGTGCCAATAGCATCTGGGCTGCATTTGGTGATGATATCTTATTGGCACGCGCCGAGATGATCATCTCTTTGAGTACCTCGTGAACCTGATCTGAAAATGATATTTTGTCCGACTCCTCAAATGGGATGATGTTTTCGTGAGAGAGGTGGTTGTTGAGCTGCTCCTTGAGCATCAGAATATCTATTTTGAACCTTAAAAGCAACTCGTATGCAGAGTTGTCCTTGTGGCGTATGATACCCAGAATCAAGTGATTCGGGGTGATGTCATAGCAGCCGGTTCTCATCGCCTCTTCTCGGGAAATTCCTACTATCTCATTTATCTCTTTTGGTAATCTCAAAGTCATATCATTTTCAAATAAGGGTGCTAAATTAAGCAAAATCTCTGATAAGCTAAATCTAATGTGATTAAATACGCTTAGATTTGTTTAAGACGAAAAAATATCGTAAATTAGCAGTTTATAATATGAACTAAAGAAATAGTATAAATAATGGAAAACGAGGAAGTTAAGGGTAGAATTGTCCAGATAGACATAGAGAAGGAGATGAAGAGTGCATATATCGACTATTCGATGTCGGTAATTGTTTCTCGTGCTCTTCCTGATGTTAGAGATGGTCTTAAACCGGTACATAGAAGAGTGCTGTATGGCATGTCTGAGTTGGGATTGAACTCGACTGGAGCGTATAAGAAATCTGCCCGTATCGTTGGTGAGGTAATGGGTAAATTTCACCCACACGGCGACGCAAGTATCTATGATACAATGGTCAGGCTCGCACAAGATTTCAGTATGAGATATATGCTTGTTGAGGGACAGGGTAACTTCGGATCTATCGATGGTGACCCACCTGCAGCGATGCGTTATACTGAGGCGAGATTCAGAAAAATAGCCGAAGAGTGTCTTGCAGATCTTGATAAGAACACTGTTGATTTCAGATTGAACTTTGATGATACCATCCCTGAGCCCACAGTATTGCCTGCAAAAGCTCCGCTACTCCTTTTGAACGGTGCATCGGGTATCGCAGTAGGTATGGCGACCAATATGGCCCCTCACAATTTGGGTGAGACAGCCGATGCTATTTGTGCATATATCGACAACAATGAGATCACTACTGAGGAGTTGATGCAGCACATCAAAGGTCCAGATTTCCCTACAGGTGCCATCATTCAGGGTATCCAGGGTGTAAGGGAGGCTTATGAGACTGGTAGGGGCAGAGTGGTAGTCCGCTCAAAAACTGATATTGAAGTCTCCGATTCTGGTAGGGAGACTATCGTAGTTTCGGAGATACCATACATGGTAAACAAGAAAGAGCTGATCGAGAAGATCGCTGAGCTTGTGGAGGACAAGAAGGTAGACGGTATCGCTTATGTGAATGACGAGAGTGACCACAAAGGTATGCGTATCGTCATCAAGCTCAAGATGGGTGCAGTGGCCAATGTGGTGTTGAACACACTATACAAGCTTACTCCACTTCAGTCAAGTTTCTCTATCAACAACGTGGTTTTGGTAGATGGCCGTCCAAGAACACTCAATTTGAGAGACCTTATCAAATACTTCGTAAAACACAGACACGAAGTGGTGGTGAGAAGGGCTCAGTACGAACTTGAACAGGCACAGAAGAGAGCCCATATCCTTGAGGGTCTTTTGAAAGCGCTTGACTTCATCGATGAGGTTATCGCTATCATCAGAGCATCAGCTACACCTCAGGATGCAAAAGAGGCATTGATGGCAAGATTCGATCTTTCTGAGATCCAGTCTAATGCTATCGTGGAGATGAGACTCCGTCAGCTTACCGGCCTTGAGAGAGCCAAACTTCAAGCTGAGTACGATGAGTTGATGAAGCAAATCGCAGCGTTGACAGAGTTCCTTGCCAGCGTAGAGCTTCAGATGAATATGATTAAAGATGAGCTTCAGGAGCTCAAGAACAAATATGGTGACCCAAGAAGGACTCAGATTGAGTTGTCTGCAGATGACTTCAACCCTGAGGACTTCTATCCAAATGAAGATGTGGTTATCACTATCTCCCATTTGGGCTATATGAAGAGGACACCACTTTCTGAATACAAACTTCAGAACAGAGGTGGTGTGGGTGCCAAAGGCAGCACTACCAGAGAGGAGGACTTCATAGAGCATATCTATGTGGCAAATATGCACAGTACCATGCTCTTCTTCACCCAGAACGGTAAATGTTTCTGGCTGAAGGTATATGAAATTCCTGAGGGTACCAAAGCTTCCAAAGGCAGGGCGCTTCAGAATGTGATCAATATTGAACCTGATGATAAGGTTTGTGCATATATCAATGTACCTAATCTTACCGATGAGGAGTATATCAATAACAACTACATAGTATTGGCTACCAAACGTGGTATCGTGAAGAAAACTTCACTTGAGGCCTACTCAAGACCACGTGCAAATGGTGTGAATGCTATCAATGTCCGTGAAGGTGACGGTCTCCTTGAGGCTGCATTGACAGACGGCAATTCGGAGATCCTTCTTGCTGCCCGCAAAGGTAAGTGTGTGAGATTCCACGAAGAGGATGCGAGAGCTATCGGACGTACCGCTACAGGTGTAAGAGGTATAAATATTGAAGATGATGATGAGGTAATAGGTATGGTTACCGTTGAGGCTACTGATGAGGCTCGTGCAGCCAACCATATATTGGTGGTGAGTGAGAACGGATTCGGTAAAAGGTCAGAGATTGATGAGTACAGATTGACCAGTCGTGGCGGTAAAGGTGTCAAGACAATCAACATCACGGAAAAAACTGGCTCGCTTGTTGCAGTGAAGAAAGTAACAGATGAAAATGATTTGATGATTATAAACAAATCGGGTGTTACTATCAGGGTATCTGTTTCTGATATCAGGCTTGCAGGTAGAGCTACCCAGGGTGTCAAACTTATTTCACTTAGAGATGGAGACAGCATTGCAGCTGTTTGCAGCGTGAATAAGAGTGAAGAGAAACTGGTTGAAAACGGACAAGAATTATAATTATAAATGATTAAACTCAATATTATGAAAAAAATTCTACTAATTATTTCAGCTCTTGTATTGACTGTGTCATTGGGAGCACAAACTAAAGAAGCAGTGCTTAAAAATATTGATAAAGCACAAGCTACTGTAGAAAATCCTAAAAAAGCAACAAATCCTTCTTCATGGATGAAATTGGGTGAGAGCTATATCAATGCTTACACCTTCCCTCAAAGTGGTCTTTGGATCGGTGCTCAGGCTATGGAGACCAAACTTCTTTTGAAAGGTCAACAAGTATTGTCAACTGAGACTAAAAACTGCTCAGGTATAGATTTCACTGTAGAGGTATATGCTGACAAAGAGCTATATTTCAACCCAGACGGACTTCTTGAAGTTATCAACGTTACAGCTCCTGTAGTTGAGCAACCTCTTGAGTCTGCTTACAGCGCATATATGAAAGCTGCTGAAGTTGATGCTAAAGGTTCTAAGAAAAAAGACATCGCTGAGCAATTGATGAAAATCAGAGATATGTACATCAATGAGGCTATGGGTGCATACACTCTTGGTGACATCAAAACTGCTAACAAATACTTCGAAGGTTCTTTGAAAGTTTATGACAACCCTGTAGTAGGTAAAGTGGACAGCATGATCGTTTACTACACCGCTGTTACTTTCAATATGTTGGGCGACAAAGCTAACGCTGCTAAATATTTCGAGAAATGTAAAGAGATCAACTACCACCAGGAAGGTGATGTATTCTCTTCATTGGCAGAGATCTACAAAGCTCAAGGTGACGTAGAGAAAGCTAAAGAAGTTCTTAACGAAGGCTTCATCGCTTATCCTACCAGCCAAGGTATCTTGGTGTCATTGATCAACATCTATCTTGAGAGCAACGACGATCCTAACAAAGTTCTTGAACTTATCAGAACTGCTCAGGCAAATGAGCCAAACAACGCTTCTCTTCACTATGCAGAGGGTAACGTTTACAAGAACATGAAGGATATGGAAAACGCTATCAAATGCTACTACAAATCATATGAGATCGACCCTACTTATGTATTCGGTATCTACACTGTAGGTTCTTCTTACTATGACAAAGCAATTGAGATCCAAGAGCAAATCAACAACCTTGATATCAACGATTATGAGACTTATGACAAACTTTCAGCTGAGTTTGACCAAGCTCTTATCGATGCTATCGAGCCTTTCGAGAAAGCATTTGCTGCTACTAGCGACAAAGAGTTGCAATTGGCTATCGCTGACGGTCTAAAACAAATCTACTTCCGTTTCCGTGACAAAGATCCTAAATACCAGGCAGGTTACGAGAAATACAACTCTTTCCTAATGGCTAACGGTGAATAATCTGTTCAGATATCTATAATGAAAGAGAGATGACCTTTAAAAGTCATCTCTCTTTTTTATTTCTTGTTGATGTTTTTCGTTATCTGCTGAACAAATTTTAGATTGGGGAGAAACTCTCCGGCGACAACCCTCATTACTGTGTATGTAGGGATCGCTATAAGCATTCCGACCATTCCTCCTATGTGGCCACCCATAAGGATTACAATAAATATCTCAAGAGGATGGGCTTTTACGGAGCTTGAATAGATAAGTGGTTGGAACAGATAGTTGTCTACGAGCTGAGTGAACAGGAAGATAGCCAGAACTACACCTGCAAATAGGGTAAGTGAGCCACTAAAAGCGCTTGAAGTGTAGATAAGCAGGCTGGATGTTACTGCCACTATATGGCCAATCAGCGGGCCTACGTATGGGATTACATTAAGGATGCCTGAGATAAGTGCCAGCAGCACTGCAAAAGAGGGCTCCATTTTGGCTATCAGCAGTAATCCAAGAAAATTGATGGTGGCTATACCCAAGCTTTCGAATAGTATACCTACAAAATATCGTGACAAAAGGCCTGTAATGGATGTTGAGGCTCTGCGGATGCTCTCTTCGTATTTGTCAGGGATGACAGCTACAATGATGTTTGTGAATGTCCCCTCTTTGCTTAAAAAGAAGAATGAGATGAAGCAGATCGAGAATATTGCCACAAAGATGTCTGCCAGAACTCCGGCTACAGATGATATTACACCGGAGAGATTTCCTACAGTGGCGATCTCTTTAAGTTTGCTGATAATGATGTTCTCTATTCTGAAGTCACTTGATAATGATGGTATAAGTTTGGTTATAAATCCATTCACTTTGTCCAGAACATCTCTGCCGTTAAGACCCTCAGTGGTCAGGTTGGAGATCTGGGTGCTGATTTGTGATACAAATGGCGAGATCAGGAGAGATATGGACAGGAGCAGACCCAAAATCAGAACCAGTGTAGTAGCCGCTGCTACCCATGATGGTATGCACTGTTTGCCGATTTTGATCTGGGTGATCTTTCTTACTACAGGTCTCCCTATCATCGCTATCACTGCGGAGATGACGATATAGACAAGAATCGACCTGAAGTACCATAGGAGGAAGCCGACAATTAAGGTAGCGGCTGCAATAATTATGTATCTGGCTAATTTGTTCATATATATATGGTGTTTTGGAAACCAAATATAAAGAATATTCTTCGGTTTTCGCTATATTTGTCTATTACAATATTTAGATTATGAAACGTATATTATCATTTCTTACCATTTTGTCGATTTCTGCCACACTGCTGGCAGATGAAGGGATGTGGTTGCCTTCACTTATCTCCCAGAGAATAGGGGATATGCAAGCCAAAGGCTTCCGCCTAACAGCTGAAGATATTTACAGTATAAACCAGGCTTCTCTCAAAGATGCTGTAGTCCTTTTCAATAGAGGATGTACCGGTGAACTTATCTCGGATAAAGGTCTCCTTTTGACCAATCACCACTGCGGTTACAGCCATATCCAGAAACACAGCTCTGTAGAGCATGACTATCTTAAAGATGGTTTCTGGGCTATGACCATGGAGGAGGAGCTCCCCAACTCAAGCCTTGTTGTTGATTTCCTTGAGAGGATGGAGGATGTTACAGACAAGGTTCTAAACGGTTATTCAGAAGGTATGACAGAGGCTCAGAGAGATTCTGTCGTAAAAGCAAACTCTAAGGTTCTTATCGCTGAGGCTACCGCAGAGGGTAAAGGTCTCAGAGCTCAGGTAGAGGCTCTCTATTATGGTAACCAATATTTTATTTTTGTCTTCAGAACATTCTCTGATGTACGTCTGGTAGGTGCTCCACCATCATCAATCGGTAAATTTGGTGGCGATACCGACAACTGGATGTGGCCACGTCATACCGGAGACTTCTCCCTTTTCAGAATCTATGCTGATAAGGACAACAACCCTGCTCCATATTCTAAGGACAATGTCCCTTATAAACCTAAAAAACACTTCAAAGTCTCTGCCAAAGGGGTGAAGGAGGGTGATTTTACCTTCGTTTACGGATTCCCCGGCAGTACAAGAGAGTATATCACTTCGGATGTAGTCCATTACAATGCTGAGATTTCAAACCCTCACAAAATTAAACTTAGAACCCACAGACTTGATGCCCAGAGGAAATATATGTCCAAAGATCAGGCTGTGAGAATCCAGTACTCTGCGAAAAATGCAAATGTGTCCAATGCCTGGAAAAAATGGCAGGGTGAGATGAAGGGTATCAGAAAGATGAATACCGTGAATGTTAAGAAAGAGTATGAGGCAGCATTCAAAACTTGGGCAAAAGGGTCTGAGTATGAAGGTGTACTTGAGAAACTTGAGGCACTTTATGCAGAACTTGAGCCATATTCGTTTGCAAACGACTACTACCGTGAATCGGTATTGGTGGTAGAGCTTCCTGCATTTGCCAGAAGAGTACAAAGGGCAATAGAGGAGAATAAGGATCCTCAGTCTATGATTGATGCCTTCTATAAAGATTACTACCTCCCTATAGATAAAGAGTGTTTCGTCTCTTTGGTCAAAGAGTTTGATGCAAATGTTCCAGATAACTTCAAGCCTGAGTATTTCAAAAAATCTATGGAGCAATACCAGAGTGTTGAGGCTTGGGCAGAAGATATGTATGCCAATTCGGCTTTTGTGAATGAAAAGAGCCTGGGGGCTGCTATCGCTATCGTAGGTGCCGCTAAAGAGGATGTCGCCAAAGCGATGGAGGAGGATCCTGCAGTGAAATTCTATAAGGAGTTTGCCAATTTCTACAATGAGAATGTCTATCCGAAATATGTCTCTCTCAATAAAGATATAACACTCCTTTACAGAGATTATATGAGGGGTCAGATGGCGTTCTCTAAAGATAAAGCTTTCTATCCCGATGCAAACCTTACACTTCGTGTCGCTTACGGAAAGATAGCGGGCTACTCACCTTCAGATGCAATATATTTTACCCCATCTTCATCTATCGAGGGTATTATGCAGAAAGACAATCCTGAGATTTTTGACTACAATATCCCACAGGCGTTGAGAGATATCTACGCTAGGAAAGATTATGGTGAGTGGGCTAATGACAAAGGGACTATTCCTGTATGTTTCATCGCTACCAACCACACTTCGGGTGGTAACTCAGGCAGTCCTGTTATAGATGCAGATGGCAATCTTATCGGTCTTAACTTTGATAGGGTATGGGAAGGTACCATGAGTGATGTGGTATTTGACCCGGATGTATGTAGAAATATCTCCCTTGATGTAAGATTTGTTCTGTTTACTATAGACAAGTTGGCCAAGAATCACCGACTCCTTGAAGAGATGGAGATTATAAGATAAAAATAAGGAGGGCGACTAATCAGTTGCCCTCCTTTAACTTTCAGATCTCTCTATTATTTTATAGCTCCTGTGTTTCTGGTTTTGCAGGGCGTTCGTTGCCGACTGCCACATTGATGGTTCTTCCCATATGTTCGGTGCCGTTAAGTGCTGCTATCGCTTTAAGACCATCCTCTTCGGACATCTCCACGAAGCCGTAACCTCTTGAACGGCGAGTCTCCTTGTTTACAATAATACGCGCTGAGCTGATTTCTCCGTATGGAGAGAATAATTCGATTAGATCCTCTTTTCTAGCTCTAAAATTTAGGCTTGATACAAAAATATTCATAAATTGTTTTGAATTTATAGTGTAGTTTAAGTTTCTACTACAAATTTATAATAAATTTTTGCCAAAAGCCAAAATATTTTAACTATCCTCCATAGCTGCTGCCGTCGAAGCAGTGGGTGCAGATGCGCTCTTTAGGGAGTCCGATAGCTTTGACGATGTCTTCTACGGTGTTGAATTGGAGTGATGCAAGGTTGAGTTCTTTGCGGATATATTCCACCATCTCCTGATATTCAGCAGTGTCGTTCTTTACATATTTGCCGATGTTCTTGTCGTGCGCGCCCTCTTTCATAAGTACAAAGCGGCGGGCGATAAGTTCAAGTGGTGTTCTGGTGCTTGAGAAGTTCAAATATTCGCAAGGGTAGAGCAGAGGTGGGCAGCTGATTCTGACGTGTACCTCTTTTGCACCGTAGTCATACAGGTGTTTGACATTGTCGCGTAGCTGGGTGCCCCTTACGATGGAGTCATCACAGAAGACGATCCTTTTCTCCCTCAGTAGGGATGTGTTGGGGATAAGCTTCATCTTGGCTACGAGGTTTCTGATACTCTGGTTGGTAGGTGTAAAGCTTCGTGGCCAGGTAGGGGTGTATTTTACGACAGCTTTTCTGAATGGGATCTTCTTGCCGTCAGAGTAACCGATAGCCATACATGTACCCGAATCAGGGATAGATGAAACCACATCGAGCTCTGTCTTGTCCCTTTCACCAAGCTGGTGTCCCAATGAGTATCTTACATCGTCCACATTGATGTTCTCATAGTTGCTTACAGG
Organism: Bacteroidales bacterium; assembly: GCA_017546125.1. Classification (GTDB taxonomy): domain Bacteria; phylum Bacteroidota; class Bacteroidia; order Bacteroidales; family UBA932; genus CAAGNP01. The sequence continues at coordinate 20,391 of JAFYXO010000015.1, forward strand.
GTATCCGTAATATACCCACAGGAATGAGCAGATCTGCATCTTCTCTTTGGGTTTGACTATGGTCTCAATGCTCTCTGCTGTAATTCTTACAGCCTCACCAGGGCCAATGATGTACTGTTGTTCGTAGCCGAGGTTTGAAAAACTGCAGGTCTCTGAAGCGATAGCGTGCGCCATCACTTGAGTTCCCGATTCGTCCTGATATATTTTGTTGCCTACGATGATAGGTGTTCTTCCATAAAGGTCACGACTGGCGATAATGCAATCTTCAGTGAGCAGAAGGAATGAGCATGAACCTTTGATCTTCTGCTGTACCAGTTCAATACCCTCTTCAAATGTCTTGCCGTCGGTGATGATTTGGGCGATAAGTTCGGTCTGGTTGGTCTTGCCGGAACTGAGCTCGGTAAAGTTTTTGTTTCTGGAGAGCAGATCTTTTTCCAGCTCTTCGATATTGTTCACTTTTCCTACAGTTACAATGGCAAATCTTCCAAGATGTGAATTGATTACGATAGGTTGTGGGTCGGTGTCGCTGATTACGCCGATTCCGGAATTACCTGTGTATTTCTCCAGTTCAGACTCGAATTTTATCCTGAAATAAGAGCTCTCGAGAGAGTGGATGCTGCGTGCGAAGTAGCCGTTTCCGTTGTATACAGCCATACCGCCTCTCTTGGTGCCCAAATGTGAGTGGTAATCTGTGCCGTAAAAAAGGTCACCGGCACATTTCTGAGTGGAGATAACTCCGAAAATTCCTCCCATAGTCGTAATTTGTGGTTATATCCTACAAAGGTAAATTCTGTTTGTGATAAATCCAAATCTGAGGTGGTCTCAAATCACCCTTGAGAGGATTTCTATGAGTAGGTTGAGGGTTTGGATGGAGTAGGACAGAAGTGTCGCACTCCACTCCCCAAGAAAGGGAACATCAGTCAGGACAATAGCGGCCGAGGCAATGGACATCACAGCCGCCACTGCGGGTGCTGTGACGATATTGGTCAAAAGTGAAATGAGGGGGAAACTCCCGAAATAACAGAGGGTCAGAGGTGCTGTGAATATTTGGCAGGAGATGGATACCATCGTCAGATTCCACACTTTTCTGACCATTTTGTTCCCGGTTATATACCCTGTCACCATTTGCAGTTTCGGCTGTATGAGGAAGATCCCCAGCATCGCACAATATGAGAGTTGGAAGCTGATGGAAGAGGGGGCGTGAGGGTTAATGCAGCAGATGATCAATGCACTCAGCGACAGGGAGTTCAATCCATGTTTCTCTCTCCCCAGCATCGCTCCGATTTCATAGACGGAGGCCATCAGGACTGCCCTGCAAATGGATGGGCTTGCCCCCGAAAATATTGCATAAAAAAGGAGGAGCAATATTATTGCGGAGCCTCTTAAAATGGGCCATTTCCGGGTGCGGGGGAGAATTGAGAAAATGGCGTTGAGCATCCCGTAGATGAACCCTACGTGGAGCCCTGAGAGGGCGAGCAGATGCATTGCGCCACTAAGGCGATAAGCCTCCTTCAGCTCTCTTGGAATTCCCCCTTTATCTCCCATTGTCAAGGCCTTCAGGAGGGAGTTTGCACCCCTGTTTTCCGGAGGAATAACCTCCTCGAGCCGCGCTGCGAATGTATTGCGGAGCTCCGAAATCCAATCCGATCCGGAGAGCTCTTCGAGCAATCGGTATTCACCCAATACGCCTCCCAGTCCAAAATTTAGGGCACCCATGAGGAGGAAGATGAAAACAAATATCGGAAGGGGCTTCTTTTCGGATGTTACTGCGATGAAAACCAATGCACTCAAAAGCAATAGCACTGCGGCGCAAAACAGGAGCGTAAAGGTGGAACCTGACCCTTCAAGAAGCGATTTTGAGGCCAGATTGGCCCCGATGAAAATAAGTGTCAGATAAAAAAGAAAACTCTCCCGCCACATGCTGTTCAAAATTTTAACGCAAGGTAGTAAATCTTTGGGAGATTATGATTATATTTGCTACAATATACTTTTATAATACGAAAATCATGATAGTACTTGTTTTGAATTGCGGTAGTTCATCTTTGAAGTATCAGGTTCTTGATATGAAAGATGACAACACTAATGTATTGCTAGCTAAAGGTCTAGTGGAGAGAATAGGCTTGGCAGAGGGTGACATTACCCATAAACCCGGAAATGAAAAGCTTGAAATTCATAAACCTATCCCTACCCACACAGAGGGTATCAAGTCAGTTCTTGATCTTCTGGTGGATGAGAAATGGGGCGTGGTAAAATCTCTTGAGGAGATAGATGCAGTGGGTCATAGAGTGGCTCACGGAGGTGAGACATTCCCTGTATCTTGCAAAATCGACGCTTCAGTTATCGAGGGTATTGAGAAACTTTGTGAGTTGGCTCCACTTCACAACCCTGCAAACCTTCTTGGTATCCGTGCTGTAGAGGCTTTGATGCCATCTACTCCACAAGTGGCAGTGTTTGATACATCGTTCCACCAGACAATGCCTGACTATGCTTATATGTACGCAATTCCATACGAGTATTATGAAAAATATAGGGCACGCCGTTATGGCTTCCACGGTACCAGCCACAAATATGTAGCTGAGAAGGGTTGCAAATTGGCGGGCTTGGATATCAACAATTCCAAAGTGGTGACATGCCACTTGGGTAACGGCGGTTCTGTTACAGCTATCCTTAACGGCAAATCTGTAGATACATCTATGGGCTTTACCCCTGTTGAGGGTGTGGTAATGGGTACACGTTGCGGTAACATCGATGCAGGTCTTGTAACTTTCCTTCAAGAGAAAGAGGGGTTGGGTTCTGATGGTGTGAATACCGTACTCAATAAGAAGAGCGGATTTATGGGTGTCTCAGGTGTGTCATCAGACGGCAGGGACATCAACAAAGCTGCAGATGAGGGCCAGTACAGGGCAAAACTTACCCGGGATATGTTTGCTTACAGCGTGAAGAAATATATCGGAGCTTACAGTGCTGCTATGGGTGGTCTTGATATGATCATCTTCACTGGCGGTATCGGTGAGAACGACGCTTTGGCCAGAGCAAATGTATGCTCGACTCTGGGCTATCTTGGAGTTGACTTCAACAATGAGATCAATGACAAGATCCATGGTGATGAGGCCATCCTTACAAACCCTGGATCAAAAGTGACAGTGGCTGTTGTACCTACAAACGAGGAGCTTGTAATTGCCACAGATACAATGAATTTAGTTAAATAATATTATAATACTTCAGAAATTATGATTACAAATTTTGAACAGATTTTCGAACAACTTCGTTCTAAAAGCAAAAAACGTCTTGTAGCTGCATGGGCAGTGGATGATCACACTATTTCAGCTGCATACCAAGCAGTTAAATTGGGTATTGTAGAGGCTACACTTGTAGGTGATGCTGATATGATCGCAAAAGTATGTGAAGAGGAAAAACTTGACGCATCTGTTTTCCAGATTGTAGATGTTAAAGAGGAGCTTAAAGCTATCTCTACTGCAGTGGATATGATCAACAACAAAGAGGGTGATATCCTTATGAAAGGTCTTTGCTCTACTGACAAATATATGAGAGCTATCCTTAAGAAAGAGGGTGGTCTTCTTCCTCCAAAAGCTGTCCTTTCACACGTTGCAGTTCTTGAGAGCCCATTCTATCACAAACTTATGATCATCAGTGATATGGCTGTTATCCCTGCACCAGATTTGAAACAGAAAGAGGCTATTACCAAATATGTGGTAAATACAGCTAAAGCTCTTCAGATCGAGAAACCAAAAGTGGCTTTCATTGCTGCTACTGAGCAAATGCTTCCAGGTATGCAGGCTTGTGTAGATGCTGCTATCTTGGCTAAAATGGTAGACAGAGGCCAGATCCCAGGTTGTGTGGCTGACGGTCCTTTGGCTCTTGACGTAGCTGTTTCTAAAGAGGCTGTAGCTATCAAGAAACTTAAGAGCGAAGTGGCAGGTGATGCAGACTGCTTCGTATTCCCTAACATCGAATCTGCAAACGTATTCTACAAAGTTAATTCACAAATGTGCTCAGGCGTTAAGCAGTCAGCTATGGTTGCCGGTGCTAAAGCTCCTTGCGTACTTTCAAGCCGCGCAGACAGCATCGAGACCAAATTGAACTCAATCGCACTTGCAGCACTAACAGCAAAATAATCGGACTATGAGTTATATTTTAGCAATTAATCCCGGTTCTACCTCTACCAAGATCTCTATCTTCGAAGGTACAAAAGAGATTTTTACTAAGACACTAAGACACTCAAACGAGGAGTTGGCACCATATCCAAATGTGATTGACCAGTACCAATTCCGTAAAGACACCATTGCTGCAGCTCTTAAAGAGAACAATATCGATATGAAAGATATCGCTGCTGTAGTGGGCCGTGGTGGTCTTCTAAGACCTATCGCATCCGGTGTTTATGAGGTAAATGAGAACATGGTGGCAGACTTGAGCTCTGCAAAATATGGCGAGCACGCAAGTAACCTTGGCGGTATCATCGCTAACGCAATGGCGAAAGAGATCCCTGGCTGCCGCGCATTCATCGCAGACCCTGTAGTGGTAGATGAACTTTGTGATGTGGCACGTATCAGCGGTCACCCTAAGTTCCCACGCAAATCGATTTTCCATGCACTTAACCAAAAAGCTATTGCCAAACAATATGCTGCTGAGGTGGGTAAAAAATATTCAGATCTTAACCTTATCGTAGCACACATGGGTGGTGGTACATCTATCGGTGCTCACAAGAAAGGTCAGATCGTGGATGTGAACGATGCACTTAACGGTGACGGTCCATTCAGCCCTGAACGTTCAGGTAGCCTTACCGCTTTGGATGTAGTGAAAGCTTGCTTCTCTGGTGAATATACATTCGATGAGATGAAGAAGCTTATCAATGGTAAAGGTGGTCTTGTAGCTCACCTTGGAACCAACTCATTCTATGAGGTAGAGCAGAATATGGCTAAAGGTGATGCTAAATCTATCCTTATTACCGATGCATTCCTGTTCCAGGTAGCAAAATCTATCGGAGCTGAGGCTGCTGCACTTTCTGGTGAAGTAGACGCTATTCTACTTACCGGTGGTGTCGCTTACGGTAAAGAGATGATGGCTCAGCTTGCTGATATGGTCAAATTCATCGCACCTGTGAAGGTATATCCTGGTGAAGATGAGATGGGTGCCCTTGCAGGCAACGGTTTGGCTGTATTGGAAGGAAGAGAAGAGGTGAAAGTTTACTAACAGTTAAAAGAGGTTCATAAGTTGAATAAGGGGATTCCTACCGAGCTTGGAACTGAAAATGTCAGCAAGCTCCTGAGAAAATATGCGGTGCCGGCGATTATTGCCATGACCGCTTCATCTCTCTACAATATTGTAGACAGTATTTTTATCGGACAGGGAGTAGGCCCTTATGCAATATCGGGATTTGCCATTACATTCCCGTTTATGAATCTTGCGGCTGCATTCGGCTCACTTATCGGAGTGGGTGCATCTACACTTTCATCTGTTCTTTTGGGACAAAAAGACTACGACAATGCCAAGAAGGTTCTTGGTAATGTCGTAGTCTTAAATTTAATAATGGGAGGTCTCTTCTCGCTCATCTCCCTGTTGTTTCTGGATGGTATCCTCTATTTCTTCGGAGCGAGTGAAAATACATTGCCGTATGCCAAGGAGTATATGGTAATTATCCTGGCGGGTAATATCATTACCCACATGTATCTGGGGTTAAATGCCCTTCTAAGATCTTCCGGACACCCTAAACAGGCCATGGCGGCTACTATGCTTACTGTTATCCTCAATTGTATCCTCGACCCCCTCTTCATCTTTGTGTTTGATATGGGGATTGCAGGTGCAGCATGGGCTACAGTTCTCTCCCAAGTGGTGGCACTTACCTGGCTGTTGAAGATATTCTCCAACAAGGATGAACTTATCCATTTCCAGAGTGGTATCTTCCGCTTGCAGAAGAAGATTGTGAAGGACTCATTGGCCATAGGCCTGGCCCCTTTCCTGATGAATGCCGTATCTTGTTTTGTCGTAATATTCATCAACAGGCAGCTCCTCAAATATGGTGGGGATCTCTCTGTAGGTGCATATGGAATAGTGAACAGATACGTCTTCCTCTTTATGATGATAGTGTTGGGCTTTACCCAAGGTATGCAGCCTATTGTAGGCTATAACTATGGGGCCCGTCAATATGATCGTGTGACTGAAGCACTGAAGAGGACTATAAAATGGGGTATGATAGTGATGTCCACAAGTTTTGTTGTAGGTATGTTTTTCCCTTACACAGTGGTCTCAGCTTTCACAAATGACCCCGATCTTATCGAGAAGGCGGCGCACGGTGTGAGAATCATAGTGTTCGCTTTCCCTGTGATAGGAATCAATCTGGTGACATCAAACTTCTTCCAGAGTATCGGCAAACCAAAAAGATCGATCTTCCTGTCACTGTCAAGACAATTGATATTCCTCACTCCACTTTTGTATATCCTCCCTATGTTTATCGGCGAGAAGGGTGTTTGGTGGAGCTTTGCAATATCGGATCTTATATCCACATTTGTAGCAAGTACGCTACTTTACCAATTCCTTAAAACATTCAACCATGAAAAAACCGCTTAAACATTTCTCTCTCTGTATCGGCAGAGAGCTTGGTAGTGGTGGAAAAGAGGTGGCTGCTACCTTGGCCAAAAGGCTTGATGCCTCATTTTATGATAGGGAACTTATCTATCATGCGTCGAAGGAGAGTGGTATTGCACCTGAACTTTTCGAGAAGGCGGATGAGAAGACCAGAATCAAAATTGCCGGAGGCTTTTTCGGTCTCGGATTCTCAATTCATGGTGCTGCATTCCCTCAGGGTGGTTTTCTTTGCAATGAGGAGCTCTTCTCTATACAGAGTCAGGTTATCCAGGATCTGGCCAAAATCCACTCTTCTGTATTTGTAGGAAGGTGTGCGGATTATATATTGCGTGGCGAGGAGAATGTCTTTTCGGTATTCATCGCCGCTGATATGAAAGATCGTATATCACGCATCTCCAAGATCCATAACCTTTCGGAGAAAGAGGCTGAAGAGTATATCCTTCAGAACGAAAAGAGACGTTCTGAGTATTATAACTACTACACCTATAAGAAATGGGGTGCTGCAGCGTCGTACAACATGTGTCTCAACACATCAGTACTTGGAATAGAGAAGTGTGTGGATATAATTGAGGATGTGATAAGGAACTTGTACTCTGAAGAGTAATCCGGAATGAAAAGAGTCATACATTACATACTGACATTGTTTGTGATCCTCTCCTCCTGTGCAGGCCCTGCGTCCGAACTGGAGAATTTCAATGTAGAGGTTTATTCCCCCGAGTACGCTCAGGGGTTCTCTATTTTAGGGGCTGAGGGTATGGAGAGTACCATTATCAGGGTGACAAACCCGTGGCAAGGTGCAGATGGAATCAAAAGTGACCTCCTTATACTAAGGGGTGGGGAGAAGGTCCCATCGGGATTCAAAGGTCAGGTCCTTGACGGGCCGGCCAAAAGGGTTGTATGTATGTCATCCACCTATGTGGCGATGCTTGATGCTGTAGGATCAGTCTCAACTGTGGTGGGTGTCTCCGGTATCCACTTTGTGACCAATGAGTATGTCAGAGAACATAAGGATCAGATAGGGGATGTCGGATATGATGGAAATATAAACTTTGAATTGCTTGTGGCATTGGAGCCGGATGTTGTCCTTCTCTATGGGGTGAGTGGGGCATCGGCTATGGAGACAAAGCTAAGGGAGCTGAAGATACCATATATGTATGTGGGTGAGTATGTGGAGCAGATACCGCTTGGTAAATCAGAGTGGCTTGTCGCTATCTCTGAAGTGGTAGGCAGAAGGGATGAAGGGGTGGAAAGATTCAGTGCCATACCCTCAAGATACAATTCCATTAAAGAGATGGTATCCAAATCGGGTATCAATCACCCTAAAGTGATGATAAATACCCCTTATGGTGATTCCTGGTTCATGGCCTCTACCAGCAGTTATGTGGCTATGCTGATAAATGATGCAGGTGGAGACTATTTGTATAGAGGTAACTCATCAAACCAGTCCCTTACCATAGATATGGAGCAAGCTGCAATATTGACTTCGCAGGCTGATGTGTGGATCAATGTAGATGGCGTGGAATCTGTTGCCGAGCTATCGGCAAAATATCCTAAATTTGCAGACTCTCCCTGTGTAAAAGCGGGGCAGGTCTATCGGAATGACAGAAATAGCGTCCCTCAAGGGGGGAATGATTATTGGGAGTCAGGTGTAGTATTTCCGGATGTGGTTCTGGCTGACCTGGCAAAAATATTCTATCCGGATTTGATGGGGGATGTTGAATATACTTATTATAGAAAACTTGAATAGCATCGGATGAGATCACGCAAAACCATACTCTTCTCAGCATTGTCGGTGATAGCCATTGTCCTTTTTGTGTTGGATATTGCCACCGGCTCTGTCTCTATCCCGTTGAGGGAGGTGTGGGGCGCATTGTTTGGTGGCGAGGCAGATCCTACCACGGTGAAAATTGTGAAGGATATACGTCTTATGAAAGCTGTGGTGGCAGTCGCTACAGGTGTGGCACTCTCTGTGAGCGGTCTTCTGATGCAGACACTTTTCCGTAACCCATTGGCCGGGCCGTATGTATTGGGTATCAGCTCGGGGGCAAGCTTGGGCGTGGCACTCTTTATCCTTGGGGCTCCTCTATTGGGCGTAACCGCTAACTCGGCACTCTCCTCACTGGGAATAGCGGGTGCAGCGTGGGCAGGTGCGGCATTGATATTGGTATTCATTGCGGCGGTGAGCCGTAAGATAAAAGATATAATGGTGATCCTGATTCTGGGTATGATGTTCTCTTCCGGCGTGAGTGCGGTCGTTCAGATATTGCAGTACCTGAGCCACGAAGAGGCCCTCAAATCTTTTGTCATCTGGACAATGGGATCCTTGGGTGATGTCACTGCATCGCAGCTATGGCTCCTTATTCCTGCAGTAGTAGTGGGAATTGTCCTGTCGATAGCTGTGATCAAGCCGCTTAATCTACTGTTGCTCGGAGAGAGCTACGCCAGAACTATGGGTCTCAATGTCAGAAGTACCCGTATGATTGTCTTCCTGGCTACTGCCCTCCTTGCCGGTACCGTTACCGCTTTCTGCGGACCTATCGGGTTTGTGGGACTTGCTGTGCCCCATGTGGCAAGGGCACTTTTCAGGGATGCTGACCATAGGGTACTGATGCCTGCAAGTGCACTTTGCGGAGCGGTGGTATTGCTCTTCTGTGACCTTGTATCGAAAATATTGACCTTACCTATAAATACCATTACCGCCCTTCTGGGTATACCTATTGTGATTTGGGTGGTGATGAGAAACAAATAAAGAGTTATGATCAGACTGGAAAATCTTACCGTAGGATATGGGGAGCGCATCTTGTTGGAGGGGCTCTCTACCTCTTTTGCTGCAGGGAGCATCAGTGCCCTTGTGGGGAGAAACGGTACAGGCAAATCTACCCTGATGAGGGCGATAACCGGTCTGGGTGAATATATGTCGGGAGAGATAATCCTGGGAGGGGAGCCACTCTCCGGGATGACACCGTCAAAACTGGCAGAGACCATTGCATTTGTAAACACCGAGAGGGTAAGGATAGCCAATCTCTCTTGCCGCGATGTGGTGGCCCTTGGAAGGGCGCCATATACTAACTGGATAGGTAAGATGCAGCCGGAAGATGAAGAGGTGGTGATGAGATCACTCTCGCTCGTGGGGATGGAGTCGTATGCCCTGAGAACCATGGACAAGATGTCCGATGGTGAGTGTCAGAGGGTGATGATTGCAAGGGCATTGGCACAGGCGACACCTATCATATTGCTCGATGAGCCAACATCATTCCTCGATATGCCCAACAGGTACGAACTCTGCTCACTTATGGCAGATTTGGCACATAATGAGGGTAAATGTATCCTCTTCTCCACACACGAACTTGACATTGCCATATCCCTGTGTGACTCCATTGCACTTATAGACACACCTTCGCTGCATCATTTGCCAGTGGCGGATATGGTCCACAGCGGCCACATAGAGAGGCTGTTCAGCAGCCCTAAAGTCTATTTTGACCCAGTCACCGGCGCAGTCCGAACCAAGTAACCTTTTGCAGCGGTACTGGTTTTGTTTCAGCGGCACTGGTTTTTTTACTCGTCAGTAACTTGTTGATATACAGTGTCTTGCTACACCTGAGGGTGGGTGATTTTACCCACCCTAAAGTATGGGAAAGTGTTGATTGTCAGCGACATGCTGACGCAATGGGACGGCGAGGAAATGATATGTGCTGGAACATGATGGGACGACGACGGGGGAAATGATGGTTGCCGGGAAATGGTGGGAGGGCGGTGGGTTATCTGTAGAAATTTCTGGTGAAGGCGGCGTAGTCGTGGCGTCCGCGGATGCAGATATTCCACCATCCGGCGATAAGTCCGCTTCCGTAGCCTGTCAGCTGCGTAAATGAGGCTGCTACCGCGAGTGCTCCGGTGTAGAGGGAGCCGGTCCTGAGGGAAGCGTCTGCAAACAGGATAAGCATCAGAAGGGCAATTGGTGATATTGCCCAAGGAAAAACAGTTAGTGCTACCGCAATGAGAAAGAGTGTCCCGAGGACGAATGCAGATGGTAGCAGGTGTACGAGCTTCAATGTGCCTGGGTGCCTTCTGGTAAGGTGTATGCGTGCAATTCCGGAGTTGAATACCTGTTTGAAGAATGTACGGAATGTATTGCGGCGCTTGTGGTATACCCAGTTTTCGGTAAACAGGCGGCTGTCGTAGCCACCCTCTTTCACTTTGTAGCTGAAATCGACATCTTCTCCGAACCGCATATTTGAGAAACCTCCAATCTGGTCGAATACCTCTTTTTTGATACCCATGTTAAAGGTGCGTGGATAGAATTTGTCTGCGCTCTTCTTATTGCCTCTGATCCCACCTGTGGTGATTATTGAGGTCATTGAGTAGTCAATCGCTTTCTGGAGGGGGGTAAATGAGGGATGGGAGCGGTCGGCCCCTCCGAATAGCTGGCAGTCATGCTGCTGGAGCTCAGAGATTGCGTCGGTTATGTAGTGTTCAGGGATAAGACAGTCGGAGTCGAAGAAGATGAGCCATTCACCGTTTGCTTTGGTGGCGCCGAAATTACGGGCAGCGGCGGGGCCGCCGTTCTCTTTCTCGATATATGATATGGTCAGTTTGTCAGCGAAACTTCTTGTGATCTCTTCGCATCTGACTGATGAGCCATCTTCCACGATTATTACCTCAAAGTCTCCGGTGGTCTGGTGTGTGAGGCTTTCAAGAAGCTCTTGTACCTCTTGTGGTCTGTTGTAGACCGGAATTATTATGGAGAATTTTGGCGACTGGGACATGGCTTTCATATTTCTCTTACAAAAGTATCAAATCCTACGACCAGATACAAATTATTTCTTTCGATGGGGTGTCATGAGACCCCGTTTTCTCCGGCCGCAGTTTCCCGCGTTCACTTTTGGCGATTTTTGAGCGCGGCACATGAAATTAATAGCTCCCGCGTTCATTTTTGGCGATTTTTGATCGCGGCACAAGAAATTAATAGTTCCCGCGTTCACTTTTGGTGATTTTTGAACGCGGCACAAGAAATCAATAGCTCCCGCGTTCACTTTTGGCGATTTTTGAGCGCGGCACAAGAAATTAATAGTTCCCGCGTTCACTTTTGGCGATTTTTGAACGCGGCACAAGAAATCAATAGTTCCCGCGTTCACTTTTGGCGATTTTTGAGCGCGGCACATGAAATTAATAGCTCCTGCGTTCATTTTTGGCGATTTTTGAGCGCGGCACATGAAATTAATAGCTCCCGCGTTCATTTTTGGCTTAAATTGTGCGCGGGGTGGATATGTGTAGGAATGGGGGGGTAAAATAAAAAAGCCTTAGAGATTTCTCTGAGGCTTTTGGGAGCGGTGCGGACGGGACTCGAACTCACGGCTGCGCCATGAGTGTGCCCGCGCTATTATATTATTATTGCTTCGCAATTCCGGGTCGCAGGTTCGAGTCCAGTAGCTAGTTTCTGGAACCTGTGACTGAAGTCCCCCTATTCTGGGGGTCGAGTGTTCAGGTTTTGAGTGTTAGATTGTATATCGGAGCTCTGCGACTTAGCCTCCCCCACTGGGGGAGGTTGGAGGGGGGTAAAAAGAAAGAAGAGTTCAGATTTCTGAACTCTTCTTGGGAGCGGTGCGGACGGGACTCGAACCCGCGACCCCCGGCGTGACAGGCCGATATTCTAACCAGCTGAACTACCGCACCATTTTGGTCTTGTTCCCGTTTGGGATTGCAAATATAGGTAGTATTTTTGTATCTGCAAATTTTTTTTTCGTTTTATTCAAAAAAAGTGAAGTGGACATTGCCATATTTCTTCTCCTTTTTGAATCGTGGATGTGATTCGAAGTTGTAACTTCCTGGATGTTCTAAAATTAGCCTTCCACCTTCACGTAGAAGCCCTTTTGAAAAAATTTTGTCAGGAATGGTATCCAGACCATCAATGTCGTATGGTGGGTCTGCAAAAATAAGATCAAAATCTATTTTGCAGATCTCAATAAAGTCAAAAACATTGTGGCGAACCACCTGCATCCCTTTAATTCCAAGCTTAGTTGCACTCTTTTTGATGAAACTTGAGTGAAGAGGGTTCATCTCTACAGAGTAGATTTCTGTACAACCTCTCGATGCAAATTCGTATGAGATGCTCCCGGTACCTGAAAACAGATCCAGAATTCTGCACTCAGAAAGATCGAACTCATTTATGAGCATATTGAAAAGACCCTCTTTGGCGAAGTCGGTTGTAGGACGCGCCATAAATCCGTTGGGAGGGAGGATGCTTTTGCCTTTGAGTGTGCCGCCGATTATTCTCATACCTTATTATATAGATATTGTATTTACCCCTTTGAAATATTTTGAGAGACTCTTCTTCTGATTTTTGTCTATCTCACCCACGATTTGTAGAGTGGTGAACTCAGGGTTGAACATAACCTCTTTGATGACAAAGAAGATATAGTATTGGGCTGTGATAAAATCGCTGGCCTGAAAGCTGTTGGCCAAAAGGAGTCTGTCCCTCTCTGAAGCGACGATATGGATGTGGTTCTTTGAGAAGTGGATACACACTTTGTTGTTCTCCTTCTGCTCAGAGACCTTCTTGATCATCTGGTAGATGATAGGGGTATATTTTGCTTTTTTCTGAATCTTGAAGATTCTTGAGGATATGGAGTTTGGTATGGCGTATATTAGCTTTGCTTCGTGTTCAGGCAGATCTATGCTCATAACCTCATCCATATCTTCTACCTTGTGAATTTGGGACAATATCTGTTTCTCACTCTCCTTGTCATAGAGAGATGCAGGTACCAGAGTGAAGGTAGGTGTTTCCACCACTACATCTGTCTGACTGTACTTCTTGCTCAAGACAGACATTGAAGAGAGCTCCTTTTTAAGGATGTCCTCGAGTTCTGAAGCAGACGACACCCCTGACGGGAAACTCTTCCTGCCGGAATTGAGTGTCTCGCCCGAGGGGTCGGTTATTTTAAAAGAAAAACCACTCAAATCAATTTGAATGGTTAATCTATTAGCTATGTTAGCCATATATGTACTATTCCCAGTTACCAGCGTTGTTGTTAGGAGTAGTTACGCTACCAACTTTAAGACCAGTGTATCTGCCAAGATCTTCCTGAGCAGCTTTAAGGTTGATGATAAGCTGTCTGTCAAGGCCACGAAGAAGGTCATCGTATGAAATGGTACCCTCGAATAGAGGAACGTTAACACCAGACACAGTCTTAACTACTGCTTCCAAAGTGATCTCTTTGCCGTTAGCAAAAGGGATGTATTTGATAGAGTCAACAACGAAGTTAGGTTGGTCGTTGAAAAGGGTATCTTTGATAGCCACTTTCATAGTGTCACGACGTACTCTTTTTTGTGCAACTGCTAGAGAGTCGTCCATAGAACCGATTTGTCTGATCACTGTCATTTGACCATTGTTGTAGAAATCAATCAATGAGTCAAGAGAAGCTGTAAATTTACCGTTCTCACCTTTGAATGCAACTTCAAGTGTACGGATAGCTTTAAGTCTTTCAACAGCTACATCTTTTCTTTTGTCAACTTCATTTTCAAACCTTACAGGTTTCATGATACTTGCTACTAGGAAGTAACCCAAAACAACGATAATTGCAGGGAATACAACCAAAGTTAAGATTTTGTTTAGTGCTTTCATTGTTTATTTATTGATTTATTATTGTCTTCAATATGTAATTCGACCCACAAAAGTAAAAATAATAATTAGGACTTGCAATATATTTTTAATTTTGCAGATGAATAAATTGTAAGTAATGTTGAAAGATTTTGTAAATAGTTTTGAGGAAGTGGTGGCAAGGCATGCCGGGAATGGTGCAATTGCGATAGTGGGACACTTCAATCCTGATGGTGATTCAGTCGGTTCAGTTACAGGAATGCACTATTATTTGGCCGAGCTGGGGATAAATTCAAAGGTCATCCTACCAAGCAGCTATCCTTACTATCTCTCATTTTTGGACAAGAGGTCAGATTATATTGTCTTTACAAAAGATCCAGAGGCAGCTAAAGCGGCCATTGCTGGAGCAACTCTTGTCATTTGTCTGGATTTCAATAATTTGGGCAGGACAGAAGGACTTAAGGATATGATCAGAGAGTCAGAGGCTTATAAGGTTCTTATCGATCATCATCCTAATCCTGAGAGGGAATCTTTCGACCTTATATGCTCTACCGTGGAGACCTCGTCCACTTGTGAGCTTCTCTTCTATGTGCTGATGGAGACAAAACTTGTTGGCAACAATATAGAAAATATGCCTTACAATGTGGTAGAGGGGCTTGCTACAGGTATGTTGACAGATACCAACAATTTCAAGAACTCAGCCATTGCCAGCACATATCAGATGGCCTCTCTGGTTATCAGAAAGGGTATATCGCTTGATGATCTGGGTAAAAGGGTCTTCGGCAGTTACTCCGAATCGAGGATGAGGCTTATGGGTGAGATGCTCCGCAATCAGATGGTCGTTCTTCCCGATTTGAAGGCAGCATACATGGTGTTGTCAAAAAAAATACAGGAAGAGTACAATTATATGCGTGGAGATTCTGAAGGTTTTGTAAATTTGCCACTTTTAATAGATGGGGTAGGGGTTTCGGCCCTCTTTACAGAGGATGATGATTTTATCAGAGTATCCCTCAGATCTCAAGGTGAAGTCTCAGTCAATGCCCTGTCCAACAAATATTTTAATGGTGGCGGACATGAGAGGGCTTCAGGTGGAAGATTGTTTATTCCGGTAGAGGAGGTCCCTGTATATTTCGAATCATCGTTGGGAGAATTTTTAAAAAACAGATAATAAGGCATACTATTTGATATGAGTGTGCCGTTTGGTATGAAGAGATTTTTAATCATATTGTCTACCTTGGTTTACTTCGCCTGTTCGAACGATGTAAAGCTTACATTGATATCTCAGGAGGAGAAGATAGACTCATACCTGGCAAACAACAAATTCAATGATACATCTGTGGTAATCAGAAACAAAGGCGCCAATAGGGTATATCTTGGATTTGTACACGATTATATCGTTACAGATGTCATCATCAATGGTAGGGATACCACATATGTTACCCAGGAGATCCCTATCAAAGATACTGTATACATAGATTATGGTGACTCCATCTACATCTCGTATGCAGGTTATGTGTTTACATCTGCGCCATCTTCCCTTTTTGCCACCAATGTGGCTGAGTTGGCTCAGAAGGCCGGATGGGATATGTCCAAAGTGGATACCTCGCCCAAAGGGATCCTTTTTGAGGAGGGGGCACTTATCCCGGGGCTCGAGTATGGTTTGCACAATGCCAGAGAGAAGGAGCATTGCCTGATTCTCTTCTCTGCTGAATATGGTTTTGGAAATATTAAAATGTACAATATACCCAAGTTGTCCGCCCTCTCATACGAGATAATAGTGGATAAAGTGGTCAAAAATTAGATAATTAAGAGAAATGAAAAGAGTAAATTTGTGGAGTGTGGTTTTGGCTTCAATGTTGGCCTATATGACAGCCTCATGTGCAGTGGATGCAGCAGAGGATACACAAGCTATCCAGGAGAGGGTTTTCAATGCATATATCAGAGCTAATGGTTATAGCAATGCAGAGACTATCGGCGACAGCATCTACGTGGTGGAGAGAAGCGGAGCAGGCGTGGGATTGAGCCCTACAGACAGCACATACGCTATGGTAAGGTATACAGCCAAATATCCTACAGGTGATTATGCTGCATACAATTACGATTCTATAGCTGTACATATGGGTACCTATAAGAAATCCAACTTCTACGGCTCATATATCTGGCCGGTGAAGATGGGTTATGTAAGTGATCCCCTCAGTGATATTGTCAAGAACATGAAACCTGGTGAAAGGACAGTTACTGTTGTTCCACCATGGTTGTCAAACTACAACTCTACATCAGCATTCTCGTCAAACTCTTCGATTATTATCTATGATATCCTTCTTGAGAAGGTTATTGATGATGTAAAAGAGTATCAGGCATCTGTAATGCAGGAGTTCTCTGACAAATACTTCAATGGTATGGATACCACCAAGACAGGTTTCTATTTCCATAAATTCTACAAGAGTGAGACTGAAGATACTATTGCTGACGGTTCAAGCCTTCAGGTCCGTTATGTGGGCAGAATGCTTGACGGAACTGTATTTGATACCAATATTGAGGATACTGCCAAGAAATACGATTTGTGGGACAAGAGTGCCATTTACGATGCATTAACTCTATTGTACTATGTCAATGACCCTGAAAAGATAGCAGAAGAGAGCAGCCTTGTCCAAGGTTTCTGTATGGCATTTACCTCAGGTATGACCTATGGTGACAAATGTTTCATCTTCTTCGATTCTGATTTGGGCTACGGTTCGTCAGGAAGTTTGACTGATGGAGCTGGTATCCCACCTTTCTATCCTATCTCATTTGAAATCTGGATAGAGGATGAAAACTAAGAAGAGAGTCTTCCTTACAGGGGCCACAGGCAATATGGGCTGGGCCGGTTTTAAGGAACTTCTAAGTAGAAGCGACAGGTTTGATATCACCATCCTTGTCCGTCCGAGCAAGAAAAATCAGAAAAAATTAAAACGATATACCGGTCACCCCAGCGTACGAATCGTGTGGGGTGATTTGTCTAATTATGCCGATGTCCTCAAATGTGTGGAGGGGGCAGACTTCGTCCTCCACGTGGGTGGAATGGTCTCACCAATGGCAGACCGTTACCCCGAGAAGACCATGAAGGTCAATATCGGTTCGGCGCAAAATGTAGTCAATGCTGTTAAGGCTCAGCCCAATAGAGATGAGATAGGTGTGGTCTATATCGGCTCTGTGGCTCAGACCGGTCACCACGCCCCACCATACCATTGGGGAAGATGCGGTGACCTCGTCACAGCGAGCAGACACGATTACTACTCCCTTTCCAAATGCATTGCGGAGCTGGTTTTTGCAGAATCAGGCCTTAAAAAGTGGGTCTCAATAAGGCAGAGCGGTATGCTTTACCCGGAGCTCTTGACCAAGGCTGACGACCCCATTATGTTCCACGTTCCTTTCTCCGGAGTGCTTGAGTGGAGTACGGTGGAGGATTCGGGCAGGGTCCTTGCAAATGTGTGCGAGGATTGGGTTCCCGAAGAGTTTTGGAGAGGCTTCTATAACCTCAGCAGTGGCCCCTCATTCCGCCTGACCAATTATGAATTTGAGAAAATGCTCCTTGAGGCCATCTCTTGCCCCCCTGTGGAGAAGGTGTTCGAGAGGAATTGGTTTGCAACACAGAATTTCCACGGGCAATGGTACACTGATGCCGACCGCCTCGAAGAGATGCTCCATTTCAGGGAGAATGTGGATGCAAAGGAGTATTTCAAGAGACTTAAAAAGAGGGTTCCCTGGTATTTTTCATTGGCTCCACTTGCCCCTGCATTTGCGATCAAGGCATTTATGAAGCATCTTGCCACTTCAGATCCCCTCGGAACGCTCTACTGGTTCAAACACGGGGTAGAGGAGAGGATTGATGCACACTTCGGTTCGGAGAGGATGTGGAAGGAGATTGGGGATTGGAGCACTTTTGATTACAGCAGACCTTCGGATGAGGCACTCCTTCCAGATTTGGGCTTCGATGAGACCAAGCCCTCCGGGCAATGGACCATCGAGGATCTCCACAAGTCGGCACTTCCAAAAGGTGGACAGTGCCTGGCAACAGAGTTTGCCCCAGGGGATATATTTACCCCAGTCCGATGGAAATGCGCTTGTCGCAATGAGTTTGAATTGTCCCCCAATTCTGTCCTTCGCGGTGGCCACTGGTGCCCCGAGTGCCTGAACAAGAGTGTATTGCCCGAAGAACCAACCCTATTGGAATAATCACCTAATACTATAGTTATGAGAAAAATTTTTCTATTGGCGCTATTTGCTATCCTTTTCACCTCTTGTGGTGATCAGACCTGGAGAAAATACAATGACCCTGTAATGCGTGCATACTTGAAGGATAGTCTTGAAGTGATGGATGCCCGCAGTGCCGATGTGCTTGCTTCTGCATATATGGCTGAGAAATATCTTGGGGAAAATACCGAGATTCCCGGTTGGGAAGGGTTCCCTGTAAAACTATATGAGTATTACACAGATGTGGATGTGAAGATCAATAAGCCTAAAAAGGGACTTGTATATATGCTGAACCCATCTCCACGTCAGCTCTCTATGTGGATCCTCAATGCTGTCCATGCTGCTACCGATACCCTCCGCTATGAAGATATCAAGAGACTATCCAACTTTATCAAATGGCAGTCAGGTGCACAATTCCCTGTGAAAGGTGTAGTGTATGAGGCAATGTATGTGAGAAACCACTTCAGGCCATACGTATTTAAAGATGGTGTGACAGTTTATCTGGCTGATGCGGCCCATTTCCCACGTGTGGACAGTACCTGTACAGAGGAGCATCTCCAGTTCTATATCAATGAGATGTCCAACGAGCACCTTAAACCAAATACAGGCCGCTATGCCCGTATCTCAAGCACTTCACGTGAGATGTACTATGAAGCCGGCGGTACAGCAGATGTAGGGTGTGATACACTTCGTACCCACGCTTGGCTTGATGAGGTGAAGAGACTTTACCAGAAAGCCTGGACCTCTGACGAGAACGAACTCATCAATGCCTGGGCGAAATACTGGTTGTCAGGTAAGAGAGAGTATATATACTAACAGTCTGAATTGCTATTCGGGGGCAGAAATGGCTGTTTTGCCCCCGTGGAGCCCTGAAATAGAAGTTTCGGGGGCAGAAGAGGCGTTTTTGCCCCCGATGCCCCCGAAACTATTTTGTGTGATATTGTCCTGGTGAGACTACTCTTCGCTCTTGAGACGCTCGGCGTTCTCAGCGATGGTAAGCTGGTCGATAACCTCCTGAATAGCACCGTCCATGAAGACAGGGAGGTTATACATGGTGTAGTTGATACGGTGGTCGGTCACACGTGACTGAGGATAGTTGTAAGTACGGATTTTAGCCGAGCGGTCACCGGTAGATACCATGGTTTTTCTCTTAGCTGAGATCTCGTTAAGGTATTTCTCATACTCCATATTGTAAAGACGGGTACGTAGCTCGGCGAGTGCTTTGTCAAAGTTCTTGAGCTGCGATTTTTCGTCCTGACATTGTACCACGATACCTGATGGGATGTGGGTAAGACGGATAGCTGAGTATGTGGTGTTTACCGACTGTCCACCAGGACCTGATGAACAGAAAGTATCTTTGCGGATATCGTTCATGTTAAGTTCGATATCGAATTCGTCAGCTTCAGGGAGTACCGCTACAGATGCAGCTGATGTGTGAACGCGACCCTGTGTCTCTGTCTGAGGTACGCGCTGTACACGATGTACACCACTCTCATATTTCAGGATACCATAAACACCGTCGCCAGACACTTTGCAGATAAGCTCTTTGAAGCCACCTGAAGTTCCCTCAGACTGGTTGGTGATCTCAAGTTTCCAGCCCTTCTTCTCCACATATTTCGCATACATTCTGAACAGGTCACCAGCAAAGATAGCTGCCTCATCACCACCTGAACCGCCACGGATCTCGATGATAGCATTCTTGGAGTCTTGAGGATCCTTAGGGATAAGCAGAAGTTTGATCTTCTCCTCCATCTCAGGAAGACCTGCTTCGAGTGTGCTCACCTCCTCTTTTGCCATCTCGCGAAGATCTTCATCCTTTTCATTCTGAAGGATCTCTTTAGCATCGTCAAGGTCCTGTACCATTTTACAGAACACCTTTCCGGTCTCAATGATAGGTGCCAACTCTTTGTACTCTTTGTTAAGCTGCACATATCTCTTCATATCTGACATTACATCCGGGTCAGAAATCTGTGCAGACAGGCTATCGAATTTGCCTTGAAGGCTCTTAATTTTCTCTACTAGTGAATAGTCGCTCATAATGTTTCAAAATCAGGCTGCAAAGATAGTTATTATTGTGATTATAACAAGAGAGCGTTTTCTGTAACTTCATAAGGTATTTGTGGTCACTATATGTGGTGCTAGTCTCCTGCAAATCACCTTTCCGGAGAGGTGGTGTAGAGTGCTTTCTGGAATGGGTCTGTGGAAAGGCGGGGCAAAATTGCCTCACCTTTCCGGCAACCCCCTCTGCAGCCCTTTCTGGGGCCTATTGGTGGAAAAGCGAATTGCGGGAACTCTCCTCTGATAAGTTATGATTCCAGAAGTGTCGTTAGTGCCACTTGGGCGCAGACGCATCCGAATACTGCAGGTAGGTACGATATGGTGCCTACCTGTGATTTTTTATTGCGTTCCACTTCGGGGTCTTGTGCCACGATGGCGTCGCGGTCGGGAAGCTCTTCGGAGAAGACCACCTTGAACCCTTTTGAGATCCCCACCTTGCGGAGCTTCTTCCTGAGGATGTAAGCCAATGGGCAGTTATACGATTTTGAGAGGTCTGCCACGCGTACTTTGGTGGCATCATATTTGGCACCTGAGCGGTATTGCGTTAGCGACACAATGTGAAATAAGGGCAATTTTGGTGGCAAGGGTGTCGATGGCATCTACAAGGAAATCGAGCCCCTGTGCAGGGATGTGCTGCCTGTTGCGGTTAGTGTCGCTCACTGTATCGGAATCGAGGATAAGCATCTTCCCGACGCCGGCACGGGCAATCATCTCCGCAGCGTATGCACCCACACCGCCGAGTCCGATGACGGCCACCGAGGCATTGCGTAGCTTCGCAATACCATCTTCACCTCCTCTTGGACCATCTCACGAAGGTCCTCATCTTTTTCATTCTGGAGAATCTCCTTGGCATCATCCATGTCCTGCACCATTTTGCAGGATACTTTGCCTGTCTCGATGATAGGGGCCAACTCTTTATACTCCTTGTTCAGCTGTACATATCTCTTCATATCCTGCATAAGCTCAGGATCTGAAATCTGTGCTGAAAGACTCTCAAACTTGCCTTGAAGGCTCTTAATTTTCTCTACTAGTGAATAGTCGCTCATAATGAGCCAAAATCAGACCGCAAAGATAAAATAAAGCAAAACAGGCACCTTATTTGTAAGATGCCTGCCTTTAATATATTTGGGGTCAATGATTAACCTACAAAGTGGAAGTGAGGGCCGAATCTTTCGAATGCAGCTCTGTCAAGTTCCTCTCTGTGGTCAGGGTGAGCTACGCTGATGATAAGTTTTGCTCTCTCTTGAAGAGATTTACCATATAGGTTAACTGCACCGTGCTCAGTTACGAACCAGTGGATGTGTTGTCTTGTAGTTACAACACCTGCACCAGGGGTAAGGATAGGAGAGATCTTGCTCACACCTTTGTTGGTTACTGAAGGCATAGCGATGATAGCTTTACCACCTTTAGATAGAGAAGCACCATAGATGAAGTCGATCTGACCACCTACACCCGAGTAGAATTTGGTACCAAGTGAGTCTGCGCAAACCTGACCTGTAATATCCACTTGAAGAGCAGAGTTGATAGCTGTCACCTTAGGGTTTTTAGCGATGATGTATGGATCGTTGGTGTATCCTACGTCCATCATAGCCACCATAGGGTTATCGTCGATAAAGTCGTAAACTTTTTGTGAACCCATCAAGAAGGTAGATACAAGTTTACCTTTGTCAATAGCTTTTTCAGCACCATTGATAACACCTTTCTCTACAAGAGGAAGTACGCCGTCAGCGAACATCTCAGTGTGGATACCTAGGTTTTTGTGGTTACCAAGCTGTGCAAGAACTGCGTTAGGGATAGCACCGATACCCATTTGAAGGGTAGCACCGTCCTCGATAAGTGCAGCACAGTTGTTACCGATAGCTGTCTCGATATCAGATGGCTCAGAGAAGTGAGCTGGCTCAAGTTCTGAATCGCACTCTACGAAGATATCGATCATAGACATAGGGATCATAGCGTCACCAAATGCACGTGGAACGTGTTTGTTAACAACTGCGATCACATATTCTGCACATTCGATAGCTGCCAAGGTAGCATCTACTGAAGTACCAAGAGATACGAAACCGTGTTTGTCTGGAGGAGACACCTGTACCATTGCTACATTACATGGAACAGCACCGCTGCGGTAAAGTTTTTGAGTCTCGCTCAAGAAAATTGGAATATAGTCAGCAAAACCTGCTTGAACGCTCTTACGAACGTTGCCACCTACGAAGAATGCCTGATGGAAGAATACACCTTCATATTTGGCATCAGTGTAAGGAGCTTCACCCTCAGTGTGAAGGTGGTGGATGCGAACATCTCTAAGTTCACCTGCATCGCCTCTACGGCAAAGTGCATCGATAAGCACTTTAGGAGCACTTGCTACACTGCTGAAGTGAATATGGTCACCAGATTTAACCACTTTCACAGCTTCGTCAGCGCTAACGAATTTAATGTCTTTATACATGATATAATTGTAAATTAATTAATGAATATTCACTAAAGGGCAAAGTTAAGAAAACAATCTTATAAATTGCTATCTTTGCCCCCAATAAAAGTTCCAAAAATGAAAAATAGAGAAAAAGAGTTGAAAGCATTCGAGCGTCTGCTCGATGTAATGGACGAATTGAGGGAGAAATGCCCTTGGGACAGGAAACAGACCATGGAGTCTCTCCGTCCCCAGACCATCGAAGAGACCTATGAACTGTGTGACGCCATCCTTAAAAACGACCAGCCCAATGTAGCCAAGGAGCTTGGGGATCTCCTCCTCCACGTGGTATTCTACGCCAAGATAGGATCTGAGAACGGCACCTTCGACATCACCCAGGTGATCAATCTCCTATGCGACAAACTCATTTTCCGCCACCCGCACGTCTTCGGAGAGACAGAGGTCTCCGGTGCAGAGCAAGTGGTCCAGAACTGGGAACAGCTCAAAATGAAGGAGAAAGATGGGAACAAGAGGATCCTCTCCGGGGTTCCTGATGCATTGCCAGCCCTGCTGAAGGCATACAGGATGCAGGACAAGGCACGCGCAGTGGGCTTTGACTGGGAGCAGAGAGACCAGGTGTGGGACAAAGTGAGGGAGGAGCTTTCTGAATTTGAGGCAGAGCTGGACAAACTTCAGGAGAACCCTTCAGACCCACAAGCCCGCAAAAAGGCAGAGGGGGAATTTGGAGACTTCCTCTTCTCTGTAATAAATGCAGGGCGTCTCTACGACATCAACCCTGACACCGCACTCGATATGACCTGCACCAAATTCCGCCGCCGCTTCACATACCTCGAAGAGCACACCATCCGCCAGGGACGCGACCTTAAAGATATGACATTGGCACAGATGGATGAGATTTGGAACGAGGCCAAGCAGCTGGAAAAAGAGGGAAAACTTCAATAAATAGCAATATATGGAGAGCAATTGGTTGGAGAGAACTCACCTCCTGGTAGGTGAAGATGGTATTGCGAAGCTACGCAATGCCTCGGTGGCCGTCATCGGACTCGGCGGTGTGGGTGCATACGCAGCGGAGATGATTGCCCGTGCCGGCGTCGGGAAGATGCTTATCCTCGATTCCGATACAGTGAGCGACACTAACCGCAACAGGCAGCTCCTCGCCCTAACCTCCACCATCGGAAAATCCAAAGCGCAGCAGATGGCCAGTCGCCTTCTTGACATCAATCCGGAGCTCGAGCTCACCATCGTAGAAGAGTACCTCACTGAGGAGAATGTTGCGCAGCACATCCCTGCACAGGGGCTCGATTTCCTTGTAGATGCCATCGATACCCTTGCCCCCAAAATCGCACTCATCTCACATTGCGTAGCTAACGCAATACCGCTCGTGAGCTCGATGGGCTCCGGTGCCAAATATGATGCCACCAAAGTGCGCGTGGCAGACCTCTCAAAATCGTATAACTGCCCATTGGCTTACATCCTCAGAAAGAAACTCCGCAAGGTGGGGATCTCAAAAGGGTTCAAAGTGGTCTTTTCAGAAGAACTCCCCGACCGTGACGCCATCGTGGCACAAGACCCCGAAGTGGAACGCAATAAAAAATCACAGGTAGGCACCATATCGTACCTACCTGCAGTATTCGGATGCGTCTGCGCCCAAGTGGCACTCACCTCGCTGCTTCAGCAGAAACCATAACAGCCATATCGGCAACGGTGGGGTTGTGGCAAGTCATTCCTCCATCTGCAATTATTGTCTGTCCAGTGATATAGGCTGCATCAGAAGATCCGAGGAATGCGACCACTGCAGCAATATGCTCCGCCTCCCCAAGATATGGAAGGGAAATGTGTTTGAGGAAAATCTTGTCTTGCCGCTCTGAAAGGTTCTGTTTTGCTGCAGGGGTCATGACGAGACCGGGTGCCACGGCATTGCACCTGATTCCGAATTTGCCGTATTGTGAAGCTATGTAGCGTGTCAGATTTATCACACCTGCTTTAGCTATTCCGTATAGGGTCCCACGATAGTCAGCGGTGAGACCTCCGATAGAGG
Organism: Bacteroidales bacterium; assembly: GCA_017546125.1. Classification (GTDB taxonomy): domain Bacteria; phylum Bacteroidota; class Bacteroidia; order Bacteroidales; family UBA932; genus CAAGNP01. The sequence continues at coordinate 45,342 of JAFYXO010000015.1, forward strand.
CGATGTTCACTATGGCACCATTCCTGCCCCTTTTCATATAGTGCAGGGCGGACTGGCTCGAAGCCAGCATACTCTTTACATTCAGCGACATCATCTCGTCGAAGTAGTTAAGATCCAGCTCCCCTGCAGCCAGATCCTTGTGAAGGTCGTTCCCCCCGACGACATTGACCAGTAGGTCGAGCCTGCCGTAAATGTCCACTGTCTTCTCCACTATCTCCCTGCAGCTCGCTGTATCCAGGGCATTGAAATGAATTGCCAGGGCAGAGTAACCCTCGGAATAGAGCTGTGAGGCATATTCTTGTGCACTCTTAAGATTGTAATCTGCTATTATGACTGTCGCACCCTCTTCGCACAGTCTTCTGCAGGTAGCCTTTCCGATGCCGTTTGCACCACCGGTTACCAACGCTATTCTGTCTGTATATCTTTTCATAATATTCTATTTTATCGGATTAGTATATATTCAATCCAATACAAACAGTATTCCCTTTTTTTATATCTTTGCGGCGGATAAAAAATATTTTATGAATAAGGTATCGGACAACCCTTTAAAAAACCGAGTTTTTTTTGATACTTCCCTAATGGTGGTAACGGCTATCTTCGTTACGCTCTACCTGGTATCAAATATAATGGCGGTTAAAGTGATAGGCATCTTCAATCTTTTCTATTTTGATGCCGGTACACTCACATTCCCTTTCGCCTATATGCTGGGCGATGTCCTCACTGAGATTTGGGGCTTCAAAACCTCAAAGAAAATCATCCTCCTGACAGTGGTATGCAATATCATAATGGTAGCGTTTACCTATCTGGCGGTGCACCTCCCTTCTCCCGACTATATGGCTCAGACTGAGCAGGCATATAACCATATTTTCGGTTATGTCCCCAGAATAGTCATCGCTTCTTTGGTGGGATTCCTCCTTGGAGAGCTCTCGAATGCCTGGCTGATGGAGAAGATAAAGATCAAAACCAAAGGAAAATTTCTATGGCTTCGCACCATAGCTAGTTCATCGGTGGGTTATATCTTTGACTCCATCCCATTTGTCCTTATCGCATTTGTCGGGACCGTTACAGCCAGAGATCTTCTGATGATGATCCTCTTCCAGTATTTCAGCAAACTTATCATTGAAGCTGTATTGGGTACCCCTATGGCATACGCACTGATACACGGCATCAAGATGTATATCAAACGTAAAACAGGCAAATCTGATGAACAGATACTCGCGAATTGATACCAAATTGCCCCGTGAGTTTATCCTCTTGCAGGGTACCGGGTGCCGTTGGAGAAAATGCACTTTCTGCGACTATCACGACGATGTGAGCAGTGATCCGTTTGGTGTAAACAAACCTGTACTGGATCAGGTTACAGGGCAATACGGAGTCCTCGATGTGATAAATTCAGGGTCTGCCCCGGAACTTGATCCACAAACTGTCGCGTACTTGAGAAAGATCGTACAGGAAAAGGGGATACATACCCTCTGGTTCGAGGCTCACTGGATGTACCGCCACATCCTTGCAGATTTTGCAGCCCAATTTGCCCCTGCACAAGTAAAATTCCGTTGCGGCGTGGAGACTTTTGATACTCAGCTCAGGGAGCAATGGAAGAAAGGGGTCCCATCCGATGTGGCCCCAGAAGATATTGCACGCCATTTCAAAGGGGTTTGTCTCCTTTGTGGTACCAAAGGGGAAGAGAAGGGGCATATTGTCAGTGATATAGAGACCGCCCTCAAACACTTCGAATATATGAGTGTCAATCTGTTTTGCCCTAACAACACTTTGGTAGAGCCTGATGATGAGCTGATCAAGTGGTTTGAAGAGGTGGTTTATCCCCAGTATAAAGATCATCCATCTATCGAAATACTCCTGCAAAATACAGATCTGGGCGTAGGGGATTAGAGCAGGTATCCACCCTGGTCGCCACCTTCGGGGCCAAGTTCGATGATATGGTCGGCGGCTTTGATGATGTATGGGTTGTGCTCCACTACAATGATAGTATGCCCCTTGTCCAGAAGGGCATTGAAGGAATCGATAAGTTTTTTGATGTCATCGAAGTGAAGTCCTGTGGTGGGCTCATCGAAGATAAAGAGGATAGAGCCCGACGAATCGGTATCTTTACCCAAAAACGATGCGAGTTTCACCCTTTGGCTCTCTCCACCTGACAGGGTACTGCTGTTTTGTCCAAGCTGAACATAGTTGAGCCCCACATATTGGAGAGGTTTGAGCTTCTCGGCAATACGTGTAGCCGCAGGCTCCCCCTGTGAAGAGAAGAAATCTACAGCTTCATCTACAGACATGTTGAGGATGTCGTTGATATCTTTCCCTTTATATTTCACCTCGAGGATGTCGGGTAGGAAGCGCTTTCCGCCACACGATTCACACACAGTGGTGATATCTGCCATAAACTGCATAGGAATCTTGATTACACCCTCACCTTGACACTCGGGGCAGCGTCCACCCTCTATATTGAACGAGAAATGTGAGTGTCCGTATCCGTTCATCTTGGCGTATGGCTGCTCAGAGAAGAGTTTGCGGATGTCATCGTAGACCTTCAGATAGGTGGCAGGGTTTGAACGTGAACTCTTGCCGATAGGGTTCTGGTCCACATATTCGATCGACGATATCCTGTCCAGATCTCCACCAAGCTCTCTGTGGGCACCCGGTTTTGGCCCCGTCTGACTCAGATGTCGTGAGAGGGCAGGGTAGAGGATATCCCCTACAAGGGTCGATTTACCCGAACCGCTTACACCTATGACGGCTGTCATCACCCTGAGTGGGAATTTGACATCGATGTTCTTGAGGTTGTTTTCACACGCTCCGAACACCTCTATATAGTAGCCCCAGCCCCTTTTCTTTTCCGGAATAGGGATACTCTTCTCACCTGTAAGGTACTGCAGAGTAAGCGAATGGGAAGTTTGGGCACAGAATTGCCTGTTTTCGTGCCCGTTTTCGGTTTTTGGAGTGGTTTGGGCATGGAAAGTGCCGTTTTTGTGCCCATTTGCTGTTTTTGAGGTGGTTTGGGCATGGAATTGGCCTTTTTCGTGCCCGTTTTCTTCGGATGGGCCGGAGAGAGCGGCCAGATCTATCGAAGTCGCCTGGTCTGACAGAGTGGCCAGATCTGTCGGAGTGGGATGGTCTGACATAGCGGCATGACCGGATGGGGTGACAGGGGGCGGCCCCTGATAGACGATCTCACCGCCATGAACTCCGGCGTGCGGACCGATATCGATAAGCCAGTCGGCAGCACGGATAATCTCCTCATCGTGCTCCACCACTATAACTGTATTGCCCAAGTCGCGAAGCCTCTTGAGTACTGAGATAAGTCTCTGTGTATCCCTCTGGTGAAGGCCGACGCTCGGCTCATCCAGGACATACATGGAGCCTGTAAGGCTGTTTCCCAGACAGCTTACAAGATTGACCCTCTGGCTCTCTCCACCACTGAGGGTGTTGGATCTTCTCCCCAAAGTAAGATATGAAAGACCCACATCCTCCAGACAGGTGAGTCGGAGTGTGATCTCATTGAGGGCCCTTGAAGCGATTGCCTTCTCGTAGTCGGTGAGTACCAGCCCTTTGAAGAAGAGCGACAGCTCACCTATTGTCATATCCATAAGATCGGCAATACTCTTTCCACCCACCTTCACATACATAGCCTCCTTTTTGAGTCTGTGGCCGCCGCATTCGCGGCAGACGGTCCTTCCGGAGTATCTGCTGATCATATATTTGTTCTGAATCTTATATCTCTTGGCCTCCAGCTCTCTGAAGAAATCGTTGATCCCGAAGAAATGCTCATTCCCTTCCCAGAGGACCCTCTTCTGTTCCGGGGTCAGCAGGTTGTATGGAGTATGGATCGGGAAATCAAACTTGTGGGCGTTGAGGACCAATTGCTCCTTGAAATAGGACATTGTATTGCCGCGCCAGCAGGCAATGGCATCCTGGTATACTGAGAGTGCAGCGTTTGGAATCACCAGCGACTCGTCGATTCCGATTATCTGCCCCAAACCTCCGCAGACAGGGCAAGCGCCGAGCGGGCTGTTGAAATTGAACATCCACTCTTCGGGCTTGTCAAATCTCATCCCGTCAGCCTCAAAAAGTGAAGAGAAGCGGCGTACCGCAACATCTTCTCCACTCTGCAGCACGGTGTAAATATTGCCCTCACCCTTGTCAAATGCGCTTTTGATCGAATCCATCAGGCGGGCAGCCACCTCATCATCCCCAGTGGAACCAACCTCCAGGGCAATACGGTCCACCAGCAGCATCACATTGCGTCCAGCGTAATCATCGATATTTGAAAGCAATGCATCTATCCTGAGGATCTCACCGAGCCCTTGCCCGTTGCCAGGGGCAATGTAAACCCTTGAAAATCCCTCCTCTTTAAGATTAAGGAGTTTCTCGATGCGGTATTGCTCTTCGTACCAGCGGAGGTCTGCCATCAGATAAAGGGTACCACTCTTGTCGGAGAGGTATCCCATAACGCTCTCCATCGAGTCGCAGACCACCTCTTCACCGCTTACCGGAGAATAGGTGCGACCAATCTTCGCAAAGATGACGCGGAGGTAGTCGTAAATCTCGGTGGTGGTACCGACAGTGGAGCGTGGATTGCGGGTATTGACCTTCTGTTCAATAGCGATAGCGGGTGGAATTCCGGTGATGCTCTCCACATCAGGTTTGGACATCCTCCCGAGGAACTGGCGGGCAAATGAAGAGATGCTCTCGGCAAAACGCCTTTGACCCTCGGCAAAAAGGGTCTCGAATGCAAGGGACGACTTTCCCGAGCCCGAAACGCCGGTGATGACTACAAAGCGGTCGCGGGGGATGTCCACATCTATCCCTTTCAGGTTGTTAACCCTCGCACCTTTGATCCGTATGTGATTTGTCTGCTCCATTTGCACCATTTGCGCGATTTTTGGCGTTTTTCGACCTCAAATATACACATTTTGGGTGATACCCCGCGATGGAAAGTGTCAAAAAGGGCGCTGGAGGTGAAGTGCGGTTTTGACGGCTGCGTCAGGAAGTGCCTATGAATCAGCGCGTTGCTGGATCTGAGGGTGGGTGATTTTATCCACCCTAAAGTATAGGAAGTGGCTGGTATTCAGAGAGTTGCTGACGCAATGAAAATAAGGGCAATCGGGGGGCAATCGGTGGGCGAGATAGGGCTTTCTGCCCCGGAATGATGCTCGCTGATGATAATCCGGGGTCAGCAGCGGGTGACTGTAACCACTCCTTTGGTCTTTTTGATCGCAGAGAGGATCTTGTCAAGCTGCTTGTTGTCGCCGACAGAGACCTGGATCTTCACATCGTACTCACCGCGGTTCTTGTTTTCGCGCTCAATCATAGCTGTGGAGCGGATAGAGATGTTGAATCCGTTTATGATGCCGAGGATGGTGCCATAGACTGAGGCGTCATCGATCACCACCTTGAGCAGTGCCTGGAATGCAGATGTCTTGGAGTCCTCTCTCCATTTTACTTTCTGTATACGGTATGGGAAGTTCTCTATCAGACGGGCAGCATTAGGACACGATATGCGGTGTATCTTGATACCGTCTTTGATCGATACAAATCCGAATACCTCATCACCGAAGATAGGGTTGCAGCATTTGGCCATCTTATAGCCCACCTGTCCGAGCTTTCCGTCGATAATCAGGTAGTCAGATTCGCTGCTCTTTTTCTTTCTGCTATCTTCAAAGATGCGGCTGGCCGCGGCGGCAGCCTCTTCAGCTTTTCTCTCCTCATACGATGTGATGAAGTCCTTGATCGCCATCATGTCGATCTTCTCCTCGCCGATAGCCTCGTAGAATTCCACCACCTCTTTCTTTCCAAAATGTCTGCATATAGGGAGAAGCATCTCATCTGTCAGCTCAAGTTTCCAGTTCTTCAGACGGCGCTCCAGAAGTTCACGACCCAGTTTGGATTTCTTAAGCTCCTCCTCTTTGAGTTTCTGTTTGATTTTGCTTCTGGCTTTCGATGTCACCACATAGTTGAGCCAGTCTGAAGCAGGTTTCTGGTTTTTGCTGCTGAGGATCTCCACTACACTTCCGGTAGTGAGCTTCTCACGTATATTCACTATCTTGCCATCCACCTTGGCACCTGTGCATCGTAGACCAAGATTGGTGTGTATGTCAAATGCGAAGTCAAGGACGGTGGCATCTGCTTTCAGCCTTCTGAGTGTGCCATCTGGGGTGAATACGAATACATCATCTTTGACTATGTTGGATACATATTCGTAGCTGCTCTTCTCGCCGCTCTGCATCGCCTCTTTGACATCGTTCAGCCATTGGGTGAGAACTCCGTCCCCCTTTATACCTTTGTATGACCAGTGTGCTGCAAGTCCGTTCTCTGCGATATCATCCATCCTTCTGGTCCTTATCTGCACCTCCACGACATTCCCCTTGGTATCCTTAACTGTGGTGTGAAGCGACTCGTAACCGTTTGATTTCGGGGCACTGAGCCAGTCACGAAGCCTCTTGGTGTCGGGGGTGTACTCCTCTGTCACGATCGAGTAGGCTTTCCAGCAGAGAGCATGTTCGGTCTCTCTGTCTTCAGGTGAGTCGATGATGATTCTGATGGCGAATACATCCGCTACACCCTCAAACGATACCCCTTGTTTCTGCATCTTTTTCCAGATGGAGTATGCAGTTTTTGTTCTGCTTTTGAGTTTGTATGTGATACCACCCTCTTCCAGTTTCTTCTTGAGAGGGTCGATAAAAGAGTCAATGAAAGCGAGGCGCTCCCTCTCTGTCGCAAGGAGCGAGTTTGTCACCATGCGGTGATTTTCGGGCTCGCTATATTTGAAGAAGATGTCTTCCAGTTCGCTTTTGAGCCTGTAGAGCCCCAGCTGATGGGCAATAGGGATGTACAACAGGTATGTCTCTGCCACCTTCCTGTCTTGTGAGTCTTTGGGTAGCAGAGCAATGTTTCTCATCACCTCGAGACGGTCAGCGAGTTTGATGATGACCACCCTCGGATCGGTAGAGAACGAGACAATGAGTCGTTTATAGTTCTCCGCTTCGAGGCGTGTCTCCTTCGGTTTGATGGCGGCAATCTTGTTGAGGTTCAATGCAATGTCAACCACCTCCTGGGGGAATTTCCCTTGAGGAATTTCATCCAACAGGGTGGGGTGGAATCTCAATGCTTCGTGGAGGAAGATAGCTTCGGCGCAGTCGCCGGTAAGACCAATCTCCTTGGCGACAATCGTCGCAACTCCCACAGGGTGCTCGATAAACGGATGTCCGTTTTCCCTCTTTTTCTCCTTTAGAACCTCCTCTGCAAGTTGATATGCAAAAAGGATCCTCTCCCCCTCTTCCGGGGAGTATAGCTTGAGGATCTCCTCCAATTGACCTTTTATCTTACTCATTGTTTTGAACTCAATTTTTGTAATTCGTACATCTCATCTCTGAACTGCGCTGCTCTGAGGAAGTCAAGCTCTTTGGCAGCCTGTTCCATATTCTTGCGGGCCTGTTCGATGGCTGCAAGTATCTGCTTGGGTGACATTTTGGCCAAAACAGGCTCTTGCAATATGAATTTGGACCTCTCCTCCTCTTCGTCTGTGGCGTACCTGCTCTGGTCTATGAGGAGATTTCTCCTCTCATTTTTCACCTGAGTAGGGGTGATATTGTTCTCCAAATTATATTTCTCCTGTTTTTTTCTGCGACGGTTGGTCTCATCTATGGTGCTCTGCATAGAGCGGGTGATGGTGTCTGCGTACATTATCACCAGACCATTCAAATTTCGGGCCGCCCTGCCGGCAGTCTGTGTGAGTGCCCTGTCGGAGCGGAGGAATCCCTCTTTGTCCGCATCGAGGATCGCTACCAGTGAGACAGACGGGATGTCAAGACCCTCCCTAAGGAGGTTTACACCGACAAGTACATCGAAACGCCCTGCCTTGAAATCCTCGATAATCTCCACCCTCTCTATGGTGTCGACATCAGAGTGGATATATCGGCAGCGGACAGACATCCTGGTGAGATATTTCTCCAGCTCTTCCGCCATCCTTTTGGTAAGTGTGGTGACAAGTACCCTCTCATCTTTCTCAGCCCTGATGGTGATCTCTTCGAGCAGGTCATCGATCTGGTTTTTGGTGGGTCTCACCTCGATCGGAGGGTCAAGCAGACCTGTAGGCCTTACAATCTGTTCTACTACCACACCCTCAGATTTGTCAAGTTCGTAGTCACCGGGTGTAGCGCTGACATAGACTTTCTGCCTGATGATATCCTCGAATTCGTCAAATTTCAGAGGTCTGTTGTCGGCAGCGGCTGGAAGTCTGAATCCGTACTCTATGAGTGTATCTTTTCTCGATCTGTCCCCTCCGTACATCGCCCTGACCTGTGGCAAGGTGACGTGGCTCTCATCTATAAATGTGATGAAATCATCGGGGAAATAGTCTATCAGACAGAAGGGTCTCTGACCGGGGCTCCTGCCGTCAAAATATCTGGAGTAGTTCTCTATACCGGGACAATAACCAATCTCCTTAATCATCTCCATATCGTACTCCACCCTCTTTTTCAGCCTGTTGGCTTCGTGGTGTTTGCCTACCTCCTGGAAGAAATTGTACTGCTCCATCAGGTCGTCCTGAATTTGATAGATACCTTTTTTTGTCCTCTCTTTGGTGGTGACGAAGATATTGGCGGGATAGATGGAGATCTCACCCACCTCCTCCTGATGTGCACCGGATATAGGATCAATAATCTCGATACTCTCTATCTCATCCCCAAAGAAAATTATTTTGGCGATGCTGTCCACATAGGCGAGATAGATATCCACACTGTCCCCTTTCACACGGAATGTCCCCCTCTTCAGGTCCATATCGCTACGGGAGTATAGGGCATCCACCAACTGGTACAGGAGCTTGGTTCTGCTCATCAATGCACCCCTTTTGATGTGTATTGTGTTCGCGTGGAAGTCCTGAGGGTTGCCGATACCATAGAGGCACGACACACTGGAAATCACTATCACATCCCTTCTGCCCGACAATAGAGCAGATGATGCACTGAGCCTGAGCTGCTCAATATCATCGTTGATACTCAGATCCTTCTCTATATATGTGTCTGTGACGGGTATATACGCCTCCGGCTGATAATAGTCGTAGTACGATACAAAATACTCCACCGCATTGTCCGGGAAGAACGATTTGAACTCCCCGTAAAGCTGCGCAGCCAATGTCTTGTTGTGGCTCAAAATCAGAGCCGGCCTCTGCAGCTTCTCTATCACATTAGCCATAGTGAAAGTCTTACCTGATCCCGTAACGCCCATCAGCGTTACAGCATCGGCTCCACTCTCTATTATTTCGCAAATCCCCTTTATCGCTTCGGGCTGGTCTCCCGAGGGTTTATACGGTGATTTCAGTTTAAATGGCATTTTAATGGAATTATAAAGGGTGACTTCTGCGTTATGCTCGTCGCCGATGGCAATCGGGGGTGAAACCGGCCTTTCTGCCCCGGAATGGTGCTTGCCGATGGCAATCGGGGGTGAAACCGGTCATTCTGCCCCCGAGTATCTGTCATGCCCGGCTTAATCGGGCTTCCGGATTACCAAAAATCTACTTCTGCGATTTCAGATAGTCCTCCAGACCTTTGACCACTTTTTTCATATAGGCGTCACGGAAACTGCGGTCTGCAATTCTCTCCTCATCTTCAGGGTTGGACAGGAACTGGGTCTCAACAAGTACGTTAGGGTACTCGATAGGTCCGTTGAGTGAGAAGTTGAAGTTGCCTACAAGTCCGAAGTTCACTACGCCTTCAAGCTCGAGGGTTCTTAGGAGGATAGCCTCTGCAAGTGGTCTGTTGTGTATATATTTGTAGTATGTGCTTGATCCTTTTACATCAAGTGGGCTGCCGGCTGCGTTGCAGTGGATAGAGATAACAAGGTCCACATTGTTCTCAAGGAAGATTTTCTTCCTTTCGGTCATGGTCATACCTGAATCATCTTTTCTGCTAAGTACCACTTTGGCACCTTTTTTCTCCAACTCTTTTTTGAGGGTATAAGCCATCTCAAGGTTAAGCTCTTTTTCTTTAAGACCGCTAATACTTACAGCGCCGGTAGAGGTAGGGCCGCCGTGACCTGCATCCACACCGATAACCATCCCTTTAAGGGTAAGTTCAGGTTTGTGTTTTACATCTACCATCAAAGTTGAATCCTCATAGTAGATTCTGGTTCCCCAGGAGTAGTCGTTCAAGAAGATTTTTGCTCTGAATACATCGTATTCCACCTGCTCAAGGTCCACATATTTCACCATCCCAAGTGGAACTTTCTGGGTCAGCCAGTTGCTGTTGCATTGTGCGCCGAAGATGTCCACTACGATGCTCTTGTCCTCCAAGACCTGTCTCACTACGTATGGGTGTTTGGTGTTTAGGGAGATTGCCACTCTGTCGAAGTCACCCATGTTGGTGACGCTCCAGTTGTTTGTGGTTACGTCGCGAACAGGTGCATTCTCGATAGGAGAGGTGTACTCCTTGGGGATATGGAAGTATTTGTTCTCAGCCACTTTCACTTTGTATAGGTTGCCGTACTCTTCTACCACCTCAAGAGGGATACCGGCATCCACGAAACAAACTTTGGCACCACCAAGACGGTCAGCACCTTTGCCGTAGTTGAAGTATGCACCCTCGGTAGTCTCCACGTAAAGAGATGTGAAAACCGATAGAGGTAGCTCGGCCTGTGGTCTTGCAGGCCTTTCAGTGGTATAGAACATATTGAGTGTGTCAGATACATTTTGTCCACCGAATGTAGAGGTGACGATAAGGGTGTTGTTACCCTCTGTAAGGTCCACTTTCTTACCGAAAGATCCTGTTTTGTAAACTTTTACAGCCTCACCGTTGAAAGTTACAGCAGATCCTGGTGTAGTGCATCCCACGATATGCTGGGTTTTGGTGTAAACGGTATCTTTACCCCATTTGTTCACTTTGAGAGTGTGTGATTGGGCAAAAGCCAGACCCGGAATAAGGGCCAGAATGAAAATGATAGATTTTCTCATTGTCGTATATTTTAAAGCATCATTACGAAGTAAAAAACAAGCACTGTTCTCTTTTTGAGTGTAGGGAACGAGATGATGTTCATATCATCGGAGATCTTGTAGGTGTGGCTGTGAAATCCCGATGTGAGGAGAAGTGCAGGGATTCCTGCCTCCTCGAATGCAACCTGGTCAGAGAGCTTATAGTAAAGTGTGGTAAATGCCTCGCTGGAGTAGAATGTGTAATCTATGTCCAGGTTGATGTTGTAGAATCTGTTGCACAGACCGATTTTGCCACGATCCTCTTTTTTGAGGGTATTCTCCCCGAGGATGATAAGGTAATCTTTGATCCCTTCGTGTACAGGTTCGAGTGTCGAGCCTATCTGGTCCATATTTATGGCGCAGATAATATTTTTCTTGGGAATCCCAAGTTGTTTTACGAAATGGCGTGACCCGGCCATACTCAACTCTTTGGCGTCAAAGGCTACAAAGATGATGTTTTTGTCGGGACCCATTTTTGCCTTGTGCATCGAGCCGAACATCTCAGCGAGGTTCATCAGTGCGGTCACACCTGAAGCGTTGTCATCAGCGCCATTGTATACAAATCCGTTCAGTGCCCCTATGTGGTCGTAGTGGGCAGAGATGATGATATACTCATCGGATGGGATGACACTGGGGATAAAACCGACAACATTGCGTCCCACTTTGGTGGAGTCGCATCTGAAATGCTGGTAGTAATGGCCCTGAAAAGGTTTCAAGCCATATTGCTCGAAATGGTCACGGATATATTTTCCTATGTTCTGGTGAGCCAGTGTACCTACTGAGCGTCCTCTGGCACAGTCATTGGCCAGGTAGGAGAGGAGCCTCTCCTGTTTCTGCTGGAATATCATCTGTTCAAACATAGTATAGGGGCCGAGTGTAGCTTTTTTCTGTCCCGCCAAACTTGTTGGAATCAAATTCAATACTAAGGTCAATAAGATTGATAAAACAAAGTTCTTCACTATATTTGCACGATTTTTGAAATCCCAAAAGTACTAAATTTTTACCAATAGAAAAGCACTCCGATGAATAATCTAAAAAAAGGTCTCTTTCTCGTTATTTTATTTCTGAATTTTGGGATATTACATGCTCAGTGGGATATCAATCAGTTCTTCTATAGGGGGCAGCACTCCCTTGTGGAGGGGCGTTATGCAGAGGCTATTGACAATTTTAATATCCTGGTCAGGCTGAATGACAAACTTTATGAGGCCTATTTTTTCAGAGGGATAGCCAAATACAATCTCGGAGACTTTCTTGGTGCCCAAATCGACTTCGACAAGACTATTGAGATAAACCCCATCTATACGCCGGCATACCACTATCGCGCCATCACCCTCAGCCGTATCGGCAAATACGATCTGGCGCTGAAGGATCTGGCGGAGGCGGTCGATTTGAGACCAAGCTACATCGGACTATACTTCAGCCGCGGAGTCACCTATTTCCTCTCGCAGCAGTTCGACAAGGCTATTGAGGATTTCAACAAATTTATCCAGAAGGAGCCCAGAGAGGCCGATGCATATTTGAATAGGGGTGCTTCGTATCTATATGTGGGTGATACACTTAAGGCAATATCTGACTACAACAAGGCGATTACACTCAATAAATTCGAGCCGGAGGGGTATATCCGCCGCGCACGCGTATTCCAGATGCAGAAGGAGTATGAAAAGGCAATTACAGACCTCAATACCGCCATCTCTCTCGACAAGGAGAATACCTTTGCCTACTTCAACAGGGCACTCATGCGTTTCGACAACAACGATATCAACGGCTCGCTTGAGGACTTGAACAAGGTGTTGGAACTTGAGCCGGGTAATGCCCTCACCCTCTATAACCGCGCCCTGATCAGGACCCAGATAGGTGATTACAACAATGCCCTTGATGACTACGACAGGGTGCTCAATATCAACCCTGAGAACGTTCTTGCATATTTCAACCGCGCCTCTGTGTTCCTGGAGCTGGGCCGATACCGCGAGGCGATGGATGACTATTCGCAGGCGATCAATCTGTACCCCGATTTTGCGAAGGCGTATATGAACCGTTCGTATGTCAAGAACAAATTGGGACAATTCAATTCAGCTCAGGCCGACTACGATATTGCCCAGAAGAAGATTGCAGAGTACAAGAAGACTGCCGCCGATTCCACCGCATATGCAGCCTTTGCAGATACTACCCGCCAATATGACCGCCTTCTCGACTTGGATGCGGAGTTTGCGAAGAGGGATTTCAACGACGAACTGTTGCAATACAGGGATGTCGATATCCGCTTGAAGCCTCTCTACCGTTTCGTGGCGCAGGCAAATCAGGAGAGTGTTGCACTTGTGCTTGATAAGAAATACTCGGATGAGAAGGTCGATGCCTTCAAGAAAACCATCCCTATCGGGGTGGAACTCACCTGCTATGGTCCTGCCGGAAGCGGAGTTGACAATCAGAGGGTGATAGAGGCGCTGGACGGGGAGGTGGATGCCGATTCATTGGGGCGCAGCCTCTTTGCAAAAGCTATTCTTGAATCGGAGAACAAGCAGTTCAATATTGCCCTTGACTGCTACAGCAAAGCGATCCAGAATAACCCTTCAGAGATATTCTACTACATAAACAGGGGTGCCATCCAGTCGGAGATGATCGATTTTATCTCCTCTATTGAGAACAATGTGCAGGTTCTTACCCTGGACAATGCAGGAACCACCAAAGCGAGGGTGAAGGAGCAGTCTACCCGCAGTTACGACTATACTGCAGCGATACACGATATGAAAAAGGCGGCGTCGCTTTACCCTGAATTCCCTTACACATACTATAACCTTGGAAACCTCTATTGCCAGTCAAATGACCTCCCTGAGGCTATACGCCAATACGAGAAGGCGATCAGCCTCTACCCAAATATCGGAGAGGCATACTACAACAAGGGCCTTGTCCTTATCTATCTGAAAGATAAAGAGAAAGGTTGTATAGATTTGAGTAAGGCAGGTGAGCTGGGCATCGAGGATGCGTACAGCGTCATCAAGAAATATTGCTCGGAAGAGTAATTATTTTCTCCTTCTTGAAGATCTCAAACGGCTTGCAGCCATCACCATCGCTTCGTCGCGTGCCACATATCTCATGCCGATAAATGTGATAATGGCAGAGATGACAGGAAACACTGTGCTGATGGTAAAGATCATCTCAGGCTCTCTTCTGAAGAACAAAACTGCAAGATAGATCTGGAATCCCAATGCGATAAGTGAGCTCAAATTGCAGATTCTGATCTGGTACATCCTCTTCTTGAATGAAGTGAGGGCGATGATGCTTAGGACAGATGTCACCAGGATGAAAATTCTGGTAGGTGTGTACTCCCAGAATGAGATGGTGGTGCCGTCGGTGAATTTGATCAGATTTGAGAAAAACATCGAGATGTTCAATCCCGCTGCTATAGTTAGGAACAATGATTGTATTCTAAAAAACATAATAATCTCTGTTAGTTGGGACAAAAGTAGAAAAAATATTATTATTTTTGATAGTTATAATTTAATAAAGAAAGAAACTATGGGAAGAATAGCAGAATCGGAATTGATCATTAATGGTGATGGTTCAATATTTCACCTTCATATTACACCTGAGGATTTGGCTGATACAGTGATGCTTGTAGGGGATCCTGGCCGTGTTGATATGGTGGCCCAGTTTTTTGAGGAGATTGAGGTGGACAAATCATCCCGTGAATTCCATACCATTACAGGTAAATATAAGGGTAAAAGGATCTCAGTAATCTCGACCGGTATCGGTTGTGACAATATTGATATCGTGGTAAACGAGCTTGATGCCCTCAAAAATATAGACTTCAATACCAGAGAGGTGAAGCCTGTTCATACACAGTTGAATATCTTGCGTGTAGGTACCTCTGGTGCCATTCAGCCTGAGATTCCACTCGGATCATTTGTCTTCTCCCATTACTCAGTGGGATTTGATGCGCTACTTAACTGGTACGGTGGCCGTCAGAACATCGCAGATGCCAAGGTGGAGGGCGACTTTTTGGCGCACATGGGTGAAGAGTGGGTGGAGAAGAAACTCCCTATCCCTTACTTTGTGAAAGCAAGTGAAAATCTTATAGAACTTTTCAGTGACTCTACTGTGAAGGGTATGACCATCTCAGCAGGAGGTTTTTACGGACCTCAATGCAGGGTGTTGAGACTACCTATAGCCATTCCGGATATGATGGACAGACTCGAATCGTTCCGTTCGGGTGAGTGGAAGATCACCAACTTCGAGATGGAGGGTTCAGCATTGGCAGGTCTGGCAAGAAATCTCGGTCATAATGCAGCTACAGTGTGCTGTATCATCGCTGCAAGATATGCAGGTGATTCGAACACCGACTACAAACCACGTGTAAAAGAGCTTATCAAACTTGCATTGGACAAACTTGCAGAGATTACCAAATGAGTGTAGATACAGAGCTTAAGAGTATAGTTACCCTTCTGGACGACACCGACGATTTTGTGGTAAAGGCCATAAACAAACGGATGTTGGGGAGGGGTGTATCTGTATTGACCGACTTGGAAGTCTTATACAATAAAGAGAAATCGTACAGGACCAAAGGTCTTATCGCCGATAAAATCCAATACCTTTCAAATGAGTTTGTCCTTGACGAACTTGGGAGGATGGTAAACCATGAGTATCCAGATCTTGAAAGGGGGATATATCTGATCTCAAAACTTATAGTTACAGATATAGATGAGATATATTTCAAAGATCTGCTTGGGATACTTATAAGAGATCTTGTCACCGAGATATCAGAAGAGAAGACTGCCCTTGAGAAGATGCAGATATTCAACCACATCTTCTACCACAGACTCCTGTTCAAATGTGGGGATTACCCCATTACCAGAGAGAGCACCACTGTACTTACATCGGTATTGAGTTCACGTCATGGTGTCCCCCTCTCGATATCACTCACTTATTTCCTTCTGGCCAGATGTGTGGGTCTGGAGGTTTACCCAATGTGTTTCCCGGGTGGATTTGTGCCGGCATACATAGAGAAAGACAAGATCCTCTTCTATATGGATATATTCAGAGATGGGGAGATCTTCTCGGAGTCCCGTCTCAAATACTATCTTGAAAATCAAGGTGTAGATATCGACACCAGTGCCTTTGAGGTGCGCGATGACAGGACACTTCTTCTTGTCTATCTGGAGGTTCTGCACTTTATGTACACACAAAAAGAGGATGAATACTTCACCGAACTTATCGGACGTGCCCTCTCCCTTTTCGGAGATGACCGTATCCTGGAGAACGGAGAAGGGGATTTGGAATAGAAAAATAAAATTGACAACGATATGAAAAAATTACTTGCAACGATTGTTATGGTCCTGTTGGGCTCATTTGTATTGGCGGCACAGAATCCAACAAGAAACATATTGGATATTCCAATGGTGGTGGTAGCCGGCGGTACATTTGAAATGGGTGGTATAGAGACTTATGGTGAGCAATGCTATCCCGATGAGTTTCCAAAGCATACCGTGACAGTGGATGACTACTATATCGGCCAATTTGAAGTTACCCAGGAGCTCTACAAGTTTGTTATGGGGTACAATCCGAGCCACTTTGTCGGAGACAGCCTCCCTGTGGACAATATCTCATGGGTGGATGCCAAGACATTCATTCACGAATTGAATAAAATGACAGGAAAGCAATACAGACTCCCTACTGAGGCAGAGTGGGAATTCGCAGCCAGAGGTGGTCGCTGGTCACAAGATCTCAACTACAGTGGAAGCGATGATCTGAATGCTGTGGGCTGGTGTGACGGAAACAGCGGAAGAAGGACTCATGCTGTAGGTACAAAAGCCCCAAATGAACTTGATATCTACGATATGTGTGGCAATGTTTACGAATGGTGCCAGGACAGATATGCTATTTATAAAGCCGATCCACAAACCAATCCACAAGGCCCAGATTTCGGTAAAGCCAGAGTGATGAGGGGTGGCTCATGGAGATCAGAGGCGCGTAACTGCCGCAATACTTACAGAAGTTCAGAGGATTACGAAGCTCGCATCCTTAACTGCGGCCTCCGCCTCGCAATGGATTACGAATAGAAAAATAAAAAAGCCCGGCCTGCAGGTCGGGCTTTTGAGAGCGGAAAACGGGGTTCGAACCCGCGACCTTCGGCTTGGGAAGCCGACGCTCTACCAACTGAGCTATTTCCGCTTAAAGAGATAACAAAGGTATGAATTTAAATTTATTTATCGCCAAAAAAATTAAAGGAAAGAGTGGGGAAAAGGGAAAACTCAGCTCTTCGAGCAATACTATCGCCTGCATCTCAGTAGCGATCAGTATTCTGGTGATGTTCATCGCAATGGTTATCTCTGATGGCTTCAAGAGGGAGATTCGTGAGACCTCAGTGGGATTCTCAGGAGAGGTTTTCATCATTGCCCCCGGGCAGGATGTTACAAACCACCTCTACCCAATCAGCGGACGCCCATCCTATATAGATAAGGTGAAAGGGGCTAAAGGGATCGAGAGTGTCAATGAGGTGGCATACGCAGCGGGTATGCTCAAAAGCGACGAATCTGTACAAGGGATCCTTTTCAAAGGGGTCGATTCGACATACAATCTCAAATTCTTCGAAAAATATCTGGTAGAGGGTGAACTTCCCAATTTCTCGACCAGGAGTGCTTCCACAGAGATATTGATATCAAAACGTCTTGCAAATCTGATGAGATACAATTGCGGAGACAAGATCACCGCCTATTTTGTCGGGCAGAGTGTGAGGGTACGCAAGTTTACCATTTCTGGCCTTTATGATATCCAGCTGGATCAGATGGACAAGACACTGGCTCTGGTGGATATCAGACAGACACGGAGACTCAACGGGTGGGAGGCTGATCAGGTTTCCAATATTGAGATGTCGCTTGTAGAGGGAGCAGATACCAGAAAAGTGTGCAATGAACTTGAGAGGATTATCCTCGAAAGGCCTTGGGACGATGACTCTGTGGTGATAAGTCAGATCAGGTATATCTACCCCCACATCTTCGACTGGCTCGACCTGCTCAATATGAATGTCCTTATCATCCTGATTCTTATGATGGTGGTAGCCGGATTCAATATGATATCGGGTCTCCTTATTATCCTGTTCGAAAAGACCTCAATGATAGGTCTCTTGAAGGCACTTGGTATGAAGACAAAGGATATCTGCAAGATATTTATCTACAGGGGATCTTTCATCGTTCTGAAAGGTATGTTGATAGGAAATGTCATCGCTGTTATACTCTCTGTTCTTCAGGGGTCTTTCCACATAATCGGACTCAATCCGGCCAACTACTTCGTGGACCATATTCCGGTCTATGTGAATGTTCCTAAGATATTGATTCTCAATATCTGCTCATTCGCGCTGATGATTTTGATCATGATAATACCATCTCTATTTATCGCTAGAGTACAGCCCGACAAGACCATCAAGGTAAGCTAGCTCCCCCGGCAGTGACAGCTATTGTATCTCCCGCTTCCAGATGCTTACTTTCTGGAGCTTACTTCCTGGATCACACATCCTGGCCCTTACTTTTTGGTGCTTACTTCCTGGATCACACTTTCTAGCCCCTTCTTACTAGATTCGGTTTCCATTCACAAGTCGTAGATCTCAGTCCTACTTAATACAAGCCGTTTCAATCATCGTTCTTTTTTTGCTTGGTCAGTAACTTGTTATATATCAGCATGTTGCTGGTATTTAGGGTGGGTAATTTTACCCACCCTCAGGTGTGGGAAGTGATTGAGGATGAGAGAGTTGCTGACGCAATGGCACCGCCGCCGGAATATACCCGCTCCGGCGGCTACAAATCAAGTACTGCGCGAGCTCGACCTAAGGGCTCGCTCCGCACTTGATTGTTGCCCTAAATGCCCAGGTGGAAGAATTTGATAAGGTGAGTTTTGGTTATGTCCTTGATCTTCAAGCAGAGGTTTATCGCCATTGCCCTTTGTTCTGAGGTATATGTGTACGGGTTAAGATTGTGAGACCATAAGCCGTTCCGTTTAAGTGTTTTGAACATTGTACTATAGACGGAGTCAGGTATGTTTATATATTCCTCTTTGATCTCATACTCATTGCCCGTGTTTGAGTCAAACGCTTGGATCATTTTCTCATAGGAGCCATAATAGCTTATTGATTTTGAGTAGTTTGTGGGATTATATATTGATATTATGAAGTCATAGATCCATTTCTTTTCTGTGATGCTGAGCCTGTTTGTGAGGCTGTCCAATGTTTTGTAGTTAATGTATTCATTGTTCTCCCTGAGATTTTTTATAGCCTTGATGGCATAACCAAGCCTCTTGCTATAACTTTTAAGCGGCTCTGAGAATGGGTGATCATTCCGATAGTAGGGGAGCAGGTTCCATTTGTACTCAATTGCACTTTTGCAGAGGTGCTTTTCCACTGGGTTATTCCCAATATATGCGAGACAGCTTCTTATCTTTTTCTCGCCTGATTTCGAGGCACTTCCGAATGATTGGTGGAACAATTTGCCGCTGCGCGAGTATCGCTTATTGTAGAGTCTGACAAATATTGAGGTGGTTACATCCATATATTGATACAGCAATCTTTTTGAAAAGGCATCTACCAGCATGTGAAAGTGGTTAGTCATCAGGCATAGGAGGTGTATGTCGATGCTGTACTTCATTGCATGTGTGGATAGTATGCTCAATAGGACAATGCTGTCCTCAATGGTGTACAGGAAATTGCCATAATCAGTTGTCTTTTGGAAAATATGTTGAAGACTTTCCCTTTTGAAGTACCTTCTTACACTCATATCCTTCTCCTCTTTAGATTAATTTTATGTGGCAAATCAAGGAAAAATAATCTGATAATCCAATGGTTGAGTCGGCGGGCTGAAAATTAAAAACTGAATTTTGAAATTTTTCAGTGGTCAGGGGGCGGAAATGCTGAATTTTAAAATTTCTGTGTGTTAATTTTACTCGTCAGTAAGTACTTGTATGTCAGTTGATTGCTGGTATTTAGGGTGGGTGATTTTACACACCCTCAGGTGCGGGAAGTGGCTGAGGATAAGGGAGTTGCTGACGCAATGAATGAAAGGGGTGAACAATGAAATGGTTGTGCAGGTTGCTTTAGCAATGTGGGTAATGGTGTTCAGTGATGGTTGTATGGGTGTTGATACAGTAGTGAATTTTACTCGTCAGTAAGTGCTTGTATATCAGTTGATTGCTGGTATTTAGGGTGGGTGATTTTACCCACCCTTAGGTGCGGGAAGTGGCTGAGGATGAGAGAGTTGCTGACGCAATGTGTGTGGCGGGTGATGTGAGATGTGATGGGTGAGATGTGATGTGAGATGTGATGAGTGAGATGTGATGAGTGCTGTGTGGTGTGGTGTGTGTGATGGGGGGTTAGGGGAGGACTGCGTAGCGGTACTCTTCGAAGCGGGAGAGGATTTCGTCTACGTATTTGATGGTTTCGCTACCCTGGAAACGTTTGATGGTGGTCCCTGGGAGGTATTTTTCAGGTTCGCGCATCATGGGGATGATACGGCACATCTCTTCCCAGTCGCGATAGTCTGCTCCGATGCCGCGGCAGAATTCAATGCACTCCTGGATGCGACCCTCTCCGGCATTGTATGCTGCAAGTGTGAATTTTACCACATTGGTAGAGTCCATCCCTTCACGGATGAACATATTTTCGAGATAGCGAAGGTGGCGTGTTCCGGCCTTGATGTTGTTCTCGGGATCGAAGACATTTGATACACCGTAGTGCTGTGCTGTAGATTCTTTGATCTGCATCAGACCTATAGCTTTGCGTGAGGAGATGGCACCCATCGAGAAGCGTGACTCCTGACAGATAAGTGCCGCTACAAGTCTCCAGTCCCAGTTGAGGTTTTTGCTGTATCGTCTGATCAGGTGGTCATATGGCGATATGACAGCCGTCTGGGTCATGTTGTCCAGATGGTGTCTTATCCGGTAGACCCTGAGATAGTTCCTCTCAAGAGCATCGAATTCGGGACTTTGGGAGAATAGACCGAGCCAGTAGTTGATGTTGTGCATAAGACCCCAGTCGGTCTCGCGTACTGCCCATGCATATCGTTCTGCTATAGGGAGGCTGGTGAGGAGCTGCTCCTTGTATTGGTCGGGGATGGAGTCCCTCACTGTGTCGTATGTGATGATATCTATCTCTCCGGCTATTAGTCTGTCCCAATGGCTGTCAATATAGAATGGGGGATAGATCTCTATCGAGTGCTGCTGGTCAAGTGCGTAATGGTTGAGCAGTCTGTACTGGAATCCTACAGGGAAATCTTCGAAAGCGAATGCGTCACCCCTGACAGCAATGTATGATATAAGTGAGTCGGTCTCGTGGTGATGGTGGTAGCACCTGTAATCCAAAGACCACTCTTTGGAACATTTGGTGATGGAGAAGAGCAGCATCATATATACAAATGCCGAAATCCCTCTATGTATCCATTTGTTCATAAATGTCTATTTTACGAAGAATGGCCAGAATATACCGAGTTTGAAGGCCCGTTTGGGCTTGATGTAGTGGTAGGCTGAGAAATAATCACCTGATGGCCAGCCATCGGTAGCATTGGTAAACTTAAGGAATATGCATGCATTTTTCCACTGCAGATTGGCAAATACATCTATGTACGGTGTATTGCCGATTTTCTCTGATACCTGGTTCTGGAATTGGCCTGTAGCCGGGTTGTATGCAGGTGCATAATAGGATGTGGTGAATGTGCCGTCAGCACCCACTTGGGCTATCAGGACATTCTTGACTATAGGGAATTCAAAGTAGTATCTCAGGTGTAAAGCCACCAGTGGAAGAGGGATCGATTCCTGATTGGATGAAAGCTGGAACAGAATCTGGTTGTCCAGATGGAACATCCATATCTTGAAATCCTTTTGGAGGTAGGCGCTCATCACATTTACCAGTTCAGGGGTCTGTCTGATGATGCCGAGAGTGTCGTAGTATATATTGTTGTTTACCAAGGCGTAACCGAAGTAAGCGGACATTTTCCACTTGGGTATATTCAGTTCACCTTCAATTTTAGTCTTGGATATTTTGCCAAAATCGTTGTTCCAGATGTAGTGGTTTGAGTACAAGTGCTCCGAGTAGTAGTCGGGGCGCTTGAGAGAAGAGCTGAATCTGGCTGTAAGATCGACACCTTGACCTTTGTCCTTAAATGGATAGAATGAGAATGTGGCATTTGCATTCAGGTCAAAGTCTCCGATGTTGTGCCCTATCAGGTTAAGTTTTCCGAATGCGTCCCATGCGAAATACTTTCTGAATTTACCGTTGGCAGAGGCGTAGACATATGTGTTGTTCAGGTGGACATCACTGCTTCTGTACAGGAACGACTCCGGTGTGAAAGAGAAGTATGTGAGCATCTGGAAACCTACACCACCCTCTATCTGGGAGATAATGGCGTCATTGGCCCATGGCTGTATCCTGACGAAAAGTCTGTTGGTCAGGTCAGCGACCCTCATAGAGTCAGAGCTTGTGGTGGGGTCAATATAGAATTTGTTATTGTAGAAGTCTTTCCCTACGCGGTCGGATGAGCTTATCTTGTCTGTGTAGAATTTGGTGAAGTGTGAGTACTCTCCATAGTGACCGAAATAGGCCATTGTACCCTCTCCGGCGTTGAGCGAGTCACTCTTCTCCTTGGTAAGTTCGACATTGGTTGTATCCCTGACCACTGTATCCTTCTTCTGTTTGAATCTGATAGGGATGCCGTATGAGTGGTTGATGAAGAATGTTTTCTTTACAATCCTGTTGGATGCACTACTGAGGTTTACTGCGATGGTCTTGGCATCAAGTACAGTATCACGAACCTCTCTGGAATCCACGATACCGCCGTTCTCATTTCTTCTGATATTGTTCGAAATAAATCCTCCGTTGGCCACATAGCGTTCCCCGAGATAGTTGGCTGTGATGGAGAATGTCCTGTTGTTGGTCGCTTCATTGGTCAGAAGACCTTTGCCTCCATACATGTGGTACTCCAGATGGGCATTGAGCTCAGGGGTGATGTTCTGTGTATTCATGAGCTTCATGCTCGACTCCTCTTTGTCGCTGTATGAGAAGAGTGTACCCCAATATGCCAAAACTGTATGTGGTGTCTTGGTGTTGTAGAAAGGCATTGTCTCCGGTGTGTAGCTGTAGGGGAGATATGGGGCGTAGAATGGCGCCACATCAAATTCACGACGTTTGAACCAGTTGAAGTTCTGGGTGGCGGAGCCTATCACACCGAGGTATGTCGCATTTACATCTTCGTGGAAGAACGGGTATTCGGTATACCAGTCATTGAAGGTGGTATCGACATCTATCCGTTTCTGTTTGTTGAAATATGTGTTGGTATTCCAGGCGATTATCTTTTCGTAGTAAAGGGAGTCGGGAAAGGCGCAAGTCTGCAGGATCCTTGGGGTGGAAAGACGGATACTGTCCCTTACCGCTTTTACGCTGTCGCGGTACATTTTCCTTTTCTCCTTCTCTGAAAGCTCCTTCACCTGGGTCTTGAGGGAGTCGCTGACTGCCAGGGAGTCGCCTGCGGCCAGTGAATCAGTTGTGGCCAATGAATCTCTTACGGCCAATGTGTCCCCGAAGGAGAGAGAATCACCCACCGAAAGGGCAGTAGAGTCCAATGCTGCGCTTTTCAGGGTGTCCGGAAGCGCTATCTCTTGGGCAAAAAGAAGCCTTGTGGGCAGTAAGCTCACAAGGCATATGAGTAATATTTTGAGATTTGCGCTTTTCATTAAGGCGCAAATGTACAAAAAATATACTAGAGTGTAAAATTACACACCTTTTACTCTCTCTCTGTACACTTTGATACACTCAGCAAGTCTTTCGTGAGCTGTAGTGTCGCCAGGTACGTTGTGTGAAGGGTGGATGTATAGTTTTACACCTCTCTCTTCAAGGATCTCAGCTACAGTGATAACTGTTAGCCATACACAAGTGATAAGAGCCATTGTAGAAACAGGACCTACTTTGTCGAAGTGGTTTTTCAAGCTTACACTTGCGTCTACAAGTGGTGCGCATGAGTCAACAACCACGTCAGCGATTTGGAATAGGTTCTTTCCGCAAGAGTGGCGAGGTTTCTTGTCACCAGTGTTAGCTGCAGAACCGAATACGATAACTTTCATACCAAGTTCTTTAGCTTTAAGTGCTACGTCGATGTTTACAGCGTTGATACCGGTGTGTGAGAATAGCCAGATACAGTCTCTCTTGTCGAAAGTGTATGAGTCCATGATGGTGTTACCGAAACCTTCACATCTCTCAAGGAAAAGGAATTGGTTGATACCCATATCACCGATAATGTGGGTAAATGAAGTCAATGGAAGTTCGCAAAGAGGGTGGAAACCAACGAAACCACCGATACGTGGATACATCTCTTCGATAGGAAGGTTTGCGTGACCGCAACCAAATGTGTGTACCCATCTTTCAGCCTGGATACTGTCAGCCATAATCTCAGCAGCTTTACGGATGTTGTCAAGCTGTGTGTCTTCGATTTGAGCCATCACCTCTCTGACCTTTTTGGTCCATTCTAATGCTAGCATTTCTGTAGTAATTTTAAAAAGTTTATAGATTGATAACTAAATTTCTTATAAGCATCGCAAAAGTAGAAAATTTTACCCCAAATAGGAAATTATTTGGCAACTTTCTTACTGCTGATGAAGAACAGGATGATAATCATCGCAGCTGCCACCATTTGCAGGTATGGAAGCCCCTGGAGGCCGATTTGACCCACAAGAAGGTTCAATAGGGTGTTGCCCAGAAGTGCCACTACAAGTGCAAAACTGAAGGCTGTACCAGACATCTCCTTGTACTTTTCACCCACTTTGCCAAGGGCAATAGGGAAGGTCGCTGCAAGTCCGAGACCGAACAGTACACTACCTACGATGGCTGTCGCAATGGTGGTGGCCAATAGAGTGCAAACTGCACCTGCAATACATACAAGCATACTCATGACGATAACTTTCGCACCGTCGATCTTCTTGAGAATGAATGCAAGGGACAGACGGCTGATAGCCATACCTATCACGAGGAAGCTGAGTGCATATCTTGCCTGCTCAGTGGTGAAACCGTGGAAGTTTGAAAGGTACTCCGGTGACCAGTTGTTTGCAAGTCCTTCAAGTGCGCTCTGGAAGAAGAGGACGAAGCTGAAAAGGAGGAGAACTGGCTCCTTGGCCATGCCGAGGACTTTCTTGATAGGGAAACCTTGTTTGAATTTCGCTTTTGGGAAGTCCACGAAAAGGTAGAAAACGAAGGTTGCTACCATCATTGCACCTGCGCTACCTACTATGGTAGAGTAGTGGATTGTAGCTGGAAGGGATGCCAGAAGCAATGGGAGTGATATTGCACCTACGCAGTAGAAGAAGCCGAGGAAGCTGAGGTTTGCAGCCTTCTTGCTGTCGTCTGAAGCGTCAGATATAAGTGCATTGGTCGCTCCGTTGAGCATACCTCCGCTGATACCGATGCAGAAGATACCTGCACGGATGATACCGGTGCTTTTGCCGAAGGCCAATGTCTCAAGGCCAATTGCTCCGAGTACCATTGCTACAAGCATTAGGGATTTGTAGCCGTATTTGTCGATGATAGGACCGAATAGGAGGGAACCCAGAATGGTTCCTACAGGGAGGAAACTTACCAATAGGGCAGACTCCTCGGTAGTCAAATTAAACTCTGCAGAGAGTGATGGGAGAACTGCACCCATTACCAGGAATGCGATTCCGAAAAAGAACATTCCCAAGTATCCTGCAATAAGTACGCTGGTGTTTTTTTTCATATCTGTTGAATTTTATTGTTTCATGGCTTGGATAGCGACACCGCCTGCCCCGTAGAGACCTGCCATTTTAGGAAGCTGTGTGGCTACGAATTTACATTGTTTTATGCTGATAGGCTGTGCCCATTTCTTGGCCTCTTCATAAATGCGTGGAATTAGTGGTGCTGCAGGACCGAAGATGCCACCCCCGAAAATGACCATCTCAGGGTTGAGAAGGCTTACCAGGTTGGCAGCTGCCATTCCCCACATTTCTATGGCCTGGTCGATGACGCGCACTGCAATGGGATCCCCATTGGGATACTCTGCAAAAACATCATAGGAGGTGACCTCCTCGATAGGTTTGTTGCGGAGCACGCCATTGTACTCTTTGTCTTCGCGGAGGAATATCTGTGCCTGCTTTGCAAGACCATCGCCTGAGGCGTGTGTCTCGAAGCATCCGCACTGGTTCCAATATTTGTCGTATGGTGGTTTGAGGGCGAGCCAGCCGATGGCGCCGATTATATCGGATGCACCATGAAGGATATGGCCGTCAATAAGGATGCCGGCTCCGATTCCGGTTCCTACTGCTATGAAGACTGCATTGTCGCACCCTTGGGCTGCACCCATTGTCACCTCGCCAAGTATATAGCAGGTACGGTCACTCTCGATAGTGACATTTGCATAGGGGAAGTGGGCCCTCAATTCCAGGGCAAGGGGGTAATTGTCCCATCCGGGGATGTTTGGTGCCCATACGCACCCAGTCTTTGAATAGGTGATCCCTGGAACGCAAACACCAATGCTGAGGGGCTCCTTGGGTGTGTAGTGGTTGTTCTGCAGTATAGAGTCGCAGAGCTGGAGGATGAGTTTTCCCACCTCTTTCCCGGTGCACTCTCCAATAAGCAGCGATTCGTTTGCCAGGAGAATACCGTTTTCATTGAAAATCCCGGCAGAAATCTTGGTGCCGCCGAGGTCTATTCCTAAATATACCATATTCTAATATAATAAATTTATACCTTTTGATCTGAATTCTGCAATTGCTTTTTCATGTCCTGCCTGGTCCACATAAGCTAGAGCGCCCACTATAATGGATACATTGAAGCCCCTCCTGATGAAGTCCATGGCGGTCTCCATCACGCAGTATTCGGAAGCGATGCCGGCTATGATGATGTCGTGAGTGGATGCATCCTCGATGGATATTCCGCTCGCATTTACCGCCTCATATCCTGAATATTGCTCCTTTTGTGGATTGCAACCCTTGAGGTACATGTTGTGTTTCTGAGGACGGATATTGTGGTTGAGGACTTCTTTATAGAACGCCTCGTGGATCTCTGCCCCTCTGGTGCCCTGTACGCAGTGTGCTGGCCATATGCCACCATTCTCCTGGAACGAGCAGTGGTCGGCAGGGTGGGAGTCGCATACATACAGCACGTTGAGCTCCGGATGGATGTTCATGTACTCGACTGTGGCTTTTACGGCCTCCTCTCCACCTTGGCAGGCAAGGGTGCCGTCGATGAAGTCGTAAAGCATATCTACCACCACAAGGGTGCTCTTTCCTGCCTGACGGCTCTTCTTCAGGATCTCGATATCGGCAATGATCTTGTCGATAAGCTCCATCTTGCAGTCATAAAGCTCATCGGAGATATCCACCTTGTAGTAGTGAGGATTGATGATACGGGTCTCGGTGTGGTTGAATGATGCCAGATTTGAGAGGTAGTAATTTCTCCTCTCGTCGATATGTGGGAATGTGTAGCATACCTCTCCATCCTTCATCATCTGGATCTGAAGAGGTTTGGCTTCATACTCACCTTTATTATATGTATTGTATTTCGATTTGTCTGACTCTGAGCGGAGAAGGACACTCTCGCGGGCCTCTATGAGTTGGGAGGTCTTGTCCCCGCGGAGGCAGGTGACATCCACTTTGTGTATGCCGTTTCTGATGATGCGGTAGGTGATCTGAAAGCCTGGGTTGATGAGCTTGGCTTTGTCTTCAGAGCGCTTGAGGATAGGCTGGTTGTCTATCTCCACGAGCTTGTATACATTGCCGAAGCAAGGATTGTGCTTGCTGGTGGCGATAGCATCACCTACACCGTATGAGTCGATGCACGCCTCCTGGCGCTCAAGGTCGGTGATGATGTACTCGTCCAGAGAGTTGGTGGCGAAGATCTTGCAGTTCTTGAGACCGGCCTGGTCAAGCTCTTTACGGCATTTGGTAGAGAGGTATGCCAAGTCTCCGCTGTCGAGACGGATACCGTATGTGAAAGGGTAGCTGTCGTCGATGTTGTTGTTCTTGTAGGCCCTTATGGCGTTGGTGATACCACAGTGAAGGGTGTCGTATGTGTCTACAAGGAGGATAAGTGGCTCGCCTGGATGTGTCTTAATATAGGTGTCAAACGCTTTGTATTCTCCGTGGATGGAGTTTCCGAATGAGGTGACATAGCTGTGGGCCATGGTCCCTGCGCATGGGAAACCAAAATTGGCTGCAGCGAGGATATTGGAACTGTTGGCGCAGCCACCGATATATGCCGCCTTGGCGCCGTATGTGGCAGCCCAAGGTCCGTGGGCGCGGCGTGAACCGAACTCACTTACAGGCTTGTTTGTGGAGCGGGTGACGCGGGAAGCCTTGGTCGCAATGGCCATCTGGTGGTTCATGATGCAGAGGAGAGGGGTCTCCAGTACCTGAGCCTCGATAAGTGGCCCCTCAATGGTGATAATCGGCTGTTTTGGGAAGGCGATCTCACCCTCTTTCATGGCATAAACGTTTCCGGTAAAGCGCATATTTGCGAGATATTTCCGGTATTCGGCATACTCCTCTCCCGGAAGGAATTTTTCGAAGAACTCTTCAGGCATAGTGCCGAGCCCCTGGATCATCTCCAGGGCCTCCTCTATTCCGCATACCACTGCCCAGTTGTTGTTATCGGGCGCTTTCCTGAAAAACAGGTTGAAGACGGCCCTCTTTTCGCCCATCTGGCTATCATAAAAGGATTTTCCCATTGTGTACTGGTACTTATCCGAGCAGTAAGAAACGTTTAGCATATATTTCTGTTTTTTGTATGTTGTTTTTTTTGTCTGCTAATGTGTTGTCATTCAGCGCTTTGCTTACTTTTAGGGTGGGGGATTTTACCCACCCTTACAGTGGGGAAGCTACTGAATGTCAGGTAGTTGCTGACGCAATATTCCCGATCTGATCCAATTTGCCGACATCGGTAAGGGTGGTGCCGGCAGGTGCTTCGTAGCCGCGGATGAAATGGGTGCGGGCGGCTGCGAGGTAAAAATCTATTACCGAGAACTTTTCGCCCCATTCAGGCTGCTCCATAAGTGGAAAAATCTCGGGAGAAATGACGTGCATACCTCCAAATGCGAGGGGGCGGTATTTTTCTACCAATTGTTCCACTTTAAGGGAAGCAATCTCGGGGAATGGACTTTTGACCTGGCCGGTGCTACGGTTCATCCACCCCACGAGGCGGTTATCCCCGTCAAAAAGGAAGTAGCGGGATGTCTCTCTGCTGCTCACGAGCAATGTGGCCAATGGCTTTTGAGGGTCATTCAGATGGCTGCGGTAAAAGGCGTCGAGGTCGAGGTTGGAGATGATGTCGACATTGTGGATGAGGAACGGCCCCTGGCGGAGAAGTGGCGCTGCGTGTTTTATGGCTCCGCCGGTATCTCTGAGAAGGTCGCTCTCGTCGGAAAATTCTATTTGGGTATCAAAAGATTTGTGCTCCGCCACAAAATCCCTGATCATCTGTGCGAAGTGGTGAATGTTGATCACGAAGCAGTCAAATCCCTGATCTTTAAGTGTCTGTATGGTCTGTTCCAATAGAGGGGTACCTCTGTACGGAACGAGAGCCTTTGGCATTCTGTCTGTCAAAGGTTTGAGTCTGGTCCCAAGACCTGCAGCGAATATAAAGGCACTCTTCATAATTTATAACTCTTTTTCTATGCCTTGTTCACGGTGGTACAGGAATACTTTTACATCGTATTTATGGGCAATGTGCTGTGCCAGGTGCTCGGCGCAATATACCGATCTGTGTTGTCCTCCGGTGCATCCGAATGAGAACATCAGGTTGGTGAATTTTCTCTCAATGTATCTCTCCACGTGGGTGTCGGCAAGGTCGTAGACATTGTCGAGGAATTTGATCACTCCGCCATCCTCTTCGAGAAAATCGATCACCTCCTGATCAAGGCCTGTGAAGTGGAAGAAGTGTTCGTATTTTCCGGGGTTGTTGATGCCGCGGCAGTCAAAGACATAGCCACCGCCATTGCCCGAAACATCGTTTGGAATACCCTTCTTGTAGGCGAAACTGTAGATACGCACCTCAAGCTTCTTCTCTCCACCCATTTCGGAGAACTGCCTCATCTCTGTAAGTTCTTTAAGAATCTTCGACAGATAAGGGTATTCTGCGAATGGTGACTCCTTCAGGAGCTGGCGGATATTGTCTATAGCGTATGGGACACTCTGAAGGAAGTGGGGTTTCTTCTCGAAATAACCTCTGAAACCGTAAGCACCAAGAACCTGAAGTGTCCTGAATAGGACGAAGTGTCTTAGCTGGCTGTAGAAATAGTCTCTGTCTACAGGGATATATCTTTTGAGGGACTCGATGTATGTGTCGATAAGTTCCCTTTTCAATTGTTCTGAGTAATTGGCTTTGGCTTGCCAGATGAAAGAGGCGACATCGTAGTAGATGGGACCTTTGCGGCCACCCTGGAAGTCGATGAAGTAGGGTTCGCCGTCCACAAGCATCACATTGCGTGCCTGGAAGTCCCTATACAGGAATGTGCTTGATGTGTTTCGCATCAGAACATCGGACATCTTCTTGAAATCCTCTTCGAGTTTAACCTCGCTGAAATCGAGTCCTGTAGCTTTAAGGAAGCAATATTTGAAATAGTTCTGGTCGAAAGAGATCATCCTCTCATCGAACTCTGGCTGTGGGTAGCAAATGGAGAAATCGAAGCCGTCTGCCCCTTTGAACTGGAGATCGGGGAGAAGGGCCATAGTCTTTTTGAGGAGAGCTTTCTCACCGTCATTGTATTTGCCACATTCGCGGCCTGGTGTGATGGCGTTGAAAAGGATGCCGTCACCGAGGTCCTCCTGCAGGTAGCACATGAATTCTTCGTCGTGTGCCAGTACCTTTGGAACAGGCAGCCCTTTTGATGAAAAGTGTTCTGAAATGGCCCAGAACGCCTTGTTCTCTTCTATGGATGTGCCGACCGCACCGATAAGGGTTTTACCCTCCGAATCGCTCATTCTGAAATATCTGCGGTTACTTCCCGATGATGGAAGTTCCACTACTTGTGCTGCTCTCTTGCCTGTGAATGCCAGATACAATTTTTCAATCTCTCTCATATCTAAATTCAATTATACTACAAATGTAATAAAATTTTATTCGACTAACCACAAACCGCACCAAAAGCGACCTCTGCCCCCTATCCCCGTCACACACCTGACTTGTTCGGGTGTCTGAATCGCGAAGAGGTTAGGCACGAAAATGGGCACCCAAGAGGGAAAAGTGTTCCCAATCCCGTCTGGGATAGATGGATTGGGCACGCTAATCACTCATAGAAGCATCTGCAGCCAGGATTGATGTGCCTAATCTGTTCGTGATGACATCGTCAATGTCCTAGTAGGTAAAAGTGAGGGCGATCAGAAATACATTATTCTAAAAATGCCTTTTTTCACATTTTTAAAATTATGACAGAACTTACAAAAAAGTAAACAGATGAAAGTGTTGTAGAATCTGACAGAAAAAGTAAATAATAAGTTGGAATATTGCATTCGTAGACTTTTAAACAATTATTATTA
Source organism: Bacteroidales bacterium (assembly GCA_017546125.1). GTDB lineage: Bacteria > Bacteroidota > Bacteroidia > Bacteroidales > UBA932 > CAAGNP01. The sequence goes on from JAFYXO010000015.1 coordinate 76,819, forward strand.
TGATGACTCAAGAGAAACAACGTTATGTGGACATACTGTCCAACAGTGGATTTAAGGCAGTGTTTGGAGATCAGGACAATAAGCCGGTGTTGATTGATTTTTTGAATGCCGTTCTTCCTGATGGAAGAAGAGTAAAAGATCTTACCTATGCCACAACAGAGATAGAGGGACTGACGCAGAGCAATAAGTCTGTTAAGCTAGATTTACGGTGTGAGGATGAGGATGGCACCTCATTTATTATCGAGATGCAGAGATATGATCAGGAGAACTTCTTCAAGAGATGCGTATCGTATAGTTCTAAGGTTTATGATATGAAGACCATTAAGGGTGATGACAATTATAATATTCCGCCAGTGTATCTTATAGGGATTCTGGCAGTAGACTGTTTTGACAGGAGCAAAGAATTATGGAAAGAGTGGTTCATTTCAGATTATACATTCAGAGAAAAATTGACAGGAGAGGTGGTTTGTGATACAATTTCTCTTATCTTTGTGGAACTGAAGAGGTTTGATAAGCGGTTGGAAGATTGTACCAGTATCATAGATAAGTGGTGTTACGCTCTGAAGTATATGAGTAAACTGGACAGTTTACCCATTGAACTTAGAAAGAGTGTCTTTCAGAGGCTCTTCCAGGCTGCAGAGATCGCACAGTTCAGCCCAGAGAAACGTGAAAAATATGAGCATGATATGATAACCGAACGAGATGAAATAAATATTCGCCGCACGGCAGAGCAGAAAGCCAGAGCCGAGGGCCGAGCAGAAGGAAGAGCAGAAGGAGTCGCCGAGGGGATGGCAAAAGGAAGAGCTGAAGGAGTAGCTGAGGGGGTGGCAAAAGGAAAAGCCGAAGGCCGAAAGGAGGGCATGCTTGAGGTGGCCAAGAGTCTGCTTGTCAGTGGTATGTCTAAGAGTGATGTGTCCAAACATACCGGCCTAACAGAATCAGAAGTAGTTGCTTTGTTAGGATAAGTCTTCCAGGCCGCAGAGATCGCACAGTTCAGCCCAGAGAAACGTGAAAAATATGAGCATGATATGATAACCGAACGAGATGAAATTAATATTCGTCGCACAGCCGAACAGAAAGCCAGAGCTGAAGGAGTAGCCGAGGGGATGGCAAAAGGAAAAGCAGAAGGAAGAGCAGAAGGAAGAGCAGAAGGAAGGGCAGAAGGCCGAGATGAGGGTAGGAAAGAGGGCTTGTTTGAAGTGGCTAAGAGTCTGCTTGCCAGTGGTATGTCTGTATGTGATGTGTCCAGACACACTGGCCTTTCTCAAGCTGAGATCGAGGCGCTATTAGGATAACTCTTCCAGGCTGCGGAGATCGCCCAATTCAGTCCCGAGAAACGAGAAAAATACGAACACGATATGATAACAGAGCGAGATGAAATCAACATACGTCGCACAGCCGAACAGAAAGCCAGAGCTGAAGGAAGAGCTGAAGGAAAAGCAGAAGGAGTAGCCGAGGGGATGGCAAAAGGAAAAGCCGAAGGAAGAGCCGAAGGCCGAAAGGAAGGCTTGTTTGAAGTGGCTAAGAGTCTGCTTGGCAGTGGTATGTCCGTATGTGATGTGTCCAGACACACTGGCCTTTCTGAATCTGAAATAGAGGAGTTGTTAAGATAGCTCTTTCAGGTAGGGATATGCTTCGCGCATATAGAAGAATGTCGCATAGAGCCCTGAGTTGATAGCCAGGTCGAAATCTTTCCAATTTTTCGATCTCTCTCATGCTGGTTGTCAATTTGTCTACAAATGTAGTAAAAAATATTCGGTTTATGAGAAGTATTGGTTGAAGAAAGATAGGTGAATGGAGAATTTTGGAAAAATTTTTTAAAAAAGTTTGCATCAAAAAGCGATATTTTTTTATTAAATTTGTGGGTCCATCTAAGACGAAGATAGATAGATAGATAGA
>JAFYXO010000016.1 GCA_017546125.1 Bacteroidales bacterium
AATGAGATGTTTCAGTTCCCTGCGTTTGCTCACTCGTAAGTGTACTTGACCTTCAGTCAAGTGGGTTGCCCCATTCGGAGACGTACGGATCAATTCGTGTTGGCCAATCCCCGTACATTTTCGCAGCTTTCCGCGTCCTTCATCGCTACCAGAAGCCAAGGCATCCTCTGTTCGCCCTTTGTAACTTCTCTTAATATGAATTAATATGTCTCGAGTTTCTCTTTATTAATTGTTCAATCAATATTTGAAACTGTAGTCCCTAATTATTTTTTCAAAAATTACAGACTATCTTATCTTTTAACTTTACCTCGTTATCTCTCTCATTAAGTCAATGAACATTTGTTTTCCGTCATCGTTATTTCTCAAACGGGCTGCAAAGGTAGGGACTTTTTTTTAATCTCCAAATTTATTTTAACTTTTTTTTCATATTTTTTTTCGTTAATTTTGTACACTTTTACGAAACTCGCTGATATACAAATAAAAAACTATATGGAAAACAACGAAAAAAAAATTCAAGGAATTCCCGAAAATGCTTATAGGGAGCTGAAGCCGGGAGAGAAGTATGAACCAATCATGTCCCCTCACAAATCCTATCCTGAAGTAACAGCCTGGTCTGTAACTATAGGTATTATTATGACAGTGGTCTTTTCAGCTGCTGCTGCATACCTTGGTTTGAAGGTGGGACAAGTGTTTGAAGCGGCCATACCTATCTCAATTATAGCGGTGGGGTTGTCGGGTGCCCTTAAGAGGAAGAATGCCCTCGGTGAAAATGTAATGATCCAATCTATCGGAGCATGTTCAGGAGCAATAGTGGCAGGCGCCATCTTCACCCTCCCTGCACTATATATATTACAGGACAAATATCCGGAGCTTACAGTAAACTTTACAAAAGTATTCTTCAGCTCACTTTTGGGTGGTATCCTCGGTATCCTCTTCCTTATCCCATTCAGAAAGTATTTCGTAAAAGATATGCACGGCAAATACCCTTTCCCGGAGGCTACTGCTACCACACAAGTGCTTGTTAGCGGCGAGACAGGTGGAAAAGGTGCGAAACTTCTCCTTACCAGCGGTCTAATCGGTGGTCTTTATGACTTTATTGTATCCACATTCGGCTGGTGGTCAGAGAACATCACCACACGTATCATCCCTTGGGGCGAAGCCATTGCCGAGAAGGCAAAAGTGGTAGTAAAACTCAATGTGGGCGCAGCCGTTCTTGGCCTTGGCTATATCATTGGTCTCAAATACTCCTTTATTATATGCTGCGGTTCGTTCCTTGTATGGTTCGTTATTATCCCTCTGCTAAATGTAATCTGGGGTGGCAGCGTACTTGATTTCATGCATACGGGCATCACCTCTACCGTCGGTTCGATGGCACCTGAGGAGATTTTCACCACATATGCACGCCATATCGGTATCGGAGGCATTGCGACAGCAGGTATTATTGGTATCATCAAATCTGCAGGAATCATCAAATCTGCATTCGGACTTGCAGCCAAAGAGCTTAAAGGGAAGAAGGGTGAAGGCGCTGCCCAAGTGGAGAGAACCCAGAAGGATCTTTCAATGAAAATCGTCATCATCGGTATTCTTCTTACCTTGGGTGTAACATTCCTATTCTTTAAATTAGGGGTTGTTGAGAACATCTGGCTTGCAGTGGTAGCTATCCTTGTGGTGGCAATTATTGCGTTCCTGTTCACCACAGTGGCAGCCAACGCCATTGCTATCGTGGGTTCAAACCCAGTGAGCGGTATGACACTTATGACCCTTATCCTTGCATCAGTTATCCTGGTGGCTTGCGGCCTTAAAGGCACTGCAGGTATGACCGCATCCCTTATCATCGGTGGCGTGGTTTGTACCGCATTGTCTGTATCAGGTGCATTCATCACAGACCTCAAAGTGGGCTACTGGCTTGGTAGCACCCCTGCCAAACAACAGACATGGAAGTTCCTCGGAACACTTGTGGCTGCAGCTACAGTTGGTGGTGTGATGATGATCCTCAACAAAACATACGGTTTCACAGGTGAAGGGGCTTTGGTTGCACCTCAAGCTAACGCAATGGCAGCCGTTATCGAGCCTCTTATGTCCGGTGGTACCGCACCTTGGCTTCTTTACGGCATCGGCGCAGTGATTGCGGTAGCACTTACTGTATTCAAAATCCCTGCACTACCGTTTGCACTTGGTATGTTCATCCCTCTTGAGCTCAACCTCCCTCTACTTGTGGGTGGCGCTGTGGCATGGTATGTAGGTTCCCGTTCAAAAGACAAAGCTGTCAACGAGGCACGCACAGAGAAAGGTACCCTTATCGCATCCGGTTTCATCGCAGGTGGTGCACTTATGGGTGTGGTTTCTGCCATCTTGAGATTCGCTGATGTTGATTTGATGAACTACGCTTGGCAAAGCTCAAACGGAGCAGGTTGGGTAGCAATTGCAGCATATGTTGCGATTATTGCATATATGATTTGGGATTGCCTAAGGGACGAAAAGAACAATGGCTAACAGCAATTTCATATTAGCACTCACACTCACCCTCGTTGCCGGCCTCTCAACCGGCATCGGAGGTGCCATTATCATCTTCACCAAGAAGCTGAGCAATAAGTTTCTTGCCGCATCCCTCGGATTCTCCGCCGGAGTGATGATTTTCATCTCTCTGGTAGAAATTTTCGGGGAGGCTGAGGCAAATATGGTGGCTCTTTATGGAGACAAACTGGGATTTTTGTACACCCTGCTCGCCTTCTTCGGAGGTATGGGTATCATCGCTATCATTGACAATGTGGTCCCATCCGGGGAGAACCCCCACGAGATGAACGCCATCTCCCTCCAACAGGGTGCGGGAGACAAAAATCTGATGCGCTTGGGGATATTCTCCGCTATTGCTATCGCAATACACAACTTCCCCGAGGGTATGGCAACATTTGTCAGCACAATGGAGAACCCGGAGGCTGGACTCAGCATCGCCATTGCGGTAGCAATCCACAACATCCCGGAAGGAATTGCGGTAGCCATACCTATATACTACGCATCGCAGAGCAAAGCCAAAGCCATAGGGAACTCTTTCCTCTCTGGTGTAGCGGAGCCACTGGGTGGTTTGCTCGGATATTTCATCCTGGCAGCCATCTTCCAAGACTCATTCCTCGGAATCATCCTCGCTGCAGTAGCGGGAATTATGGTATATATATCCCTTGACGAGCTTCTCCCTACAGCAGAAAAGTATGGGAAGCACCACGTCGCCATCATCGGAGTCATCGCCGGTATGGCATTTATGGGATTCAGTATGTTGTTATTTTAAAAAACTAAATTTATGGAAAAAATTATCGATCGCTTTTTAAGATATATCGCTGTAGATACAGCATCAGATCCGGAATCAGCAAGTCAACCCAGCACCAACAAGCAGTTTGTTCTGCTCGATATGCTCAAAAAGGAGCTTGAAGCAATGGGTGTAGAGGCTACACTTGACCAATATGGTTATGTAATGGCATCAATCCCATCTAATGCAGAGGGGAAAGAGATCCCTGCACTTGGCTTTATCGCCCACGTAGACACTGCCCCTGACGCACCTGGCGCAGGTATCAAACCTCAGATTATCGAGAATTACAATGGTGAGGACATCACCATCAATGCAGAGAAAGGGATATACCTCCGAGTGAAGGATTTCCCCGAACTTCCGGGCTACAAAGGGAACACCATCATCACTACAGACGGCACTACCCTGCTCGGCGCAGATGACAAAGCCGGTGTGGCAGAGATTATGGCAGCCGTAGAGTATATCGTGACCCATCCGGAATTCAAACACGGCGATATCAAGATAGGCTTCACCCCTGACGAGGAGATCGGACGCGGTGTTGACTACTTCGACGTAGAAAAATTCGGGGCCAAATATGCCTACACTTTCGATGGCGGAGAGATTGGAGAGCTTGAGTACGAGAACTTCAATGCTGCAGGTGCGAAGATCCACATCCAGGGGTGCAACATTCACCCGGGATACGCCAAGGACAAAATGCTCAATGCAATCCTTATCGCAGCTGAGCTGAATGCCCTGCTCCCTGCAGAACAGCGTCCTGAGCACACAGATGGATACGAAGGTTTCTTCCATATTACCAGTTTCCAGGGGACAGTGGAAGAGGCAAACACCCAATATATCATCCGCGACCACAATTTCGATCTTTTCGAGGAGAAAAAAGCCCTTATGGTAAAGGCTGTGGAGACCATCAACAGCAAATATGGAGAAGGTGTTGCCACTCTCGACATGAAAGACCAGTACTACAATATGAGAAAAGAGGTGGAGCCACACTACCATATCATAGAGACTGCCATCAAAGCGATGGAGGAGGCTGGGGTCAAACCTAATGTAAAACCTATCCGTGGCGGTACTGACGGCGCACGCCTCTCATTTATGGGACTCCCCTGCCCCAACATCTTCGCAGGTGGCCACAACTTCCACGGCAAACTTGAGTATGTGCCTGTAGAGAGCATGGAAAAAGCATCCCAGGTGATGCTAAATATCATCAGACTTTACGCCGAAAAATAGAGACTATGGAGACACCTGTACTTAACGAGCACAACAAGCAGGAGCACCCCCCTATGCATACTGCCGAGCATATTCTTAACGCTACGATGGTTAAGATGTTTGGCTGCCCTCGCTCCAAAAACGCCCATATAGAGAAGAAAAAATCTAAATGTGACTATCTTCTGGATGCAGAGCCCACACCTGAACAGGTATGTGAAATAGAGGCAAAAGTAAATGAGGTCATCGCCAGAAAACTCGATGTCACCATCGAATTTCTCCCATTGAATGAAGCCGGAGATATTGTAGATTTGAGCAAACTTCCGGAAAATGTATCACCCACCCTCAGAATAGTGAGAGTGGGTGACTATGACGCTTGTGCATGCATTGGCGCTCATGTATCGAACACCTCTGAGATTGGCACATTCAAAATTCTCAGCCATGACTTCAGCGACGGCCGCTGGCGGGTTCGCTGGAAAGTGTTATAGAATTAACGCCGACCTTAGGGCCGGCGTTAATTTTATTTGTACATGTAATATTTCTTAGACAACTCTCTGAAAGAATCCACATCCTCATACCATCTCTCTTTGATGTCAGAGAACTTGTGATTTTTGGCGAAAGTGGTTCTGAAATAGTCGCTACCAGTCACGATATCAAATGAACGGTATCTCTTGTCTGAAGCCACTTTAAATGCAGCTTTTTCAGGATACATCTCTGCGATAGCCTCCATCACATAGAACTGGATATCGGTAATAGCTGCTTTCTTCACATCAGTGATATAGATTTGTACACCCTGCAAGTTAGAGCCTTTACCTACAGCATAGAAAGGTTTCACATTGATAGGACGGAAGTTTACACCAGGAAGTTCATATCCGTTAAGCTTCTCAGCCAACTTGTCTGCATCCACATCCTCTAGTGCGATCATTTGGAAAGGTAGAGTATAACCTACACCGATAGAGTAGCATCCAAGGTCACCTACAATACCTGTTGCAGGATAGAAGAAAGCCGATACAGGTTGTGGAATATGAGGAGAAGGGAGAACCCAAGGAAGATTGGTGTCCTCGAAAAGCATATCTCTGCTCCATCCCTCCATAGGAACTACGGTAAGTTTACATTTCTTAACATTGCCCTCTTTATCTTTGATAAGCCCCTCTTCGTTTAGAAGAACAGCAAGCTCACCACAAGTAAGACCGTATACATAAGGAATCTCGAACTGGCTAACGAAAGAGAAGAAACCCTCCTCTACGATAGGACCTTCTATCTTCTCACCGCCAAGTGGATTAGGACGGTCAAGAACGATAACCTCCAAACCAAGATCTGCAGCTGCCTCCATCACTTTACCCATAGTGCTGATATAGGTGAATGAACGGCATCCGATATCCTGGATATCATAGATAATCGCATCAAGACCCTCTAGCATTTCAGGGGTAGGCTTGGTAGTTTTACCATATAGAGAGTGAACTGGAAGACCTGTTTTAGGATCGCTATTGCCATCCACTTTGTCACCGGCGTGAACATCACCGCGAACGCCATGCTCAGGACCATAAAGAGCTACAAGCTCTACGCCTTCAGCGTTGTAAAGTACATCTACAGTAGAAACAAGGTCCTTGTTGATACCGGTAGGGTTAGTCACAAGACCCACCTTTTTACCTTTCAGTTGTTGGAAACCATTAGCCTCCAACACATCAATACCTGTAAGAACTTGAACTTTTTTATTCTGAGGGGCACAGCAAGAAGCTACCACAAACATCGCACAAATTGCAAAAGATAATATTTTTCTCATAGCCTATTTACTTTTATCCATTTTACCAAAATCAGCAGGAAGTTTCTTCATCACAAGGTATGAAGCGAAAATACCAGGGATAGTCAAAATACATACTATCACGAAGAATACAGGATAACCTGTCCACTCTTGAAGATAACCTGCAATCATACCGGGGATCATCATACCGAGAGCCATAAGACCGGTTCCGATAGAGTAGTGTGCAGTCTTGAAGAGACCCTGTGCCACATATACCAAGTACATTGTAAATGCAGTGAAACCGAAACCATAACCCAATTGCTCACAAGCTACACAACCGATAACTAGAGGGAAGCTGTCTGTTTGGGTATAAGCAAGTAGAACATACAAAAGGTCAGGTACGTTGATGGCAAATGCCATAGGGAGAATCCATTTCTTAAGACCACCTCTTGAGATACAGATACCTCCGACGATACCACCAACCAGAAGACCGATTACACCTATGGTACCATACACAAGACCTACCTGTTGGGTAGTAAGGGCAAGACCACCGGCTTCAGCTGTATCAAGAAGGAAAGGGGAAGCAATCTTCACCAACTGGCTCTCACCAAGACGGTAAGACAGGATGAAGAATAGGATAAGGCCAATATTATTCTTTTGGAAGAAAGTTACGAATGTGCTACCGAAGTCTTTCATCAATTTACCAGGGGTCACATTGTCTCTTGAGACATCACTGTCAGGACGTGGAAGGATCAAAATGTGGTACACGGTAAGGATAATGAAAATAACAGCCAACAGATAGAAGCACAAACTCCATGCGGTAGCATTATTGCCTTGAACAATACTTGGCAATACGTCCCCACTCTCAAGATAACCTGCGATCATCACCAGGATACCTTGACCGAAGATAGTAGCAAAACGGTAGAAAGTATTACGGATACCTACGAACAATGCCTGCTCACCCTCAGTCAGACCCAACATATAGAAGCCGTCTGCTGCAATATCGTGAGTAGCACTACTGAATGCCATCAACCAGAAGAAAGCAAGTGTCATCTGCACCCACGATTCTGTAGGGATAAAAAATGCCACACCGGCAAAACCCACAGCCACAAGGCTCTGCATCAATGTTACCCATAGACGTTTAGTTTTGATCAAGTCTACAAAAGGACTCCATAGAGGTTTGATAACCCAAGGAAGATAGAGCCAGCTGGTATATAAAGCGATTTCTGAGTTTGAGAGACCCAAACGTTTGTACATGATCACAGCAATAGTCATTACTGCCACGTAAGGTAGACCCTGTGCAAAATAGAGTGAAGGTACCCAAGCCCAAGGTGATCTTGATTTTGAATTCATCTTAACTAAGTTTTAGTAATTTATTAATAATTTTTATCTATTGTCGCATCAATAAAGTAATGAAGAAGTATCTCATCATATTTGAAACCTTTGGCACCCATTACTGCTGCACCGATCTGACACAAACCTACACCGTGGCCCCAACCGGCACCGTACAATACAAACTTGCCATCCTCTTTACGTGGCACAAACGCTGAACTGTACAAGTGGCTCCTAGAGAGATATTTTCTGATCTCAAGCTCCTTACCCACGATCATTGTTTTCTTGGTTCCCACGATTTTCAACTGATAAAGACGGCCTGATGTACCTCTTTTCACAGGAACAAGATCTACGATATCGCCAAAGTCAATACCTGAACGCTCCTTAACAAGTGCTGAAAGCTCCTCTGGAGTGTAAACCACTTTCCATCTGTAGAAGTCGGTAGTCTCCTGGTCATAGTTATTGAGAGCCTGGCTCAAAATCTCTTTGTCAGTAGTATTACATAGTGCCTCAGGAGAATTCATGATCCACTCTACTGCATTCTCCTCTACAGTCAAATCTGGAACTGGAGCAAAAGGTTTTCTATCTGGAACACCTTGCAGGTATGGATGTTCAGCCTCCTCCCAGCAAGCCCAGAACTCCTCAAACACGCCACCACAGCTCTTTGAGAAACGGGCATCGCAAATGGCCCCATTGTACATGAGAACTTGTCCCCAAGTCTCATCAATCACCTCTCTCACTTTCTGAGTAGATGCGCGGGTGATACCTTGATATCTTTGGCAATGGTCGTCAGCACATACATCAAAATTTGTATGGTCCTCTCTGTCGTACCATTTTATGATCATTTCATCATTTTCAATACAAGCTGAATACTCCTCATCTGTCGCTTTGAGCTTTTCACTCTTGTCCATCTGAGCCAAAAGCCATGAACGTGAGATTACAGCGTGAGCCTTTAAGAACTCTTTGGTAGCTGTAGCACTCATCTCTGAAGAGATCACACTGATAAGATAGTCCTCTACACCTACAAGGTTTACAGCTGTAAGCTTGCCGTTTTCCACGATTACCCTCAAGCCGCCCTGGAATCTCTGGTTCTCCTTTCTCTCCCAGTGGAAATTTATACCGATAGTCACATCCTTCAACTCAAATACACTCTCAGTGTAGTTGACAGGATCAAATTGGAGACTCTCATACAGATTACCTCTCCACTCTACCTTTCCATCCACATACTTGAATGACTCCACACCAGAAATCTTCTCTTCACCGAGTGTATACTCAGTTAGGAATTCTGCTGTAATTTCGGGAACAAACATGATGCCCACACTTACATTGGGCTGTTTTCTCTCGTTGCTTTTTAGTGTGTTACACATACTTTCTACTTGATTTATAGGTAATGATACTTCTCTAATAATCTCTCCAAGTCTGTCGTCGGTCAGCTTGTCAAAGCTGTCCCTGGACGACACTATAGCGATACCGCTCATCTCCACGGAAGCAGGACTTATCAAAATCCTCTTTTGGAGATCTTCCTCCTCAAAACACGCAGGACGCGATTCTGCCCTGAAATAAATTACTGTAAAATAACTCTCCCCCTCATGCCATGACAAGAGGTTCACCCTGGGCTCCCACTCGGAAGCACTCCTGATAACCCCCATGTCGTATAATTTCTGGAAAAGTGAAATCATACCATCTTCTGATGGTGATGATATAAGAAATGCCCCTCTCGCATACTTCTCTATCACAGATACACTCCCCTCCTCAAATTCTGCCACCAATCTCACACCACTATCCACTTTACTTTGTGCGCCTTCTGTCGAGGCCCTAACCAATCTCTCTACTGGCAAATTACCCTTTGGCATCGCCTGAAAATGGTGATGATCGGGGGCTGATGCCCCACACATCGGGCCATTGTAGAAAACGACATAATCGCCAAGTTCCCTTGCCAGAGAGAGCATATCGGGATATCTCTCCAATATATGCTGCCTCTCGTGAAATGAGGTCGATACGGTGAAATGCCTATCAAAAATAGGGAAAGGATTGACCCTGATAAAGTAATCAATCCCTGATGGTGCACCCCAAGTAAAAGACAGCTGCATCTCCTCCAGACCATCGGGACACAAGAAGCATTTTCTATGACGAAGGGTCTCTTCGTCCACTTTTGCCATAACCGAAGCGACCCTTGCAGGATTAAAATGGAGTTCGACGGGCAAGCCATCGATCTCCATATATTTCTTTTCTACAGACTTGAGAGCTTCATAATTCGTATATGCCCTCCCGTGAGCCGAAAGCTCACGGTCGAACATACACTCTATCTCTTCTCTCAAAATCATGAGAAATTATTTGTTCATTGCGATACGAGCTTTCAACTCCCAAGTACGAAGTCTGTCTTTGTACAAGTTGTTTGCATTCATCTTTTCGATATCGATGTTTGCATCTGAGTTGTCATCCCATCTGCGGCAGTTGTAAACTACATCGTAGATACGGCCGATTTGGTACTCGCGAGATACTCTGATACCTACTGCATAGTCCTCACCATATTTGGTAGTAGGGAAGTTGATGGTACGTAGCATAGGAGTATAGAATCCACGTGGTGCGCCAAGACCGTTGATACGAAGAGCATTGTTGCGACCATTGTCTGGAGTCCACTCTTTGTGGTCAATGATTCCAGGAGGAATAGTCTCAAGAGCGAAGTTGCAAATTCTGTAGGTACCTACAACCATTGCGCAGTTTTGCTCGTAGAATGCGTCAACGAATTTCTGAAGAACGTTCTCATCTGAGTAAAGGTCATCAGAGTCAAGTTGGATAGCAAATTTACCACATTTAGGGTGGTGAAGAGCTACGTTCCAGTTACCACCGATAGCATGGTAAGTAGTATCTTGAGCGATGTAAACAACTTTCTCGTTACCTACGAAAGATTTGATTACGTCTACTGAACCGTCGGTAGAGTTGTCATCAACAACGATAACATTGTATTTGAAATTAGTTTTTTGAGCAAGTGCTGATTCGATAGCATCCTTGATAGTGCGAACTCTGTTCTTGCAAGGGATAACTACAGATGCCTCATACTCGAAAGTATTGTCATCGAAAGAGATCTCTTTGAAGTTAGGAGCCAAGTAACCACCTACATCTTTCAAGTGTTGGGTACATACTTGTTCCATCTCGATCTGAACAGCACGGTTCTTAGGATCTACATAGTCAAAGATCTTCTCACCCGATTTTCTGTTATCAGTTTCGATCTCATAGTATAGGTACTCATTGATGTGCTCAAGAACGCCTTTTTGAGCCACTTTAAGACGAAGGTCATAAAGAGCTGCAAATTTGTAATCAACATCCATTCTTGAAACAGCCTCTTTAAGGTTTTCAGATCTGTAAAGAAGAACTGAACCGAAATCGAAGTCATCTCTCAATGAACCCTCTTGATAGTCAATAACAGGTGCAAATGTACGTACACCGTCAGCCTCGTTGAAGTGGTCAGCATAAACCATAGCTGCGCCTGAATCTACTGCGATAGCGATCATTCTCTCAAGAGCGAAAAGACCGAAGCTAAGCTCGCTGAATTTGGTGTAGATCATAGAGAAAGCAGTATCAGCTTTCTCAGCGATTTTTTTCATAGCTACTGTGCTCTTCAAAGAAGGAACATCGATAACTTCGCAATCCAAACCTTCAGCATCACCTTCTGCGCCTTCAGCTTTGATCAGATAAACCTTATTGATTAGTTCACTGCTTTTAAGATTTTTAACAGTTACTTGAACTTGATTTTTATCCTCAAAAGGGATAAAACAGTTAATTAGTTTAGTCATAACTTGTCTTATTGTATAATTTCAAATATTTTGGCGAAGTTAGAGAATTTTTACCGTTAAACCTATTTTTATTACAACATTATTACAAACGGCACTCTGCCATTTTGCCATTACCTGGGCCGAAGGCATATTTATTGCTGTCAGAGGGTAAAAAACATAGAAAATGGTACTTAAAACAGATAAATCCAAAGTTACAGAGGGGGATATAATCGAGGTAAAATGGAAGTGTCCCAACTCCGAATCCACCACTCTGACTCTCGATAATGGACATAGCACCAGCACCATTCAAGTGGAGGGGAGCGGAACCAAAAAATTTAGGTTGAACAGTGTGGGGAAAACCACTATCACCGTAACATCTGCAAAAAATGGGAAGAGCTCCAACAAGGGGGTAAAAGTAAGGGTCTCTGCCCGAAAATATGACACATACCAACGAGTTGGTGACAATAAATTTAAGGAACTCTGCCAGAATTTCACCAAAAAAATCAAGAATTACACGAGCAGATACAAATATGGGTGGAGTATGATGCCAAAAGACAAGAAACAGGCATCGATATCACTGATGATAATACTGGGAATAATGATCATCTCCTCATTCTTCCCATCAGCAGTATTCTTCGGAATAAGCGTTCTGGCTATATATTGCTTCTATATTCTGATGAAGAAATAGAGGCCCCCTATTCGTCGTTGTCAGAGACATTCATATTTGAGCATAGCTTACCAAGGGTATCGAGGAAGATTTTCAATTCATCATCTGAGATACCGGTAAGCATCCTCTCCAAAATATAGACACCTTTAGTTTTTGCATCATCTTTTAGTGCCTCTGCCTTCCTGGTAAGGAAAACTGTATTGGATCTTCTGTCTTCTGGATTTTGCTCTCTAAGGACATATCCCTTGCGTTCAAGAGCATCTACCAGTTTTGTGACAGAATTCTTATCCTTCTGCAATAACATTGTCAATTCATGCTGGGAGAGTGGCCCATTATTCCACAACAAATCAATAAGCAGGAACTGCTCTGGTGTCAGATCTACCTTTGAATATTTTAGCATGGCAGCTATATACTGCTTCATTTTGCAGCCTGCAAGATTCAACTCGACTGCTATTTTCTTCGATAGTAGCATAATATTACGAAAAACCCACCCAGAAATTCTGGATGGGTTTGTGGAGATAGTCGGAGTCGAACCGACGACCCCCTGCTTGCAAAGCAGGTGCTCTAGCCAACTGAGCTATACCCCCAATTTTTTTAAAGAACTTGTAGTCCCGCGCGGAGTTGAACCGCGGACCTCTACATTATCAGTGTAGCGCTCTAACCAACTGAGCTACGAGACTATAATGTAACTCAAGGTTACTATATAATTAATAGCATCAAGTGCAAAGGAAGAGGATAATCTCTCTTTCCGATCAGACAGCTCCAAAAAGGAGGTGTTCCAGCCACACCTTCCGGTACGGCTACC
>JAFYXO010000017.1 GCA_017546125.1 Bacteroidales bacterium
GTACAGTGATTCCGTTTTTTTAGGAGGTTTTGTATATGACAATAGGCTGTACCATGTTGTAAAATCCAAACAAGGCACATTTATAGGCTTTTATGATGGCAAGCATCTGCAAAAGATATTTTCTTTTGGCAAGAAGATGCAATTTTATAGATCTGGGAATATGAATGGTGATGATGCAGGCAGTCTGCACCTTTGGTACACAGTTGGAGACAATGATTACGGGTTAGTGGAGATCCATTGTGATACCATACGGGATATAAGGATATTCCATGATTTGGATAGGCCATCCATCAAAGGGGATGACAAAATAATGGAGCAGTTGGATTTTCTTGTAAAAAACTGGGATAGCCTGAATCCGTTAAAAGTTGGGGAATATAATGTAAGCATTGGCTATGTTACAGACAATATTGAAAGGTCAGCCCATAGGATTGGATATCCTCCCGACGGGCATGACAATGATGAAAAATACTATATTCTGGAATGGTATGCCGATATTGATAGAGATATGTTTTTAACTGTTTCTTACAGGATAAAGAAAGGGACAGATGAGATAGGATCTGTCTTTATGGAATGGGAGGACAAGTCAAATGTAAATCCCGAAAAATTCAATAACAAGAAAAATTTGAAGAGAAAGCAACTGTGCGGTCTGTTGGATACTTTGGCTGGGCAAGCGGGTGAAGATGTGATAGAGCCTGAGAAAATTCCAGTTAGAAGATGGAGCATAGGAACCCGCATAATCGAACTAGAAATGCAGCACAATCTTAGGTTGTTAATCTATTGATACAAGTTGCTGCCATAATTGATATATCACTCCACATAAGCAAGCGTGGCAATACTCACCCTGCACCCCAACTGCTCCACCAGAATAGTAGCGCAGGCTTCCAGGGTTGCGCCGGTGGTAAGAACATCATCTATGATAAGGATGTGCTTGCCGGAAAGATCTTTTGTGTTGTGGGGTCGGAAAGCATTGGCCACATTGGACCATTTGTCATCCATCTTCCTTCTGGTCTGCGTACGGGTGTATCTTACTCGCTTAAGAACATCTGTAAGCACCCTGTCTGAAGCGTCAGATGGGCCAAACATAGCCTCCGCCACACCCCTGGCTATAACCTCAGCCTGGTTATATCCTCTGCGCCATTTTCGCAAGGGGTGAAGTGGGACTGGGACGATGTAGTCAATATCAGGAAGTGATCTCTTGATTTTTTTCCCAAGAAGCCTTCCCATGTAGAGACCGAGTCCGATTTTCCCCTGGTATTTTATCTTATGAATAAGGGTGATATACCGACTCTCCCTTGTGTAAAAGAAAAGAGGAATCACCCTATTAAGATAAGTCCTTACCCACAATTTTTTCTCAGCCGGATTCTCCGGCCAATCCCAATAATATGTCAGAGGCATGTCCTCCATACAATCATCACACAAATACTCCACATCCACAGGGAGAAGTCTCCCACACACCTCACATTTTCTCGGGAAGATGAGATCTTCCAAACACTTCAGCCACATATCAACTACACAACATTAACCAAACAAACATTAGTATCATACCCTATCACACACAAAACCTACCCAAATACATATATCGGTCCTATACGTTATCAAAACATCTTGCTGACTCTTCCCATCAATGCTTGTGCTCCCCTCTCGACCACAATCACACACAAACCCGGCTTATGACATTCACAAGCCACGTCAGCTCCCGCAGATAGGGCTCTCGGGGACATTTGTGTGGCTTCTGCAGGGGAAAAGGCTGCACAAGCCACATTACCCCACTCTAAACAACACTCTGACACGCTTCTATATGGCTTCCAAAAATCACGACATGCTGCCGTAACACATCATCACGACTCACAGCCGTAATACATAACCACACGGCTCAGTCATAACTCTTAATCACGACATGTTGCCGTAACACATGACTACACGGCTCAGTTACAAAAACAATATCATAACAGGGAGTGACAAGGAACTATCACAACTCACAGCCATATACACTTACAACTCATCATCGCATAGCATAGTCACAACACCAACCGCAATAAAAACCGCCAATCCAGACCGAACACTACATAACCCCCTTCACCTCATCATAAAGCAGACCGCACACCCGCGCAACCTGCTTGACAGAACACTGATATCTCCCCTTCAGGACCTTGGCCACCCTGACACGCTGACGAACATCCAACAATCTCAATCCCCTGGTATAGAACAGCTCTTCACACACATCCTCGCGATATTTACGCAATTCACTGATAGGTATCGACAATCTGGACAAAAACTCACCACGAGACTCAACATCGTCCTCTTTTGATATACACATAAAAAAGTGAAAACTTTTATATGTCTTGAATATTCTCTCAACTAGCTCGTAAGCCACATACTCACCTGGGAAAATCAATCCGCCATCCATCCGGAGATTCTCATCAATATTCAAACTGTTTTTTATTTTGAGAATTTGTCTTTTGGTCCTAAGGCCATAGTCACCCATTCTGGCGAAAATGGTGCTATCTGTCCACCTGGGTGCAGTCCAATAAGAACCATTTCTGAAATATAGAGCACCACTTGACCAAGGATAATCATAAAAAGTAAAATGAAGCCCTCCTACAGAGGGGTTCTTCAGTACATAACAGATCACTGTCTTCAGATAGAAATCTGTATCTATCTTTTGGTGATGAATAGGAAGATTCAGCAACTTCTTCCTCAAATGGTATTTAAGTGATATGTATCTTGATGTCTGTCGTATATAGTCGTGAATAAATCTGTTACACGATTCAAATTCTCCATAAAGAATAAAATGGATATGTGTATCCATCAGACAAAAAGCAAGAATTATCACATCCCTATAACTCCTACCCACGACATGTAACCTGTTCATACCAGCCACAAAATCATCAGCATCACTATATATGGCATCCACAGAGGATCCATCTGTAGTAAAATGCCAACAATTTGTAACCGGGATTTGCTGTCCTCTTGAATATGGGACTTTAAGACCTAAATCTTCTTCTATCTGCTTGAACAGAACATCATCTATCATCATCTTAGTCTCTCGCGCCTCTTATGGCTGCTCACAGACAAAAATAATGCAAGTACTATAAAGGTCCAAATGATTTAAAATATTTTCCTGACATTCAGAAGCCACACAAACCCCCTTGTAACACACCTCCAGCGGCAATCAGCGTGGCCTCTACAGCCATTACAACGACACAAGCCACACAAGGTCCTCCAATAAGCACTTTATGGACACATTGTGTGGCTTGCGAAAATCACAAAAATGTGTGACTAATCACAAATTATAAATTACAATCCCCACTCTGATGGGACACACGCCTCTTTAACCGACTTCTTGATGCTCTCAGGGAGATTGTTGAAGAATGTGTATCCTGTCTGCTGCTCAACCCATGCTACAGACTTGGCATCAGCAGCAACCGGCTCAGCGTTGTCATATTTTCTGTTCTCATACCAGAATGCGATTGACTTATATGAATCTGACTCAAGGTCATATTTCATCACCAGTTTGTAATAAGCCTGTGGTTTGGCCACCTCTTTCCCGTCATTGTCTTTAACAAATGATATTTCAGGCTTCTGGGCAGTTTTCAGGACAGATCCTGTCACTACATACAGTGTATCACAAGTCTCGGAATAGTTCCTCACTTTCTCCTCCAGCTTACCCCAGACACCCTGATTCAATTCCGAACTCTGGGCTGTCATGTTGGTGTAGAAGAATGTAGCTGCATTTGATACATAATTGGCGGTACGTGTACCCGATGGGAGGATGTGACCCCTGTCCACACCGGATTCGCCCCAACCTCTCTCCAGTTTTGGCTGAAGGTCTGTTGGTACCTTAGGATCATATCTCCAGTTGTCGGTTCTGGTAGTAGGTCCAAAAGAAGCAGAAGATATATGGTACGCTGTCCACAAGGCGATTCTGTACTCTGTATCGAAAAGCATAGAGTAGTTCCTCACACTCTCTCCCATCACCTCTGAATGGTGTGAGATGTATGCTTTGGTATCTGTAGTGGTCACGGCAGGGAGCTCCATCCATTTGTTAACCTGATCGGAAGTTATACTTGAAACAGGTGTTCCCGGCTCGTATGATATAGCCTCTGGCTCTACACCGAAGCTCACATTGTCCAAACGGTAAGTGTTCGATTTGCCGGTATATCTGAGAGCCACTGCAAGTGATGTTTCAGAAGCATAGTCAGAAAGATCCACACTGTGTGTTACCCATGAATTCATCTCTGCCCCCTGGCCAAATGTCAGATCATCCGCCACTGTCCAGTCAGCTGCTTCAAAATCACCCTCAAAGTTCTCAGACACCACCACTTCAAACTCCGACTGGTCCTCATTCTGGTAGTAAAGGGCCAGCTTCAGATTGAGTTTGGCCACCTCTGCTCCACTCACATTTACAGGTGGAAGAAGGGCATATGAAACCACCTCATCAAGAACTGAATTGTATGGGGCTACATCCATATATTTGTTCCAGCTGTAATATGCTGTTTTCCATCCGCTGTTTACACTTGACCCGTCTGAAGTATAGAACATCCACTCATCTGTCTCATACTCCTTGCCTTTGTCGGGCGCATTGGAGAAGTCCTCATAAAATTTTGTCACAGGGGTGATGGCACTCCATTTCGAGTAGTCTCCCACTGTCCTGGAATCGACATCCGCACTCACTGAGAATCTCTCTCCTGTAAGACCGGCATAGTCCTCCTTGGATGTGAGGCTGATCTGGATGGCTGTGTCAAATATTACCACAATACCCTTAAGGACACCACTTCCTGTGGGGACCTTTTCAGATTTATATGAAGAGTAGCTTGAAGAGAAGACTACAAATGTCTCCCCTGTCTTCGATACGAAGTTTATTGAGGTGTGGCTGCTGCCATTTACCCAGGTATAATCCCCGGTCTTGGCACTCTGAACATCACTTACTGCCACATATCTTGACTCATACTCACCAGATACGAGCTGCGCTGCAGTAATGGAGATCGGCTCTACAACATTGCCTGAGCTCACTTTTGTGATGCATCCCTTGGGTACATTGTTGAACTGGAGTGTACCGCGGTAGCTCTGAAGGGAGGTCCCTTTCAGTGATATTATCACCTCGTCACCCTTGGCCAGATCCACATTGTCCTCTGTCAGTCTCACTGCAATACCTGCGCTCTCATCCTGCAGAACAAGGTTTTTGGCAGAGGTGGCATTTCCAAGTCCGCCGTTTTTCGAGTCCCTGTAGTCACTGGTGATGATACCTCTTATGGCAATATCATCCCCAATGGTGGTATTTGCACCTGTGTACAGTGCACGCACCTGCGAAATGGGTGTAGCCTCAGGTAGACTTACCCCAGCCTGTTTAACAGATATTGAAATGTTCTTCTCGGATGCAATGACAAGTGCAGCACTCCTGGCACGACCGTCATTGGGTTTTGCCTGAAGCACCAGCTTAACAGAGTCGAGCGAAGCCGTTCCTGATGCCGGAGTCACGGTGAGCCAATCCTTGTCTTCACCATCATACTCAATACTTGCAGTCCAGTCCCTATTGGCATATAGACCAATAGTGATAGTGCCTCCCTCCTGTGTGAACTCAGCACTTCCGGTACCGGAATCAACATTCACAGGCTGTGAAGACGGATCAGGTTTACAACTGCCCAAAAACAGAGCAGCCAATGCTATCAAAGTGATAGATAAATTCTTAAAGCTTCTCATCTCTGTATATTTCTAAAAGTTACTCTTCTTCCTCCTGTGTCACAACAATAGTGATGACTTTGTTTCCGGTGGATATTACCACTTCCGCGATACGGGATGATCCCTCATTTGCTTCTGCAATAAGTTGGATAGGGGTGGTTTCCAATGTTGCAGGGCCCATATTTGGGGTGATGGCCAGCCAACCTTTTGCACCCTCTTTATATTTGATCTTGGAAGCCCAGTCCCTATTTACATCGAGGATTACATTTGCAACCCCTCCATAAGCAGAAATTGTCACCGCTGTGGTGTTGGCCTCCAGCTTTTCGGGGTGATCATAAGGGTAATCCGCCCCTTTACAACCGCTGAGGGCGCCAAGTGATACCAATGTCACTATTGCTATTGCCAGATATTTAAAAATCTTCATATTGTAAAGATATTATTTCCCTAATTACAAGCCAAACGCTTTCTTGATTTTTTCTACTGAATCAAGCAATTCCCAGCCGAAGAACTGAACCTCTTTGGTCACCTTTTCACCTTTGACTACAAGCTCCACCTCTTTTTTGTATGGAGTGCGACCGAAGTGTCCATAAGATGCTGTAGGCTGGTAGATAGGGTTTTTAAGCTGGAATTTCTCGATGATTTTAGCAGGGCGCAAATCGAAAATCTCCGATATGATCTGGGCGATCTCGCCATCTGTCTTGCCCACCTGAGCAGTACCGTGTGTATTGACAAAGATACTTACAGGTTTTGCCACACCGATAGCGTAAGACACCTGGATAAGCATCTCTTTTGCCACACCTGCTGCCACCATATTTTTAGCGATATAGCGGGCTGCGTAAGCTGCAGAGCGGTCTACCTTGCTTGGATCTTTACCTGAGAAGGCGCCACCACCATGAGAGGCCTTTCCACCGTAAGTGTCCACGATGATTTTTCTGCCGGTAAGGCCTGTGTCACCGTGAGGACCGCCAATCACAAATTTGCCTGTAGGGTTAACGTGCAGAATGATATCATCTCCGAAAAGTTTTTGAGTCCTCTCTGGAAGCTGAGCCATCACCCTTGGAAGAAGAATGTTCTTGACATCCTCTTTGATTTTAGCCTGCATTACAGCATCGTCCGGATCAAACTCATCGTGCTGAGTCGAGATCACGATAGTGTGAACCTTCAATGGCTGATGGTTGTCATCGTACTCGATGGTAAACTGACTCTTAGAATCGGGACGGAGATAAGGCATCAGGTGAAGCTCCTCTTTTCTGATTTTTGCAAGCTCCTGTAGGGTAAGGTGCGACAAGCTTACAGCCAGTGGCATATAGTTGTCTGTATCGTCACAAGCGTAACCGAACATCATACCCTGGTCACCTGCACCTTGCTCCTCCTCCACCTCTACCACTACACCTCTATTGATGTCTGGTGACTGCTCGTGTAGTGCCGAGAGGATACCGCAAGATTTGCTGTCAAACATATATTCTGCTTTGGTATAACCAATCTTCTCGATAACTCCACGTACCACTTTTTGAATATCCACATATGCATCTTCGGAGCGTACCTCGCCTCCGATTACTGCCAGGCCTGTGCTTACAAATGTCTCACAAGCCACTTTTGCCTCCTGGTCCTGACGAAGGAAGTCGTCAAGGATAGCGTCTGAAATTTGATCGGCAACCTTATCTGGATGCCCTTCTGAAACTGATTCTGAAGTAAATAAATAAGCCATAATAAATAAAAAAATCTCTTCTTGGGAAGAGATTTGACATTACAATACCATTAAAATATTATGCGATTTTAGCATTTTTGGTGTGGTTGCAAGCAGTCAAATCTATCCACATTGTTAATAACGGGGGCAAAGGTATGTAACATTTTTTAAATTAAAACATCTTTTATTAAATTTGTAGGGATATAGATACCAATATGGAACGTGCAGAGGGGAAAATCGGTGAAAATCTCGCTTTGAGATACTTAGAGAGGAGAGGTCTGAGACTTCTTGAGAGGAACTGGAGATATGGACATCTGGAGGTGGATCTGATAATGGAGGATGATCTTTATCTCCATATCATAGAGGTGAGATCGCGCACTGCCCCGTATCTGATATCCCCCGCAGAGACAGTTGACTGGAAAAAGCAGAGAAGGCTGGCAAAAGCGGCGGCGGCCTACATACGGAGAAACAACATCGGCAAGGAGGTCCTGTTCGATATTGTAGCCATCACCTATGAGGGCAAAAATTATAAACTGGAGTATTACCAAGGGGCTTTTATCCCCTTATATGTATAGAGAAAAATGATAAACAAAAATTACTATTGCGTAATTATGGCCGGAGGTATCGGAAGCCGCTTCTGGCCTATCAGTAGAAATGCGATGCCAAAACAGTTCCTGGATATTCTGGGGACCGGGAGAAGTTTTATCCAACAGACTTACGACCGCATGTCGCAAATCATCGCCCCTGAGAATATCCTGGTGGTTACCTCTCACCAATATGGTGAACTGGTCAAAGAGCACCTGCCACAGATTCCTCAGGAGAACATACTTCTGGAACCATACAGAAGGAACACAGCACCCTGTATCGCTTATGCCGCTTCCAAAATCTACCATAAGCATCCGGATGCCACAATGGTCATCACACCATCTGACCACTTCATAACAAACGAGACACTATATATCGACACCATCTCATCTGCCCTCAACTATGCATCAACCCACGATGATCTTTTCACCATCGGCATAGAGCCCACAAGACCTGAAACAGCTTATGGATACATACAGAAAGAGGGGGCGGGATCTCTGGATATAGATGGACATACCGCATACAATGTCAAAACCTTTACCGAGAAGCCATCTGCAGAGATGGCCAAGGTCCTGGTAGACAGCGGGGAGTTTCTTTGGAACTCCGGAATCTTCATATGGAACATCAAGAGCATCAAAAGGGAGATGGAACTATGTCTTCCCGAGGTGGCAAACCTCTTCTCACAAGGGGATAAATACTACTATACAGACAAAGAGCAGTCTTATATTGATACCATATACAATGAATGCCCAAGTATCTCCATCGACTATGGTGTGATGGAGCGCACATCCAAAGCGTGGGTATTCAAAGGCTCATTCGGATGGTCAGATCTTGGTACATGGGAATCCCTCTATATGCACGTGGAGAAGGATGAACACCAGAACTATATCAAGTGCGACGAAATCATGATGGACAAGATGAACAACTGTATCATCATGAACACCGAAGAAAACAAGCTTATGGCGGTCAAAGGTCTCGACAACTTTATGGTGGTCAATACACCGGACGTACTCATGATATGTCCACGCGACCCCGTAAGATTCAAAAATATGATGACAGACCTTACCGTTCACGACAAACAGAAATATCAATAATATGACACATTCACCCATTAAGATAAACATCAACTCAGAAGTGGGCACACTCAAGAAGGTGCTGCTTCACTCCCCAGGTGCAGAGGTGGAGAACATGACACCCAAAGACGCACAAAGGGCGCTATACAGCGACATCCTCAACTTGAATATTGCCCGGGAGGAGTACAAGCAACTGGAGGGAGTACTGTCAAAAGTGGCAGATGTCTACTATATCAAGGATCTTCTGGAAAAAGTTCTGGACAATGGGATGGAGAGGCAGTCCCTGATAGGAAAGATCTGCATCTCAGAGGGGGCGACAAACTACTTCGACACCCTAATGCAAATGCCTTCGAAAGAGCTTGCCAGAGTATTGATTGAGGGTCTTCCATCCAGAAAGGACAATCTCACTGCATTCCTCAACGAGGACCACTATGCACTCTTCCCTCTATACAACTTCTACTTCACCCGCGATGCATCGGTGACAATAGGGAACAACTCCCTTATCTGCAGGATGGCTAACAAGGTGAGGATGAGGGAATCCCTCATTATGGAGGCTATATACAAAGGGAGTGGAGAGTTCCAATGCGGAATCATAAATGCACACAACTTCCAACCGGGAAATAAGGATATTTACATGGAGGGTGGGGACATTCTGATTGCAAGAGAGGATATTCTCCTTATCGGCAATGGAGTGAGAACCAGCACCCAAGGTATCGACATGCTCGTGTCCAACCTATGCCATTGTGCCCCTGAGGGGCGCAGACATGTGATTGTCCAGCAGCTCCCGAGTGCACCCGAATCGTTTATCCACCTCGACATGGTATTCACCCTGCTGGATCACAACAAGTGCATGGTATTTGAGCCATTGATCCTCAAGGACAATCAGTATCAGACAGTCCACATCACCATAGACAATGGGCGCGTATCGGACATCCGCCGTGTTCCAAACCTGCTGAAAGTACTGAAAGAGCTCGGAATGGATCTTGAACCGGTAATCTGCGGAGGCAGGGACGATGAATGGAACCAGGAGCGTGAACAATGGCACAGCGGTGCCAATTTCTTCGCATTCGCCCCGGGCAAAGTCCTCTCATATGCAAGAAATGCCAACACACTGAATGAGTTGGCAAATCATGGCTTTGAAATTATTCCCGCCTGGGATGTTATTAAAGGAAAAGCATCCGTGGAAGGGGACAAAAAGTGCGTAGTCACCATCGAGGGGTCTGAGCTGCCTCGCGGAGGGGGCGGTGCCAGATGTATGACAATGCCTCTTGTCAGGGAGTAACCCTAATCTATCGCATACTTTTTACAATATCAATATCAGAATATCTCACATCGGTACTGAAATCGTGGAAAACAGGTGAGTTTACCACCTTTTCGGTACCCTCCGGGATATATATTGTCACCTCTCTCTCCATTACTTTGAGCTTGTGATCCTTGTCACAAATATTTGGATACAATGTAAGGGTCTTCCCGTCGAAATCGTACATCTTATACTCACTGAAACCTCTCCACTGTTCAAAATCAAAGGTCTCAGGGAAAAATACACATTCAGATTTTATCTTGTAGTCTCCGTCTGAAACAGATCTGATCTTAAGCTCCGGATATGTCACTATTTTGGAGATACCATTCTCCTCATCCACATATCCCAAATGGTAACTGCTTCTGTCTGCATCGATAAAAACATGCATATCCTTATACTCCTCCACACCATAATACTCTATACGCAAGGTGTCTGACACCAGCTCTATCTGCTCCACATCCCTCTTTGAATCTGAATCCCAATAATCTGAAGAGCCCTTTACCAAAGAGACACACAGTCCGATACAGGCCAGCAGCCATACAACAAAGTTGATCAAGCCGGGCTTCCATCTGGGGGCTTTCAAATTGAAGGTCAAAAGTATACCGGCATACAGCATCCCCACACAAGGGAGAAGAATTACCAGAATAAACAATATGTTTGTAACGATGGACAGTGTCGGACTGACACCCGAAAAGATAGAGAGATAATCCAGCATCAATACATCCACAACACTGAAGCTAATGGCCAAAACTGCATTTAACACCAAACCACCAAGCCCCAACAACAGTAGGAATACTCCGGCTACCAGTGTGACAACCCTTGCAAAGGTCTTACCGAAATCACTCTTCACGATCTCATTCACACCATCTGTCACCCTCCTCTCTATAGAGTCCACAGAGGATCTCTCCCCCTGCATCTGACACCTCTGTTCCACTGTTTTGGCCCCGGGGATTATTATCCATAAAGCGAAGTAAAGCAATACCATCAACGCCAAACCTGAGCCTTCACTGCCAATGGCCGCGACTACACCAAATACTACTGTAAGAATCCTGACTACAGTGGGATCTATAGCGAAATAGCTTGCAATACCGGCACAAACGCCACCAAGCAGCTTGTTCTGAAGATTCCTGAAGAGCTTCTTTTTAGGCTTCTCACTCTGAGTGTCAGAATCAGATTCAGATTCGATCTCCTCAGGACGCCCCAAGATGGACATCACCTCCCTGGCTGCATCCACAGTTACCACCCTCTCACCATATCCCCTCTCCAGAAGCAATTCTGCCAGTCGCTCCTCTATCCCCTCCACTATCTCATCACCACCCTCCTTCTGACTGTAGTAGGTCTCCAAAGAGTTCAAATAGAGTTCAAGTTCACTATGTGCCCCCTCCTCGAGTGTAAATGCAATACTGCCTATACTTACTTTAACCACTTTTTTCATTTTCTAATAAGATTAATTGTTTCTACCATCTCATTCCACACAGCATCCATCTCTGCGAGCTGTGCCTTACCTTTCTCTGTAATGGAATAATATTTACGTGGGGGACCCTGTGTGGACTCCTCCCATCTGTACGTAAGCAATCCCTGATTCTTCTGACGGATCAGAAGCGGATAGAGTGTCCCCTCTACCACTATCATCTTCGCCTCCTTAAGTTCAGTGATTATCGAAGACGCATACGAGTCCTTTTTGTTAAGGATACCCAAAATGCAATACTCCAATATCCCTTTTCGCATCTGAGATTTTACATTGTCTGAATTGTTGATTACCTCCATGGTCTCCTCCTTTTATTTATTATTGGCAGAAGAGAATCTTCTGAGATTCTCAGCAGTGATAGGCAAGCCTCTCATCTCACACTTGTCTGAAGCAGTCTGAGCCAATGGCGCGATAATCCAGAAGATTACATACATCCAAAAGCCGATAGATCCGCAAATCAAAGCGACAAGAAAAACAATCCTAACAAGTGTGACATCTATATCAAGGTATGCTGCCAAACCGCTGCAAACACCACCTATTTGCTTGTTGTCCGGGTCTCTGAAAAATTTCTTTACAGGCTTCATAGTATTCTCCTTTTCATTAAACATAAACTCTTTATCTGCATCTGTCCCATCCGGTAGACCCAACTGGGATATGACTCTGTTCACGATGGATATATTTACCACCTCTTGCTTTGGTCCCATATACTCTGTGAACAGTTCGGCTATTCTTATCTCTACCTCCTCTATCACCTCATTGGTCTGAAGTCCCATCTGCACTTTCTCTCTGAATCGCTCTATATAGGCATCCAATCTCAAGTAGGCATCTTCATCTATTACAAAAGATCTTCCACCGATACCTACATTTATCACTTTTTTCATATTCTACAGTAATTTTAGTTGTTTGTACTGCAAATATATATAAAAAATATAGTACCTTGTATCACAAAGTACTAAAAATTTTAAAATATTTTTACAACAAAAAAGCCCGCTACTCTCGTAACGGGCTATAAATCTTAATCTTAAGCTTGATTAGTTAGCTGGAGTCTCAGTGTTGCCTTGTGGAAGTACAGGGAACTCAGGAGCACCTTCAGCTGGCATAGATTGCTCAAGTCTCTCTTGGATAGCATCTGTACCTGTACCTTTATCGGTAGAGATGAATGCTGTTACCAATACGCAAAGTCCGATAAGAACTGCTGCAAGTGTCCAGGTAGCTTTCTCCAAAAAGTCTGCTGTCTGACGAACACCAAATGTTTGATTGCCTGAAGCAAAGTTTGCTGCCAAACCACCACCTTTTGAGTTTTGAACCAAAACTACGATAGTCAAAAGGATGCTTACGATTATAATAAGGATCGAAATTGCTGTGTACATATCTATAACTGTTTCTTTATTTCTTCTTTAAGGGTTGCAAAGTAAGTACTTTTTTCTGGATATAACAAAATAAGTTTATCATAAACATCTATGGCCCTTTTTAAAAACCCTTGTGACAGGTAAATTTTTGCCAATGTTTCTGTACAATATTCATCGTCAGAAAATTGGTCATTGGACTTGTCGACCACCACTTTCACGTCGGGATCAGCCACAACACTGCTTTTGAAAGAGTCAAATATATCACCCTCCTTCTCCTTCACCTCCTTATAATCCTTTACGCCAAAATAGTCACCTCCAACTACAAATACCTCCCTACCTTTCTCTTGGGTCACTGCCACAAGGAGAGGTTGTGAGACCTCTTTCTCCTCTTTATTGGTATTGTCAAGGGATTTTTTCAGCAACTCCTTCCTCGCCATCCTCACAAGTTCTCCTGGTGAGTAGAGATATGGTGCCGCCCTCTTAATCAGCTCAGAAGAGTACTCCTGCCTCTGGGCCATCAGCTGAGTATACAGACTCTTATGACCCACAGCAAACCAGGGATATTTTTTCAAAATACCCTCCAATTCCACTATCGATGGAGTGTTTTTACCAATTTGCCACTGTTGCATTGAATATATCCTCAACTAAAATTTCAATAATATCATCACATAACTGGGACTCTACCGAATCCAACGACTGCATGGAGTCGTAGTCAGCGTAAGCCGAGAAGCTCTTCTCGAAATCCTCATTGGGGTGAAGCTTGTTGGAGTAGGTGAGCTTGATAGTTATGGTCAATCTGTTCTGGGATGCCACCTCATCGGCAGTAACCGCTATCGGCTTGGTATCGTAACCTGTTATCGTTCCATAAACAAGAAGATCTCCACCCTCTTCCAACATCTCCAATGGGGTCAGCTTTCTGTACTTGTCGATCAAAGCCTCAGAGAGTGAGTTTGCCAGAGAAGGATTGATCCTGGGTGCCTTATTGTCAAAATACTCTACAGTGAAAGTCTTTACATCGGGCTGGATGGAGGTTCCGGAGAAGCTGTACTGGATCCTGCACCCCGATATTAAAGGGAGTACCATTGCTATTAGTACCGCTGTAAGTATATGCCTGATCTTCATAACTACTTCTTAGTTTTATTCAAATCGTTCAACCTCCTGTATAGGGTCCTCTCTGAGATGCCGAGCTCCTCTGCCGCAGCCTTTCTGTTGTTGTGGTGCTTTTCGAGAGCCCTGAGGATAAGCTCAGTATTGGCATCATGTATCGACAAGGTCTTAGGCTCCTCTACATTTACATTGTCCTCAATATCCTCTGTGACAGCATCTGTGATACTATAGTCGAACTGCTTGTTTATATGCACCGGAAGTGTCTGCACCGGACGTTCCACCGAAGGCTCCACTGCCGCTGATATATTGCCGGAGGCGATATTGGCCTTAAGGGCATCAAGCTCCTGCCTCATCTGATTCATCTGGAGAAGGATCTTGAAGATCAGATCTCTGTCCGAGTAGGTCTCACCCCCAATATTATTGGTCTCACCTGCAAGGACCGGCAAAATGTCCGGCCCCTCTGCCGGGAGATATTTCTGAAGAATCTCCGCCGTAATCTGCCTGTCATTCTCCAAAACCGAGATCTGCTCCGCAACGTTCTTTAGCTGACGGACATTTCCTGTCCATCGGTAAGACTCCAGAAGCGACTGCGCCTGTGGATCAAGCTTCACAGCGGGCATGGAGTATTTGTCTGCAATATCCAGAGCAAACTTCTTGAAAAGGAGATGAATATCCTTCTTCCTCTCTCTCAACGGGGGGATATAAATGGGGACAGCGTTCAACCTGTAGTACAAATCCTCTCTGAACTTCCCGACATTTATCGCATGCATGAAATTGATATTGGAAGCGGCTATCACCCTCACATCTGTCTTCTGCACTTTTGACGAACCTACCCTCAAAAACTCACCTGTCTCCAGAACCCTCAAAAGTCTGACCTGAGTGGATAGTGGCAGCTCACCCACCTCATCAAGAAAAATGGTACCACCATTCGCCTCTTCGAAGTAACCTTTACGGGCCTCATTTGCCCCGGTAAAAGAGCCCTTCTCGTGACCGAACAACTCCGATTCGATAGTTCCGTCAGGGATGGCACCACAGTTTATCGCTACATAATTTTTATGTTTTCTTGGACTCAAAGAATGGATAATCTTGGGAATAACCTCCTTACCCACACCACTCTCTCCAGTGATAAGGACGGAAAGATCCGTACCCGCAATCTGGCGGGCAGTATTGAGAGCAGCCTCCAGACGGGGGTCGTGCCCTATAATTCCAAACCTATTTTTTATATCGTTCAAATCCATAATCCGCAAAGTTAAAAAATTTTCTAAATTTGTAGTATGAGAACACTTGCAATAATTCCATCAAGATATGGATCATCGAGATTCCCCGGCAAACCATTGGCCGATATAGCCGGCAAAAGTATGGTCAGAAGGGTATATGAGCAGGCAAAAAAAGCGTTTGAAGATGTATGCGTGGCCACTGATGACCACAGAATTGTAGCGGAAGTTGAGAGCTTCGGCGGAGTGGCCATAATGACCTCCTCACACCACCAGAGCGGGACAGACAGATGCTTTGAAGCATACACCAGATATGCCGGACTTTTCCCCGACAGAAAGGTCGACATAGTGATGAATATCCAGGGCGACGAGCCACTGATCGATCCGGAGCAGCTGAAAAGTCTGGAAAAGGCCTTTGAGGGGGACTCAGAGGTCTATTTGGGGACAATGGCCAAGAGGATAGATTCACCTGAAGAACTCTTCAATCCCAACACCCCAAAAGTCATTATGGACAAGGATGGGTACGCGTTATATTTCAGTAGAAGTACTATCCCCTATCTAAGGGAGGTACCACAAGATGAGTGGCACACCAAACACGCTTATTACAAGCATATTGGACTATACGCCTATAAGCCCGAAACACTGGGAAAAATATGCTCTATGGAGCGCTCCTCACTGGAAAAATGTGAGAGTCTGGAACAGCTCAGATGGCTGGAAAATGGACTAAAAATCAAAGTGATAGAGACCACTAGCACGACATTTGCAGTGGATACTCCCGAAGATTTAGCAAAAATTGTTAGATACATTGAAAAAGATTTGTATCTTTGCGATTAGTCTACATATGTAGGCAAAAATTGAATATTTAAGTATTAATACAATAAAAATTGAATTCAAAATGAAAATTTTCCAAAAACTAACATCGCTAGCCTTTGCAGCTATGGTTATTGCTTCATGTAGTAATCCTGCAAAAATGGCTGAACAAGCAGAGCTTGTATCTGTTAACTGCGATCCTCAAGTCCTAGAGGTAGTTGCAGACAAAATCGACGCTAAAGTTTCTGTAGTTATCCCTGCTGACTATTTCCATCCAAAAGCTGTCGTAGAGGTAACCCCTGTATTGGTTTATGAAGGTGGTGAGTCTGCTCTTGAGCCAGTTATGCTTCAAGGTCAAGACGTAACTATGAACTACACTGTAGTTCCTGAGACTGGTGCAACTGTAACTAAAGATCTTAAGTTTGACTACAAACCAGGTATGGAGAAATCTCACCTTGAGTTGAGAATGAACATCATCTACAAAGATCAAACTACCCCTTATCCATCTCCATACAAAGTAGCTGACGGTGCTAACACCACTTACAAACTTGTTAAGAGAGAAGGTACTCTTGCTTATGCTCCAGATGCATACCAAGCTATCATCCCTGAGACCGGTGAGGCTCAAATCCTTTACCTAATCAACAGCTCAACTGTTCGTCCTGCTCAGCTTAAATCTGACGAAGTTAAAGCTTTCCAAGAGTTCCTTAAAAACGTGAAAGCTGACGAAAGAAGAGAGATCGTTGGTACTGACATCATCGCTTACGCTTCTCCAGATGGAAAAGAGGATCTTAACTCTAAACTTTCTGGCAAACGTGCTGAATCAGCTACTAAAGCTTTCAACTCTAAGATCAACACTAAGAAAGTAGGTATCGAAACTACTATCAACAGCGTATCTATCTCAGAGGACTGGGATGGTTTCAAAGAGCTTGTTAAAAACTCTAACATCGCTGACAAAGAACTTATCCTTCGCGTTCTTGAGATGTACAGCGATCCTATCGTTCGCGAGAGAGAGATCAAGAATATGTCACAAGTATTCACTATCCTTGCTAAAGAGATCCTTCCTCAACTACGTCGCGCTCGTTTTATCGCCAACATCGAGTTCAAAAACTACACTGACGAAGAGCTTGTTGCTCTTGTAAACGAGAACATCGAAATTCTTGACGAGGAGGCTCTTCTACACGCTGCAACTCTAGTTAAAGAGAACGATACTAAAGTTAAAGTATACACTCAAGCTGCTAACAAATTCAACAGCGACCGCGCTAACGTTAACCTAGCTGTTACCCTTGTTAAAATGGGTAAAGAGGCTGAGGCTTCTAACGCTCTTGCTAAAGTAGCTAACAAAGATTCATACTACTACAATACTGT
Source organism: Bacteroidales bacterium (assembly GCA_017546125.1). Taxonomy (GTDB): domain Bacteria; phylum Bacteroidota; class Bacteroidia; order Bacteroidales; family UBA932; genus CAAGNP01. The sequence continues at coordinate 17,638 of JAFYXO010000017.1, forward strand.
AGGTGTTATCGCTCTTCGTAAAGGTGACGACCAAGCTGCTGCAGCTGCTTTCAACAAATCTAACCTTAAAGAGTCTAAATACAACCTAGCTGTTGTGGACGTAGTAAACGGTAAATATGCTGACGCTAAAGCTAAACTTGCTGGCTCAAAAGGCTTCAACGAGGCTCTTGTTTGCATCCTTACTAACGACCTAGCTGGTGCTGAGGCTATCGTAGGTAACGCTAAATGCCAATGCAAATCTTATCTTAAAGCTATCGTAGCTGCTCGTCAAGGTAAAGTTGACGCTGCTAAAGCTGCTCTAGAAGTTGCTAAGAAAGATGAGAAACTTGCTAAACGTGCTGAAAAAGATATCGAGTTCGCAAAAGTTAAATAATTTGTAATACTCCTATCAATTACATACCACAAATCGCCTGGTCTTTACAGCCAGGCGATTTTTTTGTACTTACACATCACCATCGGGGAAGATACTCTGTCATACAAGAAATAAGGCCTTCCTATAGGTATTGTATCCTATCACACATGTCAGACATTATCTGATATAAAGGAATCTACAACTCAAAGGAAGCAACAACACAAGGATTCTGAAATAGATAAATGTAACGATACAGGGAAGCTGCAAAACCGGGAAGCAGCGATACAAAATGCAATAATATCCCCTTGCGTCAGCATCTTATTGACACTCAGCAACTTCCCATAACTAAGGGTGGGAAATTTTCCCACCCTTACATACAGGAAGAAATTGTGAATCAAGCAGTTACTGACGCAAAAAAATCGGGCGACCTTGATAGATCGCCCGAAATTTATGTGAGTCAAGTAATGTTGATTACTCAGCTTTTGATACGAAGAATGCGCTACCTACCTGAGGTGAACCTTTGTAAGAAGTTTTAACACCTACGATAGTAACTTTATCACCATTCTTAAGACCAAGTTCCTGGAACACTTTCTTAGGACCGCCCCATCCTGAAACAAGGCCATAAACATATGCAGAACCTGTAGCATCAACGATATTGAAGTTTCCATATAGGTCACCATCTTTCAAACCATCGATAGTACCAGTCATTCTGTAGTAAGTGTTTGCATCATCAGATTTTGTTAGGAATTCAGCTGTAGTGATATCTTTAACTGCTTTGAAAGACTCAACCTCTACATTTTTCATCTGAGGAGAACCATTGTATGAGGTCTTAGGACCAACTACAGTTACGATGTCACCTTCGTTGACACCAAGTTTTGCCCACTCTTTGCTCTTACCATTGTTTAGAACACCATATACATATACCTCACCGGTAGCATCTGTAATATAGATATTACCATAAGTAGTATTAGCTACTTTAGAGATATAACCGGTTAGACGATATTGAGTCTCACCATCTTCTGCCTCGTTGATGGTTTTAGCATCTGCATCGATGATAGAACCTTTTTGTGATATAGCATACTCTACAGTAGAGCCTTTAGATCCGCTCTTTGACTCAAACACTACAGAACCTGAACGGTCACCAAGAGTGTTCTCATCTGCGTTGAATTTAACGATCACTGTGTCAGATGGTGTAGGATTGATTTTGGTAGGGGTACCTGCTTTGTAATCCATAGAAACTAGGCTGATCCAGTTTGATTTCTCAGGAATGCTTACCAAAACACCCTCACCTTTGTAGGTAAGTTTCACTTCGAAGTTACCACCCTCTTTAGGTAGAACATCCTTAGGACCTGCTTCTACTTTAACAAGAGATTTGGTGATGCTTAGTACAGTTACGTCTACAAGCTCAACAGTAGTACCGTAAGTGGTTTTAGGACCTTGAACCTCTACTACGTCACCTACTTCAAGACCTAGGCTTGAGAAGTTTTTGGTAGCACCTTTTTTGTCAAGTGTACCATAGATGTAAATCTCACCTGTATCATCTTTAAGATACCAGTTACCATACTGAGTGTTTGCGATGCTTGTGCATACACCTTTTACTTTGTATGATTTTCCATCAGGACCAGCAATAACATCAGCACAAGTTGCTGGAGATACCTCTTTGGTACCCTGCAAAACTTTTACAAACTGAGTGTTTTTACCTGCAGTAATTGTCAACTCTACATCACGACCGTCAGCAGCAGCAGTAGCAGAGAATGAAACAGGAGTATTACCTGCATTACCGCTTTTAGGAGATATAGTAAGCCACTCAGGAATTTTGGTCTCATCAAAAGCCCAAGCCTCAGTAGCAGTGATGTTAATAGTAGTAGCTGTACCGGCCATGTCGATAGCTACATAAGATTTGTCAAGCTTAATGTTATCAAACGACTCTTTAATACTTGATTGGTCACAAGAGGTGAAAGCAAGTACAGCAGAGAGTATGATACCAAATATATATCTTAATTTCATAATTGTCTAAGTTTTATTAGTTAAACATATACTTAATACCTACAGAAGCGTACCAGCATTGACCCACTGAGTGAGAAGGTACGAATGTTTGAGTACCACCATGAACTGCAGATGGAGTAGAGAATGTTGGATAACCATCTTTGTCTACCTTCTCAAATTTAAGGATACGGCCTTCAACCAAGTTAGGATCCATATATTTGCTTACGCCCCAGCTTGAGTTGAACAGGTTAAGAACGTTCTTAAGGTCTACACTTAGCTGAAGAGTGTTGGTAGAGTTACCTGATTTTACTTTGAAGTCATGTTTGTAACCGAAGTCCACTCTGTGTACCCATGGAGAGTATACGCTGTAAGCCTCAGCATACTGACCTCTATGTTTGCTCAAGTATTTGTCATTCTTAACGAATGCCAAGAAGTTCTCTTTATCCTTCTCTGATACGAAACGGAAGTCACCGTTTGCAACCTCTGCATCGGTAGGGATGTAAAGTGCATCGTAGTTGTAACCGTCACCGTTCATGTCGTTTGCCAACATGTATGAGTAGTTGTAGCCACCTCTCCATGCCTCGTAAACAAGGTTGAAGTGATTACCACATTTGTCATCGTGGCTAAGTGATGCAATTACACGGTCAGGAGTAACATATTGAGAGTTGTGAAGCTCAATATTGTTAGGACCTTTAGATGTAGGTACATATGTAAATGCTGACTCAGCAGCCGAACCAGGCATACCTGTAATCTCTTTAGATACAGTGTGGGTATATGCAGCCATGAAGTTTAGACCCTCTACAGGACGCATATTGATGCTTACGTTAGCTGAGTAACCGTAACCTTGATCAGTGTTCTCAAGAACGAATGCTTTAGTACCGGTTCTGAAGTCTGAAGGGTACATAGGGCGGTTGTCAGCACCGTTTAGTCTTGCAAAACCTTCAACTGGCAACATACTCCAGTCAGAGATGGTAACACCGTTGATAGTTTTGTTGAAGATACCCTCAGCAGAAATTGACATAGGGAATGAAGTAGGGAAAGCATAGTCGATAGCTATAGAAGTTTTCCATACTTGAGGCATCTTGAAGTTGGGATCTACTGCAGAGATAGATGAAGGAACTGCACCATCTTCTGGGTTGATAGTTTTAGGATAACCCATAGCGTGAAGTTTCTTCAATAGCGCGTCGATGGTAGCTTTACCGTTCTCGTCTACTACTAGACCACCTTTGAAGTTGTCCATACCACCTTCGATACCAAGTTTCTTAAGGTTAGATGCGTTAAGCTGAGCCTGGTATTGAACCATACCTGAGTTGGTTGGCATATTGGTGAAGAATACAAGAGGAAGACGACCTGAGAAGAAACCTGTACCACCACGTACTTTAAGGCTATTGTCACCCATAACGTCCCAAGAGAAACCGATTCTTGGAGATGTTGTCAAGTTAGCTTTTGGCCAAGCACCTGTATCAATGCTTCTTTCGTTACCATCTTTGTCATAGTATTTAAGAGCCTTGATAGCGTTGTTTGTCATAAGATCCTGGTTGTCGAAGAACAGACCGTCAATACGAATACCGGCTGTCACTTTGAATTTGTCAGTAGCATTCCACTCATCCTGGAAGTAAAGACCTGCTTTGTGGAACTGAACACGTGCTGCAGGGTTAGGATCAATAACACCATTCTCGTCAGCATAACCGTAAGTCAAACATACAACCTCTGGAGCTGCGCCATTGATGAAATCATCAACACTTGCATAACGATAGTAACCTGTACCATTTCTCATATATGCATTGTCAGCCATTTGGTATTCGTAGTTAAGACCAAAGGTGAATTTGTTGTTGCCTGAGTAAAGAGTAAGGTCATCTTTGATGCTGATGTGGGTGTTGTGAACAGCATTGTTCCAAGTAAACAACTCATAACCAAGTGACATGTAGTTGGTAGTAGTACCAGTACCGTCAAGGATGTCGATATGAGGGAACATATCTGAGTTTGTACCACGAACGTCATCAAGTTTTGAGAATGTAGCAAGGAACTGGTTTGAAAGGTTGTCTGTCAAACGGCTGTTCAAATCAAGTGATGCAGAGTGAACAAGGTTGTTCATTGAGTACATGTTGTTTGAGAATGCCATAGAGTACAATGAAGTACGTGCATATGCAGAACGTGTACCACCGTCCATTGAAGAAGCGTTAGGACCATTCCAGCCAGTATTGTTGGTATAGTTGTAACGAAGAGCAAGTTTGTGGTCATTGTTGATGTTCCAGTCAAGTCTTGCCAATACTTTTACGTTTGACTCGTCAGCTGGGAAGTCTGTGTAAGAACCTGCATCGTAACCATATTTGTCAAGTACGTGAGCAGCTACTCTCTCCATATCTGCGATAGTAGTATATGAAAGGTATTTGTTTGCATCACCTTTGCCGTCAACTGATGGTCTCCAAGTAACAGCTACTGAAGGAGCGCTTGAATACTCGGCATTCACGAAGAAGAAGAGTTTGTTTTTGATGATAGGACCACCAAGAGTCATACCGTAAGTGGTATTTCTGTCAGTGTCACGTGCTCCAGGGATCTGCTCGCCTTCAACTGTATCACCACGCATATTTTCATTTCTGTGATATACGTAAGCTGATCCTTTGAAGGTGTTTGTACCAGATTTGGTAACAGCGTTCACACCACCACCGATGAAGTTGGTCTGACGAACATCATAAGGTGAAATTACTACTTGAAGCTCTTCGATAGCGTCGATAGAGATAGGGTTACCACCACCAGGAAGGCCGTCGTTAAGACCGAAGTTATTGTTGAAGTTTGCACCATCGACAGTGAAGTTGGCGGTACGACCGTCAGAACCTGCGAAGCTCATACCGTTACCACCATAAGGAGAAAGTCTGGTAACATCAGTGATGCTTCTGCTTACTGTAGGAAGTGCAGTAATTTGTTTGCTTGAGATGTTAACAGAAGAACCTGTTTTCTCTGCTGCGAATTTAGAAGTAGCAGTAGTGATTACAGATGCAGCGCTAAGCATTTCAGCATCATCTTTAAGTTCTACATTAATACTGGTAACCTCAGCAAGTTGAAGAGTTACTTCAGTATAAGTAACAGTTTGATAACCCATACAAGAGATTTCAACCTTGTAAGGACCACCGGCACGCATACCTTGGATAGCGTAACGACCGTCAGCATTAGCACTAACACCGTAAACTGTACCTGATGGCTCGTGAGTAGCTACAACTGTAGCGCCGATCACAGCTTCACCTTTTACATCTACGATGCGACCACTAAGAGCAGAGGTGGTTACCTGTGCAAAGGCAACTGCGCTCACGAACATTGTCGCAAATGCGATCAAAAGACACTTAATAGATTGTTTCATAGTGTTTTAATAAAATATGTTAATTATGAATTTTGGAGCCAATTTTTCACGCCGCGAAAATAGTAAAAATCTCGCAATATCCTATTAGAAAGTGATTAAATAATCACGCATCAAATCGACATATCTATCATCACCATTCATAGATATGGATTCGGGTTCCTGTGACGCTACAGATTGGTTTTTGGAGATAAGAACAAACTCCATTATGTATCTTTTGGGCGGCTTTCTGGAGACAGTGCTCACTTTGCACAATCTGGTGAGCTGGAGCCTTGAGGGAAGGGACTTCCCGATATGATACAGCTCTGCATCCCTGATGAATGCCTCCCCTTCATCCTTAGGGAGAATAACTACCATTCTGCCACCCTGCTTCAAGAGCGAGAATGCTGACGCAATGAGATCGCGGTGGGGGAGGGAATCGGAGTGCCTTGTATTGCTCCTCCTGGCAGAGGGCGCTTTGAGTGAATCGACAAAATATGGGGGATTGGAGACAATCAGATCGTATGGCTCCGCCACAAGCTCCTGCAGCGGCGTATGTATTGTCCGAAGGGCCCCGCTCCAGGGGGAGATCCCGAAATTATGGGAAGCCTCCTCAACAGACGGGAGGTCTATATCAATCGCATCTATCCGGACTCCGTCCAATGAGGGGAGGCGCTGCGCAATCATAAGTGCCACCACACCGGTACCGGTCCCCACATCGAGGATGCGACGCTCACTGCCATGCACGGGGGCCCAAGCTCCAAGGAGGACGCTATCCGTCCCGAGCTTCATCGCAGATGCGATATTCTTGACTTTGAATTGCTTAAACTGAAAGTACTCCATCGACTATCTTACCATCGGACATCTCAATCATACGATCTGACATTTTCGCCAAATCCTTGTCGTGGGTCACAATTATCACAGTCAGCCCGTACTTGTCACGAAGATCGAAGAAGAGCTGGTGAATATCCTTTTTGGTATTGCTGTCCAGATTGCCCGAAGGCTCATCTGCAAACAGGACTGCAGGCTTGTTGATGATTGCCCTCGCAATAGCCACCCTCTGCTGCTCTCCACCTGAGAGTTCTGAGGGCTTGTGGTCAAACCTCTCCCCTAGTCCCATATCAGTAAGGAGCCTTTTTGCCTCCGATTTGGCATTGGGGGCGGAGCTGCCTGCAATCAGTGCAGGAATCATAACATTCTCAAGGGCAGTAAACTCCGGAAGGAGATGGTGGAACTGGAAGACAAAGCCTATCTTGCGGTTTCTGAAATCTGCAAGCTCATCCGAAGAGAGGGAGAAAATATCCACCCCATCAATGGTAACTTTGCCCGCTGTAGGATCCGAGAGAGAACCCAATATCTGAAGCAATGTGGATTTTCCTGCACCACTGGCTCCAACAATAGAGACTACCTCCGCACCGTCAGCACGGAAGTCGATACCTTTCAAAACTTTCAAAGACCCGAAAGTCTTCTCTATACCCGTAGCTGTAATCATCTCTATTCCGGTTTTTTGGATGGATCAGGTCTTCCCGAGTGGGGAGGCATATCAGGTCTTGGGTGCTTTTTCTCTCTCCACATTTTGGTCAACATATCCCTGAAACCTTTCTCCGCTACAAATATCTTGGCCACCTTTCCGGTAGGGAGAACCTTGTAGAACTCCTCAATATACATATCGAATATCTCCGATTCCAGTGCCAGATTTTTGGAGTATTCCTTTATGAGCTTCTTCATCTGAGGATCGGTATAACCACCTTTCTCCTCGAGCTTCTCGATGGCGTCCATTGACTCGCGGACCTTTTTATTGGCCTCCTGTCTCTCACCCCACCATTTGTTGTATACAGGCCAGAAAACCTGTGCCTCCTCTGGAGTAAGGTTTAGTTTTTCTGTAAAATATGCCACTTTAGTAGCCTCCAGTTTGGCTTTGAAAGACTTTTCATCACCTCTTCTGTGTGGCTGGCCCATCATAGGGAGTGCCAACATCAAAGAAATTAAAATTACAAGCGTTCTATTCATCTTCATATTCCTCCATTATTTCTATTAAATCATCTTCAGTAAGTCCTTCCTCTATTTTTTGGGAGAACTCCTCATCAAGTTCAATATCCTGAGCCAGAAAATCACCATCCAACTCTATCTCTTCGTAAAGATAGTCTACAAAGTCGTGTCTGATATATCCACCCTCGATCAGCGTAGACAAGGCGTCATCATCTGCCCCGAAGCCTGTACTGGTGAAAGAGTCTGTAACGGACATCACACCATACCCGATACCGAATATGAGCAAAAAGGAGAATGCCAGTGCAAAACCGCTCCTGACGGTAGACAAGAACAGGCGGCCACCCTTGACAGGCTGGTTAATCGCCTCTCTGACACCATCCTCTACAGAGGCAAAGTATCCGTCCGGCACCTTGAAAGGTCTCTCCCTATTTTTTAAATCTTCCAACATATTCATACCCTTTAGACTATAAAAGTAGCAAAAAGTTAAAACTTCTCCTCCAAATTTTTCTTGATTTTGCTGTAAGCGTGGTGATATGACGCTTTCAGCGATCCTACACTGCCACCTAAAATCTCCGCCATATCCTCATATTTCATCTCATCGAAATATCGCATAGTGAAGACTGTCCTCTGCTTGGGAGGAAGTTTGTTTATCTCCTTATAGAGTTCTATCTGCACTTTATCTCCACAAAATTGCTCGTCAGCCATCAACATCTCACCCACTCTGCTAGAATCATCAGAAAGGGAGAGAAAACTTCTCAATCTCTCCTTCTTAAGATATGTAAGGGTCTCATTGGTGGCTATCTTGTATAACCAAGTAAAAAGCTTGGAGTCCCCCCTGAAATCGGGAAGGTATCTCCAAGCTTTAACAAGTGTATTCTGAAGCAGATCGTTGGTCTGCTCGTGGTCCAAAACCAATTGTCTGATGTGCCAGTAAAGACGCTCTGAATATTTACGGACGAGAAGATTGAAAGCATACTCCTCTCTCCCCCCTTCCTGGTAAATATCTAGAATGTCCTTGTCATCAAACATTACTTCCTCGCTAGAACCTTTTTAACTGATTTAACAATATTCTCTGCATCAAGACCATAGAGTTTCATCAACTCTGAAGGTGTACCGCTCTGTCCGAATTGGTCATCCACTGAGACGAACTCTACAGGGGCAGGGCAATTTCTTGCCAATACACCTGAAACCAATTCGCCCAAGCCACCTGCTATAAGGTGTTCCTCAGCACATACGACAGCACCTGTCTTCTTTACTGCTTCTATGACTGCCTCTTCGTCCAAAGGTTTAATGGTGTGGATATTTATCAACTCCACAGAGATACCTTCAGCCTCAAGAGCCTCTGTAGCCTGAATTGCCTCCCAAACCATGTGACCGGTAGCAAAGATGGTCACATCCTTACCCTCCACAAGTTTCAGGGCTTTACCTATTTCAAATTTCTGATCCGCAGGGGTAAAGTTAGGAACAGAAGGGCGTCCGAAACGTAAATATACAGGTCCGTCATGCTCAGCTACAGCCAATGTAGCCGCCTTTGTCTGATTGTAGTCGCATGGATTGATGACAGTCATACCAGGCAACATCCTCATAAGACCAAGGTCCTCCATAGTCTGGTGGGTAGCACCATCCTCACCAAGTGTAATACCTGCGTGAGATGCACAGATTTTCACATTAGTATTGCCATAAGCTACTGACTGACGGATCTGGTCGTAAACTCTAGCGGTGATGAAGTTTGCAAACGATCCCACAAATGGCACTTTGCCACTCAATGCAAGACCTGCTGCAACACCTATCATATTTGCCTCAGCAATACCACCCTGGTAAAATCTGTCTGGATTCTCTTTTGCAAACTGGTCCATCTTAAGTGAACCTGTCAAGTCTGCACAGAGTGCCACAACATCAGGATTTGTCCTTCCTAATTCTGTAAGACCTGCTCCAAAACCTGAGCGGGTGTCTTTATTACCACTGTTTTCGAATTTCATATCTAAGTAAGTTCTTTAAAATACAGAGAAAAATATACCAACATTAAAATATAGGTTCTGAGCCTTGTTTGTAGCCCAGTTGTAGCCGGCAACTACATTTGCACCCCATGGAGAGTGCTCGCCAAACGGGATATATACACCCACCTCAGGGCTCATCAAGAATCCCCATGATGAATTTGAAAACTGATACTCCTGAATCTGGGTATACTCAATATAACTGGTAGCACCCAAACCCGCAGAGGCGTATACCTTTACAAAACTTGTAGGGTTAAAAAGGTATTTGAACTGCGCCTTCATAGGTATTGTCTGTGTAGTCTTATACAGTGCTGCATATATTGCGCAGTTGTCGCTCACATTATATACCTCAGGGGAAACACTCTTCTGATTGTAGCTCCAGGAGAAATCTGCACCCACTGCGATATTGTCAGTTACAAAAAATCCGAAGTTGAAATTGGCACCATTCAGACCCATGCTTGGGATAAACTCAGCCTGCTCACCTAATGGCAATGAAGTCTGCCAGTTGAATGAGTAGACCTGTGAGTAGCGATGTCCTGTCTGTGCAAATGATGTAGCTGCCACCAAAAGAGCTATTGCTATAGTGTAAATCTTTTTCATAATCTCTCAATTATTTGGTGTTAACAGGTGGCATCATATCGAAACATTGTGCAATGGCATCAGCCCTCTCCTCTGAAGTGTGAGCTGAGGTCAAAATACTTCTCACTAGACCGTGCCATACGATCGGAGGATTTGAATCCTTTTGAAGATTCTTTATATCCACCATATCGATGGTAAGACTACCTGTAGAATACGAAGATACCATAGGGTACATCGGATAAGGGTAGTATGGATAAAATCCGCCAGGGTAGTAAGGATCGTATGGATAATATGGGTAGAACCAGTCATAATAGTACCAGTAATCCCATCCCCACCAATATCCGGGATAGATGGTGGTGGTAGTAGATACGATATAACTCAAATCCAATATAAGATCTGGTTTTGATGAAGCTGAAGAGGCAATGAAAGGGGTATAACCCAATGCATTCATCGCACCCGCAATCACAGACTTCACCTCGTCGGTAAGATCATTTTTCTTACGAACGTTTTTGTCCCCATCGACATAAAGGATGGAGTCTGCCACAACATAAGTCTCATATTGGGAAAAGTCCGCATTGTCAGACTTATATGCCACAGATACAAACTGCTCTACTGTCTCCTGATAGTCATCATTGAAGAAGGAGCAGCTCCCCACCAAAAGTGATGTGACAAATAAAATTAAAATTGTTCTCTTCATCTTTTTTCAGTTTAAAAATCTCCCAAAGTCTCCTCAAGCTGAGCCAAACCCTTCTCACACAACTCTTGGGATGGAGCTTTACCGTGCCACTCACATGTGCCGGCCATAAAGTCAACGCCATGTCCCATCTCGGTCTTAAAGAGAATCATCACAGGCTTACCTTTACCCGATTCGCTTTGAGCAGATTTGAATGCATTTTCAATAGAGCCAAAATCGTGCCCGTCTGCTACGATACAAGTCCAACCGAATTTTTCCCATTTGCCTTGAAGGTCTCCAAGGGACATTACAGAATCAACGGTACCATCAATCTGCTGACCATTCCAGTCGGTCATAGCAATAACGTTGTCCACTTTATGTTGTGCACCAAACATGGCAGCTTCCCATACCTGACCCTCCTGGCTCTCACCGTCTCCCATAAGAACATACACATAATTTGGATCGTTGTTCGCTTTTTTGGCCAATGCAGCACCAAGTGCTACAGATAGTCCCTGACCCAAAGAACCTGCTGCCTCATAGATACCTGGCATACCTTTACGTACCGATGGGTGACCTTGAAGTCTTGTACCACATTTTCTGAAAGTAGCCAACTCACTTACTGGAAAATATCCTGATCTGGCCATTACACTGTAAAGTACAGGTGTCATGTGTCCTGCAGAAAGGAAGAACATATCGTTGTCTTTACCATCCCTGCTCCATTTTTCTGGAGAGTGTTTCATCACCTTGAAAAATAGGGTAGTCAAAATGTCTGTGCTACTCATAGAACCGCCGGGGTGTCCTGATTTAGCAAGTGTTACCATTCTTAGGATATCTCTTCTAACCTGAGTAGAGATTTTTGAAAGTTGATTAGTATCGCACATAATTCTATTTCATTATTGAATATTATGCTAAGTTAGCATGAATTTGAGAAAAAACAAATTAGAATGTATATTTGCAGCTACAAATATTCAGGAATGAAGCATATTAGGAACTTTTGCATTATTGCCCATATTGACCATGGGAAAAGCACATTGGCAGACCGCCTTCTGGAGGCTACAAATACCCTTAACGCAAGGGAGATGGAGAATCAGGTCCTTGACTCTATGGATCTTGAGAAGGAGAAGGGTATCACCATCAAGAGTCACGCCATTCAGATGCAGTATAACCGTAATGGTGAAAACTATACACTTAACCTCCTTGACACACCTGGTCACGTCGACTTTTCGTATGAGGTATCCCGCGCTATCGCATCCTGCGAAGGTGCCCTTCTGGTAGTAGATGCCACACAGGGTATCCAGGCGCAAACCATCTCCAATCTGTACCTTGCACTTGAGCACGACTTGGAGATCATCCCTATCCTGAACAAAATCGATATGGATGCCGCTATGGTGGATGTGGTCAAGGACCAGATCATCGACCTTATCGGATGCAAGGACGAAGACATCCTTTTGTGCAGCGCCAAGACAGGTATGGGTGTACCCGAGATTCTCGACGCCATCGTAGAGAGAATTCCTGCACCGCAAGGTGACCCGGAAGCTCCGCTTCAAGCCCTCATCTTCGACTCTGTATTCAACTCATTCAGAGGAATCATAGCATACTTCAAAGTGGAAAACGGCGTTATCCGCAAGGGTGACAAGGTAAAATTCTTCAATACAGGTAAAGAGTATGTAGCTGATGAGGTGGGATACTTGAGAATGAAACTTTGCCCCACTGACGAAGTGAGCACAGGTAATGTAGGTTACATCATCTCCGGAATCAAGACAGCGGTAGAGGTTAAGGTTGGTGATACCATCACCCATGTTGAGAACCCATGCAGTGAATCCATTGCCGGTTTCGAAGAGGTAAAACCTATGCTTTTTGCCGGTGTCTACCCTGTAGATACCGATGAATATGAAGATCTGAGAGCTTCGCTTGAGAAGCTTCAGCTCAATGACGCCTCTCTGGTATTCGAACCCGAGTCATCATTGGCGCTGGGTTTCGGATTCCGTTGCGGATTCCTCGGACTTCTCCACCTGGAGATCATGCAGGAGAGACTTTACAGGGAGTTCGATATGGACGTAATCACCACTGTACCCAACGTATCGTACAAAGTTTACACTACACAGGGAGATGTGGTCGATGTGCACAACCCATCAGGACTTCCGGCACCTACACTCATCAAGCAGATTGACGAACCATATATCAAGGCTCAGATTATCTCCAAAAGTGATTTCTTCGGCCCTATCATGAAGCTCTGTCTGGACAAGAGGGGTATCCTCATCAACCAGCACTTCATCACAGCGGACCGTGTGGAGCTCACATACGAGATGCCGCTTGCAGAGATTGTCTTCGATTTCTATGACAAACTGAAATCAATATCGAAAGGTTACGCATCCTTCGATTACCATATCTGCGGATACAAAAAATCCGATCTTGTCAAACTCGATATCCTCCTCAACTCAGAGCCTGTCGATGCCCTATCATCTCTTATCCACAGGGACAGAGCATACGATTTCGGCCGCAGAATGTGTGAGAAACTGAAAGAGCTTATCCCTCGCCAGCAGTTCGACATCGCGATCCAGGCAGCCATCGGAGCGAAGATCATCGCACGTGAGACAGTAAAAGCTGTCCGCAAAGATGTGACAGCCAAGTGTTACGGTGGTGACATCACCCGTAAACGCAAACTCCTTGAGAAGCAGAAGAAAGGTAAGAAACGCATGCGCCAGATCGGAAACGTAGAGGTACCACAATCTGCATTCATGGCAGTCCTCAAACTTGACTAAAACAGCCCGGCAGACACTCCCCCTAAAAATATCCCGCGACAACTTTTCGCCAAATTCTGTCGCGGCACCCAACAAAAACAACTCCCGCGACTACTTTTTTCAAAATTCAGTCGCGGGAGTTTCCCGAAACGGCATCGCCAAGGGACTGTGCGCATAAAACCCCTCCAGAGAATGATGTGACCCCCAAAAGTTGGACGGTTTAACATTATTAAGAGGCGCTCTTAGATTGGAATAAAGCTCGGTATTGCACCGGGCTTTTTCCATTTAGCCTCAGTTTGATTCTATCATTATTGTAGTAGCGTATATACTTAA
>JAFYXO010000018.1 GCA_017546125.1 Bacteroidales bacterium
TGCTTTTCGATATATTTTAGACTGAAGCCATTCTCAATCATATGCATACACTTCAATCGTTCTGCATAGCCATGTTTCTTGTACTTTTTAGACATAACAAAACCCCGAAAGTTTTTTGTCTAACTTTCGGGGTTCATGTCAAAGTTTGCAGGGGTTGTCTTCTGGTAGCGAGGCCCAGGATTGAGGCTCCGCCATTCCTTTTTTGAAGGTGCTTTATTTGAACAGAAGCATGCAGATAACTCTGCAGCTTTTTGCTTGAAAGAAGTCTTTCAAGAACAAGTTCTTTTGACTTCTTTCAAACAAAAAAGCACCACAAACAAAGTTTGTGATGCTTCTGTTCAAGTAGCGAGGCCCAGGATTGAACTGGGGACCTCATGATTATGAATCATGCGCTCTAACCAACTGAGCTACCTCGCCATCATATTTCGAGTATCTCGTTGAGATACCAGGAGTCGAACCTAGATTTACAGAGCCAGAATCTGTCGTGCTGCCATTACACCATATCTCAATAAATCTCCCTTCACTTAAGGGACTGCAAAGGTAGGAATATTTTGGAAAAAACAAAAAGTTTATCTATTTTTTTAACACTATCACACTTGCCCACACCTCAATTCCCTCTTCCCTACCTACAAAACCCAATTTTTCTGTAGTTGTAGCCTTAACTGAGACCCTGTCCAGATCAACTTTCATTATATCCGACAACACCTCTCTCATCTTTATAATGTGTGGGGCCATCTTCGGCTTTTGTGCAGCTATAGTAATATCTGCATTCCCAAGGGTATAACCTCTTTCCCACACAAGCTCCATAACCCTTTTTAGGAGGAGTTTGCTGTCTATCCCCTTAAACTCTGAAGAGGTGTCTGGAAAATGCTTCCCTATATCCCCCAAAGCCAAGGCACCCAATATTGCATCACACAATGCATGAATGGCCACATCACCGTCAGAATGGGCTACACACCCTTTGGAGTGCTCTATCTCCACTCCTCCGATCACCAATCTCAGGCCATCTGCCAATTGGTGCACATCATATCCGTTACCTACTCTTATATCCATATCAACTCTGTCTATTATAGAGCAAAAATAGTAAATTTTGCTATCTTTGTGTGTTAAACCCTTACTAAGAATTAAGATTATGGGAATCAGACTCAGTTTTTTTAAAACACCAAAACATAGAGTTTTCAACTATACTCCTATCTATTATGATGAGAGAAAGGAGCGTATGCAGGAGAGGCTGGATGCAATAGCCAGAGAGAAGGCGGAGAAAGAGGGGATAGAGTGGAAGAATGAAAGATATGTCCCAGGCAGAAATATCAGAGGAAAAATGCGTGAGAACATGGAGAAGAACAAACGCCACTCGATGTCTCCAAGTATAAGCAGGATCGTGGGACTTGTTTCTCTCGCCATTCTGTTTGTCCTTATTTACTATTTTGCCAACTACTTCGGTTGGTTCATGAATGTCCTACAATAGAATGTTAAAAATCCTCCCTTCCCATATCTCAAACCTTATCGCAGCAGGCGAGGTGGTCCAAAGACCATCTTCTGTGGTTAAGGAGCTGATGGAGAACAGTATTGACGCCGGCGCTGAGAACGTCACAGTGGTTATCAGCGATTCCGGTCGTACACTCATACAGGTCATCGATGATGGTTGTGGTATGACCGACGAGGAGGCCAGACTATGTTTCTCCCGACACGCCACATCCAAGATTTCCAACGCCGAAGACCTCCACTCCATCCTTACATACGGATTCAGGGGTGAGGCACTGCCATCTATAGCCTCTGTATCAGAGGTCTCACTCAAGACCCGCAAGAGGGGTGAAGAAACAGGTACCGAAGTGGTCTTTGCCGAATCGGGATTTGTATCCCAAGAGGCTGTGTCGTGCCCTGAAGGGACAAACATTTCGGTCAGGAACATCTTTTACAATGTACCTGCCAGAAGAAAATTCCTGAAATCCGACGCTTCAGAATTTAGGCAGATTGTGGCCGAGTTTTGCCGCGTGGCCCTCTCACACTATGAGGTATCAATGAGGCTTGTCCACAACAAAAAGGACTTCTACAATCTTAAGGGGGCAAGAAATGTAAAGCAGAGAATTCTGGAGATTTCTGGTAAAGAGCTCGTAAAAGAGCTTGTGGACCTCAAGACCGACACATCCATCGTATCGATATCGGGCTTTATCGGCAAGCCTGAAGATGCCAGAAAGAATGCTGCCCACCAGTACTTCTTCGTAAATGGAAGATTTTTCAAATCCCCATATCTTCACAAAGCTATCCAAAAAGGGTACGAAAAGCTGGTTCCCGAGGGACACAGCCCGTCCTATTTCATCTTCTTCGAGACCGATCCTGCAAACATTGATATAAATATCCACCCGGCCAAAACCGAGGTGAAGTTTGAGGACGAGTCTGCTGTATTCCAGATTTTGAACGCAGCGGTAAGGGAATCTTTAGGGATGAACTCACTTGGACCAAGCATCGATTTCGATATGGCCGGGGCACCTGAGATACCTATCCCACAGAAGCACGGAGTTTACACCCCTCCACCAAAGATCGATTTTGACCCCCTATTCAACCCTTTTGACTCCATACCGATCAGCCATACTGCCCCACACAAAGAGGCTCCGGCACCCATCAGAGTCCCTTCTCCCACACTAGCCAATGAATCGGACAATGTGGTAGAGGGCTATGGAGAGATCTTCGAAGAACGGATAGCGGAGCACCGCAATATTCTTCAAATTCAGGGGAAATACCTTTTGACTACAGTCAAATCGGGACTGCTCCTTATCCATATCGAGAGGGCAAAAGAGAGAATTCTCTACGAGAAATATCTCCGTTCATTGGATGATTGCACCCCACTCCCACAGGAGAATCTGTTCCCCTCTACCCTTGAGATAGATGCAATATCGTACTCACTCCTTGATGAGGCACAGGCCCTTTTCCACAAAATCGGCTTCGATATAAGCTTCATACCACCTTCGACCATCTCGGTCAACGGATTGCCGGGAGGCTACTCTACCGATATACCATCCATCAAAAGGGGGATTGATGAGCTTGTTGTCCTCCTTTCCGAGCACGGTCCCGAGGCCCTGTCCAGAGCAGATGGAAGGCACGAAGTGGCCCTTTCATTGGCCAAATCGGGCTCCAAAGGGGCAACTGTAGGACTGAGCCATCTGGAGGCACAGTTATTGATTGATTCACTATTTGCATGCGCAGAACCCGACAGAACCCCGGAAGGGAGAGTGTGCATGTCAATTATTACAACAGACGATTTAGACAAGAAATTATAATATGGGATTTGGCACTTCATTCGGTTCTAATACCCCTCCGGTAGTTAAGAACATTATAATCATAAATGTAATCATGCTCCTGTTCACCATGTTTACAGGGGACTTCATGTACAAATATTTTGCGCTGTACTATGTGGAATCCGAGTGGTTCAGTCCATATCAGATTATTACCCACATCTTCATGCACGGAGGTTTCTGGCACCTGTTCTTCAACATGTACACCCTCTATATTTTCGGCAGCATGCTGGAGAGCATCTGGGGCAGCAAGAAATTCTTCCTCTACTATATGATTACAGGTATTGGAGCCGCATTCCTTCACGAACTTGTGATGTTCATCCAGGCTGGCAGCTATACATCCGCTATCGCCGCAGGCGATATGTACGCAAGCATGAAGCTTAAAATCCTTATGCTGACCCCTACCGTTGGTGCATCGGGTGCCATCTACGGATTGCTTCTCGCATACGGAATGATGTTCCCGAACAATATAATGAGGCTTATTTTCCCTCCTATAGCACTGAAAGCCAAATGGTTCGTATTGATTTTCGGACTTATCGAGTTCACCTCAGGACTCTCGGGCACTATGGGGAACAGCGGGGACAATGTAGCGCACTTTGCACACTTGGGCGGTATGCTCTTCGGCCTGATCATCATCCTGATCTGGAGGAAAAACAACAGATTGTACAATTAGAGTAAGCGAATGGCAAAAAAGGGGAAGAAAAGGGTGAGCCTTATGGGCATTCTGTTCAGAATTGCTGTAGCTTTTGCAGCAATAGCCCTCTTCATCTCATACATCTCCATATTCTTCAATCCTGCCAAACTATGGGTAGTGAGTCTGTTCGGACTCTACTACATCCCAATAGTCATACTTAACGTCGTACTCCTCTCCATGGCGGTGGTAAGGTGGTCGGCATCGGCTTGGCTCCCATTTGTGGTACTCCTCCCATCTCTCTTTTTCCTGAAACACTTCATTTCATTTGACAGCAAGAACCAGCCCGCAGAGACCGACACATACAAGATTATGACCTACAATGTGGGGCAATTCTCTTCAAGCAACATGGATATATCCAAAGAGGTGTGTGCAAGACAAATCTCTTCATACATCCAGAGTGAAGATCCTGACATAGTATGCCTGCAGGAGTTCTCCACCACTAAGCCCAGCAAAGTCAAGGATATCCTGCCGGACTATCCCCACAAGCACTTCCACCTCATAAAAGTGAGGGAGAACTACTATTTTGGAAATATGATTGCGAGCAAAATGGGTATCATATCCAAGGGTGAGATTACATTCCCAAGAAGCACCAATCTCTCGATATACGCAGACATCAAATACGATGGTGACACCATCCGTATCTACAACAATCACCTGGAGTCATACAGTCTCTCACCATCTGCCCTTATCAAAAGGCTCCGCAACGGGACACATACCCTATCCGATGAGTTGAAAGACATACACGCCAAGATGAAGGTATCCAACATCAAACGTGCTGACCAGGTAGATAAAGTTCTCCGACACATAAAGGTGAGCCGGCACCCGGCCATCATCTGCGGAGATTTCAATGACACACCTATGTCGTACACCTACCAGCAGCTCCGCAAGGTGAGCAAGGATACATTCCTGGAGGCCGGCACAGGATTCAGTTCCACATACTCATTCCTCTGGCCGCTCCTCAGGATAGACTACATCCTGGTCCCCGAGAGTTACAAGGTAGAGAGGCACGAGACTCCACGAAGCAGATATTCAGACCATTATCCAGTAATCACAGAAATATACAAATAATATGAAAGAGGCAATTAAAAAAGCTGTAGAAGTACTCAACCAGGGGGGAATAATCCTCTATCCCACAGACACAATTTGGGGCTTGGGTTGCGATGCCACAAACTCTGAGGCTGTAGAAAAAATCTATAAAATCAAGCAGAGGGCAGATTCCAAAAGTCTGGTGGTTCTGGCTGCAGACCTCGATATGATCGCACGCTATGTGAAGGAGATCCCCGAGATGGCGATAACACTCGTTGAAATCACCGACAAACCCCTTACCATCATCTACCCTGAGGCGGTAGGGCTTGCAGCCAATGTGGTAGCAGAAGATGGTACCATCGCCATCAGAGTCCCTTCGGGCAATGAATTCTGCACCCAACTCCTAAGGGCGTTCCGCAAACCGATTGTCTCTACCTCTGCCAACATCTCCGGAGAGAAGGCACCGGTCCGTTTGAAGGATGTGACAGAAGCCATTGCGTCAGCAGCCGATTGGAGCGCAGAGGCAACTTGGGATGCAGGGGCAACAGGGAAAGCCTCATCCATCATCCAGCTCGGCCTTAACTCAGAGGTAAAAATCATCAGAGAATAATGGAAGTATTCTACTCAAACCATATTGCCGACGGCAAAATCTATCTATCGCCCGAAGAGTCTACCCACTGCATAAAAGTGCTCAGGCACAAAGTGGGGGACGAAATCAAGGTAAGCGGTGGCGACGGAAACCTCTACCGATGCGTTCTTGAGGATACAAGCACCAAAAGTGCAATGCTCACGATCCTCTCTATCGAAGGTGGTTTTGGGAAACACCCATACTACCTCCATATTGCGGTAGCTCCTACAAAAAACATCGACCGCTACGAATGGTTCCTGGAGAAGGCGACCGAAGTGGGTATCGATGCCATTACACCCATACTCTGCGCACACTCAGAGAGGAAAGTGGTGAAGGAGGAGCGTCAGGAGAGGGTAATTATTGCAGCTGCCAAGCAATCCCTCAAAGGGGAGATTCCGGCAGCAGCACCCCTTACACCGGTAAAAGAGTTCATAGACTCTGTAGCAGATTTCGACGGCGGGAAATACATTGCCTATTGCGATAGCGAACTTGTCAATGCCGAAGGTGTTGCCATCCCCCGAATTCCACTGACACAGGCCATCAGTGGGCAAAAGGGAAGAGACGGAGAACTACGCTCAATCGTATTGATCGGACCTGAAGGTGACTTTGCACTTGAAGAGATACGCCACGCAGCAGCAGCGGGCTTCACACCCGTCAGCCTGGGTGAATCACGCCTCCGCACCGAAACAGCAGCCCTCACCGCCACCCTGGCGCACTATCTCACTACAATTGCGTAACTATTTTGAGAGTTTGAGCCAGACTCTGTAGCCGTTGATGGAGTTGGCTGTGTAGAAAAGCCACATTATAAGCATTGGTACGGCATGTGGCTCACCAGCAATAGTGAACTGGAGCCAGATGTAGACTGAAACAAGATTGACGAGGATCCAGAGGATCCATTGCTCCATATAAGCATTGACCATAAGGAGCATGGCGATAATGGATACGATGGTGGTAATGGCATCTTTCACCGGGTAAGGATCACCCACTTTTGCGAGGATCAGCGCCCCCAGGGCTGTGGTAAGTATTGTAATACCGCCCCATATAATGCGCTCTCTCCATGTGAGCCTGCGGCCGTCCACCTGATTTGAGTTCTCCACGTTCCCCCTTTTTCTCCAGCTGAAGAAACCTATAAACTGCATAGGTATGTAATAGAGGGCATTCAAGGCAAAGTCCCCGTAGAGCTGGGACTTGAAAGATATGTAAGCGTAGAGGGAGACATTCACCAGGCCAAAAAGATAATTGAGAATATTGCCCTTGGCACACAGGACTACATTGACAAGACCGGCGATGGCAGCCAACATGCCCAAAATATCCCACTCTCCACTCAAAAAAGAGTATATAACACTACAAGCCACCACTCCGACTATCAAAAAATAGTCGAAGGGGGCAAGTGTGCTATAGAATTTTGTTTTAGTCATTATTCATTTGAGGAATATCTACTGTATTCTCAAAGTCTTCAAGAAGATATCTGCTGTAGAAGTCAGCCATTCTCCAGAAGAAGTATTCTGACATATCACCGAAGCCGTGTCTTTGGCCAGGGAGATAAAGCATTTCAAAACGCTTGTTGGCTCTGATAAGTGCATTTACCACTCTGGTGGTGTTCGCTGGGTGAACATTGTCATCGATATCACCATGAACAAGCAAAAGTCTGCCCTTCAAGTTCTTGGCCAATTCGTGATTTTTCTTGATGCTGTATTGGAAAGTGGTGTCACCTTTCTCAGATACCACCTCTTTAACACCATGGTGAGTCTCACTCCACCAGCGGTTGTAGATGCTATTGTCGTGGTTACCTGCACAAGATACAGCCACTTTATAGAAATCAGGATAGGTCAAGATCGCAGCTGTAGACATAAAGCCACCACCTGAGTGACCATGGATACCTACTCTGCTGATATCGATAAAGCTGTAACGTGCAGCAAGCTGTTGTGCAGCCACTTTCTGATCCTCAAGACCATAGTCACGAAGATTTCCATAACCGTAGTTGTGATACCATTTTGAACGGTTAGGGTGACCACCTCTATTACCTACGGTGATAACAACAAATCCCAACTGAGCCAAACGGTCGATTCTGTCCATACCTTTTGACCAAGAGTAGTTTGTAGCCTCGGTTTGTGGGCCTGGATATACATACTCGATGATAGGGTAAGCCTTGGTAGAATCGAAGTCGAAAGGTTTGTACATTACACCATGAAGATCGGTAACGCCATCGGCAGCCTTAACAACAAAAGTCTCAGGGAATTTGTAACCTGCCATCAATAGCTGGCTGAAATCTGAAACCTCAAGATCCATCACTTTACGACCCATATTATCGTATAGGGTATTTGTAGGGATAGCATCCACACGTGAAGCGCTGTTTACAAAGAATTTTGCATCATCACACATGAAGGTCATGTTATCAAAATTGCCATCATTAAGGAGCTTCATACCTGTACCGTCAAAATTGATGCGGTAAAGGTGCGCATAGTAAGGGTTCTCCTTCTTGTTCACACCATGGGCTGTGAAATATACCACTCTTGCAGCCTCATCTACAGCTACAACATCCTCCACGTGCCATGCACCTTTGGTGATTGCATTTTTAAGTTTGCCGTCTGCACTGTACAAATACAAGTGTGCCCAGCCGTTTCTTTCTGACCACTGGATAAGTTCCTGACCTTTGTTTACCTCTCTTAGAGAACGGGTCTCGATATATGTATTCAATCTCTCCTCAATCACCACTCTGGCTGTATCATCACCAAGGGTAACTTTACATACATCCACTCTGTGAAGGTCTCTGCTCAGGCGGGTTAGATAGAAGTAGTCATTCCCACCTAGCCATACAATAGGATGATAATCTTTGTATCTGTCCTTGTTGGTCATTGGTTTGTATGCAACATCGACAGACTGGTCCTTGAATGCAGCCACATTGATATGTTTGTAGCTCTTATCCTCCATATTGAAAAGGAGAGTATAGGTCTTAGGACCAGGTTCACCAGGCATCTGGTATTTGTATGACTCAAGTTTAGGACGTTTTCCTGACACAGCATCGATAACCCAAAGCTCTTCCACCTCAGACATATCGTATTTGTTCATCACGAAATGTCTGGAATCTGGTGACCAGGCTGCATAGATTCTGTATCTCTTGGTGGTATCCCTGTCATCAACTATACCTTTGTAGTCATCACCGCCATAAGCACAAGCCTTGGTACCATCAGTAGTCAGGCGGTGCTCAACGATAGTCGAGTCCTTATCATCCTCCATAATCTTACGAAGATTGTTCATGTCGGTATAGTAAAGATCGTAACCTTTGGCATATACTACCACACTGCTGTCCGGAGAGATAGATGCCCAACGTGGATAATCTTTCTGTTCATCCTCATCAGAGATATCAGTAAGGGTACGTGTTGCGATATCATATTTGAAACGGAAAAGTTTTTTCTCCATCTCAGGGCGTTTTTTCTTCTTGTTGTCTGAAGAATCTTTTGCCTCTTTTTTCTTTTTGTCCTTCTTCTCTACCTCAAGTTTGGATTGGATTTCAAAAGTGAAATATTTGTCCTCTTTAAGTTCGAGTTTCTGAATAGGAATATGTTGTGCATCAAGCGGATCATGGGTAATCTCAGTCAGTTCCATAGCCAATTTGTCCATATCAAAAATGGCTGTTTTGGTCTTAGCTACAGGATCAACGATATAATATTGTGTCCCTTCTGATGTTCTCCATGAGTACCAGAATTTGTTTGAGTTTGCAAACCAATTTGGCCTGAGGGTGGTAGAGTATACCATCCTGTTCATCTTCTTGGGAGAGAATCTCTCTGCAAGCTCATAGTTGGCTTCAGTGACAGGGGTTTGGGCCATAGCTCCAAACGACAACACCAAAGCGGCAATGATTAAAGCAAATGTTTTTTTCATATTTATAACGGTTTATTATTGTTTCTGTCCCATTCTCCGACCTCCATCTCAACGATCTTTCCACCATCTATCTTGAACCTAAGAGCCGTCCTGACAATATGGAATCCCGAATTTCCGGCCGCTCCAGGGTTAATGGTCATCATATCGTATTTCTTGTCATTCATCACCTTCAGAATATGTGAATGGCCACATATAAACAGGTTTGGAAGATGGGCGTTTATAAGCTGGAATGCTTTGAAATCGTACCTTCCCGGATATCCTCCTATGTGCATCATCAGCACCTTCATCCCTTCACACTCGAAAAACTGGGTATATGGAACCCTCTGACGGATATCTGTACCATCACAGTTTCCATACACAGCTTTAAGTGGTTTGAAGTGAGCTATGGCACTCAATGTCTCAAGGTTTCCAAAATCACCGGCATGCCACACCTCATCTACTGGTTCAAGGAACTCCCTGAGCTTCTCATCGAAGGTGCAATGTGTGTCGGAGATGAGGCCGATATACTTCATCTTACAGCTTGATTACGATTTTCTTCTTATATAGGAACAACGCCATCGCTGTAAATACAGCCACATATACAAGTGCATAGATAAGGGATGAGAGCTCATTGCTTTCTCCCACTATTGCAACACATACATTGTTATAGAACCACGACAGAACGCTCCAACTCTTCTCCTCCACCGAACCGTCTGCCAATGTGACCATAGAGGTCCATTTGATCATTCTGCCAAGAATCTTGGCAAAAAGGCCCGCCATCACAAAAGCGAAAAGAGGGTTCATACCCAAAGCCTTGAATGGGGTAAAGATTTTCTCTTTCCCTTTCACATCGATGAGGTAGATAAAGAACGCCAACATAAGTATGCTCCAACCACCTGCATATAGTACATACGAACCGGTCCAAAGGGCCTTGATGATAGGGTAGCAAAGGCTCCAAACCAAGCCGCCGGCCAGACACAACATACCGATGGTGTAAAGCTGAGCCACTACATCTATCTTGCTCTCTGTCTTTCTGATCTTACCACCGATAAGATAGCCCAACAACACAGTACAAGAGCCGGAAAGTGCCCCTAGAAGACCCTCGGGGTCAAATGGGATTCCGAACCCTTTGTAGATATGGTTTTCTCCAAAAATGGCAAGGTCAATCACATCCGCATTCTGCCCTGCAAGGGAGAAAGAACCGGCTGCCCCATTTACAAGTGGAGAGGAGTGGTCACCGATCAAAAAGAGCAACAGCCAATGGAGTCCCATCAGCACCCCCATAGAGATGACTATTTTTTTGGTTGATTTCAGCCACAAAGCCACGAGGCCACCAAGGATATAGCACATCGCAATCCTCTGAAGGACGCCCACTATCCTCACATGTTGCCAATGGTAGACAAAATTCTCCCAGAATGTCAAATCCGGATTAGGGCTGGTAGGGTAAAATGGGAATGCATTCAAACCAAGACCCACCAGGAAGATAAGGACACCCCTTTTGATAAGTTTCTTCACACTTGCGCCATTCAAACCTTCGTTGTATTTTGCGAAAGAGAATGCCATCGCTGCACCTACGACAAATAGGAAAAATGGGAAAACAAGGTCGGTGGGGGTACATCCTGCCCACGCAGCATGCCTTAAAGGTGAATAGATATATCCCCAAGTACCGGGGTTGTTAACCAAAATCATTCCGGCCACTGTCATACCGCGAAGGACATCCAGTGCCACATACCTGTTAGTTTTTATCATGCTCATAGTATACAATCGGAGTTACTATTCGTAAATCAAATATGGAGCTCTTTGCTCTTTGAATCTTTCTACATCTTCCACCCACATAGCCTCGATCTCTGCGGCACTTTTACCCTCAACAATCATCTCTCTCACATAACCTTGGCCAATAAGAAGTTCAAAGAATTTTCTGAACATAGCCTTATCGTCAAGTTTGAGGTTGTTGTAAGCGTCGATAACATACTCAAGATTGATACCTTCAGCTTTGATCTGCTCGATAGGAAGATCGCTCAAATCCACACCATAGCACAATTTGTCAAGCTGAGGAGGATTCTTCGCACCAGGAACACTTCTTGGGGTGAATGAGAACTCATAACCGGTCATATCAGGGTGGCCATAGATTTGGAATGGCTTATCGGTACCTCTACCCAAGCTTACAGGTGTAGCCTCGAAGTAACATGTCGAAGGGTAAAGGTAGATTGATCTCATATTTGGAAGATTTGGAGATGGTTTGATAGGGAGGACATACTCCATATCACGGGTATAGTTCTTACATGGAACCACTGTCAAATCGCATTGGATACCATCTTTAAGCCAACCTTCACCATTGATCATAAGTGCAAGCTCGCCAAGTGTCATACCGTGAACCACAGGAACAGGAAGCCAGCCCACACCGGATTTGTACTGCATATCCAAAATAGGGCCGTCCACATAGTAACCAAGAGGGTTAGGTCTGTCAAGAACGATCATCTTCTTGCCGAACTGGGCACAAGCATCCATCATTCTGGCCATAGTCGCATTGTATGTATAGAATCTTACACCCACATCCTGCAAGTCAAAGATCATAACATCAAACTCAGCCATAGACTCATCTGAAGGTCTGTTTACACCTGTTTCGTAAAGGGATCTGATAGGAATACCTGTCTTGGGATCGATAGAGCTGCTGACATGTTCACCGGCATCAGCATCACCTCTGAAACCGTGTTCAGGAGACATGATAGAGACCACATTCACACCCATATCCAGCAATGTATCAAGAAGATGGGTAGTAGATGAGACCATACCGGTCTGATTTGAAAGGATAGAGACCTTTTTACCCTCCAACAGAGGAAGATACTCGTCAAATGACAACGCACCTACCTGGATCTCCTTTTGTGCTGATGTGCAAGAGACCATCAATAGGAACGAAAGTGATAAAGCAAATAATTTTTTCATATCGTTGTTAAATAAATTTGATCAATCTGGTTCCATCTTCCTGCTCAGAAATTGAGACCTTTACAGTCTCCTCCGGCAACATCTCCTCTATCATCTCAGGCCACTCCATCAAGCACAGACAATCGCTGTAAACATACTCCTCAAAACCCAAATCCTCCACCTCTCTCAACGATTTTATCCTGTAGAAGTCAAAGTGGAAAACAGGCTCCCCCTCCTCAGTCTGGTACTCATTGACAATGGTAAATGTGGGACTGTTCACCACATCTTCCACACCTAAAACCCTGCACAGAGCAGTCACAAACGTAGTTTTGCCTGCACCCATAGAGCCATAAAGGGCAATAATCTTATTGTCCCCTATCTCCTGTAAAAACTCTTTTGCCGCCTCATCAATGGTATCAAGGCCTTTGATAACTATATTTTTCATAACCTTCAAAGTTACAAAAAATCCTGGAAACGATACAAGAGTGCTTCAGAAATGTGACTTATTGATATATTCTTCTCCCCCGCAAGGTCTGCAATAGTGCGGGAAACCCGCAGAATACGCCCATACCCTCTGGCAGACAAGGCCAATTTATCCATTGCCTTGCCCATAAAATCGCGCTCATTTTTGCCCAACGGGCAATACGTATTCAGCTGACGTGCATCCATTTGGGAGTTTGTATAGATTCCATCCCGGGCAAATCTCTCCATCTGCACCTTCCGTGCAGCCATCACCCTCTGCGCAATGGCTGCACTCCCCTCACCCCTGGCCCCAGAGACCAGCAGATCCTTCTCCACGGGACGGACATTGATATTCAGATCCATCCTGTCCAGAAGCGGACCTGAAATCTTGGAAAGATAGCGGGAAATCATCCCGGGGGTACAGGTGCACTTCTCCCCCTCCTCCCCATAATATCCGCACGGGCAAGGGTTCATAGAGCCGACAAGCATAAAGGATGCAGGGTATGTCACCTTATACCTGGCCCGTGAGATGGAGATTGAACGGTCCTCCAGGGGCTGACGCAACAGATCAAGGGTAGTGGCACTGAAAAGGGATATCTCGTCCAGATATAGGACGCCATTGTGCGCAAGAGATATCTCACCAGGGGATGCCGAGGGGCCACCTCCCACCATTGCCACTACGCTTGAGGTGTTGTGAGGTGTGCGGAAGGGGCGCTCACGGATCAACCCCCCACTGCCGGAGAGAAGTCCTGCCACGGAATATATTGCACTTGTGACTAAAGACTCATGCCGGCTCATAGGTGGAAGGATCGATGCCAGACAAGAGGCCATAAAGCTCTTCCCCGAGCCGGGGGGACCACTGAGAATCAAATTGTGCCCACCACTTGCAGCGATCTCCAGCCCCCTTTTTGCAAATCCTTGCCCGATAACATCCTTAAAATCGGACTTATATACCTTCGGTTCAATGGCAATATTGCCCCGCTTCACTACCAGAGACTCAGTATAGACGGCTCCGTTGATAACATCCACCACTTCGGAAATGTTCCTCACCCCATAAATCGTGATACCCTCCACCTCCGAAGCCTCCATGGCGGAGTCTGCTGGGAAAATGCACTTTTTGAACCCCATCTCCGCCCCCTTCATCGCTATAGGTAATGCCCCGGGGACACTCCTAAGGGTGCCGTCAAGGGAGAGTTCCCCCAATATCAGGAAATCGGATATATCTGGGGCAATAATCTGCTGCGAGGCGGCCAGCAACCCTATTGCTATCGCAACATCATAGCCTGACCCCTCCTTCCTCAGATTTGCTGGGGCAAGGTTTATCACCACCTTCCTCCCTGGAATCCGATAATCGCAGCTTTGAAGGGCTGTAGTAACCCTCAATAAAGACTCCTTGACTGCACTGTCCGGCAATCCGACCAAAAAAATCCCTATACCTGTCTGCACAGATATCTCCACTACCACCGGGATCACTTCCAAACCCACACAAGTGGCACAATAAGTCCTGAACAACATCTTTTTTTACTCCAAAAATAGAGTCCAAAGATGTGAATTACAAGGATTTAAGAAATTAAAAACTGAATTTTAAAAATTTTAGAGGGAGAATACGTTTTTTAAAAAAATATCTGATGCACCCTGATTCTCCTCAATATATTTTTTGGAAATTTTTGAGGCTTCCTGCAGTTTTTCCGGATATTTTGCCCACTCATCAAAGATGGAACGGAGCTCCGAATCTGTAGTATAGGTGACCGCTCCACCTAAGGCAATAAGATCTTTAGCCTCCTGAAACTTATAATATTTGGGCCCGAAGATGACCCCCTTGCCGTATGTGGCAGCCTCAAGGATATTGTGAATGCCAGCCCCGAAACCTCCACCAATATATGCGAATTCACCATATCTGTAAAGTGATGAGAGCAACCCAATACAGTCAATAACCAGAATGTCCGCACCTTTTAGCTCCTCCTCAGAAGGATTCTGGGTGTACCTCACCACCTTATAGCCTGAGAAAATCTCATCAATCTTGGATAGATGATCCTGATATACCTCGTGTGGGGCCAGAACTATCTTCAGATTACCCTCACGGATAGCGCTGGAGATCCTCATCTCATCTTCACTCCATGTACTGCCGGCTACCATCACCCTTTTCCCCTCAACAAACCTCTCTACCGTCTCATTGGAAGCTGCCGCACCCTTCACAATATCACTCACTCTGTCAAATCGGGTGTCACCGGCAACAACCACATTTTTCACCCCTTGCCATAAAAGCAAAGTGGCAGAGTCCTGGTTCTGTACATACAGGGTAGTAAAACACCCCAACATCTCTCTCCAGAGATTCCCCCAGGATTTGAAAAATGGCTGCTCCTCCCTAAATATGGCAGAGACTACATATGTGGGTATCTCCCTCTTTTTCAACTGAGTCAGATAGAAATACCAATAGTCATACTTGACGAATACAGCCATCTGAGGATTCACTGCGTCGAGGAATTTTGCAGCATTTCTTTTGGAATCCATCGGGAGATAGAATACCCAATCTGCATGTGGGTAATTTTTTCTCAACTCATACCCGGATGGGGAGAAAAAAGTCAATAGAATTTTAGATGTGCCCCCCCTCTCCTTATACCTCTCTATGATGGGTCTCGCCTGCTCAAATTCACCTACCGATGGGCAATGGAACCATATAACCGGCTCATCGCCTTTAACCTCTGAGGAGATTGTGTTCAGGAGATTCTTCCTACCGGAAACAAAAAGGGAGATCTTCTTGCTGAACGGTGCAGCGATACGCGCCCCCAACTTGTAGAGAAAGAGGGCCGTCCTATATAGAAGAAGTGCTAAGATGATACACATTACAAATTGAATCTCAAACCAAGTTCCATCTCAAACTGCAATGGCTGACTTGTCCTGATGTTGAATGGTTGGTCACAATCGAAGAAATATACAAGACTCGGATCAAAATAGATACCAAATACATTTGTGAAGAAGTATTCAAGACCTACACCGAGGTTTACAGACCACTGAAGCCCATCTATCTTGTCCTTTCTGGAGGTAACATCCCCTTTAAGGTCTTTCATCTTGCTTGTCACACCCAAACCTTTCTCAAGTGCACCTCCACCGGTAACATAACAAGACCAGTTATTTGAGTTCATTATCTTATAGTATGCAGACAAAGGTATTCCGATATAGTGAAGTTTCTGGTCTACCATAGCCTGAACAGAGTTGTCCACAAGGGCCTGGAAGCTGTTTTGCAAATATGAATACTTGAGACCTGTGCCCAATCCGAATCTCTCTGAAAAAGGTATGTGAAGATTAAGTCCCACAGAAAATGGGAGTGCAAATGTCGGTTTGGAGATAGGTGTTATTGTCTGCTGTACAGTCATGGATGTACCAGGCATATACATAGTGGTACCTTTTGAGAAATCGGAATTGCCTCCCAAAGCGAGAAGGTTTGACAGAAGATCGATAACCACTTTACCTCTTGCCTTCACATCCTCCTCTTCAAGCATATCCCAGTTATAAGGGATCTCTTCAGATTTGGTCTCCTGGAACGGAGAGTGCTCCTGAACCGCAACAGAGCTTTTCGCTGGCACTTGCTCTGTTTCTGGCTCCACCACCGGAACCACGATCTGTACCTGCTCCTCCGCTACCTGACTTACAGATACTGCCGACTGCTTGCGGGGTGCAAAATAGGCCAAAGCAGGGAGTCGTAGAATAGAAGCTGTTTCAATCTCTACTGGCTGGGACTTGATAGTCACAGAAGAGGCCATCTTGTTTTGTATAGCATTATCCGCTTTATGGATATTCAAAACCAGTCCTACCAGCAAAGAAGCTGCCACCGCAAAAGTTGCCACCCTCCTGACAACGAAGATAGCCCTTCTCCTCTTGAGCCCAGCCTCAATATCTCCCCACATATCCACCATCAACGGCTCCTCATACGAGTCGACCATCTCCTTTATTTTCTTGTCAAAATCTTTATTGTTCATATAAATTATTTTTCCATTCTTTTGATTCTTTCCTGGAGCCACACTCTGGCCCTGCTGAGTTGCGATCTAGAAGCCCCCTCTGAAATCCCCAACTGCTGCGCTATCTCCTGATGGGAAAAGCCATCCAACACAGAGAGATTGAAAACTGTCCTAAATCCGATAGGCATCTCCCCGATAAGCTTCATTACCTTTTTGCCATCCAGACGCTCCAGGATATTGTCTTCAAACGGGACATCTGATCTGGGTGCAGAGACATCCTCCGCCCCCTTGAGAATATCATTCCGCCTCAAACTCATAAGAGCCGTATTGACGAAAATCCTCCTCATCCAACCTTCGAAAGAACCCTCATTCTTATAACTTGTGATTTTGGAAAAGACGGTGATAAAACCATCCTGTAGCAAATCCATAGCCGCATCCCTATCCTTCGCATACCTCAAACAAATAGCAAACATACGAGGGGAATATCTCTCGTATATTTTTCTCTGGGCAGTTCTATCCTGCCTGATACAAGCGGCTATAAGTTCCTGTTCCATATTATAGATGCAAAAATAACCCATTTTGCTGCATCTCCTAAAAAATAATTACATTTGTAAAACTAACGGAACAGACACTATTTATGAGATATATAACACTTCTCCTCTCCCTCCTTTTTTCATTTGCCACATTTGCGCAAGTGGAAAAGTCCCAAGACATTACACCCAAAGAGTATTATCTGGAAGGGGTGAGATACTACAATGAGGGGAATTTTGAAAATGCCCGCAAACTCCTGTCTCAGGCCACAATGAATGATGAGGGCAATGATGCCGCATATTACTACCTCGGTCTCACATATATCCAGCTTCAGGATGCACAGGCAGCTGAGGCATATCTGTCCAAAGCACTGGAGATGGATCCGGGCAACATCTGGTACAAAATCAAACTTGCCCAATTCTATTCGGAGACGAACAATTTGGACAAGGCCATCGGAATATATGAGGAGATTGCCAAGAGCAATCCACACAAACACTCCATCTATTATGATGTTATAGACCTCTATACAGCCAGCAAACAATACGACAAAGCGCTGGAGACCCTGAACAGGATCGAGACACTTAAAGGGGAGAATGAGGTTACAGGTGAGGTAAAATATGAACTGCTTATCCGCAAAGGGGACTACCATGGGGCACTTGCCCATCTAGAGGATTACTACAAAAAGTATCCTACACCCCGAGTAGCACTGGTACTGGGAGATCTTAGCAAGTCGCTGCATATGGATTCATTGGCGATAAATTACTACCAGGAAGCCTTGGCACTGGAGACAGGTTATGCACCTGCATATTTGGGTTTGGCTGAGGTGTACAGGACCAATATGAGATTCCCCGAATACTTCACCAACATCAATATCTTCCTCCAGGACCAGGAGATACAGGTTGACATTAAAACCAGATACATGAAGGAGGTGGTGATGAACCCTCACTTTGTAAGGCAGTATATGAACAACATCGATGAGATGGTCAACAATATCATCAACACACACCCCCAAGACACCGCTGCCCTCTATTCGGGAGGGGCATATTACCTCCAGACAGGTAGAGACAGTCTCGGAAAACTGCTTTTCAAAGGGGCTGTAGAGTCCCATCCGGAGGATTACAGGGCAAATATTGAGTACACCTCTCTCCTATACTACTTGCAGAGCTGGACAGAGCTCGCTGAACAGGTGGAGAGATCACTTCACTACTTTCCGAATGACAACTCATTAATGGAGATACTCCCTGTGGCTTACTGGAGAAACGGAGATTTCGACAAAGCGATAACACACTACGAAAACATAATCAAAGGGCTCTCCAAAAAAGACACCACCGGATACATCTATTACTCGTCACTTGGAGATCTTTATCACGAGAAGGGCAATTTAAAAAAGACCTATTCATGCTACAATAAGGCGCTAAAAATAAAACCAGACTACAACCCTGTACTCAACAACTACGCATACTTCCTGTGTCTTGAGGGGAAAGATCTGAAAAAGGCG
This sequence comes from Bacteroidales bacterium, assembly GCA_017546125.1. GTDB lineage: Bacteria > Bacteroidota > Bacteroidia > Bacteroidales > UBA932 > CAAGNP01. Next base: position 18,872 of record JAFYXO010000018.1, read on the forward strand.
GCCAAAATGAGCAAGAAAACCATCCTGTCAGAACCGGACAACCCTACATATCTGGACACATATGCATGGATATTGTATCAGATGGAGGAGTATCAGGAGGCCAAAAACTATATCAAGAGGGCTATGATTTATGGTGGCAGTGACGATGCCACCCTTCTGGATCACTATGCAGAGATTCTGTTTGCCCTGAAAGAGTATGACCTTGCCTTTATCTACTGGGATCAGGCAGATAAAAAAGACCCTTCACTTGGTCTGGGGGCGAAGATAAAAGAGAGACGACTCCAAATGAAGAAATAACTATGAGAAGAGTTCTCACCATAATATCATTGTTATTGATCTTCCAAATCTCATTCGGCCAGGATATCTCGAAGCAGAATGCACAGAAGAAGAAGATTGAGGATGAGATTGCCTACATTGACAAGCAGCTCAGCAACACCAGAAACAAACAGAGACAAAGTATCAATGCCCTAACCCTCACCCAGAAAAAGATCGAAAACCGTAAAGGGATGATCAAAGCGCTGGATCAGGAGATCAAAGGGTACGACAGCAATATATCCACCAAGGAGAGGGAGATAGCGAGACTTGAAAGACGACTCGACACATTGGAGCAATACCACGAAAACCTCGTTTACAACGCATACAAAAACAGGGATTCCAAGGTCTGGTTCATGTATATAATGGCGAGTGAAAACATCGGTCAGGGTGTAAGGAGATGGTCTTACCTTAAAAACCTCTCATCCTCTGTCCGAGTACAGGCGACACAGATTCTGGAGACCAAAATAGAGCTCTCAAAAGAGAAGGACAGGCTCAACGGCCTGAGACAGGCCTCTGTCAAGACCCAGAAACAGAGGGAACAGGAGTATCAGAAGCTCTCACGTGAGGAGACTCAGGTGATGAACACCATCAACTCACTGAAAAAACAGGAGAAGAAGTTCCGTAACGAGCTGAACAAAAAGAAAAAAGAGGTCGAAAGACTCAATAAAGAGATAGAGAGGATACTTGCAGAAGCTGTAAGGCAACAGAAACAGGCTGGCAAGAGTGTCAAGGTGGATTATGAACTATCTGCCAAATTCAGTGACAACAAAGGAAAACTCCCCTGGCCTGTAACAAAAGGTGTTGTGGTGGAGAAATTCGGACAATCATATCACCCTGTATTCAAGACGGTAAAACTCCCTTTCAATAACGGTGTAGATATCTCCACCAGCAAAAACAGCAAGGCCCTCGCAGTGTTCGACGGTGTAGTGAAACAGATCCTCGTGATGCCCGGCTACAACCAGTGCGTCCTGGTACAGCACGGAGAATATTTCACATTCTACTGCAAACTGAAGAAAGTGGACGTCAAGAGTGGGCAAACTGTCAAGACCGGCGCCCCTATCGGCACGATTGATGATAGTGAAGAGGGGAATGCAATACTCCACTTCCAGCTATGGAAAGGGACAGACAAACAAAATCCTGAAACCTGGTTAAGAAAATAAAAGCGTATGGAAAAGATTCAAATTTTTTGTGAAAACACAGCTGCACTCCACGAGTGCCAACCCGGAACCAAACTGTCTGAACTATGTGAATCTTTAGACCATAAATGCAAATACAGGCCCCTTGGGGCCATAGTAGACAATCAGCTGAAAGAGCTTGATTACAGAGTCTACAACCCACACATTGTCAAATTCATCGACTTGACCCATCCTGATGGGAGGAGGATGTATATACGTACCCTCTCTTTCATCTTACAGAGATGCGCTGTAGAGCTTTTCCCTAACCACCGTCTCACATTCAACTACACCCTCCCCAACGGCCTGTACGGTGAGATTCGTGAGAAGGAGAAGGGTGAGAACGGCAAGTATGGCGTACTCTCCCTTTCAGAAGAACAGGTCCGCTCCCTCAAAGAGAAGATGACTGGTTATATCAAAATGGGACTCCCTCTAGAGAAGAAGAAACTCCCAAAAGATATCGTTGCATCTATCTTCAAAAACACAGGATACACAGCCAAAAGCCTTCTTGCAGAGAAATCGAAAAGATATTTTACATCCATCTACTATCTTGACGGCTATCCTGATACATTTTATGGACCACTTCTACCATCTACAGATTACATTGACCTGTTTGATCTGGTCCCATATAGCGATGGTTTCTGCCTGCAGGCTCCATCATCATCAGAGCCATGGAGAGTGGCTGATTACAAATATCAGGACAAGCTCAATGAGATATTCAAAGAGCACTCCGAATGGAATGACATTCTGGGCGTAGAGAGCCTTGCACACCTCAACAAAGCGACTGAAATGGGAAAAAGTGTACAGATAATCCAGATCGCGGAGGCCCTTCACGAGAGGAAATATGCAAATGTGGCAGACATGATCTACGCAAGGAGAGACAGTGTCAAGCTGGTACTTATTGCAGGGCCATCGAGCAGCGGCAAGACCACTTCATCCAACAGGATAGCGATCCAGTGCCGCACCCTCGGACTTAACCCTATCGTTCTGGAGATGGACAACTATTTTGTCAGCAGGGACAAAACCCCTCTTGATGAAAATGGCGAGTACGACTTCGAATCACTCTATGCGATGGATTTGGAATTCCTGAACCAGCAGCTCAATGATATCCTTGCCGGAAAAGAGGTGGAACTCCCCAAATTTGACTTCGTCAAAGGTGAAAGGGTAGCCTCGGGAAAGACCATCAGGATGACCGAAAAGGATATTCTTATCATGGAGGGTATCCATGCACTGAACAAGGAGCTCACAAAAGATTTGGACCAGAGCAAACTTTTCAGAATATATGTATCTGCACTCACATCCCTCTCACTTGATGAGAACAATGTGATATCCACCACCGACTGCCGACTTCTCCGCAGAATGGTCCGCGATGCACGCACACGTGGAGTCTCGCCGGAAGATACCATCCTCAGATGGCCAAGTGTCCGCAGGGGTGAAGAGAGAAATATATTCCCATTCCAGGAGAATGCAGATGTGATGTTCAACTCATCACTCATATTTGAGCTTCCACTCTTGAAATATTATGCAGAACCACACCTGAACAGAATCCCTGTCACATCTCCTGCATATTCTGAGAGTGTCCGAATGCTTAAATTCCTGGCACACATCACACCTCTCACACCTGAAGAGATAATGGCAGTACCACCCACATCCGTCCTCAGGGAGTTTATCGGCGGCAGTTCTATAAAATACTAACTATCAGCAATATACATCAGTAAGGGTGGGTAAATTTACCCACCCTTATGGCGCAAAATCAGAACAGCAATTCTCGGCCTGTGACTGAATTTGGGTTGAGTGCAACCTCTTCTGGGGTACCTTCAGCCACTATCAAACCACCATCACGACCACCTCGGGGACCCATATCGAACAGATAGTCCACCGAGCGGAGGACATCGATGTTATGCTCTATCACCACCACTGTGTTGCCCTGATCCACAAGTCTCTGCAGGACACCAAGAAGGACCTTGATATCTTCACAGTGGAGACCGGTAGTAGGCTCATCCAAGAGGAAGATGGAGTTCCCGGTACTTGGTTTGGAGAGCTCTGTAGCGAGTTTGACCCTCTGGTTTTCACCTCCCGAGAGGGACAGGGATGATTGGCCCAATTTTATGTAACCCAGACCCACATCCTCAAGTGTCTTGATCCTTCTGTAGATGGATGGTATAGGCTCAAAGAAAGCTGCTGCCTGAGAGATAGTCATCTCCAGGACATCATTGATACTCTTTCCTTTGTATTTTACTGCGAGGATATCCGGTTTGTACCTCTTGCCACGGCACTCTTTACAGGTCACCTGCACTGAAGGGAGGAAGTTCATCTCCACAAGTTCCACACCGGCACCTTTGCACACCTCACAGCGCCCCCCTTTTACATTGAATGAGAATTTGCCCGCCTTCAAACCTCTGATTTTGGCATCAGGTGTCTGCTCGAAAAGCTTGCGTATATCTGAAAATACCCCTGTATATGTAGCCGGGTTGCTCCTGGGTGAGCGGCCGATGGGGGATTGGTCTATCTCTATCAGTTTGTCAATGTTCTCCACACCCAATATCTCTCCGTATGGGAGGGGTGTATAGAGTGAGCGGTAGAATTTGTTGCTCAGAATAGGCATGAGGGTCTCATTGATAAGGGAAGATTTTCCGCTACCGCTGACACCGCTTATCCCGACAAAGCACCCGAGCGGAATCTTTATGTCGACGCTCTTCAAATTATTGCCGGTGGCACCTTTAAGTTCAAGGTATTTGCCATTGCCCTTGCGTCTGGCCGCAGGAAGTTCTATCTTCTTCCTCCCAAGCAGATAGTCCGCTGTGAGGGAGATCCCCTCCTGAGGGAACGATTGGGGGAGCTTCGAGGGTTCATCGCAGAATAGGACCTCGCCCCCTTCAATACCTGCACCCGGGCCGATGTCTATGAGCCAGTCGGCACTTCGCATCATCTCCTCGTCGTGCTCCACCACCATCACCGAGTTCCCTTCGTCTCGAAGTTTCTTCAGCGAATGGATAAGTTTCCTGTTGTCCGACTGGTGGAGTCCAATGCTGGGTTCATCGAGGATATAGAGGACATTTACCAGTTTGGAACCAATCTGGGTCGCAAGCCTGATCCTCTGGCTCTCACCACCACTAAGGGAGCGTGTTGCCCTGCTTAGCGACAGATACTCCAGCCCCACATCGATAAGGAACCCTACGCGATCCTTGAGTTCCTTCAATATATCATACGCAATGGCACTCTGCTTTCTGTCAAGCTTCTGTGCCAATGATGAGATCCACTCGTGCAGCTCGCTGATATCCATATCTGAGACCTCTGCTATATTTTTTTCGTCAATCCTGAAATGGAGTGCCTCCTCCTTAAGACGGGTGCCATTACAATGGGGGCAGACACTTTCGCTCGAGAAGCGCCCTTTTTTGTCGAAGCTCTCTTCACTCTCCTCCTCCTTCCGCTGCAGCCTCGCTATAATACCGGGGAATGTCACCATCTCTGAGAGACCTCCGATGGACTTGACTCTGAACAGCTCCTCAGAACCGTAGAGTATAAGGTTGAGGATATCCTCCGGAAGTTCACGTATAGGGGTTGTAAGGGTGAAATCGTATTTATGGGCAATACTCTCAAGGACTGCAAACAGGTTATTGTCCTTCCTTACTCCGATAGGCTCTATTCCACCATCTGCGATGGAAAGGGAGTCGTCGGGGATGATTTTGGAGATATCTGCAGTCGATATCATCCCAAGTCCCTTACAATGGGGGCAAGCCCCTTGGGGGGAGTTGAAGGAGAATGTATGGGGTGCGGGCTCAGGGAATGAGACCCCGCTGTCGGGGCATATGAAATGCTTGCTGTAGTGGGAGAGCTCCCCATCAGAAAGATCCAATACAGACAATGAGCCTTTGCCATAATTGAGCGCAGTCTGGACAGAGTCCCTGACCCTTTTGTAATCCTCCTCTTTAGGGATCAGTTTGTCCACGACAAGATCGATAAAGTGGGTCTTGTACCTGTCCACACCCTCAAGCAAATCGGAGATGCTTTGAAGCTCTCCGTCCACCCTCATCTGGGTATAACCCTTGCGGAGCATACTCTCGAACAGCTCCTTGTAGTGTCCCTTGCGCCCTTTTACCAGAGGTGAGAGGAGCAGGGTCTTTCTCCCTGCATGCTTACTGAGTATAAGATCGACTATCTGGGCATCGGAATATTTTACCATCTCCTTCCCTGTAATCGGGGAGTATGCCACAGATGCTCTGGCGTAAAGGAGCCTCAGAAAATCGGAGATCTCGGTAACAGTCCCCACTGTAGAGCGTGGGTTACGGTTGGTACTCTTCTGCTCTATGGAGATAGTGGGACTCAACCCCTCGATGCTCTCCACATCGGGCCTCTCCATAACTCCAATAAAGTGTTTGGCGTATGGTGACAGTGTATCGAGGTATCTCCTTTGGGCCTCTGCAAAAATGGTGTCGAATGCCAGCGAGGACTTTCCACTTCCACTGAGACCGGTGACCACCACAAGCCTCCCGCGAGGTATCTCAAGAGATACATCTTTCAGGTTATGGACATTCGCTTTGGTGATCTTTATACTATCCATAAATTACATCAGGAATGGGTTAGTCTTTTTCTCTGTTGCCACATCTGTGGATGGTCCGTGACCTGGATACACTACAGTGTCTTCAGGGAGTGCAAGAATCTTATTCTTAAGGCTCGCCATCAGCTCATCCAGATCTCCGCCTGGCAGGTCTGTACGACCGATGCTTTGGGCAAACAGGGAATCACCTGTGATGACATATTTCTCAGCCTCATTGTAATAGACCACGCCACCTTTTGAGTGACCAGGGGTGTGCATAACTTTCAATGTGGTATTTCCGAATTTTATCTCGTCCCCATCCTTGACATCCACAAAGTCCTCTTTGGGATCCTCAAAATCGTAACCGAAATATCCGCCATAAGAGGTCGCACGTGCCACCTGGGGTATATCACCATGATTCATGTATGCAGGTATATCCCATTGCTTTTTGGCAAACACACAACCCATCACATGGTCGAAGTGACCGTGAGTCTGGAGAAGCTTTACAGGTTTGAGGCCATTCTCATATACAAATTTTGCAAGTCTGCCCTTCTCGCTTTCGGAATAACAGCCTGCATCCACTATTACACACTCTTTAGTGTCGTCCCATAGCACATAGCAACAGGTACGCAAATCGTTAAAATAAAAAGTCTTGATCATGATGGCAAAATTACGAAAAGAATGGGTATATTTGTCACTCAAATTTTAAAATATCGGAGGGATTAAGATGCATATAGCTATTGCTGGAAATATCGGAAGTGGTAAAACCACCCTTACAAACTTGTTGTCAAAACATTACGGCTGGGAGCCCAAATTTGAGGATGTCGATTTCAACCCTTACCTTTCCGACTTCTACAACGATATGAGACGCTGGTCATTCAATGTTCAGGTCTACTTCCTTAACCGCCGTTTCGAAGATGTGGTGGCTATCCGCAACAGCAATAAAAACGTAATCCAGGACAGGACCATCTACGAAGATGCACGAATCTTCGCCCCCAACCTCCACGCCATGGGCCTTATGGATTCAAGGGACTTTGAAAATTATTCATCCCTTTTCAACCTTATGACCTCACTGGTAAAGGCTCCCGATCTTATCATCTACCTCAAATCATCCATCCCAAATCTTGTGGCACAGATCCAGAAGAGGGGTCGCGAATACGAGAGCAGTATCCGTATCGACTACCTGAAAGGTCTCAACGACCGCTATGAAGAGTGGATTGAGAACTATAAGGACGGCCCACTATTGGTGGTAAATGTAGATGATCTCAAGTTCGAAGAGAACCCAGAGCACCTCAGCCAGATTATCGACCGTATCGACGCACAGCTGTACGGACTATTTTAAAATATTCACAAGTCAGCACTAAGCACAGCTCCGCCATTATTCATACACACTCTGGTAGGGTTTCATGATACAAACACCCGAACGGGGTCGGGTGTGATGGGTGTATTATATATTATATATGAAAGGTCTTATGCAGACAAAGCCTCTATTTCAGCTTCTGTAAGACCGGTATGTCTGGACACATCACATACGGACATACCACTACCAAGCAGACTCTTAGCCACTTCAAACAAGCCTTCCTTTCGGCCTTCTGCTTTTCCTTTTGCCATTCCCTCAGCTACTCCTTCAGCTCTTCCTTCGGCTCTGGCTTTCTGTTCGGCTGTGCGACGTATGTTGATTTCATCTCGCTCTGTTATCATATCGTGTTCATATTTTTCCCGTTTCTCTGGACTGAACTGAGCGATCTCCGCGGCCTGAAAGAGTTATCCTAATAGCGCCTCTATCTCAGCTTCTGTAAGACCGGTGTGTCTGGACACATCACATACGGACATACCACTGCCAAGCAGACTCTTAGCCACTTCAAACAAGCCTTCCTTTCGGCCTTCAGCTCTTCCTTCTGCTTTTCCTTTTGCAATCCCCTCGGCTACTCCTTCAGCTCTGGCTTTCTGTTCGGCTGTGCGACGAATGTTGATTTCATCTCGCTCTGTTATCATATCGTGTTCGTATTTTTCCCGTTTCTCTGGACTAAACTGAGCGATCTCCGCGGCCTGAAAGAGTCTCTCAAATACGCTCCTCCTCAATTCTAATGGCAAACTATCGAGTTTACTCATATACCTCAGAGCGTAACACCACTTATCTATGATACTGCTACAATCTTCCAAACGCTTCTCAAAGCGCTTCAGTTCTACAAAGATAAGAGAAATTGTTTCACATACCACCTCACCGGTATACTTTTCTCTGAATGTATAATCCGAAATGAATCTGTCCCTCCACATTTCACTTCTACGGTCAAAACTGTCTACGGCTAATATGCCGATAAGATAAACCGGTGGAATATCATAACTTTCATCACCCTTGCTCGTCTTCATATCATAAACCTTAGAACTGTATGAGACACATCGCTGAAAAAAATTGGCTTGATCATATCGCTGCATCTCTATTATAAATGAGGTCCCATCCTCATCTTCACACCGTAAATCAAGTTTAACAGACTTATTACTCTGTGTCAACCCCTCTATCTCTGTAGTGGCATAGGTAAGATTCTTGACCCTTCTCCCCTGCGGTAAAAATGCATTGAGAAAATCTATCAACACCGGCTTATTGTCCTGATCTCCAAACACTGCCTTAAATCCACTATTGGACAGTATGTCCACATAACGTTGTTTCTCTTGAGTCATCATAATAAATAATCGTTTAAAATTCTGTGAATGCAATATTCCAACTTATTATTTACTTTTTCTGTCATATTCTACAACACTTTCATCTGTTTACTTCTTTGTACGTTCTGTCATAATTTTAAAAATATGAAAAAAGGGATTTTCAGAATAATGAATTTCCCCGCATAGGCAAAATTTCAAACTATTAACAATAGATAAATGAAGCACTTACTACAGCAGAGGGTGTGGACAGGTTCTCACATTTACCTACCAGGGAATGGAAGTGTGCTTTTCATTCCCTACTAGGACATTGGCGATCTCATCACGAACAGATTAGGCACATCAATCCTGGCTGCAGGTGCTTCTATGAGTGATTAGCGTGCCCAATCCATCTATCCTAGACGGGATTGGGAACACTTTTCCCACCTGGAGGTCCATTTTCGTGTCTAACCTCTTCGCGATTCAGACACCCGAACGTGGTCGGGAGTGACGGGATCGCCAGGTCAAGGGTATGACGGGAGTGAATTCGGTCGCGGGCTGGAAGTTCGCAATGGGATCACTCCTGGAAGAGGCTGCGGCAGAGGGCTGCGATGTTGGACACCTCTACCACCTCGATTCCTTTGGTCTTTTTGTTACGGAATTCCCCTGATGTGTTGTAAGAAGATATGTAGATTTTCTTATAGCCGAGTCGCTGTGCTTCTGCGATACGCCTGTCTATTTGCCCGACAGGGCGCAACTCGCCACTCAGACCCACCTCTGCTGCAAAACAGATACGGGGAGAGAGATTAAGGTCAAAATTCGATGAGAGGATAGCACAGATTACCGCCAGGTCACAGGCAGGATCGGAGATTTTTAAGCCTCCGGCAATATTCAGGAACACATCCTTCGCAGAGAGTTTGAACCCTGCCCTTTTTTCAAGGACAGCCAGGAGCATATTCATCCTCCTCACATCAAACCCTGTAGCGGAGCGCTGCGGCATTCCATAAGCAGCGGTAGAGACAAGGGCCTGCACCTCGATAAGGAAAGGTCTGGTACCATCCAGCATTGCCCCTACGGCGACACCGCTCAAATCGTCATCATGCATCGGGGTCAGAATCTCTGAAGGGTTGCTCACCTGTCTGAGGCCGCTGTTGAGCATCTCGAAAATGGCAAGCTCCGCAGTAGAGCCGAACCTGTTCTTTATGCTGCGCAATATTCTGTATGCATGTCGGGTATCCCCTTCAAACTGCAGAACCACATCCACAATGTGCTCCAGGACCTTCGGTCCGGCAATAGATCCCTCTTTGGTGATATGTCCGATAAGGATCACCGGCACATTGCTCTCTTTGGCATAGCGAAGTAATGCAGATGCACATTCACGCACCTGGGTCACTGAGCCGGGGGATGAATCGAGGGCTTCAGAGTATATTGTCTGTATCGAGTCAATTATAAGTAGCTCCGGGGCTGTCTCCTTGGCTATGGAGATAATGTTCTCAAGAAGGGTCTCACCGAGAACCAGACAATTGGAGAGTTCATCCTCCTTGCCACCGGAGAGTCTCTGCGCCCTGAGTTTTATCTGGCGTGGCGACTCCTCTCCCGAAACATACAGAGTCCTCAAAGAGGGGCACCCGAGGGGAATCTGAAGGGATAAGGTCGATTTGCCGATACCGGGTTCACCACCGATAAGGATCATCGAACCACGGACAAGACCACCTCCAAGGATACGCTCTATCTCTTCATTGCCGATGGAGATTCTGCTCTCTTGAGTGATATCAATCTCATTTATAGGGGTAGGTCTGGCGTCTGAAATCTTCAGAAGAGACCTGCTGCGGTCGCCCGAAGAACTTTTCGCGGAGGTGGCTTTAGGCTCCTCTACCATAGTATTCCATTCACCGCACGCGGGGCATCTCCCCATCCATTTCGGACTCTCATTGCCACAAGAGGAACAAAACCACACTGTTTTACTTTTTGCCATAACCTTTTCTCTCTATTTGAAAGCAAATTTAACTATATTTGTGGATAAATAAATCAATCACGACATGAAGAAATTCTTTTTTACCCTAACCTTCGCCCTGTTATCTTTCTCATGGGCAGGTTATTCACAAAACGAGTGTTCAAATGACAAGATCCTCGCCACTCTGGATGAGTATATCCAGCAAGTGAAGCAGGGGTGGGAAATCCCCGGAATGGCAGTCTCTGTAATCAAGGATGGAGAGATGGTATTCTCCAAAGGTTATGGTGTAAAGGAGATGGGCAAGGATGTAGCGGTGGAGAGCAGCTCCATCTTCCAGATCGGATCGGTATCCAAGTCATTCACAGCAGCAGTCATGGCTTCTGTTGTGGACGAGGGGCTCGTATCCTGGGACGACACAGTGAAGAACATCCTCCCCGATTTCAGATGGGGTGATGAGTATGTGGAGAACAATATGCAGGTGAAGGACCTTATGACCCACAAGACCGGTATCGGTGGTCAGGTAGGTACATATATCCCTAATGTAGGTTATGACAGGGATGACGTATACAAGATGATGGGTCTTATCAAACCAAAATACCAGTTCCGCCACACATACGCCTACAACAACATCACTTTCATCATAGCTGAGAAAGTGATTGAGAAGGTTACCGGAAAAACATGGGAAGAGAACATAAGGACCAGAATTTTCGAACCACTTGGAATGACCTCTTCAAGTGTCAACGGATACGGCTCAGATGTGGAGAACGGCTTTGTGGATGCAGGCGACAGGGCATGTGTACCTCACGAGTTCTACTATGTTCCCGACAAGATGCATGTGGCACCTCTATATGGTGACGAGAGGGCTTTGTGGTGGGAGACTGTAATCGGCCCTGCCGGAAGTGTCAACTCTACAGTGGAGGATATGGCCAAATATGCACAGTTCCACCTTGACCTTGGTAAAGTAGGGGAAAAACAGGTTATCTCTGAGAGACAGATGAAATATCTCCATAAAGGACAGACTATCGTATCACAGTCAGATGACTACATCAGACTTTACGGTCATTGCTGGTTTGTAGAGCAGAATGACAGATACAGACTTCTTTTCCATACAGGTACCACATGGGGATTCACCGCCATCTGCGCATTTGTACCTGAACTTGATTTGGGTCTGGTAGTTCTCTGCAACAGTGAAGTTCCTTCAGATCCACGCTATGCCATCATGCGCAAAACCATAGACCTGTATCTTGGCGACGGTGTAGAGAGGGACTACAATGCAGAATACCTCGCATCATGGTGGGAGTCTGAGAGAAAGGACCAGGCAGAGAAAGAGAAGAATAAGAAACCTGTAGAGGTTATCCCTGCACCAAATCCTAAAGCCCTCGTAGGCCACTACCACAAAGGTCCCCTTTTCGGATGTGCCGAAGTGGAGCTTGAAGATGGAAAACTTTACATCAAAGTGGGCAAGAAAGGGTGGAAACGCGAACTTACACACGTCAATGGTCTTGAATATTCTTTCCGTTCAGACGGATACGCATTCCCCGTAACATTCACCATGGATGAAAAGGGTAAAAAAGCTGTCAAACTGGAGGTGGACTTCCACAATGGAGACGGAAACAACTTCGGACCTTGGGAGAGAGAACACGACCACCATTAGAATTAATTAAAACACAGATTATAATATGAAAAGAGTACTGATTGGGATTATATCCCTTCTATTTGCCGGCAGCTTGTTGGCACAACCTATCATCGGTGTATCATCTACAGCCTCTTCAGGTTCTGCAAGCGCCCCACTCACCTATATCAACGCCATTAAAAATGCAGGTGGCGTACCACTTGTCATCCCTATGACCACTGACGAAGTACAGCTTGACGCTATCCTCAACACTATCACCGGTCTTGTAATGACAGGTGGAGAGGATGTCAATCCACTTAAATTCTACGGCGAGGAGCCACATCCAAGAATGGGAGAAATCGCCCCTGCAAGGGATGAATTCGACTACATCCTTATCAGAAAAGCAGTGGAAAAAGGTATCCCTGTACTTGGTATCTGCAGAGGTATGCAGATGCTTAATGTGGCACTTGGCGGCACACTTATTCAGGATATCCCTTCACAAGTGAAAGGTTCAATGGTGGATCACAGACAGGAGGCTCCATCATCTACTGCTACCCACTCTATCACTATCCAGAAAAATTCACTTCTATATAACCTTCTTAAAACTGAAAAGACAGCAGTGAACACATTCCACCACCAGGCTGTCAAGAAGGTGGCACCTTCTCTAAAGGTGATCGCTGTGGCTAAAGACGGTGTAGTAGAGGCGGTCGAGGGTACAGGCAACATGAGAGTCCTCGGACTCCAGTTCCATCCGGAAGGATTTGCAGCCCACGGGGAATGCGAGTTCTCGCCAATATTCGAGTGGCTTGTAAATGAATCTAAGATAGCCCCCTTGAATCAGTAATCAGAGTAAGAATCTCACCATTCAGGTGGGATTCTTTTTTTAGATCCTCCAGAGAGATATTCATCCTGTATCTCCACCTGTTGTTCGGATCTGAAGGGGTATTTATCCTCTCATCCTCTGGATTCTCCATCCTCAAATGATCTGTAAGGGCAAGCCAGTCCTGCAGAGGGAGTATTGTCAGCATAGCCGGGCTCTCAAGATGCTCTTTTATTATCTCCTTCACCTGATCAGGAGCACACTCCCCTTTCCAACCCCTCAAGGTCTCCATATCATGGGTACCTGTGGTGCAGACAGAGAGATATGGGTAACGGGCAGGGTTCCCTACAGAGCAACCATACTCTTTAGGCATCCTCTGCACCTCCAATGTGAGAATCTTCAGATCTCTGAGGACACCTGGAACACAGTCAGGAATCATCCCCAAATCCTCTGCACAAGGGAGCATATTGGAAGCTGAGACTATCTCAGGGAGTTTCTGATATCCGATCCTCTCCCAGAACTTATTGTGTCTTACATAGAAGAAGTCCTCATACAGGCGGTTGAACGCAAGCTTTTCCCCCTCAGAGAGAGCCTTGTACACCTCGCTCTTGTGGGCAGAGATACCCGGATGGTAAAGCCCCTTTTTCACAGGATCCTCAAAAAACAGAGTCTCTTTAAAGCTCTTCCTGAATCTCAAACCCCAATCCAGAATCTCCTTTTCACTCAATGGTAGTGCCGGATTGAAATGCCCCATGATACCGCTCTTGTATCCGGATGGTATCTCCCAAATTCTGAAAAATCCAAGTATGTGGTCTATTCTGTAGGCATCGAAGTAGCGCTCCATATTGGTCAGGCGCCTCTTCCACCAATTGTAATTGTCTGCTGCTATTGCCTCCCAGTTATATGTAGGGAAGCCCCAGTTCTGCCCATCCTCAGCAAAGGCATCGGGTGGGGCTCCGGCCTGGGAATCAAGATGGAAGTATTGCGGCTCCGCTGCAGCCTCCACCCCAAGTGGGGAGACTCCGATAGGGATATCCCCTTTCAGGGCAATCCCCTTTGAGTGGGCATACTCTACCGCTGCTGAAAGTTGCTTTGAGAGGTGGTATTGGACAAACTGGTAAAAGTATTGGTTTTTTGCCCCATCCCGCTTAGCGCAATATTTCCCGTATGCCGAAAGCCAGTCCCTGTTTTGACGGACAAACTCCTTGAACTCCTCCGTATGGGAGATCCTCTCCCAATGGTGTTCAAAAAGGCGACGGACAAACCCCATTTTGAAGGCAAAAACCTTCTCATATTCGAGGAAGGGGGTATTATTGAGCAAAGCTCTCCCCTCCTCATACTCCCGCTTCATATCCTCAGTGGGGAAATCCCCTATCTCAGGGATATTGATATAGATTGGGTGGAGAGCCATCACCGAGATACAATTGTATGGATATGAGTCTCTCCAGCTTCCGTCAGAAGTGGTATCGTTGATAGGTAGTAGCTGGATAATGCGTTGCCCTGTGGCTGCCGCCCAGTCCGCCATCAGTTTGATGTCAGAGAACTCACCCACGCCGCAGTCAGATTCGCTTCTTAGGCTGAAAACAGGGACTGCAACACCGGCATATCTGGGCTTAACTGCCCCAAATCTGTCTGCCGAGTGTTCTACGGAGAAAGTCTCATCCTCTTCCAGGGTTGGGATCTGGATCTGATAATCCTCTCCCACTTCCCATACCACTGAACCGTCTATATATCTCTTTATGAATTTATATCTGAACTCTGAAGGGAGATTCTCACCATTCAGATGAATTTCCCATTTGAAATCCTGTATAGATTTGAGGTGCAACGCCTTGGCCGGATCCCATGCACCCAACTCCCTGCAGCTTCCTGCGATAAAGAGCTCTGCATCCTTCTCCACTATGGGTGCAGTAACCCTTATTATCACCTCCTTGGAGTGGTGATGAGTAGTGGTGGCAGCATTGCTCTTATGGGAGAGAAAAATATTTGAGAAAGGGGAGTGCAGAAATGGGGCATTGTCATCATTCCCCTGCCACGAATCTCTCAAAACAAGGGATTTGGTCCCTCTCAGGGTGATGGTGCGGCCGCCCCCAACCTCCTGAAAAATCAGTCCGTCCTCCTCCTTTACGAAATAGCGGTAGTTGAAAGTCTTATCCTGAAAAGTGTTGATCTTGATCTCAGCCTCCCATCTTGATCCCTTGTAATCGAGGGGAAGAGCTTTGGACATATCACCTCCGCCCAATTCTGGGAGGGAACCGGTTACGAATAGATTTTGTCCGAAACGGGTGGTAAAATCTACACTGAAAAGGATTGTCATGATTACAACTTGATCGATAAGCCTACATTGACCAGACCTCTATAGCCGAAGCCCAATTCACCGAACACTCCGAAAGTGTTTCCATATCTCACCTTGCAGGCTGTGAAGTGATATGAGACCCTCCATTGCTCATTTGAGTGAGGGAACACGAAATCTTCTGTAATGTAGCCCTCCAAGATCCCTTTATCAGCATAGAAATGGACATCTTCATCCCAATAAGCAACACCCAAATACAATCCTGTAGAGAGCTCCAGATCATCTTCATGTAGATATATCCAGTTTGCAGACACCTGGCCTACATAGCTACGGACACCCTTTCCATACAAAAGGATCTCATTTGCGCTGCTCTCCTTAGGTGGCATGGCATAAATATTGGCCTTTGAGTAGCTGTAACCGCCAAAAATACCGAGCGACAGCTTTTTGCTGAGAGAGAAATTGTATCCTATACCAGGAGCACCTGAGAAAACCTGATCTTTGGTATCCGCACTAAACTCTTTTGGGGCAGGAAGAACTGTCACAAGTTCCATCACTGTAGGTGAACCGTAGTGTACATATATCTCATGACGTGGGTAATAGAGTGCATCCATCTCCCTTTGGCGTCTGTTATTTTGAGCCAGAACTGCATCTGTGGACAATAATGCCACTATTGCCACTAGAAATATTGAATAAATCTTTTTCATTAACTGTTGTTTTGGTGCTTAAAGATAGTAATTTTTCTTTTTCTCAATGAAAATAAAGAGATGGTGCCACAAATTAGCATTACAAGGGCCTGACTCTCATGTGAAATGGTTGCAAAAATCACACCTGAAGTCTGGGCTATGCCGTATATTGAGAATAGGGCCAAACTTATGACGAAATGGTATGCCCCTATACCACCCTGCACAGGGACGATCCATCCGAGGCTGCCCACCACCATCAAAAAAGCGGCATCTGCTGCTGTCAGCTCCACCACCTGCGGGAAAGCAAGAATAGTAGAATAGCTCATGATCCAGTAACCTGCCCAGATAAGGATAGTGGTCACTATGAATCCCCATTTGTGCTCCATCCTGATACCAGCCACAAGCCCCCTTATCAGGCCTGCCACTATATCAAATATTTTACCGATTAGTCTGTTTTTCCTCAATGTCTCACGCTTGATATAGACCCATGCAGCCAGAGCCACAAACACTATTGCCACCACAAATATAAGCCAGGCTATATCGAAAGGGAGCTTTTCTACAAGTGGAGTCCATATCTCCTTTGTTATGAATGCTCCGAATCTCTCCCAACTGAGGGCAAGTACACCCAAAAGGACAAGAATATAGCAGAGCATATCCCAACTCCTCTCCAGGAGCACTGTGCCTAGGACAGACTCAAAGCTCGCCTTGCCGGTAGAGGAGATCACCCCACATCTGACAAACTCACCGGCTCTGGGGAGGGCAAAGTTTGAGAGGTAAGCGATAGTGACCCCATCGTAAGCCTCTTTACGGGTAATGTTGGGGTTAAGTGGGAGCATTATATATCTCCATCTGATACCTCTTAGGACAAACACTGCAAAACTCGCCACCATAGAGACCAGGATCCACCAGAAGTTGCAGCTCGCAAGACCAGAAATAAAATCGCTCCATTTCACCCCCTTAAAGGCGAAATAGAGCAAAATCACCGCCAGAAGCAGCATTAGAATCCAACCACCAATCTTCTTCAGATCTCTCTTCATACAAGTTGGTTGGTAGCTGTGTCTGGGAATACTAGTTTAGGTTTGTATTCTGAAGCTTCCTCTTCGGTCATCAGTGCAAAAGACATGATGATAGCCACATCACCCACACCGAAAAGATGGGCTGCAGCTCCATTCAGACCGATTTTTCCGCTACCCTCCTCACCTGGGATAGCATAAGTCTCAAGACGGTTACCGTTATTGATATTTACCACCAATACCTTCTCACCAGCATATAGACCTGCAGCTTTCATAAGTGCGCTGTCAATAGTGATGCTGCCTATATAGTGAAGGTTTGCCTCAGTAATAGTAACTCTGTGAATCTTTGATTTAAGTATTTGAAGAAGCATTTTATTTCAATTTAAGGTTATCGATTAGTCTTACAGGGTGTGCAAATACTGCACAAGAGAGTTGGATACTCTCAGCTTGATCCCACTCGGTAACAGGCTCAAGTGTGGAAGCGTTTATGATCTCCACATACTCTGTCTCCAAAAGTGGATTTGAATTTATCTCATTGGTAATATCCTCAATAGCTTGCGCCACGCTCACCTTACCCACCATCCCAATACCTTTGGAGATGCATTTGTAGATGTGTGGAGCGGCTGCCCTCTGTTCAGGAGTCAACAACTCATTGCGTGAGCTTAGAGCCAGACCATCTTCTCCTCTGGCGATAGGGCAACGCACTATCTGGATAGGATACTGAAGATTTCTGGTAAAATATTCGATAATAGCCAACTGCTGGAAATCTTTCTCGCCGAAGAATGAGTGGGTAGGCTTCACGATATCGAAAAGACGTGTCACCACCTGTGCCATACCATTGAAATGGCCCGGACGACGGGGACCCTCACCATACATATCCAAACCGCCAAGATCCAGAACTCTGGTATCAAGAGGTGCACCGTCACCTGCAGCAGCATTTGGATAGATATCTACCACCCTTGGGGCAAAAACGATATCAACGCCCACTGGTTCTACAAGTTTGCAGTCGTTTTCGACTGTTCTTGGATAGGTATTGAAGTCGTTCTGATTGTTGAACTGGGTAGGATTTACAAAAATGGATATGATGGTAACATCACACTCCTCCACCGATCTTCTGATAAGTGAGAGATGGCCCTCGTGGAGAGCTCCCATTGTGGGGACAAAACCCACCTTTTTATCACCGCTTATTGCAGCTCTAGCAGACTCAAACTCTGCCAATGTTTTAGCTATAATCATTCTAAGTCGAATTTCGGTGCAAATGTAATGTGTCTCAAAAACATATCCAAACATCCTTGTGAATTATCGGATATAACTTTAACTTTGCGGGGTTAAAACTGATATAAAGATGAAGTCTATTTTAGGTATAGGGAACGCCCTCACAGATATTTTGGCAGTACTTCCAAACGATTTGCTATTGAAACAGTATCACCTTCCAAAAGGGAGCATGCAACACGTAGACCAGTCCACCGGTGACAAGATCTGGGCTACACTAAAGCCAATGGGGGTTGAATATGTGGCGGGTGGCTCTGCAGCCAACACCATCAACGGCGCAGCAGTCTTCGGAATGCGTGCAGGCTTCATCGGAAAAGTGGGTGATGATGATCTCGGGGCCCTATACAAATCTGACCTTGAACGCAACGGGATCAAAGCTACCCTGCTCAAAGGCAAATCCTCTTCAGGAAGGGCAATGGTATTCATCTCAAATCCAAACGCAGAAAGAACCTTCGCCGTATATCTCGGAGCAGCACTTGAGATGGTACCCGAGGACCTTACACCTGAGATGTTCCAGGGCTACGACTACTTCCATATCGAGGGATACCTCGTACAGAATCAGGCACTTCTGAGAAGGGCAGTCGAGCTTGCAAAAGAGGCAGGAATGATCATCTCTATAGACATGGCTTCATACAATGTGGTGGAATCAAACGATGCATTCCTTCACGACATAGTTGAGAACTACGTCGATATCGTTTTCGCAAACGAGACAGAGGCACAGGCATACACCAAACTACCACCTCGTGAGGCATTGGATGTGATATCCCAATCTTGCAAAATCGCTGTTGTAAAAGTGGGCAAAGAGGGGTCTATGGTGAAAAGTGGTGACGAGTACCACTTCATCAAGCCATGGGCAGCAGAAGCCATCGATGCCACCGGTGCCGGTGATATCTACGCAGCCGGTTTCCTATACGGCCACTCCCTCGGTCTCCCAATCAAAATTTGTGGAAACATCGGCTCCATCATCTCCGCAAAAGTGGTAGAGGTAATCGGTGCAAAAATCGATATCCCTCGCTGGAAAGCAGCCAAACAGGAGATCCGCGAGATGATCGAACCATATAAGGGAGAGTAATCTTTACAAAAATCATTGTATCTTTACAAAAACCACAAAAAAGATCATATGAAGAAATATTTATTACTACTGCTATTTTCTGCCATATCAACCTTTTTTATGTCAGCACAGATACAAAATCCTGATATAAAACTGGAGTACAAGTCAGGGAAGATATTTGTAAATGGAGAGAACTTGAGCCAGGACAATTATCAGCTTTTCACCACAGAAACAGCATATCTCAAGTACAATAAATACAGAAAGATATATAAATCCGGTGTAATTCTTACAAGCATAGGAGGGGGTATCCTGGCGGCAAGTATTCTATATGGCGTCGGGGAGATAATATATGTTGGTAGCAATGCGTATAAACAACAAAACGATCCGTATATAGGTTCTACATATGTGGGTCCCGTGCTTAGCTACATAGGTGTCCTGGCTTCTGTTCCATTCATAGCTGTAGGAGTTCCGCTATGGTGCGCAGGTCATTACAAGATGAAGAACATGTGCGTCAAAACCGAACTGGCCATCACGCAAAACGGTGTGGGATTGGCCCTGAAATTCTGACCCCCCACCCCAAGGGACTGGACGCAAAAACGGCCATATAACGCAGAAAACGCGCACAGTCCAGGTCCACGAGCCGTGATTGTGCACACAGAACCCCTCCAGAGATATGATGTGACCCCCAAAAGTTGGACGGTTTAACATTATTAAGAGGCGCTCTTAGATTGGAATAAAGCTCGGTATTGCACCGGGCTTTTTCCATTTAGCCTCAGTTTGATTCTATCATTATTGTAGTAGCGTATATACTTAA
>JAFYXO010000019.1 GCA_017546125.1 Bacteroidales bacterium
AAAATAAAAGAGCTCTAACTCTTTGATTTACAATCATTTAAGAATTAAAGCTCTTTTTGTGCGGGCGAAGGGACTCGAACCCCCACGCCTCTCGGCACCAGATCCTAAGTCTGGATTGTCTACCAATTTCAACACGCCCGCTTTTCCAAAAGAACTTTTGTTTCCGTTTTGGGATTGCAAATGTAGGTACTTTTTTTGAAAGTGCAAATTTTATTTACACTTTTTTTAGTTTTTTGTGAATTTTGCAGACACCCAATTATCCTTTACAAGTTCGTATTCGAACTTAAGTGATTGTCTTTCTGCCTCTTCTATAAGCATAGGGAGGTCTTGTGTGTAGAAGCCACTTATTATCAATATTCCTCCAGGTACTAGTCCGCGTGAGTAGGTGGACATATCTTGAAGGAGAATATTGCGGTTAATGTTGGCGAGAATTATGTCGTATTTGCCTGCCTGGATGAGGCAAGCATCACCGCAGCGGGCATCGATCTCTTCGTTGGCTCTGTTTTTCCAGGCGTTCTCCCTTACCGAGAATACAGCTGTGGGGTCGATGTCGATGGCGTGGATAGGGGCTTTGGCTTTCATCTTCTTGGCGAGGATAGCCAGGATTCCTGTTCCACAACCCATATCAAGTACGGTTTTGTCCTTGATGTTTTTCTCCTCTTTCTGCATCGCCTCCATCATCAGAGATGTGGTCTGGTGGTGACCTGTACCAAATGCCATCTTAGGTGTGATGGTGATGGTATATTTGGTACGGGGAAGACCTTTGTGGAAGTGGGCCTTCACAGTACATTTGCCGATTACGATTGGTTCGAATGATGCTTCCCATACAGCATTCCAGTTCTGCTCTTTCACATAATTGGTAGTGTAGGTGAATTGGAACAGGTCCTGGTCGATACCGCTGAGGAGCACTTTGAGATTTCTTTCAGAGAATTGCTCTACAGGGATGTATGCCTTAAGGTAAGGGTCTTCCTGAACATAACTTTCAAAACCAAGTTCTTCAATTTCTGCAGTAATGATGTCTGCAAAGTCATCGCTGTAAGGTTTGATCTCTATTTGAACTTCTATGTAATCCATAATGTGCTTTTATGATTTTGGGCACGAATTTACAACTTTTCGTGCCCAAATTCTATTTTTTATACAAAATGGGCACAAAAACAGCTGTTTCCGTGCCCAAAGGGCAATTCCAGGGTGCTACGGGCACAGAATCGGCCCTTTTTGTGCCCATAATATTGCTGTGCCGGAAATTGGCCATTTTTCAGCCCGCAGGGCAACCAGTGGGCTTCCGCCGGGCCGGGGTGTGTCGGTGTATAATTTGCGTCAGCAAGTGTCTGATTCACAGCGAATTACTTACTTTTAGGGTGGGGAAAATCACCCACCCTCGCGGAGGGGAACTTGTTGATAGTCAGCTGGTTGTTGACGCGATTCGAGGCCAGGAGGAGGATTGTGTGTAAAGAAAAAGGATGACCTTATCAGTCATCCCTTTTATGTCTCTGCTATGTGAGCGGACTAGTACGATGTAGCGATACCGATGAAGTCTTCAGCTTTTAGAGCTGCGCCACCGATAAGACCGCCGTCGATGTCTGGCTGTGCAAATAGCTCAGGTGCATTTGATGGTTTGCAGCTACCACCGTAAAGGATGGTGATCTCTTCAGCTAGTTCAGCACCGAATTTGTCAGCAAGAGCTTTGCGGATGAATGCGTGGATCTCTTGTGCTTGCTCAGAAGAAGCAGTAAGACCTGTACCGATAGCCCAGACTGGTTCGTAAGCGATTACCACTTGTGCCATCTCTTCAGCTGTAAGGGTGAAAAGTACCTCTTCGATCTGTTTGCCAACTACCTCGAAGTGTTTGCCAGCAACTCTTTCGTCTTTAACTTCACCTACACAGAAGATAGGTTTAAGACCTGCAGCAAGGGCAAGTTTTACTTTGGTTACAAGGGTAGCAGATGTCTCACCATAGTACTCTCTTCTCTCTGAGTGACCAAGGATAACATAGGTACAGCCTACAGATTTAAGCATATCTACAGAAACCTCACCGGTGTAAGCGCCTTTCTCGTGGTCAGCACAGTTTTGTGCTGCAAGAGCGATGTTTGAACCTGCAAGTTTTGCAGCTACCTCTGAAAGGTGGGTGAAAGGTGGTGCTACGATTAGCTGTACATCAGATGGTACAGTAGAAAGTTTAGATAGGATGCCGTCAACAAGCTCTTTGCCTTCGCTGACAACTGTGTTCATTTTCCAGTTTCCTGCTACGATTTTAGTTCTCATATCTCTTATTTATTTTTAATACATTCTATTTGGGGGTGCAAAATTAGAAAAATTCAACTAAAATTTATACTTTTGCGGGCTAATTAGGAAAAAAGTAAAATAATATATAATCGATTATGAACATTACAGAACTTAAAAAGGACGACTTGATGATTCAAGTCCAAATGGACTTCACTAAAGAAGACTATGCAGACAAAAAGAAAAAACTTTTGAACAAATTCCGTAGAGAGGTGGATATCAAAGGTTTTAGAAAAGGTATGGCACCTATGTCTCTTGTAGAGAAAACTCACGGTCAATCTGCTTTGGTAGAGTCTATCAACGAGCTTATCTCTGAGTCTCTTGACAACTACGTAAAAGAGAACAACCTTACCATTCTTGGTGAGCCTCTTCCAAACGAGGAAGTTGAGTCTAAAAATGACTGGGCTGCAGGTGAGAACTTCACTTTCGTTTTCGATATGGCACTTGCTCCAAACTATGAGCTTAACCTTTCAGCAGAGGACGTAATCCCTCACTATACTATCACAGCTACTGCCAAATCTAAAGAGGAGTACAAATCAAACATCCTTAAACAATACGGCAAACTTGAGAACTGCGAGACAGTTAAAGAGGAAGATTTCATCGTAGCTAACTTCGAGCAAGGTGAGACTAAAGTTGAGAACACTTACGTGGCTATGAGAACTATCAAGGATGAGGCTTCAAAAGCTCTATTCCTTGGTAAGAAATCTGGTGAGTCATTCGACCTTAACGTAAACGAGGTATTCGTAAATGAGGCTGACCGCGCTGCAATGCTTAAGGTTAAGAAAGAGGAGCTTGCTTCTCTGGACCCTATGTGGAAATTCACCATCGTAGAGGTTAAAAACTATGTTGACGCTGTTCCTGGCCAAGAGCTTTACGATATGCTGTTTGGTAAAGATGCAGTTAAGACTGAAGAGGAATTCGACGCTAAACTTGCAGAGAGAATGGCTGCTGAGTATGCTGAGGAGACTGACTACCGCTTCATCCTTGATGCACGCGAGTATATCATCAACAAAGCTAACATCACCCTTCCTGAGGATTTCATGAAGAGATGGCTATTTGCTGCTAACCAGGGCAAATTCACTATGGAACAAATCGAACAGGAGTTCCCTGCATTTGCTAAAGATTTCCGTTGGCAGACCATCACCCAAAGAATCATCAAAGAGCAAAAGCTTGAGATCAAGAAAGAGGATATGCTTGAGCAAGCTAAGAAATTGGCTAAATACCAATTCGCTTCTTACGGTATTCCAAACGTACCAGAGGAGTATCTTGTTAAACATGCTGAGAGCCTGATCGCTAACGAGAACGAGGGTCGCAGAATCTTCGAAAAAGTGGAAGAGACCAAAGTTCTTGACTATGTTCGCAGCGTAGTGACTGTAGAGAAGAAGAAAATCTCTCTAGACAAATTCCAAAAATTGCAGTAATTAAAACTCATAGATAATGGCAACAGAATTCGAAAAATACGCAAAAGGTCACTTGGGAATCAGCAGCACCTCGCTTGACAAATATTCAAGGGTGTATGCCGGCTATATCAATCCTACTATTATAGAGGAGAGACAGCTCAATGTGGCTACAATGGATGTATTCTCAAGACTTATGATGGACCGCATCATCTTTCTGGGAGTAGGTATCGATACTGATGTTGCCAATATCATCCAGGCCCAACTCCTCTTCCTGGAGTCCACTGACCCTTCTGCCGATATCCAATTGTATATCAACTCTCCTGGCGGAATGGTGTATGCAGGGCTTGGTATTTACGATACAATGCAGCTTGTTACACCGGATGTGGCCACTATCTGCACAGGTATGGCGGCATCGATGGCTGCAGTCCTATTGACCGCAGGGGCAAAGGGGAAGAGAACCGCTCTTCCCCACTCCCGCGTTCTTATCCACCAGCCAATGGGTGGTGCTGAGGGACAGGCATCGGATATTGAGATCGCAGCACGCGAGATCAAGAAACTTAAAGGGGAGTTGTATGATATTATCTCCAAACACTCGGGCAAATCGGTCAAACAGATCGAGAAGGATGCTGACCGCGACTATTGGATGAGTGCAGAGGAGGCTGTCAAATATGGTATGATCGACTCTATTCTAAGTCGTACCAAATAATTGAATAGTTATGAGTAAAAAGAAGGTGGAGAGGTGCAGCTTCTGCGGAAGGGGCAGCGACCAGGTGGATATTATTATGGGTGCAGGTGATGCATACTTGTGTGCAGACTGTGCTTTGACGGTATCGCAATATGTTCAGGATATCTTCGGAGAGGATGCTGTAAAGATACATAAAGGTGCTGCCGGAAGGGGGGATGCAAAAGGGGCTCAGGAGAAACTTCTGATGACTCCAAAGGAGATCACCGCTTTCTTGGACCAATATGTCATCGGTCAGGATGACGCCAAAAAATTCCTTTCGGTAGCGGTCTATAACCACTACAAGAGGATCAATTCTCCAAAAAGCGACGAGCTTGAACTTGAGAAGTCGAATATCCTCCTTGTGGGTGCTACCGGTACCGGCAAGACCCTCCTTGCAAGGAGCATTGCGAAGATGCTCAACGTCCCATTTGCCATAGTGGATGCCACTGTTCTGACTGAGGCGGGTTATGTGGGTGAAGATGTGGAGACCATCCTAACCAGACTTCTTCAGGCTTCAGATTACGATGTGGAGAAGGCGCAGAGAGGTATTGTCTTTATTGATGAGATAGATAAGATTGCCCGTAAGAGCGACAACCCTTCCATCACCCGCGATGTCTCTGGTGAAGGTGTGCAGCAGGCAATGCTCAAGCTGCTCGAGGGCAGTATCGTGAATGTTCCCCCTCAGGGTGGAAGAAAGCACCCGGATCAGAAGATGATTGCGGTGGATACCAAAAATATCCTGTTTATCTGCGGAGGTGCATTTGAAGGTATCGAAAGGAAGATTGCCCAAAGGCTCAATACCGCTGTGGTGGGATACGGGGCGCAGAAGAAAAATGAGGCTATCGATAAGGAGAACCTGCTCCAGTACATTGCCCCTCAGGATCTCCGTTCATACGGACTTATCCCTGAGATTATCGGCCGCCTCCCTGTATTGACCTTCCTCAATCCATTGGACAAAGTGGCATTGCTCAGGATTTTGACTGAGCCTAAAAATGCACTTATCAAGCAGTATGTGAAGATGTTTGAGATGGATGGGGTAGAGCTTGTGGTGAAGAGCGAGGTGCTCGACTTTATCGTGGATACCGCTATCCAATACAAATTGGGGGCACGTGGTCTGAGATCAATCTGCGAGGCAATTCTCCTCGACTCGATGTACGAGGTACCCGGCAGTGGCAAGAAAAAACTCACCATCGACCTCAAATATGCGAAGGAGAAGGTGGCTCAGTTTACAGGAAATCTGCTTACTGAGAAATAATATACTTCAACTCCTTGAAGGCAAAAGATTTGATTTCGCCTGTTTCCGTTTCGATTCGGAGGCAGGCGTTTTTCTCTACTCCACGGATGTATCCGCGGAAGGTTTCGCCTGTGGTGAGGTCTACGTAGGTATGCAGTTCGTTGAGGCGGTAGAGGGCGTTGAGGTATTGCCCCTGTAGGGTAGGGCGGGCTCCATCGGATGAGTCTTGTGTAGCAGAGGTCTCTGCGTCGGGCTGTGTAAGCGGTATGTAGAGGTTTGCAATCTGACCAAGAAGCAGGACAAGCTCTTCCCTCCGGTCGAGCGGCTCTCCGGCACCCCCAAGCTCGAGTAGAAGTGAGGTGGGATTTGGGGCGTCGCTGCGGAAAACGGTCTGGTTGAGGTTGACTCCGATACCTGCTATACAGACTGACAAAGTGTCACCCGACAAGACGTTTTCTATGAGTATTCCGCAAATTTTTTTGTCTCCGACATAGATGTCATTGGGCCATTTGATTTTGGCCTCGATTCCCTTTTCTGCGAGGTAATTCACTACACCCAAAGCCACTACTTCTGATAGTTCGAATTGTCTTGTAGACAGGAAGTTGGACGGTTTGAACAGGATGGAGAATGTGAGGTTTTCCCCAGCTGCGCTCTCCCAGGTATTCCCCCTCTGTCCGCGCCCTGCTGTCTGGAATTCTGCTGCCCATACGGTGAAATCTGTAGCCTCATGGCGGCGCCTGTGGGCCTCACTATTGGTGGAATCTATCTCCTTTAGCCAATTTACTTTGACATCTATCATAAATGGTCGAAAATTTGCAGTATATTTGTCGGACAAAAATAGAAATAATAAATGAAAGAAATTGACATTATTGCAGAAGCAATGCTCGACAAAAAGGCAAAGAATGTATGTGCTTTGGATCTTACCAAGATTGGTGCAGCTATTGCCGATCATTTTGTTATTTGCAATGCAGACTCCACTACCGCCGTTGCGGCTATCTCGGACAACATCGAAGATATGATGTGGGAAAAAGGGAACAGAAAATTACGCAGAATGCAGGGTAAAGAGAATGGTTTCTGGGTTATCCTTGACTATGATGATATAGTGGTTCACGTTTTCCTTACCGAATACAGAAACTTTTACAGGCTCGAGGATCTTTGGGCCGATGCTATCCGTAAAGACTACAAAGACGAGTATGACGACTAAAAACAGTAACCAACCCCAAAACAACAATAACAATAGAAGACCTCAGCCTAAAAAGCCCAGATTCAACTTTATGTGGATCTACTTTTTTGTGATACTGGCTTTGGGCTTTGTCTTTAGAATGTATGGATCTGCAGACCCTGTGAAGACCGAGTGGCTTACAGTGAAGGAGCAGATGATCCCGGCTGGTGATGTGGAGAAAGTTACATATATCACCAATCTCCAGAGAGCCGAGGTGTATATCTACAAAGACAGTCTGTCGAAATATGTGAACAAATATTTCGGAGGTAGGGAACCATCTATGGGACCCCATTTCTTCTTTATCGTATCGCCAAATTTCAATGCTGAGGAGAATTTGGAGGAGGCGCGCATGGCACTCCCTGCCGAGCAGAGATTTGTCATCACTACTGAGACCAGAGAGAACTATTTCGGGAAGCTTCTCGAATGGTTCATATTCCCTCTGTTGATCTTCGGTATCCTATGGTTCATCATGTTCCGCCCTATGCAGAAAGGTATGGGTGGCGGCCAGGGTGGTGGCGGTATCTTCAATGTGGGCAAATCCCAGGCAAAACTCTATGAGAAGGAGAACAATGTGAAGGTTACCTTCAAGGATGTAGCCGGTCTCGAAGAGGCTAAAGTGGAGGTGATGGAGATCGTTGATTTCCTTAAAAACCCTAAAAAATATACCGCTCTTGGAGGTAAGATTCCTAAGGGTGCACTCCTTGTGGGCCCTCCAGGTACAGGTAAGACACTCCTTGCGAAAGCTGTAGCGGGTGAGGCAGATGTCCCATTCTTCTCCATTTCGGGTTCAGACTTCGTGGAGATGTTCGTGGGTGTAGGTGCTTCAAGGGTGAGAGACCTTTTCCGCCAGGCTAAAGAGAAAGCCCCTTGTATTGTCTTCATCGACGAGATCGACGCAGTGGGTCGTGCCCGTAGCAAGAATGTGGGTTTCTCATCAAACGATGAGAGGGAGAATACCCTTAACCAGCTCCTTACAGAGATGGATGGTTTCGGGACAAACTCGGGTGTAATCATCCTGGCAGCTACCAACCGTGCAGATATCCTTGACAAGGCACTTATGCGTGCAGGACGTTTTGACAGACAGATCCATGTGGATCTTCCTGAGCTAAAGGAGAGGGAGGAGATATTCAATGTCCATCTTAAGAATCTGAAACTTGTGAAAGGTTTTGAGGTGGCTTTCCTTGCCAAGCAGACCCCGGGATTCTCAGGTGCGGATATTGCAAATGTATGTAACGAGGCTGCCCTTATCGCAGCACGTAAAGATAAGCCTGCCATCGACAAGCAGGACTTCCTCGATGCTATCGACAGAATAGTGGGTGGTCTTGAGAGAAAGAGCAAGATTATCACTGACAATGAGAAGAGGACTATCGCATATCATGAAGCGGGTCACGCCACTGTAAGCTGGATGCTTCCACATGCAAACCCTCTACTTAAAGTGACCATTATCCCTCGCGGAAGGGCACTTGGAGCTGCATGGTATCTCCCTGAGGAGAGACAGATCACTACCACCGAGCAGATGATGGATGAGATGGCCGCTACACTTGGAGGTAGGGCTGCAGAGGAGATTATCAATGGTAAAATCTCTACCGGAGCGCTCAGCGATCTGGAGAAAGTTACCAAACAGTCATATGCAATGGTGATGTACTACGGTATGAGTGACAAGGTGGGACACCTCTCGTTCTATGACTCTACCGGAGGCAGCGGATACAACTTCGACAAGCCTTACAGCCAGAAGACTGCAGAGCTTATTGATAAGGAGGCGAAGCAATTTATCGACCAGGCTCATAAGACAGCCCTTGAGGTTCTCAAGGAGAATATGGAGGGCTTCACCCAATTGGCTGAGCTCCTTCTTGAGAGGGAGGTTATCTTCTCGGAAGATTTGGAGAAGATTTTCGGACCAAGAAAACCGAAAGATGGGGAGGCTCCCAGGGAGACGCCCGATTTTGAGGAGGTAAAACAAGTGGAAGAACCTGTTAAAGAGGAAACAGTATGAAAAGCTTTATAACAAGAACTTTAAGCGCAATCGTTTTTGCTGCTATTATGCTAGGGGGACTTTTATGGACCCCTATGGCATTTTGTATAGTATTCGGACTTGTCATCGTGGTGATGATGTATGAGTACCTCAATATTACCATTGGCAAGAAGCTCTGCTTCGGGCAGTGGCTCTCTATCCTGAGCGGACTTTTCCTATTTGTAGGGGTCTTCTCCGTGAGATATTTCGGGCTTAATCCGGGTATTTTGTTTGCATTGGCATTGCCACTATCATTGATCTTCATCTCCCTTCTTTGGCAGAAAGGGGACTATAGCAGCTACCCTTACCTTTTGAGTGCCATTGTCTATATTGCATTGCCTTTCACCCTATTGGATCTTCTCGCTTTTGACTATGCAGGTCGTTTCAACGGAGTGATTGTGTTGGCACTCTTCATTATCCTTTGGGCTTCTGATGTGGGCGCATACCTTTTCGGAATGACCTTCGGCCAAAAGAACGGTCACAAACTGTTCCCGTCGATCTCTCCGAAGAAGTCGTGGGAGGGTTATATCGGCAGTTTCTTCGTGAGTGCAGTGGTAGGATTTTACCTTGCAAAATTTGACCTTCTCCCTTTCAAATATGTTCATGCAGTGGTTCTGGCTATCGTGATCAATGTCTTTGCGACACTTGGCGACCTGGTGGAATCACAGCTCAAACGCAATTTTGATGTGAAAGATTCGGGTAAAATCATGCCTGGTCACGGCGGGCTCCTAGACAGGTTTGACGGAGCATTAATTGCTTTTCCGATAGCAATTGCCTATATTTACATCTTCGGACTAATCTAAACCTAAACCTAAAATATGAAAGTACACAAAGAGGGGTATAAAACCATTTTTATCACGCTGACTCTAGCGATAATTTTCTCGATCATAGCTTTGGATATCTTTGACTACACTATGTGGGCATGGGTAGCTGTAGCACTTTTTATCGGTTTTACCATTTTTATTCTCTCATTCTTCAGAGTCCCTGTGAGGGTGGCAAATGGTAGCGGTACACTCGTAAGTGCCCCTGCTGACGGAAAGGTGGTTATCGTTGAGGAGGTGGAAGAGCCTGAATATTTCAAAGGTAAGAGGATTCAGGTCTCAGTTTTCATGTCATTCTTCAATGTGCATGTGAACTGGTTCCCCGTAAGTGGTGAGGTGGTGCACTACAAATACCATCCCGGTAAATATGTGGCAGCATTCTACCCCAAATCATCAGAGAAAAATGAGAGGACTACTATCGTGATCCGCAATGAGAACGGTACAGAGGTCCTTACCCGTCAGATTGCCGGCCTTTTCGCCAGAAGGGTGGTTTGTTATGCCCAGAAGGGGAAAAAGGTAGAGGCTGGTGGACCTGAGGGGTTCATCAAGTTCGGTTCACGTGCAGACATTTTCCTTCCACTCGATGCCAAACTTAATGTGAAAGTGGGAGATAAAGTGGTGGGCTCAGAATCGATTATAGCAGAGATTAAATAGTAACAAATTAAAATTAGAGATATGAAACAATACATCGCTGAAAACCAGGACAGATTTCTTAATGAACTGTTTGAATTGCTGAGAATCCCTTCGGTAAGTTCCCAATCCGCACATAAGGATGATATGGTGACTTGCGCCAACAAATTGGTTGAGCTCCTTTTGGCTGCCGGTGCAGATAGTGCACAAGTGTATCCGACTAAGGGTCACCCTGTAGTTTTTGGCGAGAAACGTTTCGATCCAAGCAGACCTACCATCCTGGTATACGGTCACTACGATGTGCAGCCTGTGGATCCTATCGAGCTATGGAAATCAAATCCATACGAGCCTGAGATCCGTGACGGCGCTATCTATGCAAGGGGTGCAAACGACGATAAAGGTCAGCTATTCATGCACGTAAAGGCATTTGAATACCTTGTGAAGAAAGGTCTTGTAAACCACAATATCAAGTTTATCCTTGAGGGTGAGGAGGAGATCGGTTCTCCAAGTTTGGCAGAGTGGGCTAAAGAGCACAAGGATCTTCTTGCTTGCGATATTATGCTTGTATCCGATACCACAATGATAAGCGAGAAAGTTCCATCTATCAACTGCGGTATGAGGGGCCTTGCTTATGTGGAGGTAGAGGTTACAGGTCCTAATAAAGACCTTCACTCAGGTCACTATGGTGGAGCTGTGGTGAACCCTATCAACGCACTTTGCAAGATGATTGACCAGCTTATCGACGATAAGGGCCATATCACTATCAAAGGCTTCTATGATGATGTGGTAGAGCTTTCGGCAGAGGACCGTGCAATGTTGGCGCGTGCTCCATTTGACGAGAAAGAGTACAAAGAGTTCCTTGATATCGATGCAGTCTCTGGTGAAGAGGGATATTCTACCATGGAGAGAACCGGTATCCGTCCATGTCTGGATGTAAACGGTATCTGGGGTGGCTTCATCGGAGAGGGCTCAAAGACTGTCCTTCCATCTGTGGCACACGCCAAGATCTCAATGCGTCTGGTTCCAAATCAGGATTGCAATAAGATTGCGAAATTGTTCGAAGAACACTTTATGTCGATCGCACCTGCAGGTGTGAGGGTGAAAGTTACCCCTCATCACGGCGGAAACGGTTTCCTTATCCCTATCTCCTCACCTGCATACAAAGCAGCAGCCAAAGCGATGGAAGAGGTGTACGGCATCGAGCCTGTGCCAAGCCGTGGTGGCGGTTCTATCCCTATCCTTGCAGATATGCAACAGATCCTTCAGGCAGATCCTCTTCTAATGGGATTCGGTTTGGAGAGAGATACCATCCACTCACCCAATGAGAGCTACCTTCTGTCCCAACTGTGGAGAGGAATGGAGTCTATCGCATTGTTCTACAAATACTTTGACAAATAATATACCGATATAATGACCTACGAAGAACTATATTCTCAGATTGAGAAGAAGAAAAGCTGCCTTTGTGTGGGGCTTGATACAGATTTGAAGAAAATCCCATCGCACCTGTTGTCGATGGAGAACCCTATTTTTGAGTTCAACAAAGCTATAGTGGATGCAACTGCACCATATTGCGTAGCATATAAGCCAAACATCGCTTTCTATGAGGCAGAGGGTGTTTCAGGGTGGCAACAACTCGAGATGACCGTCTCTTATATCCGTGAGAAATACCCGGAAATGTTCATCATTGCTGATGCAAAAAGGGGTGATATCGGAAATACAGCGGCACTTTATGCGAAGGCATTTTTCGAGAAGATGGACTTCGATGCTGTGACATTGGCTCCATATATGGGAAGGGATGCTATCGATCCATTCCTGAAATATGAGGGTAAATGGGTTATCGTGTTGGCATTGACCTCCAACCCTTCGGCAGAAGATTTCGAGACCAAGGTTCTTGAAGATGGTCGTCCTCTATTCCGTGAGGTGATAGAGAATATGAATGATATAGTACCTGAGTCGCATCAGAGGGTGATGTATGTGGTAGGCGCTACCAGAGCTGAGAAGCTTGCTGAGATCAGAGAGTTCTGCCCAAAACATTTCTACCTGGTGCCAGGTGTAGGTGCACAGGGCGGATCTGCTGAGGAGGTTCTCAAATATGGTTCAAATGATGCGTGTGGTGTACTTATCAACTCTTCACGTGCCATCATCTACGCCTCAAAAGGTGAGGATTTCGCTCAGGCTGCAGGTGAAGCAGCCAAGAACAGCGGTTGTTATTGGAAATAGGGTAGTGCCACTATGGGAAAAGCTATAATGACCATCATTCTGTTGGTGGCATCAAATGTCTTTATGACACTGGCCTGGTATGGCCACTTGAAGCTGGCTGAATACAAATGGTTCAGTTCACTTCCACTTATCGGAGTGATAGCCATCAGCTGGATAATCGCTTTCTTCGAGTACTGTCTTCAGGTACCTGCAAACAGAATGGGATTCATCGGTACCGGCGGACCATTCTCGCTGATGCAGTTGAAGGTGATTCAGGAGGTGATTACACTTACTGTCTTTGTGATTTTCAGCCTTGCGGTCTTCAAGACGGAGCAATTCAGACTCAATCACCTGATCGGTTTTGTCTTCCTCGTCCTGGCCGTCTACTTCATGTTCAAGAAATAAAAGTCGGGGGCGGAATGATATTTTCTGCCCCCGATTTGTTAACAATCTCTCCCCGCGGGGGTAAAAGTGCCAGTTTCGCCCCCGAGTCACCAACATTCCTGTCCGGCGGGGGTAAAAGTGCCTGTTTCGCCCCCGAATGACCAATATTCCTATCCGGCGGGGGTAAAAGTGCCAGTTTCGCCCCCGAGTCACCAATATTCCTCTCCCGCGGGGGTAAAAGTGCCAGTTTCGCCCCCGAGTCACCAACATTCCTATCCGGCGGGGGTAAAAGCATCAGTTTCGCCCCCGAGTCACCAACATTCCTGTCCGGCGGGGGTAAAAATGCCAGTTTCGCCCCCGAGTCACCAATATTCCTGTCCAGCGGGGGTAAAAGTGCTTGTTTCGCCCCCGAGTGACCAACTTTCCTATCCGTCGGGGGTAAAAGTGCCAGTTTCGCTCCAGAGTCACCAACATTCCTGTCCGGCGGGGGTAAAAGTGCTTTTTTTGCCCCCGAGTGACCAACATTCCTCTCCGGCGGGGGTAAAAATGCCAGTTTCGCCCCCGCCTCCCAGATAGGCCGGACCGACAGAGCTACTTTGAAGAAAGTGGGAACATACTGTCCACATCATAAATATCCATTCTCAGAATCCTGGATACCTGACTGTTGCTGGCATGGTAATCAAAATGCATACATTTTGCCAACTCGTACTTCGCATTGCTGTCCAACTTGGTCAGCGCAAATGTACCAAACCTGTCATAGCTGATTTTTCTCAGGACAGAATACATCTCATTATCTGATAGGTATAGAGAGTCACCTATCATTTGTGCCACTTCTTTATATGCCTCAACCCCCTTCGTAACAGATGAAAAGTAGTCGTGTGCATTATAGAAAAGGCTTTCAGCTTCCTTTACATGACAATACGATAGGGGAGAGATATATTCTTCTTGCATAAAGTAATGTGATGGACAATTAATGTCATGGCTATGAAACATGGCTCTTTTAACCTTATAGGGTAGAGAGCTATACAAGCCACCTGATGATATCGGCATATTGAAGAAGAACATATTGGCTCCCCAAGGATAGGTAAATGGGGTGTACTCCTTGTTGACAACATATCCGTTCCTGTTGATATATACAATATTGATCCTGAACTGATTGACATTTTCTATCTTTTTAATGCCATACTCGCAGGGGTGAATCTTATAACCTTTGAGATTGCAGAGCATCTTGGCCAATCTGCATTGGAATTCCTCAAAGAACACCCTTACTATATCAAGCTTACCTGAAATAAGGTAGTGGTGGTGATTATTCATCAGCTGGAAAGTGTACACAGTCACTTCCGGATATTTCCCGGCAAAAAGGGCTGTCAGATTCATCCCCAATACAAAATCCTCCTTGTCTCGATAGATATTGTCGCTCTCTTTTCCCGGTGTGTAGAGATGCCAGCAAGGACCATTTTTCTGGCATAATTCAATAAATTTTCTCTCCATAATATCTCACTTCACATATTTTGGTAAAGGTAGATAAAGAAAAATTACCGGGCCATACGCTAAACGGCTATAAACGGATAAGTTTAAAACAATGTCTAAAAATTATTGTTACCTTTACCAAATCTAATATTTTCGCATATGAAAAAACTACTTCTTATCGTCTCTGTCATCCTGATTGCTGCATCATGTCAGCCAAAATGTGATGATCCAAACTGTCAAACATTCAAAAACGCCAAGTGGGAAGTTACCGAAATTGAGAAGGGTATCACCCTGAAACAGTATCACTTCCAGGGCGAAGAGCAGATTTTTGAATCTTCACAATATGTCAGCATTATTGAGATCGATGTGAAAGCAGCCAAAAAAGGTCGCTGGGCATTGGCAAATGACCCTGGAAAAATTACCCAGACCAGCAAGTTTGCGGCAGACAGCGGTGCCCTTGTAGCTATGAACGGTACATTCTACAATATGCGTGTGCCTTATAATAGTGTAAGCTTCTTCAGAAAATATGGTGAACTTTGCTATGAGTTTACTGAGAATATGGGGCAAAGGGATAACGGTGCAGTGGCCATCAAAGCTGACGGTCAGGTATATCTTGTAGCTGCTCCTGTCGATACAGCAGGTATGGTGCTTGATAA
Organism: Bacteroidales bacterium; assembly: GCA_017546125.1. Lineage (GTDB taxonomy): Bacteria > Bacteroidota > Bacteroidia > Bacteroidales > UBA932 > CAAGNP01. The sequence goes on from JAFYXO010000019.1 coordinate 15,032, forward strand.
AGAGTGGGCTATCAATATCGCTGAGCCACACGTAATGGGAAGCGGTCCGCTACTTATGATGGACGGCAAGGAGGCTTATCTTGACCAAAGCTCATTCAACAAGAACCGCCACCCAAGAAGTGCTCTGGCTACCAATTCTAGGAAGGTGTTCCTTATCACTGTGGATGGTCGCGCAAAGGGTGTGGCTGATGGTATGAGCCTTCCTGAATTTACCAAAGTAATGCACTATTTAGGTGCCGATTCAGCCCTCAATTTGGATGGCGGCGGATCCACTACACTATATGTAAAGGGTATGGGTATCGTTAACCACCCATCAGACAACAAACAGTTTGACAAGGAGGGTGAAAGATATGTTGTAAACTCCCTTCTATTCATCAAATAGGAGACACAGCCAAATATGAAATACATTTTCCACTTTATAGTAGCTGCCTTATTGTTAGGCAGCTGCTCTTCCGACATTGTTGTATCTCATCAGGAGAAGAGCGCCTACACCATAACTACATCTCCAGCTGAAACCAATGAGACCCAGATGAATTTCAGCTGGGCTACTGATACCACCATTACTGAGGCTACCCTCGAGGTGACAAAGGTGAACGACAAAAGGTGGAAGAAATCTGTTACCCAGACATTCAAAGGTGTCCTTTGTACCACTTTTGACAGTGTTTACTCAAAAACTCACGACGGAAAGGACTTCTACGAAGATGTTGTTATCAATAAATACAACGCTACTGTCACAGGTCTTGTTCCCGATACCCGTTACAAATACAGAGTCATCACCACTGATACCTCATCAGTGCACTATTTCCATACTGCTGGGGCCAGAAACTGGGAGGCGTGTATCATTTCAGATTTCCATGTCTACTCTCCACTATACGGCAGGACCCAGTCTGCGATGGATATGATAGCCACTGTCGAGAACTACAAACCATTTGACTGGATACTCCATCTGGGGGACATCACAGCATGGGGTGGCAGTTATACCTTCTGGAAAGACCTTTATAAGGAGGCTCCATTCCATAAATATATGTGGGCCGGAGTCAATGGCAATCACGACAATATGACCCGCGGATATATCCGTACCACCAATGAGTTCTTCCGTGATGCTGCAGCTTATCCGCGCAACGGATATCCTGGAGAGGAGGGTGTCTGCTACCATTTCCGCTACGGTGACGTCCTTTTCATCATGCTGAACAATGAGAACATGAGAGACAGCTCGGGACTGGCAGCAGCTCAGCAATGGGTACGTGAGGTGGTTGCCCAAAATCCTGCACCTTATAAGGTGGTGTGCGAGCACTACCAGTGGTTTTTCGGAAAAGATGGAAGCACTTCCCAGTATGGCAGATGGGCATCTCTTTTCGATGAACTTGGAATCAATCTCGCCCTTGCTGGCAATAACCATATCTATGTCAGCACCCATAAACTGAACAATACCGTCTATATCCAGACACCATCTTCAGATAATGAGCGTGGTGTGGAATATGATCCTGCCGCTCCCCTTAAAGAGAATGGCGACAAGATCAAATTCCGCTGGAGCGAGGGTTCTAATACTGTGGGAGCCATGCACATGAAGGTAACCCCCGAGAAGATGACTCTGGTCCTCCTCGACCGTTACGGAAACGTGCTGGATACCAATTATATCTATCCTAATATTTAGTTCCACTTCTTAAATCAAACAAAAACTATGAGCAAATGTAGATCATTGCTCTTGGCAGTTCTGTTTCTTGGATCCATCAGTGCCGCTGCCCAAGAGTACGTTAACCCATTTTATCATTGCTTATTAAACGAAGCTTATTATGACCAGCTGGTAGGTGAATCTTCCGGAGACAGGACATTCAACTACATTATGGATATTGCACCATACGAAAGGGACCGTAAGCATAGTGACTACACCGGTGAGTTTTTCGAGTCAAAATATGTGGTAGAAAAGCTGAAAAGCTACGGCATAGACAATGCCCAGACCCTCAAACTTGGCAAGACAAAAACTTGGGACGGTGTGAGTGCATCTCTCTGGGAGGTCTCTCCAAACACCGCCAAAATAGCAGATTATCAGGACTTGGCAGCTATCCTGGCACAGGGGAGTGCCAATGCTGATGTCAAGGCAGAGCTTGTCTGGATCGGCCGTGGCAGCGACAAGGAACTTGAGGGGCTTGACCTCAATGGAAAAATCGTTGTTACAGAGGCTTCCGGTGGTCGTGTTCACGATAAGGTGGTGGCCAAAGGGGCTGTGGGTGTCATCAGCTACAACTCACCACGTCCACTTGTGGACCCTATCCAGATCCCTAATTCAGGTATCCGCAGCAAGAACCCCACATTCTGCTTCAATATTACCCCTCGTGATGGTTATGCCCTAAGGGACAGACTTTTGTATGGGGAGAAGATTACCGTTCATGCAAAGGTGGAGGCAACCAATGAGGAGACCGATATCGAGGTCCCAACCTGCTATATCCCCGGTACCGACCCGGAGGCTGGTGAGGTGGTATTCGTGGCTCACCTGTACGAAGGCTATGTGAAGCTTGGTGCCAATGACAATACCTCGGGTTCCGCTGCACTTATTGAGACTGCCCGTACCATTCAGGAACTCTATCAAAGCGGCAGACTACCACGTGCAAAAAGGGGTATGAGATTTATATGGGTGCCCGAATTCCAGGGCAGCATCCCTTGGGCTATTGCCAATAAGGAGACCCTTGAGAAGGCCCTTTGCGCCATAAATCTTGATATGGTGGGTCTATGGCTCAGCAAGAGCGAAGGCTACTATTGCGTTCACCGCACCACAATGGGTAACCCTCACTACCTCAATGATGTGGCTGAGTCTTTCTTCCACTATATGGGTGCCACCAACCGCAGTTTCGTGGCTACAGGTATGGGGCGTCCCGACGCAACCAAACCTGTATTCAGCCTCACCGGCTCACATGATCCTTTCTACTACACCATCAATGCCCACTACGGTGCATCTGACCACGAGGTGTTCAACGATTGGGGTGTACAGGTTCCAAGCGTGATTATGATCACCTGGCCTGACAACTACTACCACACCTCAGGCGACAGACCTGCCATTTGCGACCCTACACAGCTCCATGGAGCGGTAGTCATTGCGGCAGCGAGCGCATATACCATTGCGTCAGCAGAGGAGGATGGTGCGATTAAAATTGCCTCAGAAGTGGCATCAAACGGAGACAAGAGACTTGCAGTGAAGATGAAACATGACCTTGCCCAAATGGGCAATGCATCTGCAGAAGAGCTTGCGGCAGCTTACAAGAGTGCCCGCTGGAATCAGGATGCGGTGATGAACAACGAAGTGGCAACCATTGCGACAGTATTGGAGCTCGCTCCTGAGAGCAAGGCCCTTGCCTCATATGTGCAGGCACTTCAGAAGGGTATTCGTGAGAAAGCGAAGCTCAACGCAATGGAGATCGATGCAGCGATGAAAGCTTGCGCTGCCAGACTTGAATGTGCACCTGTGAAGCTTGAACTCACCGCTGAGGAGAAGGCGGCTTCAAAAGTGTATCCACGTGCCACACCAAAGGTGAAAGAGGGTGGTTATGGTGTGATGAGAACCATCTCCCGTGACCTTATGGCGAAATATGGATTCGACAAGAGGGGTGCTGTAATAAATGGTAGCGAGATAGCAAAACTTACCACAGACGGAACAAACAGTATACTTGATATCAAGAAGATGGTGGATGCTCAGTTCCCGGTAGGGGATTCACTGGAGACCATTACCCGCTATATTCAGATGCTTGAAGAGGCCGGACTGGTAACTACCAAATAAAGAATCATACTGATACAAAATTTGGGCACGAAAAGTAGTGTTTTCGTGCCCAAATTGTATCAAAAACAACATTCGGGCACGAAAGTGGCTGTTTTGGTGCCCGTTTTTATCGGAACCCAGTGTGGGTTCGGTTATGTTACCCTTTGAGGGCGATGATCTCGGCCATCGGATCCTGGGCAGAGAAGACAGAGCTTCCTGCTACGAGTGCGTCAGCTCCCGCTTTGGCCAGGATAGGGGCGTTGTGACGGTTTACTCCGCCATCCACCTCGATAAGGGTCTGAAGATTTCTTTTTAGAATCATCTCTTTGAGGGTGGCCACCTTTTTAACGGCGTTCTCAATAAATTTCTGTCCGCCGAAACCTGGGTTTACAGACATTAGAAGCACATAGTCGCACTCCTCAAGGATATCTTCAAGAAGGTGTACAGGGGTGTGTGGATTTAGGGCCACACCCGCTTTCATCCCTTTATTTCTGATGTTCTGGAGTGATCTGTGAAGATGGGTACAAGCTTCATAGTGTACTGAGAGGTACTCTACACCCATGTCGGCAAATTTATCGACATATCTGTCAGGATCGATGATCATCAGGTGGGCATCCAAGGTCTTTTTTGCCTCTTTAGCTATCGCACTTACTACAGGGAAGCCGTACGATATGTTTGGGACGAATACACCGTCCATAATATCCAGGTGGATCCACTCAGCTTCAGATGCATTTACCATCTGGATGTCGCGAGCCAGATTTCCAAAATCTGCCGCAAGGATTGAAGGTGCGATTATCATAACTATTTGCAGTTTACGATTACGTATTCAAGTAATTTGTTGAATTTGTCCAGGCTTGCCAATTCAAGTCTCTCACCAGGTGCGTGTACACCTCTGATGGTAGGACCGAATGAGATCATATCGAGCTTAGGATATTTGTCAAGGATAAGACCGCACTCAAGACCTGCGTGGATAGCCCTTACGATAGGGTCTACACCAAACAGCTCTTTATAACCCCTCTTGGTAAGGTCAAGTACAGGTGATTTGAGCTGTGGTTTCCATCCAGGGTACTCAGATTCGTGTGTAACCTCAGCACCTGCAAGCAGGAATGATGCTTCCACTTTTTCAGCTGCGTGGTGACGAGCGCTGTTGATCGAGCTCCTCTGGCTGGTGCCTACGCGGATACGTCCGTCTACCATCTTGACAGATGCCAGGTTGGTCGATGTCTCCACAAGTCCCTTCATCTCCTGGCTCATAGCGAGAACACCGTGAGGTGCTGAGTTGAAGCAAGAGATGAGGTTGAGGGCCACCTGTGTGTCGATAGCTTCATCACTCCACTCTGCCTCTTCAAAGATAGGGGCAATATTTGGTTCAGTGGCAGCATATTCAGCTTTGATATCTTCGGCTGTAGCCAAATGGAGTTTCCTGATAGCTTTAAGATCCTCTTCCTTAAGTGCGATGATGGCGTATGCCTCACGGGCAATGGCGTTGCGTTTGTTTCCTCCGTCAATAGCACAAAGGGATACATTGAACTCCTTCATGATTTTGTAAAGTGAGCGGCTGAGGAGCTGGATGGCATTTGCACGACCTTTGTCGATGTCGTCACCGCTGTGTCCACCTACACCACCGCAGAATCCGATCTTATATTTCAGAAGCTCTTTATCAAGTTTCTTGGTGGTATAATCGAAGTGGGCAGTGGTATCCACACCGCCGGCACAGCCGATGAATAGTTCGCCTTCATCCTCAGAGTCGAGGTTGATCAGGATGCTTCCACTCATAAAGTCAGGGGTAAGGGCGAACGCTCCGTCCATACCTGTCTCTTCGCTGATTGTGAAGAGTGCTTCGATTTTACCATGTTCGAGGGTGTTGTCTTCAAGAAGTGCAAGTGATGCAGCTATACCGATACCGCAGTCAGCACCAAGAGTGGTCTCTTTGGCTATCATCCAGCCATCTTCGATGACCGCTTTGATAGGGTCTTTGGCGAAATCGTGCTCCACGCCGTTGTTTTTCTCGCACACCATGTCCGAGTGGCTTTGGAGAATGATAGTGGGTGAAGATTCTCTGCCAGGGGTAGCCTCTTTGGTAATCAAGACATTACCAACCTTGTCTGTTTTGCAGTCAAGCTGGTGTTTCTTGGCGAAATCTTGAAGATATGCTATAATATGTCCTTCATTCCCTGATTCACGGGGAATACAAATAATCTCGCTGAAGATAGCGAGAATTCTGTCTGTAGTCATAATGTCAAATATATCTATTGGATGTTTGTGCGAAGTTCTCTCTCTATGTCGGAGATGTATTGGCGGAATGTACGGTCAGTGTCCATAAGATCACAAACGGTATTGCAAGCATATAGTACTGTGGCGTGGTTCTTTCCGCCTATCTGGCTTCCGATAGAGTCCAATGAGGTATTTGTCAGATTTCGGCTGAGATACATAGCGATCTGTCTTGCTTGTACAATCTCTCTCTTTCTGGTATTTGAAAGCAGGATCTCAGGGGTAATGCCGAAATAATCACAGACTGTCTTTTTGATTTTAGCGACAGAGATGTCGTTTTTAGGGGTGCTGACAATCTTGTCGATAAGCTCTTGAGCCAAGCTGAGGGTAATCTTTCTCTTGGTAAGGGTAGCGTTGGCGATAAGGGAGATAAGTGTCCCTTCAAGCTCACGGATGTTGCTCATCACTTTGGATGCAATGTAGTTGATCACATCGTCAGGCATACTGATACCTTCTCTGAAGCTTTTGGCTTTGAGAATCTCAATCTTGGTCTGATAGTCAGGTGGCAAAAGCTCTGTGGTAAGACCCCATTTGAATCTTGACAATAGTCTCTGGTCAAGACCCTGAAGGTCTACAGGTGGCCTGTCTGATGTAAGGATCAGCTGTTTGCCAAGCTGGTGAAGGTGGTTGAATACCTGGAAGAATGCATTCTGGGTAGAGTGCTTCTCAGCGAATTCGTGTACATCATCTATGATAAGCACATCTATCGACTGATAGAAGTGTAAAAAGTCTGTAAGTTTGTTCTTGACAGTAACGGCGTCGATGTATTGGGTCATGAACACATGTGCTGTCACATAAAGAACGATCTTCTCCGGATATCTGTTTTTGATCTCCAGACCGATGGCTTGGGCCAGGTGTGTCTTTCCGAGGCCGGAACCACCATATAGGAATAGAGGATTGAATGCGTTGTTACCTGGCTTCTTGGCGATCTCCATACCGGCAGAACGGCCCAATTTGTTGCAATTGCCCTCTATAAAGTTTTCAAAATTGTAGTTGAGTGAGAGGTTTGGATTGATGTCCAGTCTCTTTAGCCCAGGGATGGTGTATGGGTCCAGACCTGCCATGTTTGAAACTTGGCTTGGACTCATAGGGATGCTGGGGTTTTTGATCTCCTTGGCAGAGTTTCCAGGGTAGGTGATAGAGGAGTTGTTGATGATCTTAACCTTGTAGATCAAGCGTGCATTGGCACCAATCACCCTGCGGAGGGTTTTGCTCAACAAATCGAGGTAGTGTTCCTCCAAATATTCCCTGAAAAATTCAGACGGTACCTCAAGCGTCAATGTAGAGCCTTCCATGGCTATTGCCTGAATGGGCTCAAACCATGTCCTGAAGCTCTGTGGAGATATTATGTCCTTGATAATCAAGAGACAATCACTCCATGCAGATATGTTTTTTTGCTCTGACATTTACGTTTAGGTTTAGTCGTTTTTTTAAGGATAAGGACTACAAAGATGAGTAAAAAAACTCTACTAGCGAAAAGAAATTTTCAAAAAAAAATTAAGTGCCTAATATTCAATATTAAAAAATTTTCAGGCAAATTTTTTTTTAAAATTCGAGATTTTATACTTATGTTTTTGCTTTTAATGGGCCGAAATTTTTCAAAAATTAAAAAGTGGCGATGAAGGCACCTGGGAATAGGTTTTTTATATTTTGAAGCTCTTTTGATGCCTCCTCTCTGGTGACAAATCTCCCATAAGTGTATTTGTATACTCCGTTCACTTTGACATGTTCGCATTGGAGCCCTTTGAACTCTTTTGAGTTGCTGTCAAGAAGTTTGCCTGAAGCCATGATCTGGATTCTGAATTTGCCCTCTTTGGGCGCCTCTTTTTCGTATGAGATCTCAATCGATTTGTCGTATTGTTTTTTGTAGGCTTTGAATGCGTTGAATATGGCATTTGCAAACTGCACCTGGCTCTGTTTTCCTGTCAATGCCTTGAAATCCTGAGGATTGGAGAGGAAACCAAGCTCTACAAGGATAGAGGGCATGGTACACTTCCACAGTACCAGGAATGGTGCCTGTTTGACACCTCTGTTGTGGGTGATGGGCCCTTTCTTGAATTCATTCTGGACAGCCTCTGCTATGATAAGGCTCTGCTCCAAGTGCGCATTCTGAAGCAGGGAGAATATTATGTATGATTCGGGGTTTTTGGGGTCAAAGCCGGAGTATTTCTCATTGTACCCATCCTCGAGTGTGAGTACGCTGTTCTCAAGCTGGCACACCTCCATATTTGAGCTGCTTTTGTCAAGACCCATTACGAATGTCTCTGTCCCTCGTGCTGAGGTCGATCTGGTGGCATTGACGTGGATCGAGATGAAGAGGTCTGCGTGGTTTTTGTTCGCTATGGCAGCCCTCTCATCAAGTGGGACGAATTTGTCGGTGGAGCGTGTGTACACAACCTTTATTTCGGGGTATTGCTCTTTGATTTTATTGCCGAGCAATTTGGCTACCGCCAATGTGATATTCTTCTCCTGAACCTTGCCGGAGATGGTTCCAGGGTCTTTTCCGCCGTGTCCTGCGTCTATTACCACGGTCTTCAGCTCCACTATTTGTTTGCTCTGGGTCTCCTGAGCAGCGGTGGTTGTCGGGATAAGGATATATATGATTGCAAAAATCAGGGCGATTGTCCCTTTTCTGTCAATTATAGGCATTTTGAATCAAAAAAATTATTATATTTGCGTGCTGCAAAAGTAGCAATAATTTTTCAAACGTTGGTGGATGCCGCGATATAATCTCCTCAAACTAATCACCTTTTGTTCCTTGCTTCTCCTTATCATTAGCGGGAATAGTGCGTATGCCCAAAAGAAATTGAGCATAGAGGATGATTCTTTGTCTGTCCGCAGGGTCCCTTTCAGGGATAGGGATACCACCATGGCGCTGAGCGATTCCTTGACCAAAACGGCAGCGGATACCCTTAAAGCATTTGCCGTGGCCGATTCTGTGGCTGTCTCTGACTCGGTGGCAGTTGCCGATTCTGTGGCGAAAAAGAGGGGTATGCTTGAGTTTCCTGTATTTTCGGAGGCACAGGATTCCACTGTAGAAGACTTCTCCGGACCTCATAAGATGATTTATTACTATGGTGGTGTTAAAGTCACATACGGCAATATGGGAATCGAGGCGGATTATATGGCGTACGATGTGGACAAGCAGACAGTATTTGCTTCGGGCCTTAAGGACTCGCTCGGAAATATACTCACACGACCGGTGATGTCCATGGATGGTCAGTCATACAATGTCGATCACGTATATTATAATTTCGAATCAAGGAAGGCCAAAATCAAAAATATGATTACCCAGCAGCAGGAGGGTATCCTTCACGGAGAGAATCTGAAGATGATGGCGGACAAGTCGATCAACATCACCAAGGGAAAATACACAGTGTGTGATCTTGATCATCCCCACTACTATCTGAAGATGACTGCAGCCAAGATTGTGACAGAGCCCAAGCAGAGGACTGTATTCGGCCCTGCCTATGTGGTGGTGGCAGATGTTCCGCTTCCGCTGGTAATCCCGTTCGGATTTGTGCCCCAGAGGCCTCAGAGGGCGAGTGGTATCATGTTCCCAACTTTCGGTGAGGAGCAGGCCCGTGGTTTCTATATGAGGGATTTGGGTTACTACATGGTCTTCGGTGACCACTTCGATGTGGCGATAAATACAGATATCTACACTTTGGGTTCGTGGAATGTGGAGTTGAACTCAAGATACAAGCTCAGATACAAATTCAACGGTGATATCGGATTGACATACTCTGTGGACAGGACAGGTGAGAAGGGGAGCAATGACTTTTTTGAGAGCAAGAACTTCTCTGTGAAATGGTCCCACAGTCAGGATGCCAAGGCCAATCCCGGAACTACATTCAGGGCCTCCGTAAACTTCTCCAGCCCATCGAACAACCGATTCAATGCCACCAATATCAATCAGGCACTTGAGAACCAGTTCGGCTCGAATATCTCCTTCGGTAAGACATGGGAGAAGATGAACCTCTCCATAAACGCCCTCCATAGCCAGAATACAAGAGACAGCTCATATGTCATAACATTACCTAACATCACATTCAATGTGAACAGGTTTTTCCCTTTCAAACGTAAGAACAGAGTGGGGAAAGAGAGATTTTATGAGCAGATCTCATTCGGTTACGGTGCTACATTCCTCAATAAAGTCGATTTCAAGGCCAAGGAGGTGAAGGATCCCGATTTCTGGTCCAAACTAAAGGCGGGTATGAACCACAGGTTCAATATCGGACTCCCTTCGTTTACCCTTCTGAAGTATCTGAATTTCTCTCCGAGTGTCCAGTATGGAATGAACTGGTATTTCCAGGAGCAGCATCCCGAGTATAATGAGGAGACTGGAAGACTTGAATACAAGAGGACTCCGCAGTTCAGCACATTCGGTGTCAGCCAGGATTTCTCGGCAGGTCTCTCAATGAGTACCCGTATCTATGGTACATTTATGTTCCTGAATCCTAAAGGGAAGCTTAAAGCGATCAGACATATGATCACACCATCTGTCTCTTTCTCATACAAGCCTGAGATGGGTACAGCGGTAAATGGTTATAGCGTCTACAGATACACCACCAAAGATGGTGAGACTCACGAGGTGGAATACAACAAATATGCAGGAGGTTTGAACTCTCCTCCATCTCCGGGGCAGACTGCAGCGCTCTCATTTGAGCTGAAGAACAACCTTGAAGCGAAGATGGCTGATGACAAGGATACCACCGGAGTAGGCACCAAGAAGATCAAACTTATCGACAACCTGAGTATCCGGGGCAGTTACAACTTCTTGGCGGAGCAATACAAACTCTCAACTTTGAGCGTCTCGGCCAACACCACAGTGATGGGTAAGATAGGTATCAGCGGAAATATGACATTGGACCCATATTCCATCAATGAGAGAGGACAAAGACAGGATGTATTCCAGGCTGTCCAGACAAAAGGAAAGAGCCTGGCCAGGATAACCAATGCATCGGCATCACTCTCATGGAGTATCAGCGGAGAGGGAAAAATGGAGGGCAATGATGGTGCGGAGGCTGCAAGACAGCAGGGTGGCGGAGCCTTTGGCTCACAAGGTGCAAATCAGAATAGTGGGGGTGCCGGGATTGTGACCAATACAGAGCAGATGTCCTACAACAAAATATACTATCACCCATACACTGGTGAGTATATCCCCGGAGGATGGCTCTATTATTTGAATCCGGCTGTTCCATGGCAGGTGGGACTTAACCTGAACTACTCTTATTCGAAATCGTATTCGTACGCAAATGAACAACTTCAGACGAAGCATAACCATACACAAACATTGTCGGTCAACGGATCATTGTCTCTGACAAAAGCATTTAACATCAGTTTCAATACCGGTCTTGACTTGACCAAGCTCAAACCAACCACTACCACATTCAACTTAACTTACGATTTGCACTGTTTCAATATCGCTGTGATGTGGGTGCCTTTCGGACAGTGGGAGAGCTGGAGTTTCAGAATTGCAGCCAAGGCATCTGCACTTGCTGACTTGCTCCAATACAGAAAGTCTTCGTCTTACTGGGATAATTAGTAACCAAAATTTAATATTATGAGCAAAAGAGTTATTGCCAGTCCATTGGCACCTAAGGCTGTAGGACCTTACAGTCAAGCTGTAGAAGCAAATGGTACACTTTATGTATCAGGTCAATTACCAATTGATGCACAGACAGGAGAATTTCCTGAGGGTGGAGTGAAAGAGCAATTGGTTCAAATTTTTAAAAACTTGCAATATATTCTGGAAGAGGCAGGATATAGCTTTGACAATGTGGTTAAAACCACTGTTTACTTGACAAATATGGGTGACTTCGCTACACTTAACGAGGTTTATTCCCAATTCTACCGCGAGCCATACCCAGCAAGAGTAGCTTATGCAGTAGCTGCACTTCCTAAAGGGGCACTTGCAGAGGTAGATGTAATAGCAGTTAAATAATTATTTTTTTAGTGTCTAAACCAAAACTATGTACGGTATATTAGAACTTAATGGAAAGAGTTTTGAAGAGCTTGTTAAGATAGCGGAAGAGCTTCATATCAGAAGGGCTTCATCTATCGAGAAGGAGGATCTTATCTATAAGATTCTCGATGAGCAGGCTATTCAAAGCAAAGAGAATCCTCGTCCTAAAAGGGTTAGAACAAGGATAGTGAAAGAGGTTATACAGACCCCTAAAGAGGAGCCTGTACCGGTAGCGGAAGTGACACCTCCAGTGAAGAAAGAAGTTGAAGCCAAACCTAAAAGGGGTAAAGGGAGACCTCCCAAGAAGGAGACCAATGTAACTGAGACAGCTGCTGCACCAGCTGCTGCACCAGCACAAGCGCCAGCGCCAGCACCTGTAAAGGCTCAGCAACCAGAACCTGTGGCAGAACCTGCACCTAAGTCAGAGGAGAAGGAGGCACCACAACATAAAAAACGTGGCCGCCGTCCAAAGAATCAGAAACCAGAGAGTGCAGTTGAGGCACCAAAAGAGGAATCATCAGCAGAAGTTGTTGCCCCAGCGGAGCCATCTGCAGAGAAAGCAGAGAGAACTGACCGTCATCACGATCATCACAAGCACCATCCAAAAGTGGAGTTTGAGGGTATTGTGGAGGCTGTCGGTGTATTGGAGATCATGCCTGACGGTTATGGTTTCCTACGTTCATCAGACTATAACTACCTTAACTCTCCTGATGATATCTATGTGTCACAGTCTCAGATCAAACACTATGCATTGAAGACAGGTGATACCATCAAAGGTGAGATCCGTCCTCCAAAAGAGGGTGACAAATATTTCCCGCTTGTAAAGGTCAACAGTATCAATGGTCGTACACCTGAATTTATCAGAGACCGTGTTCCATTTGATTTCCTGACACCTCTCTTCCCTGAAGAGAAATTCAATATTACAGCAAATGGGCACAACAATATCTCTACCCGTGTAGTGGATCTCTTTACCCCTATCGGAAAAGGCCAACGTGGTCTTATCGTTGCCCAGCCTAAAACAGGTAAGACAATGTTGTTGAAGGCTATTGCCAATGCTATTGCTGATAACCACCCGGAGGTTTATATGATAGTGCTCCTTATCGATGAGCGTCCTGAAGAGGTGACCGATATGGCCCGCAGTGTGAAGGCTGAGGTGGTGGCATCAACTTTTGATGAGCCTGCAGAGAGACACGTGAAGGTGGCAAGTATCGTCCTTGAAAAAGCTAAGAGGATGGTGGAGTGCGGTCACGATGTGGTGATCCTTCTTGACTCAATTACCCGTCTGGCACGTGCTTTCAATACAGTTCAGCCAGCTTCCGGTAAGGTTCTTTCCGGTGGTGTGGATGCTAACGCCCTTCATAAACCTAAGAGATTCTTCGGTGCTGCTCGTAATATAGAAAACGGAGGCTCTCTTACCATTTTGGCGACAGCTCTTACTGAGACAGGTTCGAAGATGGATGAGGTGATCTTTGAAGAGTTTAAAGGTACAGGTAATATGGAGTTGCAGCTTGACAGAAGATTGTCCAACAAGCGTATCTTCCCGGCTGTCGATGTTACACTCAGCAGTACGCGTCGTGATGACCTTCTTCTTGCCAAAGAGAAGATCAACCGCCTATGGATACTCCGTAACTACCTTGCCGATATGAATTGCGTTGAGGCTATGGAGTTCATGAAGTCACGTCTGGAGAAGACAGAGACCAATGATGAGTTCCTCATCTCTATGAACGGAGAGTAATAATTTGATACCGGCCAGGTGGTGTACAACATCAGATTAGGAGCAGTTATTTGAAGATAATACGCATTTCTGTGCCCGATCCCTCAATGACAAGAGGGACTGGGAGCACAAAGCCATTACGCAGTAAGAAAAGTGCTCCTAATCTGCTAGAACTAACTGAGACACACCCGGAACATACGACCGTGAATACATAATAAAAGAGGCTACCTGAAAAGGCAGCCTCTTATTTTGTGTGTGTAACTCTGATTAGTTAGCGCTGATAGCACCTACAGGGCAAGCGTCAACACAAGTACCGCAATCTGCACAAAGAGAAGCGTCGATTGAGTAAACATCACCAGCTTGGATAGCACCTACAGGGCATTCTGATTGGCAAGAGCCACAAGCTGCACACAAATCAGGGTTAATTACGTGAGCCATAATTTTAATTAATTAAAAAGTTAATAATTCTAGAATTCGGCGCAAATGTAATGCAAATGTACCGAACTAGCAAATTATTAGTAGCCGAAAATCTCCTCTGTAGATACTTTCTTGATGGTTCCGTATTTTTTAAGACCTTTCAAATCAAGATCTTTGGCGTCACCCAAGATAGCGATAGAATATTTTCTGTTTTTTACCCACTCTTGCTGGAATTTCACGATGTCCTCCATGGTGTAGCCCTGAACTTTCTCGAAGATATCTTTGTTGATATCGTAGTTGAGGCCAAGGTCACGCATCCTGATGTATCTGCTCAGGACATCTGATTTTACCACTCTGGTGGTTCTGATATTTGCAAGGAGTGACTCTTTGGCGATATCAAATGCGTTGTCGGATTGTGGCATATCGTTGATGATCTCGTCGAAAGCCTCAAGTGCGTCGATCATCTTATCGTTCTGGGTGGCGATGAACATGTTGTAGTTGTATGTTTTGCCAACTTTAGAAGGTGATGACAATGATGCACCGGCTGAGTATGCAAGACCTCTGGCCTCTCTCATCTCCTGGAATACGATGGCGTTCATGCCACCACCGAAGTATGAGTTGTAAAGGGCGATGATAGGGGCATTTGCTGCGTTGTACTCTTCACCTCTATTAGAGTAGCCTGCTAGGTAGATCTGTTTGGCATCGTAAGGGGCGATGATCACCTCATTTTTGGTGATCTCTCTCTCCTTGAATGAATCGTTCTTAACGATAGTGGTCAACTTCTCAGGAACATTGTGGAGTTCTGCAATGGTGGCCACAATCTCCTCTTGGGTCATAGGTCCATAGTAAAGTATTTCGTGCTCGTATGAGTTCAAGGCGTGGATTCTGTCAAGAAGTGCCTCATCCTTAAGACCTTTTATCTCATTGTTTGAGAGATTGTTGGTAGATGGAGAGTTAGGACCGTAGGTGTTGTATGCTCTCAACTGATTGAAGTTCGCACTCTGGTTGAGTTTGTTGTTCTGGCGTCTCTTGAGTATGTCAGCTTTAAGTCCTTGAAGAGCTACAGGATTTGCCTGAGCATCTGCAAGAAGTGACTCTAAAAGGGTAACAGCCTCTTTCATGTTCTCGCCAAGGCCAGAGACTACTACTTGTGTCTTTTCGGCACTTGTGTACACACCGTATGAGCAGGCAAGGCCGTAGAAAGCTGTTTTGATCTGCTCAGGGGTCATAGTGCTGGTGCCAAGATAGTCAAGGTATTGTGTTGCTGTGCCAAGACATTTGTCCTCATTGTTACCCATATCAAACTGATAGATGAGGGTGAAGATGTCGTTGGTGGTGTTCTGTTTGTAGAGGACAGGGATATTGCTCTTGGCTGTAAGGATAGACATATCTTTCTCGAAGTCCACAAATACTGGCTCGATAGGGGCTACCACTGAAGCCTGGATCTCACGAAGGAATGCACTTGATGTGTCCCTGTTCATGAAGATAGGGGTGATGGCAGGTTTTGCTATCTTTAGCTCATTGGGGTCTTTCTTCTGAATCTTGTTGATTACAGTGTAGTTGTCTCCGAAATATTCGTTGGCATATGCTACGATATCCTCTTTGGTAATCTTTGATATATTGTCTACCTGGTTGATGAATCTCTCCCATGATACTTCATTGATGAAGCAGTTTACGAAAGAGTCTGTGCGGCCGTAGCTGCTTTCAAGATATTCTACCTGGCTTAGCTTAAAGTTGTTTACGATGGCTTTTAGAATGTCGTCATCAAAGTTTCCTTTTTTGAGGTTCTCCACCTCGGCAAGGATAATCTCTTTAACCTCTTCAAGTGACTGACCCTGTTTTGGACGGGCCTGGATGAGGAATACTGAGTAGTCTGCCTGTGCGTAGTTGCCACCGAAAGCACTCAATACTTTCTGCTGCTGGTTTACATTGAGGTCGATAAGGCCGGCCTGACCATTGTTCATTACTTGGCTGATAACTTCAAGTTTGTCGCTGCTTGGATCTTTGATACCAGGGAATCTCCATGCAAGTGTTACACTTGGTGACTCAAGACCATATACCTCTTTAACGATAGGCTCGGTGATAGGTGCTTCAGGCTCAAACTCCATCTTCTTGAGGTTAGGGTTGGCTTTCAACTGGCCGAAATACTGGTCGATGATCTTGATGGTCTTGTCAGGATCGAAATCACCGGACATACAGATGGCGATGTTGTTGGCCACGTACCACTCTTTATAGTAGTTTTTGATATTGGTGATAGATGGGTTCTTGAGGTGCTGTTGGGTTCCAAGAACTGTCTGGGTTCCGTAAGGGTGGTTCTTGAAGAGTGCAGAGAACATCTGTTCGTAGATCTTGCGAGAGTCCTGTGTAAGGGACATGTTTTTCTCTTCGTATACAGTCTCAAGCTCAGTGTGGAAACCGCGGATAACATTGTTTGCGAAGCGGTCAGCCTGGATTTTTGCCCAGTTCTCGATCTGGTTTGAAGGGATGTTTTCAGTGTAGACTGTCATGTCATAGCCGGTGTATGCGTTGGTACCGTCAGCACCGATGGCAGCCATAAGTTTGTCATACTCGTTAGGGATGGCATATTTTGAAGCCTCATATGACAAAGAGTCAATCACTCTGTAGATGGCAGTCCTTTCATCTTCATCGGTAGTCTTTCGGTAGATCTCAAATTGTGCCTCGATAGCATCAAGAAGAGGTTTCTCCATCTCATAGTTTTGGGTACCGAAAGACTCTGTACCTTTGAACATAAGGTGCTCGAAATAGTGGGCAAGACCGGTAGTCTCGCTAGGGTCATTTTTACCACCAACCTTCACTGCGATGTGAGCGTCAATTCTTGGCTCATCTTTTGTAACACTCATATAAACTTTGAGACCGTTGTCCAAAGTGTATATTCTGGTGTTGGTTGGGTCGTTGGGAACTGTTTCATATTTGTACTGGCTACAAGAAACAGTAAAAACTAGTAGAAGGGCGTATAGCCCGAATTTTAAGATACGGTTCATATTGAGTTTAATTTATTTGGCACAAAAGTAATATTATTTCGTATTTTTTACCGAAATTTGGAGGTTGTTATGAGAAATTTTGCAGAAAAATTAATTTTAGTGGTTATTGTGCTGATTTTCAGCGCAAACTTTGCTTTTGCCCAAAATGAGTTCGGTGGTGTGGTCAAATTTGACAAGACCATTCACGATTTTGGTGATATCCTTATAACAGATGGTGAGCAGAAGTGTAAATTTACCTATACAAATATCTCAGACAAACCTATCGTGGTGCATAAGGTTATCAGCTCTTGTGGCTGTACTGAGCCCACTTGGGACAAAAAGCCGCTCAGACCGGGTGAGAAAGGGGTGATAAATGTCTCTTTCAAGAATGATCAGGGCCCTTATCCCTTTGATAAAGGCATTACTGTATATGTGTCGGATGTATACAAGCCTGTGGTGCTGAGAATCAGGGGTGTGGTTCACAACAAGAAGAAGAGCCTCGATGAGATGTTCCCCGAGAAATTTGGCGTGGTGGGTTTCAAATCAAAAGTTTTGAGCCTTGGGCAGATAGAGCAAGGGATGGCGAGAAATGAGTCTGTGGAGATAGCAAACTTCTCTTCGAAGGAGGTGACCGTCACTTTTGCAGAGGTTACCCCCGGACTTTTCTTGAGCCCTGCCAAAATAACCATCCCTGCAAAAGGGAAAGGTGAATTGGTTTATGTGGTGGATACCAAGAAGACCAAAGAGCAATGTTGGGGCAAGACCCCATTCAGTGCTAAGGTGGTGGTCAATGGAAAAGTGCAGAGCGGGCATCTGGAGGTGGAGACCCTGATCAAGGAGAACTTCTCCGCTTATTCGGAGAGTCAGCTTAAGGTGGCTGCCCTTCCAAAATTTGTGACCTCGTCACTTTCATTCGGCAAATGCAAGTCGGGAGAGGTGAAGAAGATGGAGTTTACCTTTACCAATATGGGAAAGGAGACTATGAAGATATATAAGATGGATTCGAGTGAGGAGGGTTGTACCTTCAAATACCCTAGTGAGGTGGCTCCGGGTGCAAAGGGTAAGATAGAGGTCTCTGTCGATACCTCAAAAGCAAAAGGTGAGGTGCTCTATGTGGTCTCAGTGATCTCAAATGCCCCCACAAGACCAATTATCAACTTATTCATTACAGGAGAAATAGAAAACTAAATAACTATGGACAACAGCAAACATCAAGGTGACTTCTTCGAGGAGTACCATAATGAAGATACAGCTTTAGTGGTAAATGACGGTGTGGAGCAGCCACCCGTGGTCAATCCCTATATCAAGAATTTCTTCAAGAACAAGAGAAAATCTATCCTCACTGTGGAGGAGTATATGGATGGAATTGTAAAGGGTGACACTGTGATTCTGAGTAAGGCGATAACCCTTATAGAGAGTTCGCTGCCAGAACACAGAACGATGGCACGTGAGATTATCACACGCTGTCAGGAGCTCTCTTCTGCCAACCAGTCGATGAGAATCGGTATTACAGGTGTGCCCGGAGCGGGTAAAAGTACCTTTATCGAATCTTTCGGCAATCTGGTGACAGAGAGGGGACATAAATTGGCTGTATTGGCTATCGACCCAAGTAGTGAGAAGAGTAAGGGTAGTATCCTTGGTGACAAGACCAGAATGGAGACACTTTGCAATAACCCTAAGGCCTTCATTCGCCCCAGCCCAAGTGCCGGTTCACTGGGTGGTGTAGCCCGTAAGACACGTGAGACAGTCCTTCTATGTGAGACTGCCGGCTACGATGTGGTGTTCATTGAGACAGTGGGTGTGGGTCAGTCAGAGACTGCTGTGCACTCCATGAGTGACTTCTTCCTTCTCCTTATGCTTTCAGGTGCCGGTGATGACCTTCAAGGTATCAAGAGGGGTATTATGGAGATGTCGGATCTTATTGCCATCACCAAAGCTGATGGCAACAATGTGGATAAGGCCAATATGGCACGTGCCCTATATGCCAATGCTCTCCACTTGTTCCCACCGACAGAGTCCACCTGGGTGCCTACAGCACTCACCTCTTCATCCCTTGAGAAGAAGGGTCTGGACGAGATTTGGGCCAAGATAGAGGAATATTTCGCCCTTGTGAAGGGTAACGGATATTATCAGAAGCGTCGTCGTGAGCAGGCGAGATTCTGGATGTATGAGAGTATAAATGAGTCTCTTAAGGAGATGTTCTATGAGAATCCTGTCATAGAGAAGATCATTACCCAGTATGAGGACAGTGTGTTGGAGGGTAAGATGGACTCTTTCGCTGCTGCAGGTGAGTTGCTTGAGAGATATAACGAAAGGGATATCAGAAATTAGTTAGGGGATGAGTCTGGAACTGGTCATAGAGGTTTTGAAGAATGCCTGTCTGGTGACAGGTCTGGTGGTGGTGATGATGATGACCATCGAGTACATCAATGTTCGCTCTGCCGGGAAATGGTTCTCTTCTCTGCAGAATTCAAAGTTCAAGCAGGTGTTTCTCGGATCACTTCTGGGGCTGATTCCCGGTTGTGTCGGTGGATTTGCAGCAGTCTCACTCTATTCGCACGGACTGATAAGCCTAGGTGCCCTTGTCGCTGCGATGATATCCTCATCGGGGGATGAGTCGTTTGTGATGCTGGCGATGATTCCGCAGACAGCCCTCATCCTGTTTGGGGTGCTGTTTGTTATTGCCATGGCGGGAGGTCTGCTGGTGGACAAGATTTATAAAAAGGGTGCAGTCGTCAGTTGTGACCAGAAGTTTGAGGTGCACGAGGAGCATTCTCACGAAGTGGCAGAGGGGAGCAAAGGGGGATTTTCTCCGGTGAAGGTGATTATAGTGGCGGGGCTGGCCCTTTTTGCAGCAGCCCTGTTTACAGGTACGCTTGAGCATACCCATCAACATCCTCAGACGGCGGCGGAGGTGCTGCACGAAGGGGATATGCACCACGAAGCGGCGGAGGCCCACCACCACCATGAGCACCATGAGGCCCATGAGCACCACGGTCACCATCACGGCTCCATATCGCTGCTGGATGAGAGATGGATCAATATCCTTTTCGGGGTGATAAGTGTAGTGGTACTTCTACTTACATTAAATTCAAGTGAACATTTTGTCAGGGAGCATCTGTGGAATCATGTGATCAAAAAGCATTGCCTCTCAATTTTCCTCTGGACATTGGGTGCATTGGCAGTGATACAGATCGGACTCCAGTATATTGATATCGAGCCGTGGCTGGAGGAGAACAAGTTTGTGGTGTTGCTGATAGCGGCTCTGATAGGTATGATACCCGAATCGGGTCCACATATGATTTTTATAACCCTTTTTGCAGGTGGATATATCCCATTTTCAGTCCTGTTGGCAAGCTCAATATCGCAGGATGGGCACACCGCTCTTCCTCTGTTGGCTTCCGACAAATCGGGCTTTGTGAGGACCAAATTGGTAAATGCTTTAATAGCAGTGCTCTGCGGAGGGGCGTTAATGTTATTTGGTTTATAAATATTGATTATATTTGCAGTTTATTATAAATAGAGATAATGGCATCATTTAACAAATTACTACAAAAGCTGTTCGGATCGAAGGCGGAGAGAGATATGAAGCAGATAAGACCTATCCTGGATAAGGTCCTTGCTTCATATAGTCGTATTGATACCCTTTCAAATGATGAGTTGAGGGCTGAATCAGAGAAATTAAAGAAAATTATAGCAGATAGAATTGCTAAGGACGAGACCAGAAAACATGAGTTGAGGGCTCAGCTTGAGGATGTGGATATCGCTCCTGAGAAGAAGGAGGCTTTGGCTACTGAGGTGGACAAGCTTACCAAGAAGATCGATGAGGAGATTGAGGTGGTTCTCAATGAGATTCTTCCCGATGCATTCGCTATCGTGAAATCTACAGCAAGAAGATTCAAAGAGAATAGTGAGATCAGAGTTACTGCTTCTGATTTCGATAGAGATTTGAGTACGTCACACGATTTCGTTACTATCGAAGGGGATGTGGCTGTATGGAAAAACACTTGGATGGCGGGTGGTAACCCTATAGTATGGGATATGGTCCACTACGATGTTCAGCTGATCGGTGGTATCGTCCTTCATCAGGGTAAGATCTCTGAGATGGCTACCGGTGAGGGTAAGACCCTTGTGGCTACACTACCAGTGTTCCTTAATGCTTTGGCCGGCAAAGGTGTTCACGTGGTGACTGTGAACGACTACTTGTCAAAACGTGACTCTGAGTGGATGGGACCTCTTTATATGTTCCATGGTTTGAGTGTGGACTGTATCGACAAGCATCAGCCCAATTCAGAGGCCCGCAAAAAAGCATACCGTTCAAATATTACATTCGGTACCAACAATGAGTTCGGTTTCGACTATTTGAGGGATAATATGGCACTTGATCCTCAGGATCTTGTACAGAAGAAACATCACTATGCTATCGTCGATGAGGTGGACTCTGTGTTGATCGACGATGCGAGAACTCCACTTATCATCTCAGGTCCTGTGCCTAAAGGTGATGACCAGCAGTTCATGAACTACAAACCTTATGTGGAGAGGGTTTACAATGCCCAGAAACAGTTGGTGGGCAAACTTTTGGTTGAGGCTAAGAAACTTTTGGCTGAGGGTAATGAAGTAGAGGGTGGAAAACTTCTTCTCCGTGCCCACAAAGGTCTTCCAAAATACAATCCGCTTATCAAGTTCCTTTCAGAGCCCGGAATCAAGCAGACTCTTCAGAAGGTGGAGAATTTCTATATGCAGGACAATAACAAACAGATGCACATCATCACAGATGAGCTCTATTTTGTTATAGAAGAGCAACATAAGAGCGTGGAGATGACCGATAAGGGTAATGACCTGATCACATCGACACTTGATGACAACAAATTCTTCATACTCCCTGATATCGGTACAGAGATATCTGAACTTGAGAAAATCGACATGACCCCTGAGGAGAAGCAGATCAAGAAGGATCAGCTTCTGGCTGAATATGCCCTCAAATCTGAAAGGGTGCACACTGTGAACCAGCTTCTCAAAGCGTACGCCATGTTCGAGAAAGATGTGGAGTATGTGGTGATGGACAACAAGATCAAGATCGTAGACGAGCAGACAGGACGTATCCTCGAGGGTAGAAGGTATTCAGATGGCCTTCACCAGGCAATAGAGGCTAAAGAGAATGTGAAGGTGGAGGCAGCTACACAGACATTTGCTACCATCACCCTTCAGAACTACTTCAGAATGTATCACAAGCTTGCCGGTATGACAGGTACAGCGGAGACTGAAGCAGGCGAGTTCTGGTCTATCTATAAGCTTGATGTGGTGGTGATCCCTACCAACAGACCTATCGCCCGTCATGACGAGGAGGACAATATCTATAAGACCAAGAAAGAGAAATATAATGCTGTGATCCAGCAGATCGTGGAGCTTACATCGAAAGGGAGACCTGTCCTTGTGGGTACCACCTCAGTGGAGATTTCAGAGCTGTTGAGCCGTATGCTCAAGCTTCGCGGCATCAAACACAATGTGTTGAATGCGAAGCAGCATGCGCGCGAGGCTGAGATCGTCCTCAATGCCGGTCAGCCGGGTACAGTGACCATCGCTACAAATATGGCGGGTCGTGGTACCGACATCAAGTTGGGACCTGGTGTGAAAGAGGCTGGTGGTCTTGCGATTATCGGTACAGAGAGACACGACAGTCGCCGTGTCGACAGACAGCTTCGTGGTCGTGCCGGTCGTCAGGGTGACCCAGGTTCATCTACATTCTATGTCTCTCTTGAAGACGATCTGATGCGTATTTTCGGATCTGACCGTATCGCATCGATTGTAGACAAGATGGGTCTTCAGGAGGGCGAGGTTCTTCAGCACCCTATGCTCTCTAGCTCTATTGAGAGGGCTCAGAAGAAGGTGGAGGAGAACAACTTCGGTACACGTAAACGCCTTTTGGAGTATGACGATGTGATGAACTCTCAGAGGGAGGTTATCTACAGCAAGCGTCGCAATGCCCTTTATGGCGAGAGAATCGATGTGGACATCCTCAATATGATGAGCGACTATTGCGAAATCATGGCTGAGATGGCCAAGGAGATGGATTACGAATCGTTCTCAATGGAGGTTATCAAGAACCTGTCGGTAGATCCTGCTATGGATGAGAAGTTCTTCAATGAGGCGTCTGCTGAGAAAATTTACGAGGCTCTATATGATAAGGTAAGGTCTGAGTATACCAGAAGGTCAGAACTTATGGTCAAACAGGCTTGGCCAATCATCGAACGCATATATCAGACCCAGGGTGCCCGCTTTGAGAACGTGGTGGTCCCTGTAGGTGACGGCACCAAGATCATGCAGGTTCTTTTGAACCTCAAGAAGGCTTACGAGAGCAATGGTAAGGAGCTTATCCGTGCTGTGAACAAGACAGTAACCCTTATCAATATCGATGAGTACTGGAAGGAGCACTTGCGTGAAATGGATGAGCTCAAGCAATCTGTACAGAATGCTACATACGAGCAGAAAGATCCGCTCCTTATCTATAAGTTTGAGAGCTTCAACCTATTCAAGAAGGTTCTTGAAAATATCACAAAAGACACCCTTTCATATCTCCTTAGAGCCCATATTGCCCTAAGGCAGAATACAGAGGAGGCTTCTCTTGATGAGGGTCGTCAGAAGAAAGCAGACCTTTCTGCAATGCGCGCTTCGCGCAATGAGATGACCTCAAATCTTGGAGGTGAGGCTAAGAGCAATGCCCCTGTAAGGGTAGAGAAAAGAGTTGGTAGAAACGACCCATGTCCTTGCGGATCGGGTAAAAAATATAAAAACTGTCATGGAAAAGAAGTATAATGTAATAGTAATCGGTTCAGGCCCTGGTGGCTATGTTGCAGCCATTAAAGCTGCCCAATTGGGATTTGAAACAGCTGTAGTAGAGCGTGCAAATTTGGGTGGTATCTGTCTTAACTGGGGTTGTATCCCTACCAAAGCTTTGTTGAAGAGTGCCCAGGCATTGCATTATGCTCAAAATTCAGAGAGTTATGGTTTCAGCGTAAATGGGGAGATCTCTGTCGATATCGCCAAAGTGGTGGAGAGGAGTAGAGGTGTCTCTGCGCAGATGTCAAAAGGTGTGGAGTACCTTCTTAAGAAGAATAAGGTGACCGTTATCCAGGGTGAGGGCTCTGTTAGAGCTGGTAAAGTGGTGGCTGTAAATACCCCTGAGGGTGTCGTGGAGTATGGTGCAGACCATATCATCCTTGCTACCGGTGCAAGACCAAATTCTCTCCCTTTTGCACCTATCGATGGTGAGAAGATCATCTCATATTTCCAGGCATTGGTTCCTGAGAAGTTGCCTAAGAGCATGGCGATTATCGGTTCAGGAGCTATCGGAAGCGAATTCGCATTTTTCTATAAGAGCATGGGTGTAGAGCAAGTTCACCTTATCGAGTATGTGGACCGTATCGTTCCACTTGAGGATGATGAGGTGTCTGCACAGCTAAGCCGCTCTTTCAGAAAGATGGGTATCAAGGTTATGGTCTCTGCACAAGTGAAAGGTGTGGATACTACCGGTGAGCTTTGTAAGGTGACTGTCGAGACCAAGAAAGGTGTTGAGGTTATTGAGGCTGAGCTGGTACTTTCTGCTGCAGGTGTGGTTCCAAATACCGAACATTTGGGTCTTGAGGAGCTTGGCGTACAGATGAATAGAGGTAAAGTGATCGTGGACGAGCACTACAGGACAAACGTAGAGGGTATTTACGCTATCGGTGACATTATCCCTACCCCTGCACTTGCCCACATGGCTTCTGCTGAGGCTATCCACTGCGTAGAGCATATTGCAGGTATTGATTCACCTCTAATCAACTATGGCAATATCCCGGGATGTACCTATACATCTCCTGAGATTGCATCAGTGGGTATGACTGAGAGGGCTGTTAAAGAGAAAGGTATAGAATATAAGGTGGGCAAGTTCCCATTTACAGCATCGGGTAAAGCTGCTGCTGCAGGCGAGAGGGACGGTTTCATCAAACTTATCGTGGATGCCAATACTGATGAGGTTTTGGGTGCCCATATGGTAGGTGCAAATGTGACTGAGATGATTGCCGGCATAGTTGTGGCACGCAATATGGGTGCGAAGGCTGCTGATATTATCCATTCAGTACACCCTCACCCGACTATGAGTGAAGCTATCATGGAGGCTGCTGAGGCTTCTACAGGTCATGCAATACATATTTAAAACTATATACTATGAGT
This sequence comes from Bacteroidales bacterium, assembly GCA_017546125.1. Classification (GTDB taxonomy): domain Bacteria; phylum Bacteroidota; class Bacteroidia; order Bacteroidales; family UBA932; genus CAAGNP01. Next base: position 40,342 of record JAFYXO010000019.1, read on the forward strand.
AAAGACGTAAGCGTACAACAGGTCAATGACATTTGTCGTATATCACATTCGACAACTTTGTCAGGAGAGATGGTGTCAGCATCTGACATCAGAATCGATGGCAAGTTTACAGGTAAACTCTATACCAAGGGTAAATTGGTGATAGGTGAAAGGGCATTGATCGAAGGTGTAGTGGTTTGTAACAGTGCAGACATTTGGGGCGAGATGAAGGGTGAAATCTTTGTGGAGAGCGCACTGTCACTTAAAGCCAAATCTGTATACACCGGTGCTGTGAAATCTTCTAAAGTGGGTATAGAGATGGGTGCCATTTTCAATGGTACTTGCAACATCATTACAGGAGAGGAGTTCAAGAAACATGCTACTGAGCACTTTCCTGCACAAAATGTAAAACCTGCAGAGGTTAAGAAAAACTAGAAGATGTGAAATCTGCCCGGAAGTGGGGTGCGGAGTTTGACAGGTTCGCCACTGACGGGATGTGTAAATGTAAGTCTATCGGCGTGGAGAGCAAGACGACCTATCGGATTGCTTTTCGCGCCGTACTTTTTGTCCCCTGCGATGGGGTGTCCGATAGATGAGAGCTGGACTCTGATCTGATTTTTTCTCCCTGTGAGGATGTTGATTTTTAGTAGGGAGTACCCCTGGCCAAATTTGGTTACCTTGTACTTGGTGATGGCGAGTTTTCCCTGGTCCGAGTGTGACTGGTATACCACCATTGCCCTGTTCTCTGAGATGAAGCTGCGAAGCTCATCCTCAGGTTTGTCGGGAAGACCCTCCACTATTGCCATATAACCCCTCTCTGTGACCATTTCGCTCCATCTTGACTGCAGAGCCTCCTGTACCTCCCTTGTCTTGGCGAAGAGCAATATGCCGGAGGTGTCCCTGTCGAGACGGTGAAGGACGAAGAGCTGGGATCTTTTATTGCCGTAGGCGAGATGATCTTTCACCAGACGGTAGGCTGTGACATCCCTCTCCCGGTCTGTCGCTACGGAGAGGAGACCTGAAGGTTTGTTGATCGCTATGATGTAGTTGTCCTCGTAGAGAATTTTAATCTCTACCGGATGGTGATGTCTCATCGGATGGTCTTGTTGATGTTGTACTCGTTGCGGTTCTGGCTATTGCGTGAGATAAGCTCTCCGAGGAATCCGGCCATGAACAGCAGTGTGCCGATAACGACAGCCACAAGTGCCAGATAGAAGAGAGGCTGGTCAGTTACAGGTCTGAATTTCAGACCGTGTGCCTGAGATATAAGCTTGTCTGCAATGATCCATACTGTGATAAAACCACCTGTGAGGAACGATATGATCCCGAGAAGTCCGAAGATGTGCATAGGCTTCTTTCCGAATTTCGACAGGAAATAGATGGTCATCAGGTCGAGCACCCCATTGAAGAAGCGGTCGATACCGAATTTGCTCTTGCCGAATTTGCGTTTCTGGTGGTGGACCACCTTCTCGCCGATCTTGCCATAACCTGCATTCTTGGCGAGGTAAGGGATATATCTGTGCATATCGCCATACACCTCTACAGCTTTTACCACCTCATTCTTGTACGCCTTGAGGCCGCAGTTCATGTCGTGAAGTTTGATGCCTGTCACCTTGCGGGCTGTATAGTTGTAGAGTTTTGACGGGATATTTTTTGTAAAAGTGTTGTCGTGACGTTTTTTCTTCCAGCCGGATACGAGGTCGTAATCCTCCTCCATAATCATTCTGTACAATTCAGGGATCTCTTCAGGGTCATCCTGCAAGTCTGCATCCATGGTTACCACCACGTCACCTTGGGCAGCCTTGAAACCCTCAAACAGGGCAGCAGATTTGCCATAATTGCGGCGGAAACTGATTGCACGTATGTGCTCGTCCTCCTTGGCAAGGGTCTCTATCTCTTTCCAGGAGCCGTCTGTGCTTCCGTCATTGATCATAATTATCTCATACTCCTTATCCTTGAGATACGATTCTGAGATAGCCTTGCGGATCCATTCGATAAGTTCTCGAAGGGACTCCTCCTCATTGTAAAGTGATATAACGATAGATAGATCCATTATTCTTCAGTATTGGTCTCTTCTTCAGAGAAAAGTGATGACTTGGTGCTGCTGGCCAAAATGGCTGGGAAAATAAGGCCGAAGATGATACAGTCAAAAAAGATTGAGAAGATAATCACCTTAGGCATGATGGTGGATAGTGTCTGGTAGTCAAAAATCATACCTCCTGCAGCACCCATGCTCTCCTGTGTAGTCAGGAATGTCTCGATAAGGATTTCGATAGTCTCCGGACGGATCAACGTGTAGTCGATGTAGGAGTATGTGGTACATATGACAGATGACAGAAGGCACACCTTGAAGCCGAACTTGAACGACTCGCCGTAGCTTACAGAGACTTCGCTCATCTTTGTGTACTGGGTCATGAAGTATTTCAAAAGGTATATGATCGCTACAAACTTGGCGAGAGAGATAATGGTTCCCAGCCAGCCTGGAGGGTCAAACATTCCGATAAGGGATACCACTATAGTTACCAGTGAGAGAATCAGTCCGTATTTGGCGGCCAAAGACCATTTCATTTTATTTTCCATAGTTATCTGTTGTATTTAACCCGACAAAGATACTATTTTATTTGTATTTGTGCAGCACTTCTGTGCATACCTGTCCCATACGGGGTGCTTCGGGCTGGGAAAGGGGCGATTTCCGCGATGTTCGGTCACAGGAGAGCGGCTACGGAACCTATTACTAAGCAGCCTGTGAGGACTGTGTGGAATATTGACCTATTTTTGTCACAGTGGGAGTTAAACAGGGGCTTTTGGTCTGTTTTTTTGTATCACTGTGATGGATTTTAGGAGTTTTCTGTCACAGTGGTAACTTATTGGAGGTAATCCCCCTGATGAAACTTCGTGATTGGTGGTGAAATTCGAAGGCCACATGGAAAACTTGTAGAGTGGTGTCATTGGCATATGGTGTGGCTTCTGCAGGCTGTTCGTGGGTAGAAGCCACTGTATATGCTCGCACGGGTTGATTTAAAGGGTACAGATGTGGCTTCTGATTTGCAGGAAGTACATCGGCTCATTGTGCTTTTATTACATCATGACCATTAGTGAACACTCTGTGAGTGTTCACAGCGAGCAGCCGCGTAAGCGGTGGTGGGAGTGAGCATAGCGAACGCCTGAAGAACCGAATCTTCGAGCCGAGTTGCAGTGTGGAAATGTGAGCGAAAACAATAGCATGAGAATTCTACATGTTAGTTTTCAGATCAAAATACATAAGCCTAGTTTGCATAGATTCATTAGGGGCTGTGTTATAGTAATTTTTCTCCTCCTCTTCATCCGCGTACAAGTATTTGAACCCATTCCTTTTATAGAAGGCCAGTACTGATTCCCGATTGTATGCATCTACGATGAGGAATCTGCAGCCGGTTTTATTGTCCTTTGCACAAAACCAGTCCTTTATGAATTGAATAAGCTGTGTGCCAATATTCATACCTCTGAACACAGTGTTCACACCTACTCTTCCTATCAATACAGCAGGGTAACTACGCCCTCTTTTAGCGTTTGGAAGTGTTCTATTAAGTCTGTTTTTTGACGAGGAAGATAATGAGATGGTTTTTATACTATCATTAGAAATAGTGAAGAATGCAGTTATTGTATATGGCTTGGTATTAGAAACCCAGCAATATGTCTTGCCAATCATTTCATCTGCATATTTCTGCGCATCATTAATGAAAAAGTCATCTAAATCCACGTCGCCACAAGAGAAGTCCTGACAATGTTTGTAAACATCACCGGACAACTGCACTATTGTGCAATTGTCAAAAATATCAAAGCTCTTCATTTGAGAGATTTTAAAAAGTGAAGTTCTTTGATTTTTCTAAAATATTGTGGATTTGTTCTTCCCGTTCCGGTGTGAGTTCTGGTGGAAGATTTTTGCTATTAGCATCTGCCGCAGATACGAAATCCACCGCACTTTGTCCCATTAACACATGTACCATTTTGATCGACATTGCCATAATTGTTCTTTGTTTGAGTAATAAATTGTTTGTCGGTAGCAAAGGTAATATTTTTTTCATTACCTTTGTAGGTCAAAATAGAAAACAACGGCAATTATGATAAATATAACATTTCCTGACGGCAGTGTCCGCAGTTACAATGAAGGGATTACCCCTTATGAGATAGCTCAGAGCATCTCACCCCGTCTGGCAGCTGATGTTCTGGCTGCAAGTGTTGACGGTCAAGTTTATGATTTGGATCGCCCTGTAAACAAGGACGCATCTTTGAAGCTGCACAAGTGGGAGGATCAGGAGGCCAAACAGACTTTCTGGCACTCATCTTCTCACCTTATGGCAGAGGCTCTTCAAATCCTTTATCCTGGTATTAAATTCGGTATCGGTCCTGCTATCGAGACCGGTTTCTACTATGATGTGGATCTTGGTGACAGAACCCTTGTAGAGGCTGACCTAAAGAAGATTGAAGACAAGATGATCGAATTGGCTCGTGAGAAACAGCCATTCGTGAGAAAAGATATTTCCAAGGCTGAGGCTATGGCCACATACACCGAGAAGGGTGACCAATACAAATGTGAGCTTATCAACGATCTTGAAGACGGTACCATTACCTTCTATACTACCGGTAGCTTTACCGACCTTTGTAGAGGTCCTCACTTGAGAGATACCTCTGTGATCAAAGCTGTGAAACTTACCTCTATTGCAGGTGCTTACTGGAGAGGAAATGAGAAGAATAAGATGCTTACCCGTATCTACGGTGTGACATTCCCTAAGAAATCTCTTCTTGATGAGTATCTTGCCATGATTGAAGAGGCCAAGAAGCGTGACCATAGAAAGATCGGTAAGGAGATGGAGCTGTTTACATTCTCTCAGAGAGTGGGTGCAGGTCTCCCTATGTGGCTACCTAAAGGTGCTGAACTTCGCGGCAGACTTGAGGCTTTCCTTAAGAAAGTGCAGAAAGCTTATGGTTACCTTCCTGTAATTTCTCCTCATATCGGACAGAAAGAGCTTTATGTGACTTCAGGCCACTATGCAAAATATGGTGCTGACTCATTCCAGCCAATCCATACTCCACAGGAGGGCGAAGAGTTCTTGCTCAAACCAATGAACTGTCCTCACCACTGTGAGATTTACAAATCAAAACCACGTTCTTACAAGGATCTTCCTGTACGTCTTGCAGAGTTCGGTACTGTGTACAGATACGAGCAGAGTGGTGAGCTTCACGGTTTGACACGTGTACGTGGTTTTACTCAGGATGATGCACACATCTTCTGCCGTCCTGACCAGCTTAAAGAGGAGTTCTGCAAGGTTATTGATATCGTGCTATACATCTTCAAGACTCTTAATTTCCCTGAGTTTACTGCACAGATCTCTTTGAGGGACAAGGTAAACAGAGAGAAATATATCGGTACTGACGAGAACTGGGAGAAGGCTGAGAACGCTATCATCGAGGCATCTGCCGAGAAAGGTTTGAATACTGTGGTTGAATATGGTGAGGCAGCTTTCTACGGACCAAAACTTGACTTTATGGTTCGCGACGCTATCGGACGCAAATGGCAGCTTGGTACTATCCAGGTGGACTACAACCTTCCAGAGCGTTTTGAACTTGAATATATCGGTGCAGACGACAAGAAACACCGTCCTATTATGATCCACAGAGCACCATTCGGCTCAATGGAAAGATTTGTGGCAGTGCTTATTGAGCACACCGGTGGCAAATTCCCTCTATGGCTCACTCCTGATCAGGTAGTGGTATTGCCTGTGAGTGAAAAGTATAACGATTATGCAAAAAAAGTTTGCGAATTGCTTAATAATTACGATATTCGCGCCTCAATTGACGATCGTAACGAAACTATCGGCAAGAAGATTAGAGAGAATGAGCTCAAGAGGATTCCTTTCCTTCTCATCGTAGGTGAGAAAGAAGCGGAGTCTAACTTGGTGTCTGTAAGGCGCCAAGGCCAGGGAGATCAAGGTCAGATGACTGTTGAGGATTTCGTTACTTTGGTAAATGAAGAGGTAAAAAAAGAACTTAACTAACTTAACTAATAGGAGGACACTTATATCGCAACACCTAACAAAAAGCGACCATATGTCGCACCAAGACCGATGAATGCAGGGGGACCAAGACCTTCTGGCAATAATTCGCGTCAAAATAATCAAAACCAGAAAGAGGAAGGGGCAAGAATCAATGAAGAGATTACAGCTCCAAGAGTTCGTCTAGTGGGAGACAATATCCCTGAACAAGGTATTTTCGCTTTAGCTGATGCCTTAAAGCTAGCTGAAGAACTTGAACTTGATTTGGTAGAGGTGTCTGCAAAGGCAGATCCACCTGTATGTAAGATTATTGATTACCAAAAATTCCTTTACCAGCAGAAGCGTAAAGCGAAAGAGATGAAGGCAAATGCCTCTAAAGTGGTGATTAAAGAGATCAGATTTGGTCCTAACACAGATGAGCACGACTTCCAGTTCAAGCTCAACCACGCCAAGAGCTTCCTTCAAGAGGGATCTAAGGTAAAATCTTACGTATTTTTCAAAGGTAGATCCATTATGTTCTCTGAGCAGGGTGAGAAATTGCTCCTCAGATTTGCAGTTGAGCTTGAAGACTATGGTCAGGCTGAGCAAATGCCTAAGTTGGAAGGTAAGAGGATGATCATGATGATCGCTCCCAAAAAGAAGAAATAAAACATTTTGTTTAACTATAAAATAATTTTAGAACAATGCCCAAAATGAAAACCAACTCCGGTGCTAAAAAGCGCTTTGTGCTTACCGGGACTGGAAAAGTGAAGAGAAGACACGCTTATCACAGCCACATTCTCACTAAAAAAACCACTAAGCAGAAAAGAAATCTTAACAAAGTCGTAATCGCTGACGCTTGCGACCAAAAGAGAATTAAAGAGCTTATCACTGCTTAATTATTAATCAATTGTTTAACTGAATGCTTAGCAGAATAAGACTCTCAACAGGGGAGGGCGCTGACATTCTTAAAACCAAAAAAGTATGCCAAGATCGGTAAATTCGGTAGCTTCAAGAGCACGCCGTAAAAAAATTCTTAAAGAGACCCGTGGTAATTTCCTATCACGTAAAAATGTCTGGACCGTTGCCAAGAATACTTGGGAGAAAGGTCAAACTTATGCTTACCGCGATCGTAAGCAGAAAAAACGTAATTTCCGTGCACTTTGGATCATGCGTATCAACGCTGCTGCAAGAGAACATGGTATGAACTACTCTCAATTTATGGGAGCACTTGCAAAACAAAACATCGGTCTTAACCGTAAAGTTCTTGCAGACCTTGCAGTTAATAATCCTCAGGCATTTGAAGCGATTATCAACTCAGTAAAATAGTTCTTTGAGTGAAAGAAATCCTTCATAACAGATGGTTTAAGTTCGGATTCTGGGCTGTACTCTATACAGCATGGGTAATATGGCTCGGAAACTTCTGGTGGCTTTTTGGTCTCATAGTAGTATTCGACTTATACATCACCAAGAAGTTAAAATGGGCTTTCTGGAGAAAGACCTACAAAGAGGGTGAAAAACCTAACGTACTGCTTGAATGGCTCGATGCTGTAATCTATGCAGTAATAGTGGTTACCTTTATAAATATGTTCTTTATCCAGTCGTTCGTGATACCTACTTCATCTATGGAGAAAACATTGATGACAGGTGATTATCTGTTTGTAGGAAAATTAGCTTATGGCCCCAAGGTGGCAGAAAGACCTCTTTCTATCCCATTTGTCCATAATGCACTTCCAAACGGAAGCAAATCTTATTCAGATCTTATCAAGATCGATTACAGAAGGCTTGCCGGTTTTTCGGAGGTGAAGAGAGATGACAATGTCGTGTTCGGTTTCCCACATGGAGATACAGTTCTCCGCAAGTGTCCTACTGACGACTACTACACTCACGTAAGGCTTAATGGAAGAGAGTATACAGAGAAGATGTATGGCCCTCTTACAGTGAGACCGGTGGACAAAAAAGATAATTATGTGAAGAGATGTGTTGCCATCGCAGGAGATACTCTCCAGATTAAAGATGGACAAGTCTATGTAAATGGAGTTCCTCAAGAGAGTTATCCAGGTATACAGAATACCTATACAGTGGTTACCAATGGCACCTCTATAAATTCCAAACTTTTGGATGATATGGATGTGAATCCAAATGAGTATTGGTTCGATGCAGCCCTTCCGGGTTACAGATCAATTCCTCTAAATAAGGTAAATGCTGAGAAGGTAAGCAAACTTGGAAATGTGGTAAGCGTGGAGCAGAATATAGATTCTTTCCCACCAGATTACCCGGACTCATATTTGTTGATTTTCCCATTTTCACGTGACTTCCAGTGGACCAGAGATAACTACGGACCTTTATACATACCTGCGAAGGATGCTACCGTAGAGATTAATCTCACCAACCTGCCTCTTTATAGAAGAATCATCTCAGTATATGAGAAGAACACTTTGGAGGTGAAAGATGGAAAAATCTTTATCAATGGAGAAGTTGCAGAGAGCTATACATTCCAGCAGGATTATTACTTCATGATGGGTGATAACAGACACAACTCACTTGACTCCCGTTATTGGGGTTTCGTGCCTGAAGATCACATAGTAGGAAAGCCTCGAGTTATCTGGTTTTCATCAGATAAAAACAAGCCTTTCCCACGGAATATCAGATGGAATCGCCTGTTTAAGTTTGTATAGAAAGATTTGCAAATTAGAGAAAAAAAAGGGATATTTGCACCCCCGAAAAAATAGTATAATCAATAAATTACACATACAATGGCAAGAGTTTGTCAAATAACTGGAAAGAAAAGGGTGATCGGAAACAATGTTTCACACTCAAAACGCCGTACCAAACGTGAGTTTGCACCCAATCTAAGGACTAAACGCTTCTGGTCTGAAGAAGAACAAAGATTCATTACCCTGAAAGTATCAGCTGCTGGTATCAGGACAATTAATAAAAACGGTTTGGCCGCTGCATTGAAAGCTGCTCAAGCTAAGGGTTTAATCGATTTAGTATAATTATAGACTATGGCAAAGAAAGCTAAAGGTAATAGAGTACAAGTCATTCTTGAGTGTACTGAGCAAAAAGAGAGCGGTGTTCCTGGTATCTCACGTTACGTTACTACTAAAAATAAAAAGAATACCACTCAAAGACTTGAAAGGATGAAATACAATCCTTATTTGAGAAAAGTAACCCTTCACAAAGAAATTAAATAACTCGTTAATATTATTTTACTATGGCAAAGAAAGCTGTTGCAACATTTAGTGGTGACAAGTCTGCTTCAAGAAACTACGTGAAATGTATCCGTATGGATAAATCAGCACGTACTGGAGCTTATGTATTCACCGAGGAACTAGTTACTGTAGACAAAACTAAAGAATTCTTTGAGAAGAAATAATCTTTAATGAGATATAGATAAAAAAGGCGGTCTTTCTAAAGAGGACCGCTTTTTTTATCATAATTCTTAATAAAATAGTTACATTTGTAGGTTACAATAAAAATGGATTGTTATGGCATTTTTTTGGCAAAAGAAGAAAACTGAAACTGAGTTGGAGACCCTTGATAAAGGCCTTCAAAAGACAAAGTCAAGCATCTTAGACAAGATAGCCAGAGCTGTTGCGGGTAAGAGCCGAGTGGATGATGAGGTTCTTGACGGTATAGAGGATGCTCTTATAGCCTCAGATGTGGGTGTCGATACTACACTCAAGATTATCGACATGCTTGAAGAGAGGGTGGCTAAAGACAAATACATGAATGTGGCCGAACTTCACGCTATCCTTAAGGAGGAGATGGCCTCATTGCTTAACATCAGTCCGGATGGGGCAGATGAGGATGGTGATGCCAATGTTTTCGACTTTTCCAAGAAGCCATATGTGATAATGGTGGTGGGTGTGAATGGTGTTGGTAAGACCACCACAATCGGAAAGCTTGCTGCCCGTCTTAAAGCTTCGGGAAAGAAGGTGATGCTTGGTGCTGCAGATACATTCAGAGCTGCGGCAGTGGATCAGCTTGTCATCTGGAGTGAGAGGGCCGGTGTCCCTATTGTAAAGCAGGCTATGGGTTCTGACCCTGCATCTGTAGCATACGATACAGTCAAATCGGCTGTTGCAAACGATATTGATGTTGTCCTTATCGATACAGCAGGTCGTCTTCACAATAAGATCAATCTTATGAATGAGCTGACCAAGATCAGGAATGTGATGAGAAAGGTGGTCCCTGATGCTCCTCACGAAGTTCTGTTGGTATTGGACGGCTCTACAGGACAGAACGCTTTCATGCAGGCAAAAGAGTTCACCAAAGCTACAGATATCACAGCTATGGCTGTAACCAAACTTGATGGTACTGCCAAAGGTGGAGTGGTGCTTGGTATAGCTGATCAGTTCAATATTCCTGTGAAATTCATCGGTGTAGGTGAAAAGATTGAGGATTTGCAGATATTCGACAAGAGGTCGTTTGTAGATTCGTTGTTTAATTAGAAGAAGTTACTTAGCATTATGAATATATCTTATAATTGGTTAAAAGAGTACGTATCTTTCGATCTTACTCCAGAAAAAGTTTCAGAAATCCTTACCTCTATCGGATTGGAGGTAGAGGAGATGAGTGTTGTAGAGGATATTCCGGGTGGTTTGGCCGGTGTTGTGGTAGCAGAGGTGGTGGAGTGTGATATTCACCCCAATTCTGACCACTTGCATATAACCAAAGTCTTTACCGGAGAAGGTGAACCATTCCAAGTGGTGTGTGGTGCCCCTAACGTGGCTAAAGGTCAGAAGGTGCTTTTGGCTACAGTAGGTTCTGTACTGCCTACTCCAGATGGGGAAGGTTTCAAGATCAAGAGATCGAAGATCAGAGGAGAAGAGTCATTGGGTATGATTTGCGCTGAGGATGAATTGGGTATCGGAGAATCTCATGACGGTATTATGGTTCTTGAACCTGAGGCAGTTCCAGGTACCCCTGCAAAAGATTATTTGAAACTATCTACAGATACAATCTTTGTTATAGGTCTGACTCCAAACAGGGTGGATGGTGCTTCACACTTCGGTATAGCACGTGATTTGGCAGCATACCTTCAAACCAATGGTATGGGTGGTGAACTCAAATTCCCAAGTGTGGATGCATTCCAGGAGGGGGAAGGTGAGGCTACACCTGTAGTGGTTGAGTCTCCGGAGGGCTCTCCTCGCTATATGGGTATCACCCTTAAAAATGTTAAAATCGCACCATCTCCAGAGTGGTTGCAAAAGAAACTTCTGGCGATAGGACTTCGTCCAATCAATAACGTGGTGGATATTACCAACTTTATCCTTCACGAGACAGGCCAGCCCCTTCATGCCTTCGATCTTGATAAGATTAAAGGTGGTAAAGTGGTGGTAAGAAAGGCTCAGAAAGGTGAGAAATTTGTAACCCTTGACGGTGTAGAGCGTACTTTGTCATCAGAGGATCTTATGATATGCAATGCTGAGGAGCCAATGTGTATAGCCGGTGTATTTGGCGGTCTTGAGTCAGGTATTACCGATGAGACTACATCGATGTTCCTTGAGAGTGCATATTTTAACCCTGTATCTGTAAGAAAGACATCTAAGAGACATACTCTTAAGACAGATGCATCTTTCAGATTTGAAAGGGGGGCAAACCCAAGCATGGTCCCTTATGCAGGTAAGAGAGCTGCTTTGCTTATTCAGGAGCTTGCCGGTGCTGAGGTGGTAGGCAAGGTGCAGGAGTTCTACCCTGAGGAGATTGCCAGGAAACGTATTGAACTCGATTATGGCAGAGTAGAGACACTTATCGGCAAGAATCTTGGTAAAGAGACCATCGAGAGTATCTTGAACCATCTTGGTTATGAGTTTGAATCAAAATGTGAAAATGGTGCTGTAGTATTGGCACCTTACCATATGGTGGATGTATACAGAGAGTGTGATGTGGTAGAGGAGATCCTCAGAATCTATGGCTACAACAATATCGACCTCCCTACAAGCGTGAAGGTATCCATTAACTCAACTCCAAAACCAGATCCAGAGGAGGTAAGAATGAAGATTCTTGACTTCCTGGCATCAAACGGATTTATGGAGTGTATGAACAACTCACTTACCAAAGGTGAGTACTATGAGAAGATGAAGACATTCCCTAAAGAGAAGAGTGTCTATATTATGAACCCTCTAAGTTCAGACCTGAATGTGATGAGACAAACCCTTCTTTTCAGCGGACTTGAGGTGGTAGCATACAACTTGAACAGGCAGGCATCTTCACTTAAGTTCTTTGAACTTGGAAATGTTTACTCATACGAGCCAAAAGAGGGCGAAGAGAACCCTACAGACTCACTCAAATCGTATAAAGAGGGTGCAAGACTATCTATGTTCATCTCAGGCAAGTCTACCCAATACTGGAGAAACAGCATAGGTGAGGGTCACTTCTTCACTTTGAAGGGTTATCTTGAACTTCTCCTTAAGAAGATGGGTGTCGATATCTACTCCCTAGAGGCTGTTCCGGCACCTGGTGACCTTTTCTCTGAGGGTATAGAGTATTTGACCAAAGGTGGCAAGAGATTGGCCCTTATCGGTACTGTAGCTCCTGCGAGATTGAAAGCATTCGGTATCAAACAGCCTGTGTTTGCAGCTGAGCTTAACTGGGATTTGCTATTCGATCTATACAAGAAAAACAAGGTCAAATATAAAGAGCTTCCTAAGTTCCCAGAGGTGAAACGTGACTTCGCACTTCTACTTGATGAAAATGTGACATTTGCACAGATCCGTCAGGCTGCATTCAGCACAGAGAAGAGACTCCTCAAACAGGTATCACTGTTCGATGTCTATAGAGGTGACAAGATTCCGGAGGGCAAGAAACAATATGCAGTAAGCTTCGTCCTTCAGGATCCTGAGAAGACCCTTACAGACCAATATGTAGAACAGGTAATGTCAAAACTCCTTAACAGCTTCACCAAGCAATTCGGAGCGACATTGAGATAAAAAATGAGACCGGCTAAATCAGCCGGTCTCTCTTTTTTGCTTGTAATCAAGTGTTAGAATGTGTATTTGACACCAACTCCACCACCGTGCCATGAGAATGCGATGCCGGTAAGGTTGATACCAGGTGTCCAGTCTACTGAAAGAGCAACAGGTGCTCCTGCGAATTTGTATTCAAGACCGATCATACCGTTGATAGATGCATTGAATGACATAGGGTCACCCAAGAAGAGACCAACGTATGCACCAGGACCTGCATACCAAGAAAGGCCATTAACACCACCAAGCTGATTCTCCCAAGTGTAGAAACCGCTTACAAGTATGCCAAGACCATTTTTGTTGAAAAGGCCAGAAAGGTTTGCACCAAGTTCCAATGCGTTAGCTGAGCTTACATGAGTTTTATATGTTACAGCTACATCGTAACCAAGTTTAAGACCCAACGCGTTTTGGTAATTCTGGGCAAAAGCCGATACGCTAACTACTAAAGCAGCGATGATTGCAATAAATTTCTTCATTTTTTAATTTGTTAGGTGTTAGTAATATTTAACTTCTGTTCCCACGATTTCGGTGAGCAGGTTGTTTGCCATACGGCTTGCACCGAAGCGGAACATCTCTTTATTAAGCCACTCTTTTCCAAGGATAGTATCCACGATACCATAGAATAGGGCAGCATCATCACAAGTGACAATACCACCGGCAGGTTTGAAACCAATCTTCTTGCCTGTAGCATTGTAGTATGCTTTGATACATTCACACATCACCACAGCAGCTTCAGGTGTAGCGGCTGGAGATGTCTTGCCTGTGGATGTCTTGATGAAGTCAGCACCAGCCTCCATGGCGATAAATGATGCCAATGCGATATCCTGTGTTGTTGGTAGAGAACCTGACTCAAGGATGACTTTAAGGTGGGCGTCACCGACAGTCTTTTTGATCTCAGAAATCTCTCGAGCGCACTCAGCATAGTCTCCGTCAAGGAATGCGTTGTGAGCCAATACGATATCCACCTCGTTTGCTCCATTCTCCACAGCCATTTTGCTCTCGAGAACTTTAACCTCCAAGTAGCTCTGAGATGCAGGGAAGCAGCCCGAAACCACTGTGATATGTACACCTTCAGCTGTAAGGGTATCTTTGATGGTCTTGCTGAAGTTAGGATATACACAGATGGATGCAGGATAAGGTGCATATGGATAAAGCTCTTTGGACTTGTTTACCTTCTCGACCAAAGCTTTTACCTTAGTGGGGGTGTCGGTACCATTGAGGGTGGTCAAATCGACCATTCCAAGGCAGTCTGAGTAGATCTCTTTGGTTTTCCAGTTTGATAGATTGGCTTTAACAGAGTCTATAGTAGCTTTGATAGCTTCATCTGTAAGGGTGTAATTGTATTTTTTTAGCATATTTTCTCGTTTTATACTTTGTTCTTAGTGTCAATTATTATGGTCACAGGGCCATCATTTATAAGGGAAACTTTCATCTCCGCACCAAAGATACCACATTGGATATTTTTACCCAAATCTCTGGTTAAGATTTTCTTGAAATCTTCATATAGAGGGATTGAGATCTCAGGTCTGGCCGCTTTGATGTATGAAGGTCTGTTCCCTTTTTTTGTGGATGCGTGGAGTGTGAACTGGCTTACAACCAATATATCTCCATTCACATCTTTGATCGAGCGGTTCATAACCCCATTCTCATCATCGAAGATTCTCAGATTCACGATCTTGGCGGTGAGCCATTCGATATCGGTCATATCGTCTTCAGCCTCAATTCCCACCAATATCATCATTCCGGGTCCGATTGCCCCGTTGATTTTGCCCTCTATCTCTACAGAGGCCTTTGTAACTCTTTGGATTACAACTTTCATGACTCTATCCTCTTATTTGAACTTTAATCCCTTTTTCGACGAGTGGTCTTGCGATCTCCTCCATCTCCTCGACTGTCACTTTGGAGAGATTCTGAGCAGGGGTCTCCCTGTCAAGTGTGTACATCATCACCTCTCTTGCGTTCAAACTGATAGCCATTTCGACCCATTTGCGTACATCTTCAGGTGATGTGCAGTCGATAACCTGACCATCCACTTCCCCTTTCAGGAACATGGTCTGAAGTATGAAATTCCCCTGGAAATGTCTGAGGTTCTTTACGATTTTTGCGACAGTGTAACCGCTGTTTGGACGGTCAATCTTCTCTACAAACGCATCGGTGGCTCCGTCAAGCTTGAGGATAGGGTTGTCTATCTTCATAAGGGCTGTACGAATCTCCTCTTTGACAATCTGTGTGGCGTTTGATAGGACAGATACCACTGCAGATGGGAAATATTTTTCCCTCATCTTGAGGGTGAAGTCGATTATTTCGGGGAAATCGGGGTGGAGAGTTGGCTCTCCATTTCCTGAGAAGGTGATGGTATTGATCTCGGTGCCCTCTTGTTTGAGTGCCGCCATTCTGCTCTCCATCGCCTCAAATACCTCCTCGCGGGTAGGGAGTTTCGTGTCCTCCTTCCCATCTTTGTTCCAGCCGCATTCGCAGTAGATGCAGTCAAAGCTGCACCATTTGCCATAGCGGGGCAATAGATTGACCCCCAGAGAATTGCCGAGGCGGCGACTCTTGATGGGGCCGAAAATTATATCGTTGAAAAGTATTGTTGACATACTATAAAATACGTGTTGCTTTGCTCTTGGCAGTAAGTGCAAAATTTTTCCAGTCAATGTTGTCTATAAGGACAGCGCCCGGCATCTTGCCCACTTCAAATGATCCGAAGGTGTCCCCTTTGCCGAGGGCAATGGCCCCGTTCAGAGTAGCCCACATCAAAATTTCTGCCAATGGTATTTCAGGGTGGTGAGCCTGGAGACATTTGATCTCCTCTGCCATCGAAAGGATGTGGTTGGATGAGAGGCTGTCAGTTCCTATTGCGATACGCACCCCTTTTGAGCGTAGCAAATCGTATGGGGCAAGGGTGTCGTGGATGAAGATATTTGATAGGGGGCAGGTGACCCAAGTGACATTTTGGAATGTGCTCAGCGCTGCCTCCACCGACTCTTCATTTGTCGCAGTGTTGTGGATAAGGAGGATGCTCTCCTCAAATGGAGCAGGGTGCACCTGTTTCAAATTGTCGATGAAGTAGAACAATGCAGGTTTCCCTGTTACAGGGGGAGTCGGCATGTTGCGGCCGCGGTAGTTCTCAGCCAGGGCGCCGGTGCCGCTGATCAGAAGGTCCTCCTCCTCTTGAGATTCCTGATTGTGGTATGAAACGAATCCGTCTTTCAAACCCTCCGCAGCAGATAGTTGCAGAAGTTTGGGACTCATAGTGTAAGGGGAGTGTGGGGTGGGGGCGGCGTCAAGACCCATTGCTTTAGCTTTGGCCTCCAGCTCTTTAACCCCTGTCATCACCTCTTCTGCCTCCTCGGGGAATGCTCCGAACACTTCGAGGAATGTGCGGGTATATATCTTGCTGCGGCTCTTCGCATCAAAGCTCTCGTCGCAGTTTGAGATGTCTGCCATAGCGGTAACACCCTCTGCATAGAGCTTTTCGAATTGCTCCTCTATAAGTGCAAGGCGCACCTCTTTGGGTGCTGAGTCGCGGAGTGCATTGATCTGGTTTATGAAGCCCGACATACCGGTCTTCTCTTCGAATTTATCTTTCAAATGTGAAAGTTCTATGTGGCAATGGGCATTGGTGAAGCCCGGGCATAGGATTCCATTGTAGAACTCTGTGCTCTCTGTCTCACCCTCAAGCTGACCTATTCCGGTCACCACTCCGTTCTCGTCGAAATCTACAAATCCGTTTTTGATAGGTTCCCCGACGATAGGGAAAACATAATTAGCGGAAATCCTCCTTTTTGTCATTGAATACTGCTTTATTAAAATTCTTAAGTCTTTTGTTTGCCCTCTCCTCATCCTCATCTTCTGTCTGTTCCATCTCTTCGAGAGATTTGGGAACAGGCTTGTTGAATCCATTGTCGGTGAGTGAATCCGAAGGTTCAGCAGATGTCACGATAAATGTGACATCGTCGTACATCCCCGGTAATGAGTCGTATAGGAAGTAGGGTAATGTGATATGGTTAAGGATGATGGAGTCGATAGTGGGTGAGGTTACCTCCATAGTGTCAGATTTGAAGAAGAGGAGGCGAAGGGCTCTGTAGTATCCGTTACCTTTGACCGTTTGATCACCATATAGCTCAAGCGAGTCAAGGAGTTTCCATCTCCTGTTTTTGCTTGCCTCTTTGGCGATATATATGTCCAATGCCTCTTTCCTCTCTTTGAGCATCGATTCTGCCAACTTGAACGTTTTGGTAAGTTCTTCAGGTTTGTGAAGGTAGTAATCGATGGTGGCCTGGTACTGGTCGAATGTGTATCCGTGTTTTTTGAGAATGGGGATGTAGATGCTTACGCTGTCACCCAAGTCGTGCTGGTCGGTACTCTCCACATATCGGTCTGCCATATAGAAATCGTAGAAGATGTCGGCCAGGTCGTCTTTGCTGATAATGTTGTCAGGCCGGCACGAGATGGCTGCTACGACTGTAAATACGAGTATGTATATGGTTCTTTTCATCCTAAACATGTTACTTGCAAAAGTATAAAAAATTATCAATATATTTGTCAATTACAATTGAGGAGAGATGCTGTTTAGACCCCCAAAACTATTGAAACTGGTGTATCCGTCATTTATATGGAGACTCCCTTCCGATGGGGAGAGTTTTTATCTCACATTTGATGATGGACCTACCCCGGATATAACACCTTGGGTGCTTGACAGATTGGATGAATATGGTGCCAAGGCGACATTCTTCTGCTTGGGCAAGAATGTGGAGTTGTACCCCGAGATTTATCAGGAGGTGCTCAGGAGGGGACATAGTGTGGGGAACCATACATACAGCCATCAGAAGGGGTGGGGGATGCCGGCGACCGACTATGTAATAGATGTCGATACTGCTGCAGACCTTATAGAGTCCGATCTCTTCAGACCACCATATTTCAGGATCACCAGACTTCAGGAGAGACTTCTGAGTGAGAAGTATAAAAATGTGATGTGGAGTATTTTGGCGAGGGATTACAACAGGTCGTTGACCCCAAGACAATGTGCCGATAATGTGATAAAACATATCGGGTCGGGGGAGATAGCGGTGATGCACGATTCGGTCAAATGTTTCGGAAGGGTGGAGAGTGCCTTGCCATGGATTTTGGACGAAGTGTACAATAAGAATTTAAAATGTAAATCTATAATATTATGACAAACATCAATGTTTTGGTTCTTGGCTCAGGTGGCCGTGAACACGCACTATCTTGGAAAATAGCACAAAGTGAAAAATTGGGTAAACTTTATTGTTTGCCTGGCAACCCTGGTACAGCCTCTATTGCAGAGAATATCTCAGGAAGTGCTACAGATTTTGCGAAAGTGAAAGAGGTAGTGTTGGAGAAGAAGGTTGATTTGGTAGTTGTAGGTCCTGAAGAGCCACTTGTGAAGGGTATCTGTGACTATTTCAGTGGTGATGAGGATTTGAAAAGTGTGATGTTTATCGGTCCTGACAAATTGGGAGCTACCCTTGAGGGTTCTAAAGATTTTGCCAAAGAGTTTATGGTGAAAAATGGTGTCCCAACAGCCAAATATGAGTCGTTCGGTAAAGGTGATGAGGAGAAAGCACGTGAGTTTATGAAAGGTCTTACACCTCCATACGTTTTGAAGGCTGACGGTCTTGCTGCGGGTAAAGGTGTCCTTATCATAGATGATCTTGATGAGGCAATGGCTTCACTTTCGGAGATGTTTGACGGTAAATTCGGCGATGCCGGAAATACTGTGGTTATAGAGCAGTTCCTTAAAGGTATTGAGGCTTCATGCTTCGTGTTGACCGACGGTAAGGATTATCTTCTATTGCCTGAGGCTAAAGATTACAAGAGGATCGGCGAAGGTGATAAAGGTTTGAATACAGGTGGTATGGGTGCAGTGTCACCAGTCCCTTTCTATACAGAGGAGTTCAAGTCTAAAGTGGAGGAGAGAATTGTGAAGCCAACCATCAAAGGGCTTGCTGAAGCCGGTTCCAAATATTGTGGCTTCATCTTTATTGGTCTTATGAACTGCGGTGGTGATCCATATGTTATTGAGTATAATGTGAGGATGGGCGATCCAGAGACTGAGGCTGTGATGACCCGTATCGACAGTGACTTCTTGGGTCACTTGGTCGCTGCGGCCAAAGGTGAGCTCGCTTCTGAGAAGATGGTGTACTCACCTAAGACAGCACTTACTTGTGTACAGGTGTCTGGAGGATATCCTGAGGGGTATGCCAAAGGGTATGAGATAGCCGGTCTGGACGAGGTTAAGGATGCTATAGTATTCCATGCAGGCACATCTGAGAAAGATGGCAAGGTGGTGACATCCGGAGGTAGAGTCCTTGCTGTGACTGCACTTGGTGAGACAATTCCACAAACCAGAGAGCTTCTATTCTCTGAAGTGACAAAAATCAAATACACAGACAAATACTTCAGAAGCGATATCGGTCTCGATGTGCTGTAAGTGGTGAATTAAAGTAGTCTTTTCTCCCTTTCGTGCAATTCGCCATTCCAAAGATGTGCCCTGGAGGTGTGTCTGAGAGGGGGTGGCGGAAAGGTGCGGCAAATTTGCCCCGCCTTTTCACATACCCTGTCTGGAGAGGCCTGTGGAGGGGGTAAGTGGAAAGGTGATTTGCAGGAAGTCATATCCAAGAGTGAACTCCTGTCAAGGTGTAGGCATGGGGTTGCTGTCGATAATGGGATTCTGATGGTTCGCTACACTGAATAAAAAAAGAGGATGACTTAATGGGTCATCCTCATAATATTGTTAATGTTGATTAAAAAGGTGGGATTTCAAGGCTTGCGAAGAGTGAAAAACCGGAGCATACTGGTGTATGTGAGGATTTTGAACTCGAGCGTAACGCAGAAATTACCCTTTTTAATTAACATTATAGAGTGCGGCCAGGGTATTGTTTAAGAGCTACCTCTAGACATTTCATAGCAGCTACTAGGTCTTCCTCTTTAAGAACGTAAGCGATACGAACTTGGTTTACACCCATACCTTTAGTTGCGTAGAAACCTTCAGCTGGAGCTACCATTACAGTTTGTCCCTCGTATGAGAACTCTTCAAGTAGCCATTGAGCGAATTTGTCAGCGTTGTCAACTGGAAGCTCAACTACAGCGTAGAAAGCACCTTGTGGGTTAGGGCATTTAACACCTTCCATTTTGTTAAGAGCCTCTAGCATAACGTCTCTTCTGTGCATGTACTCTTTCTTAACCATATCGAAGTATGATTGAGGAGTATCAAGTGCACCTTCAGAAGCGATCTGACCGTATGCAGGTGAGCAAAGACGAGCCTGAGCAAATTTAAGAACACCTTTCATTACCTCTTTGTTCTTTGATACGATGCAACCGATTCTCACACCGCAAAGAGAGTATCTCTTAGATACAGAGTCGATAAGGATAACGTTCTCCTCAAGACCAGGAAGGTGCATGCAAGAGTAGTGAGGCTCTTCAGTGTAGCAGAACTCACGGTATACCTCGTCAGAGTAGATGTATAGACCGTGTTTTTTAGCTACTTCACCAAGTTTCTCGATAGACTCTTTTGAGTAAAGAACACCTGTAGGGTTTGCAGGGTTGCAAAGGATGATACCTTTGGTCTTAGGAGTGATCTTCTTCTCGAACTCCTCTACTGAAGGAAGTGCGAAACCAGTCTCAATAGTAGTGGTAATAGGAACCAATTTAACGTCATTCTGAAGAGCGAATGAGTTGTAGTTGGTGTAGAAAGGCTCCATTACGATAACCTCATCATCAGGGTCACAAGTAACAGCAAGAGCGATTTGAAGAGCCTCGCTACCACCAGTAGTGATGTTGATGTCGGTGTATTCTACATTGATATTGATGTTTTGGTAGTATTTTGCAAGACCTTTTCTGTAAGACTCGATACCTGCAGAGTTAGGGTATTCTACCAAAGTAAGTTTGTTCATCTTAACAGCGTCAAGAGCTTGGTCCGGAGAGATGATGTCTGGCTGACCAATGTTAAGGTGATAAACTTTAGTACCACGTTTTTTTGCTTCATCAGCGAAAGGAACTAGCTTTCTGATAGGAGAAGCAGGCATCTTTTGTGCCTTTTGTGAAAGTGTTAGCATTTCGATATTTAATTAAAAAATTGTGTTATTTCTTTTTACCCGCATATACGGATAGTTCTTTCATAAAACCTTCAATTTGTGCTTGCATTTTGGAAGTGGAGCCGTTGTTGACCAAAATGGCAAATCTGATAGGACCCTGAGCGCAATCCACATAACCTGCATAACATTTTACGCATGAAAGTGAGCCGCTTTTGGCGTGGATTCTCTGTTTTACTTCGTCGCTCTCCTCTTTCAATACATTTTTGAGTGTACCTCTTGGTTTGCCGGGAACAGGGAAGCTTGCCAAATACTCTGCAAATGTATCACTTTTCATCATCATTTTGTAATATTTGGTGAAAAATCTTGGAGATACATAGTTTTCTCTTGAAAGACCGCTTCCGTCATCCTGTGTATATCCCAGCAAATCAACACCTTGCTCTGTTAGCCAGTTGTTGAGGACAACCCTTGCAGAATCGTAACTTCCTACACCTGTGATCTCTTTGCCGAGGCTCTTGAACAAGTTCTCTGCGAAGAGGTTATTGCTGACAAGGTTGGTCTCGTCGATGATGATATCCATAGTAGGTGAGTAGGTGGTTTTGATGATGCAAAGTGAGTCTGCTGCAGGTGTCTCCACATTGTCCACATCTTCGATGGTGGTGTTGCAGACAACGCCGTGGTTAGTCAGATATTTTTCAAACTCCTTGGCACATCCCAAGTGAGGGTATTTGTTTGAGTAATTGCGTTTTACTTCACCTCTGGTGTATGGGAGATTTCCGTGAAGCTCGGTGATAGGGGCCATGTTCTGAAGGTAGCACCAGGTGGAGTATCTGCTTGATGAGTCACCGGTGTTGATAAGTGTTCTGATCTCCAGGCCAGGAACTTCAGGGTAGACAGCTTTAAGGATAGCTGGAAGACCGATGGTGTCAGATGGAGCCACAAAGAAATCTTGTGTATTCTCATAGTAGCAAAGTCCCGATGCACCACTTCCGTAGTAGTAACCGATGTTGCCCCAGGTCCAGCTGTCAGGAATCATCTCATCTGTAAGGTATGTGTCGTCTGCGATGATGCGTCCGTTGATCGCCTCGATGCCGAGTGAGTCAAGTGCAGATTTCCAAGCTCCGAATACCTCTTCGATAGGGATTGCATTTGGGAATGTACTTCCTAGTGTGGGGTCGCCGCCGCCGATGATCCATATATCACCATTTAGAAGCGAATCCTGAATCTCACCAGTGTATCCGATGCTGGTTTCATAGCGGAAGTCTTTACCAAGGATGCTGATGGCAGCACCTGTGGTGATGGTCTTCATGGTAGATGCTGTCAGCAATGGAAGGTCGGGATTCCATTGTGCCACGCACTTGCCGTTGTTGTCTTCTGCATAGATACCTACCACCGCATTTTGGAACAGAGAATCTTTCTGAAGCACATTTTTGACATATTTCTGAACATTATTGCTTTGAGCAAAGCCTGAAAGGGGCACCAAAAGTAGTGCTAAGAGTACTATTTTCTTCATAGGTTTAATTAAATGCTAATTATCTACAAAATTAGATTAAATTTGCGGGATATAAAATATTTTAAGATGAGTATTTTCAGAAGGAGCGCTCTAAGTGAGTTTGCGGCCCATAAAGCTGAGAGATTTTATCAGGAAGAGAGACCTGTGTCCGAGTTTTTTGGTCAGAATGTTTTTGATGATGCGAAGATGAAGAGATATCTCTCTCCGCGTGCTTATGATGCAGTTATGGCCTCTATCCATGAAGGGACCAAGATTGACCGCGCGATAGCTGATGAGGTGGCTGATGGTATGAAGGGTTGGGCAATGGAGATGGGTGCTACCCACTATACTCACTGGTTCTCCCCACTTACCGATTCTACAGCTGAGAAGCACGAGGCGTTCGTGGATATCGACAAGAACGGGGTTATCTTCGAGAATTTCAAGGGCGATGCCCTCGTTCAGCAGGAGCCTGACGCTTCAAGTTTCCCAAGTGGTGGCTTGCGCAATACCTTTGAGGCCCGCGGCTATACCGCATGGGATCCTTCTTCTCCTGCATTTATCATAGACCAGACCCTTTGTATCCCTACAGTTTTCGTCTCTTATATGGGAGAGGCGCTGGATATGAAGATTCCCCATTTGAAGTCGTTGCAGACAGTGGAGAAGGCTTCGCTTGCAGTATTGGAACTATTTGGTGATGAGGCACAAAGGGTAAA
Source organism: Bacteroidales bacterium (assembly GCA_017546125.1). Lineage (GTDB taxonomy): Bacteria > Bacteroidota > Bacteroidia > Bacteroidales > UBA932 > CAAGNP01. Next base: position 63,568 of record JAFYXO010000019.1, read on the forward strand.
TGTGATGCTGGGATTGGAGCAGGAGTATTTCCTTGTGGATGAGTCCCTTTTCAGGGCAAGGCCAGATTTGCAGATTTGCAACAGGACCCTTATCGGACACACTGCAGCCAAGGACCAGCAGCTTGAAGACCACTATTTCGGGGCAATCCCTTCGAGGGTGATGGCCTTTATGAAGGATTTTGAGACCGAGGCGTACAAACTCGGTATCCTCCTCAAGACCCGCCACAATGAGGTGGCCCCCAACCAATATGAGTGCGCCCCTTACTATTCGGAGGCAAACCTTGCCATCGACCACAACCTCAAGCTTATGATCGTGATGCGCAAGATCGCGCAGAAGCACCATTTGGAGGTGTTGTTCCACGAAAAGCCATTTGACGGAGTCAATGGTTCCGGCAAGCACTGCAACTGGTCGGTGGTGACCGACAAGGGGAAAAATCTCCTTTCGCCAGGCAAGACTCCGGGTACCAACTTGCAGTTCCTCAGCTTCTTTACTTCGATTATACGCGCTGCATACGAGCACCACTACCTTTTGATGGCAAGTATTGCTTCGCTCAATAACTCCCACCGTCTCGGCGGGCACGAGGCTCCACCTGCGGTGATGTCGGTGTTTATCGGCAGCACCCTTGACAAGTTGTTGAACTCTATTGAGAATGTGGAAAATACCGCAGATTTCTTCGATGACAGAAGTGCTGCATTGGATATTGCCAAGAAAATTCCGGAGATCCTTCCCGACAATACCGACAGAAACCGTACCTCCCCATTTGCCTTTACCGGCAACAGGTTTGAGTTCAGGGCTGTGGGCTCATCGGTGAATGTGGCATCGGCGGCATATGTGCTGAACGCTGCCATTGCGCAGCAGCTCTTCAGGTTCCGCACCCTTGTGGATGAGCATTTGGCTGCAGGTGTGGACAAGAATGAGGCGATCCTTAAAGTTATAAGACAGTTCATTATAGAGTCGAAAAATATCAGATTCGAGGGCAACGGATACAGTCAGGAGTGGAGAGAAGAGGCTGCCCGCAGAGGTTTGAAGGGGCTTGAGAGCGTTCCAGAGGCCTATAAGGCGTTCCTGGATCCGAAGACTGTAGAGCTCTTCGAGAGTATGAATATCCTCCTTCCAAGAGAGGTGGAGGCGAGATTTGAGGTGATGAATGAGACCTATACCAAGAAGCTTCAGATAGAGGCGAGAGTGATGGGTGACCTGGTGATCAATCACGTTATCCCTACCGCCATCAAATTCCAGAATACCCTTATTGAAAATGTAAGGGGCATCAAGGAGTTGTATGGTGAGGAGTCCTATAAGGAGATGTGCGGTCAGCAGTTGAAGATGATCAGCAAGATTTCGGGTTATATAGAGTCGTTGAGGGTGTATGTGCATGAGATGATCGAGGCACGCAAGAAGGCGAATGTTATAGATGACTTCGCTATGAAAGCGGAGGTATACACATCGACAGTGCTGCCATACCTGGATCTTATCCGTGAAAAAGCGGACAAACTTGAAATGATAGTGGACGATGAACTTTGGCCACTTCCAAAATATAGAGAATTATTGCTACTAAGATAGAATTATGGATACAAAAGGAAACAGATACGCTATGCGCGGTGTCTCTTCTGCAAAAGAAGATGTTCACAATGCAATCAAAAACATCGATAAAGGACTTTTCCCAAAGGCTTTCTGCAAGATAGTTCCAGACTATTTGAGCGGTGATCCGGAGTATTGTCTGGTGATGCATGCCGATGGTGCAGGTACAAAATCTTCACTTGCGTACACCTATTGGAAAGAGACAGGAGATATGTCCGTATGGAAAGGTATAGCACAGGATGCCATCGTTATGAACACCGATGACCTTTTGTGTGTGGGTGTTACAGACAATATCCTCCTCTCATCAACTATCGGTAGAAATAAGAACCTTATCCCTGGTGAGGTGATCTCTGCCATTATCTCGGGTACACAATCTTTCGTGGATACCATGAAGGAGCACGGTGTGGATATGGTGCTGACCGGTGGCGAGACAGCAGATGTGGGTGATTTGGTGAGAACCGTTATCGTGGACAGTACAGTGTGCGCACGTATCAAACGTTCTGATGTTATCGACAACGCCCGCATTGTCGCAGGCGATGTTATCGTGGCACTTGCATCTTATGGCCAGGCGAACTACGAAGATGAGTACAATGGCGGTATGGGCAGCAACGGTCTGACCTCTGCTCGTCACGATGTATTCTGTAAGGAGGTGGCTGAGAAATACCCTGAGAGCTTCGATGCTCAAGTCCCTTCAGAGCTGGTATATTCGGGTTCGAAGAAACTGACTGAGGTGGAGCCTGAGACAGGGGTGACCTATGGAAAACTTGTCCTTTCCCCTACCAGAACATATGCACCTATTATCAAGAAGATTTTCGACAAACACCGTTCTGAGATCCACGGTATGGTCCATTGCTCCGGAGGAGCGCAGACAAAAGTATTGCACTTCGTGGATGACCTGAGGGTGATAAAAGATAATCTGTTCCCTGTTCCACCACTTTTCCGTACCATTAAAGAGGAGTCTGGTGCTGAGTGGAAGGAGATGTACAAAGTGTTCAATATGGGGCATAGAATGGAGTTGTATGTCCCTGCTGAGATTGCTCAAAGCATCATGGAGATCTCCGAGTCGTTCGGTGTTGAGGCTAGGGTGATCGGTAGAGTAGAGGCTTGTGACCACAAAGAGGTGGTAATCAGAAGTGAATATGGTGAATTTATATACTAAGGGTTATGAGAGCTAAATATTTTGCAATAAGTATTCTGGCTGCAGTTTTTTGTATCTCTTGCGGGGACAAGAATGTGCAGGAGAGGCTTATCCCTGTGTCTGAGAAGGCATTGGGCGATACCTCGTCCATCTTCTATGCAGATTTTGCCTCTTATCCCAAAGAGAGGGCAGCCCTCCCTATCGGTGTGTTTGATTCGGGTACCGGCGGACTTACCGTGCAGGAGAAACTTCTGACCCTGGATGAGTATGACAATATCACCGGCAAGGCGACCCCTGATGGAATTCCAGATTTTGCAGGGGAGAATTTCGTATATCTTGCTGACGATGCAAATATGCCTTATGGAGATTATGATGCTGCCGGAAAGAGTGATTACCTCCGTGAACTTGTAGTGAAGGATGCCCTGTTCCTTTTGGGTGATTCATATTATAACCTTGCAGTGGATGATAAGCCATACGGCAAGAAGGAACAGGTGAAAATATTGGTTATTGCCTGCAATACAGCCACCGCATACGGTTTGAACGACATTGAGAAGCTTCTTGATAGGAGCGAGACTGGTGTCAAGGTGATCGGTGTGATCAATGCTGGTGTCAGGGCTACATTGGCAGACATGGAGAAATCCAAAAATTATGCTGTCGGTGTTATGGCGACACCCGGAACCATCTCGTCCGGTGCATATGAGAGGACTATCAAGGAGATGGCTGCAGCCGGTGGCTTTACCGGTGAGATAGCTGTGGTGAATCAGCCTGCGTTGGGCTTTGCAAATGCTGTGGATGGTGTGGAGGATTATGTGAAGCCGGGTGTGGTGCTTCCACGTGATGAGTACAGAGGACCTCATCTTGGAAATGAGGATGGAGATATCAACCCATCTATAATGGACAGATACAATTTCGATTTCTCGAATCATGGTATTGTCTATTCGAAGATGGATGGTGAGTATAGCAGAGTGCAGTTGAATTCTGCAGACAACTATGCCCGTTTCCATTTGGTAACCCTCGTGGAGAAACATCGCAGAAGCGGCAGCAAAATCCCATTGACCCATATTATCTTGGGATGTACACACTATCCTTACCATTTGGAGGTGTTGGCTGAGACTGTAGAGTTCTTGCGCAATTATAAAAAAGATGGAAATTACCCTTATCGCAATGTCATATCGAAGGATTTCAAATTCATAGACCCTGCACAATATACTGCGATGGAGTGCTATTCAATTCTTCGTAAGGAGAATGAGTTGGCTCTTCGCCCAGAGAAAGGGGTGCTGATGCCATATATCTCTATCCCTGCATACGGTTTGGCAGTGGAGAATCTGGATAAGAATGGTGATTTGACATACGATTTCAAATATGGACGTGAGGTGGGTACAGAAGATATAACCACTAAAGTGGTACCTTTCTCGTCCAGATATATTGACCAATCTACCATTGAAAGGATGGCTCGTCTTGTCCCTCAGTCATACGAACTGTTCAAAGATAGATTGTAAATTGTTTTAAAATGGAATTTGCAGAAAGCATATCAGTAGAAGAGATAGAACAGCTGGAGTTGGCATCGTTTGACGGGCCCATTATAGTGGTGGACCAGATCAATGAGGACTATGCTGAGGCGGTGGATTATCTCTGTGCCCAATCTGTTATAGGATTTGATACGGAGACAAAACCCTGCTTCCAGGCCAATCAGCCACGTAACAAGATGGCACTTCTCCAACTTGCAGGCCCGGAGAAGGTGTACCTTTTCAGACTCCATGCCGTAGGTCTTCCCAAACCGGTGGCTGCGATATTGGCCGATCCTAATATTGTGAAGGTGGGTGCTGCGGTGAAAGATGACATCAGAGGTCTTCAGAAGTATACCAAGTTTACACCAAAAAACTTTGTCGATCTACAGATTATTGGTGCCGATTATGGAATTCAGGACAAGAGCGTCAAGAAGATGGCAGCAATTATCATGGGTGTAAAAGTATCCAAAGCACAACAGCTCTCAAACTGGGAGGCACCTGTCTTGTCGGGGCCACAGCTCAAATATGCAGCTATTGATGCATGGATTTGCAGGGAGATGTACCTGAAACTTAAAAATAGCAGATAGTGATGAAAAAGGTAATATTGAAAAAGGGTAGGGATGAATCACTCAGAAGATTCCACCCATGGGTTTTTTCAGGGGCGGTACAGAGGATAGAGGGTGAGCCATACGAAGGTGAAGTGGTGGAGGTGGTCGACTCCAATGGAGAATTTCTCGCCTATGGTCACTATCAGGTGGGGTCAATATCTGTAAGGGTATTGGCTTTTGATCAGGAGTATGAGCCTGTAGATGGTGAATTTGAACTAGATTTCTGGGTGGAGAAGATATACTTGGCCTATAAAATGCGCCGCACACTGGGGATAGACAACTCTCAGACCAACTGCTACAGACTGGTACATGGAGAGGGTGACAATCTTCCAGGTCTTATTATCGACTATTACGATGGAGTGGCAGTTGTTCAGGCCCACTCTGCAGGTATGTACCTTTCAGAAGAGAAAATTTGTTCGGCACTAAGGCATTGCTATGGCAGTGCATTGAAAGCTGTTTACGATAAAAGTGAGGCTACTGCACCTTTTAAGGCTGGCCTTGAACTTGGTGATAAATATCTTTGGAAGAGGGAGGACTTCAAAGAGGAGGAGTGTCCTGTTCTGGAGAATGGAAAGAGTTTCCTTGTGAACTGGGAGAAGGGACAGAAGACAGGATTTTTCCTGGATCAGAGAGATAACAGAGAGATGGTAGGGGAGCAGTCCCGTGGAAAGAGGGTTTTGAATCTTTTCTGCTATACTGGAGGTTTCTCTATCTACGCTTTGGCAGCAGGTGCTCGTAAGGTGGTATCTGTGGACTCTTCCAAAGTGGCTATGGCGATGGTAGACAAGAATGTGGCCTACAATGGATTCGACCCTTCACTGCACGAGTCAGTGTGTGAAGATGCGATAGATTATCTTAAAAAGATTCCTGCAGGTGAATTTGATGTGATGATAGTCGATCCACCCGCATTTGCAAAGCATAGAGGTGCATTGAACAATGCTCTGAGGGCTTACAAGAGATTGAATGCCTGTGCTATAGAGAAGGTGGCTCGCGGCGGTATTATATTTACATACAGCTGTTCGCAAGTGGTGGACAAACAGGCTTTTGCATTGGCCGTCTTCTCAGCTGCAGCATCGGTAGGGAGGACAGTGAAGATCCTTCGCAGACTTACTCAGCCTGCAGACCACCCTGTAAACATCTATCATCCCGAAGGAGAATATCTAAAAGGTCTGATGCTTTATGTCGAGTAGTTACCATGTAAGTCCAAGTGCTTCAAAAGAGGAGAAATACCTTGAGCTGATCCCTCAGCTGGAGGCGAGTCTTTCTGTTCACGATTACTCCATATCTACTTTGGCAAATGTGGCCGCTGCCCTCAAATCTGTTTTCGGTTTTTTCTGGGTAGGGTTCTATATTGTGGATGATGACAAGATGTATCTGGGGCCATTTCAAGGAGATGCAGCCTGTACATTTATCGGTTATGGAAAAGGTGTGTGTGGAACATCATGGATGCTCCGTCAGACTATGCTTGTTCCAGATGTGGAAGACTTCCCCGGACATATTGCTTGCAGTTCATTGTCCAAATCAGAAATCGTCGTTCCGATGTTCGGAAGTGATGGTAGTGTGATAGGAGTTCTCGATATAGATAGTGACAAATTGGACGATTTTGACCTGGTTGATAAAAAATATCTTGAAATCATAGTCAAAATAGTTTGCAAAACCATAAATTAATACTACATTTGCAGTCCTGAATCGGTACCATGGCCGAGTGGTTAGGCAACGGTCTGCAAAACCGTCTACAGCAGTTCGATTCTGCTTGGTACCTCAAACGAAAAAGACATCCGAACGGATGTCTTTTTTTGTTTGAGGTACCGGCTTCCCCCCAGTCACTTCGTGACAGCCCCCGAGGGGGCATATCCTCCTTTCTCTTCGTTCCAGTCGGGTGGCTCCGTGCTCGATATCCTAAGGATATCTCCAAACTCCGCCACGTCCTCTGACGAGGACCTTTTATTAATGATGTGGTCTCCGGATGTCTTTTTTGTGTTACCGTTTTCTCCCAGTCACTTCGTGACAGCCCCCGAGGGGCATATCCTCCTTCCGCTCTGCTTCAGTCGGGTATGGTAGTAGAGTGTTTTGGATGTCTGTGTCACGAGAGGTTGAGCACATAAATGTGCCTTCTGAGGCTAAAAGTGTGCTTAACCCCTACTGCGGAAGAGTGATTGAGCACGCCAATGTCTCGCAGAAGTGCCTTCAGCAAGGGGTGGTGTGACTAACCTCTTTGCTACTTGTGATACCCGGATGATGTCGATATGAAAGAATGAAGTACAAGCCAGGAAGGATAGCATATTTGCATCGTGAGCTTTCTGGTACATGTCCTGTAGATATTTGTGGCGAGTAGCAAAGATGGATTGCTCCCGGCCTTCCCTTATTTGCTGTGCGAATACATGGCATCCATAGGGCATCTGATGACGCCTGGTATCTATTATGCATTGTGCGAAACGATTGAGCGAGGTGAACGCCTGAAGAACGTAGACTCCTAGCCGCGACAGAAAAGCGCCAAAAGTTGACGCGGGAGGTGAAAATCTGGCCAGCCGCGACATAAAATGACGAAATCTTGACGCAGGTGAGATCCGGGAGTTCTGCACTTGAGGAAAATATGGAAATATTTGCGGGTGTGCAGATGGAAATGAAAAAAGGGAGACTAACATGTCATAAGAATGTTGTCCCCCTTTAAGTCTTTCCAGGAAAATTATTCTACCGGAGCGAGTTTTACTGTGAAGTGGCGGAGTAGCGGTGCTTCCCAAGTGATTTTGTAGCCGTGTTTGATCTCATGACGGAGGTCAAATACATTTTTGAGAGCCACAGCGATAACATCCATATGATTGTTGGTGTATGTCCTGCGGGCAATGCACAAGCGTAGAAGGTCAAGGCCTCCGAAACGGTTCTCACGGGTAACAGGATCGCGGTCTGCCAGGATGTAGCCGATCTCACATCCGCGGACACCAGCCTCCTTATAAAGTTCGATAGCAAGTGTCTGTGCAGGGAACTCCTCTTTCGGTACGTTTGTAAGGACAAGGGACGCATCTACAAACAGAGCGTGGCCACCTACAGGCCTTTGGTATGGGATACCGAACTCATCAAGTCTTGATGCGAGGTATTGCACCTGTTTGATACGTGTCTCGATGGTATCAAGCTCAGTGTTCTCGTCAAGACCTACTGCGAGTGCATCCATATCTCGGCCGTTCATTCCTCCGTATGTCAAGAAACCTTCATATCTGATGCAGAAACCTTTGGCACCCTCGTACCAATCCTCATGGCGAGTAGCGATAAAGCCACCCATATTTACAAGACCATCTTTTTTCGAAGACATTGTCATACCATCGGCGTATGAGAACATTTCGCGGCAAATCTCTTTGATACTCATGTCAGCGTAACCCTCTTCGCGGGTCTTGATGAAGTAAGCATTCTCAACAAAGCGTGCAGAGTCGAATACCACACGTTTACCATATTTGTCTGCAATAGCGCGGACGCCACGGAGATTTTCCATTGAAACAGGCTGGCCACCGGCGGTGTTGTTGGTGATGGTAACGATGATAAATGTCACTTTGTCCCCTTGTTCTGCGAGAACTTTGTCAAGCTTGTTGAGGTCTACATTGCCTTTGAATGGAAGCTCAAGCTGGGTGTCTTTTGCCTCATCGATGGTGCAGTCCACTGCAAACGCTGCGCGTCCCTCGATATGCCCTTTGGTGGTGTCAAAGTGCGAGTTGCCGGGAACGATGTCTCCCTCTTTAACAAGGTAGCTGAAAAGGACATTTTCTGCTGCACGGCCCTGGTGTGTAGGGATGATGTGCTCAAAACCTGTAATACGGGTGATGGTCTCTTTCAAGTGGAAGAAGGAGGATGCACCTGCATAACTCTCATCACCAGTCATCATAGCTGCCCATTGGCGGTCGCTCATGGCACCGGTACCTGAATCGGTGATACAGTCGATATACACTTGATGTGATCTGAGGCCGAAAAGGTTGTAGTGGGCATCTTTAATCCATTGTTCACGCTCTTCACGGGTAGATTTGCGAAGAGGTTCTACCATCTTGATTTTATACGATTCTGCAAAAGGAAGTTCCATATTTCTTTATATTTTTAATTATTAATTGACTTTTAACTTTCAAATATAATAAAAAATATGGAAAATCTTGAAAAATGTTATAATGCGTCAGTAAGTTGTTGATTGATAGTGTATTAAATGACCTGAGGGTGGGTGAAAATCCCCACCCTCAGATACAGGAAGCTACTGGTATTCAGTGTGTTGCTGACGCAGAAGTGGATTATAGACTGTCGCCGAAGTCTTTGCGGAATTTTTCTACAATTCTTGATGGCCAGTCTGTGAGCGGTTCGAGTTCACCCATAAAGAAGCGGAGTACGCTTGGTTCGTAGGTGAATTTAAGGCCGCCGATAAGGTGTCTGTTCTCATATAGCCAGGCGAGACGGTCCACAACATATTTGGTCTGAGACAATGTGAATACTCTACGAGGGAATGCCAAGCGCATAAGTTCCACATCTGCAGGGATCTCTACGCCGTTTTCGTCGCGGACGCTGGACATGGTGCCACGCTCCATTCCACGTACACCTGAGCATAGGTAGAATGCTGCTGCAAGGGCACCTGCCGGGTATTCGTGTTGAGGAATATGTGAGCAGAATTCACCTGCGTTCACGTGTGCTCCAAGAACACCCGGAGGGGTTACCATAGGGATACCGGCTTTAACTGCGCTCTCTACGCAATATTTGATGAAGTCAACACTCTGGCTGATCATGGTCTCGTCTACGGTCTCATAGATACCTACAGCCATAGCTTCAATCTCACGGATGGACATACCACCGTATGTAAGGAAACCTTCGAACAGAGGGATAAGTGGTTCCATCTGTTTGTAAAGTTTCTGGTTGTTGGTGCAGATACCACCACCACGTGATGAGGTGAGTTTGCGTGCTGAGAAGTAAACGAGGTCAGCAAGCCCTGTCATCATCTTGATGATGTCAGCCATTGTATTCTCTTTCCATTGCTCCTCGCGTTGTTTTACAAGGTATGCATTTTCACCAAGCAAGCTGGCGTCAAGGACAAGCATGATGCCGTATTTGTCAGCCACCTGGCGAACATCCATCATGTTCCTGATAGAGAAAGGCTGTCCTCCGATAAGGTTTGTAGATGCCTCCATACGGATATATGCCACATTTTTAGCACCCACCTCTTCGATGGTTTTGACAAGTTTGTCTATATCAATGTTCCCTTTGAAAGGGTTGTCTGAGTTCAGGATCAATGCTTCATCGCGGAGTAGTTCTATCACTCGTCCACCCACTTCGTTGACGTGAGCAAGCATAGTGGTGAAGTGGTAATTGGTGATGACTACCTGGCCGGGTTTGATGAAGGTTCGTGAGATGATGTTTTCAGCTGCACGACCCTGGTGAGCAGGGAGAAAGTATTTTTTGCCAAGGATGTCTTCTACACCTTTGCAGAGTCTTACAAATGATTGGGAACCTGCGTAAGCGTCATCGGCGTGCATCATCGCAGCAAGCTGATTGTCGCTCATGGCGTTGGTGCCGCTGTCGGTAAGCATATCGAGGAATACGTCCTGTGTCGAAAGTTTGAATGTGTTGTATCCTGCCTCTTTGATGGCGTCACGACGGCGCTCAATAGGTACAAGGTTAAGTTTCTGTACAATTCTCACTTTATGGAGCTCGAGAGGAATATTCTCTCCAGAGAAGAACTTGATGTTTGGCATAGTATTATGTTTTTAGTATTTGTATTCAAAATAAAAAAGCCCGAAAAATTCGGGCAGCTCAGATTATAAATATATACATACGAAAACGCGCCCGATCACTATGATTGGCGGTAATAATATCGTATGTTTACTATCTGTTTCATTCTGCTCACAAAGTTAAAAATCTTTTTTTATTTTTGTGCATATAATAACAGAAAATAAGATCTATATGAAAAAATTGATTTATCCATTGATCGCTGCGTTGGCTATATTCCAGAGTTGTGCCTGCGGCAATAATAACAATTCGAACGAAGAGGCTGCAACCAAAGCAGAAACTGCAGTGGTGGCAGACAGTGTGGGCTATATTGTAAATGTGGGCGATGTGGCTCCCGATTTTACATGCACACTTACTGATGGCTCACAAGTGAAATTGTCAGACCTTAAAGGTAAAGTGGTGATGATTCAGTTTACTGCAAGCTGGTGTGGTGTATGTAGAAAAGAGATGCCCCATATAGAGAAAGATATTTGGCAGAAGCACAAAGACAACAAAGATTTTGTCCTAATAGGTGTTGATAGGGATGAACCCCTTGATACAGTAGTGGAATTCGGTAAAGCAGTGGGTGTGACTTATCCATTGGCACTTGATCCTGGTGCAGATATCTTTGCCAAATATGCTCTAAGGGAGAGTGGAATCACCAGAAATGTCCTTATCGGCAGAGATGGTAAGATCGTGATGAAGACAAGACTCTTTAAAGAGGAGGAGTTCAAAGGTCTCTGTGATAAAATTGATGAGATGTTGAAATAAACAAAAAAGAGGTAACCCGCCGAGTTACCTCTTTTGTTTTATTGAGAAATCTTAAAGTTCTTCAAAGTTAACATCTGAAGAATATTGTCCTTGTGAGTGCTCTGGTGCTACTCTCTCAGTAATGGGACATCTCTCCTTGATATATTCCACAACTTCTTCTAGTCCTTGGGCAAATTTCTCGAAATCCTCTTTGTAAAGGAAGATCTTGTGTTTGTCGTAGACAAATCGCCCATCTTTCTCAATACGTCTTTTACTCTCGGTGATGGTAAGGTAGTAATCGTTACCTTTAGTCGCTTTCACATCAAAGAAATAAGTTCTCTTTCCAGCCCTTACAGGTTTTGAGTAAACGTCATCTCCAGCACGCTCTTGCGCTACACCATTTTCAATGTCTTCAGAATACATAATTTATCTTTTTTTAAAATTATTCATACAAAGATAAATAAATTTCATCCGAAAACTATAAATTTGCAAAAAATATGGAATATATATGTTGAACAGGCGTCTAATAAGGATAAAAGTATTCAAATCACTATTCAGCGCAGTCTCGTCAGGGGCTGATTCTGCGATAAATATAGAAAAATCATTCTTGACTTCATGCGATAAAACCAAGGACCTTTACTTCTTTATGATGAATGTGGCTGTGGCACTCAAGAGGGCTGCAGATGCGAAGATAGAGGCGGGTCTTAAGAAATATCACCCTACTCCTGAGGAGAAGAATCCAAATATGAAGTTTTCGGAGAACCTTTTTGTGGAGAGGATTCTTAATGAAGAGAAATTTATCAGTTATGTGGAGAGAGAGGGTCTGCTATGGAACAATGATGAACTTATTCTCTATGTAAAGAGACTTTACGCCAAAATATCAGAGAAGGATTATTTCAAGAGCTATATGGCTTCACCTGAGCGCTCTTTCAAAGAGGACTGCAATCTGTTTATAAATATCTTTACAGAGGAGTTTGAGGATGATGAGACTTTGGAGCAGATTCTTGAGGATATGTCCCTCTTCTGGATGGATGACTTGGGTTTTGTCCTTATGACTATCGTTTCAAATATCGAATTCCTGAGGGATAGGGACAGATTCGTGATTCCAAAAACCTTCTTGAAGGATGATGACAGGGAGTTTGCAGTAGAGTTGATGAACTACTCATTCATGAACTATCACAAATATTATGACAAGGTAGCAGAGAACCTTTCAAACTGGGATTCTGACCGTCTGGTAAATACCGATATCGCACTTATTGTTTTGGGTGTGGCAGAGGCTGTAAGATTCTCAAATATCCCTGTGAAGGTTACCATCAATGAGTATGTGGAAATCTCCAAATTCTACAGTACTGTAAACAGTAAAGTATTCGTGAACGGCCTTTTGGACAAGCTTATCCAGGGAATGCTCGCTTCAGGTGAGATCGTGAAGACCGGTCGCGGACTTATTGAATCTTAGTTTTATTTATTAGTTTTGCATTATTAATTATTTATTGAAAAGATATGACACTTTTATCGTTGACTACACTATTGCAAGCCGCTCCGGCTCAAGCTACCCAGGGGGGAAATTACTCTTTCCTTATTATGATGCTCCTTATTTTTGTGGTGATGTATTTCTTTATGATCCGTCCACAACAGAAGAGACAGAAAGAGATCGTTAAATTCAGAGAATCACTTAAGAAAGGTGACAAGATCGTGACTGTAGGTGGCATCTATGGAGTAGTGGCAGAGGTTAAAGAACAATATGTATTGATGGAGATCGACAATAATGTTAAGATCCGCGTGGATAAACAATGCGTCGTAAGAGACAGCACTGATATTCAGGTTCAAAACTAACATTATGTCCAGATTCAATTGGCATTGGATTCATAAGATAGCTAAAGGGAAGGGAGAATGGCTTACTCTGCTGTTTTCCCTCCTTTTGGCTTTATTTATATGGACAGTCCACAACCTTTCTCTCAGATACACCACCTATGTGCAGTACAATCTTCATGTCAAAACGAAGATTGAGGGGAGGGTGATGGAGGCTGATGCCATTGATGATATTATGGTCAGGGTCAGGGCTTCAGGATACGCTTTGATCTCCCATTATTTGGAAGAGAGCCTCATATTGGAGCTTGATCCAAAATTTTTAAGGCCTTTAAGTGCCGATTCTGATACATTTCTGGTATATGTGTCAGAAGTTAAGGATATAATCGAGAAGAAACTTCTTGAGGAGAGCATCTCTTCTGTGGAGAACTTCACCACCGAATTCGTAAGGGTGATATTACCCAAAATAGACACTAAAAAAGTGCCTGTAGTGGCGCAGTCTGAAGTGAAGTATTATCCCCAGTATATGGCTACGTCCCAAATGAAACTGACTCCTGACAGTGTCCTGATATATGGAGAGGACGCTCTGGTGGAAAAGACAGATGCCGTATATACAAAAGTGATTTCAGGACAGAATGTGAGTGAAAGTTTTCAAGGTGTGGCAAGTGTTATCCCTGTTGAGGGGTTGACAATGTCACAGACACAGGTCTACTACTCACAGGAGGTGGGGAGATACATTGAGCACAGTGTGGAGCTCCCATTGGAACTGGTGAATGTCCCTAAAGAGAAAGAGCTTCTTCCCCTTACATCAAAAGTGATCCTCACATACAGACAGCTCCTCTCGTCGCACAAAGCTTATGATGCAAGCGAATTCAAGTGTGTATTGAACTATAATGAAGTGGCTGAGTCTATCAATCATCAGGTAGTTCCCCATCTGACCAAATTGCCGTCAGGGATATACTCCATCTCGTTTGAGCCCCCTTATATTGATTGTATAGTATTGGACAGACAATGAAAGTATTAGCAGTCACAGGCGGTATCGGAAGCGGCAAAACCCATATAGCCAATATGTTCGCTTCAATGGGGGTTCCAGTCTATTATTCGGACGACAGGGCCAAGGGGTTGTATGATACTTCAAGCAGACTTATTGAGGATATGAAACAGATTCTCGGCGAGGATGTGGTGGATAATGGCAAGCTCAGAAAGGATATAATGGCCCAGAGGCTATTTGCCGACAAATCGCTTCTTGAGAGGGTTGAGGGTGTGGTTCATCCTGCAGTTATAGAGGATTTCGAGAGGTGGAAGAGTGCTCAGGAGAGCTCAAATCCCCCTTTTGTCATCATTGAGTCGGCCATATTCCTCGAGAAACCGATTCTGAGACCGATAGCAGACAAGGTGCTTGTGGTGACTGCCCCACTTGATCTGAAGATCAGCAGGGTGCAGTTCCGGTCAAATTTTACCAGAGAACAGATTGTGGAGCGTATGAGTCATCAGTGGAGTGATGAGCAGAGGGAGGAGTGGGCAGACTATACCATTGTCTCGGATGAGACCAGGGCATTGCTCCCGCAATTGATAAATATTTATAAGGATTTGAACAATGGGAATAGGTAAGTGGATAGGTGGAATCTTGGGCTGGACCATAGCAGGACCCTTTGGGGCCTTGCTGGGCGTGGGAATTGCATCCCTTTTTGAGAAGGGTAGCGGTTCTTATTTCAGCCAGCAGACTCCCCAATACAATAACTTTATGGTGTCGCTGCTGATCCTTTCGTCCGCAGTGATGAAGGCAGACGGCAAAGTTCTCCGTTCCGAGCTTGAGTATGTGAAGAATTTCATCAGAGCCAATTTCGGGGAGGAGGCTGTGGGTGATGCCCTCAAGATCCTTAAGGAGCTCATCCAGAAGGATGTGAATGTTGATGAGGTGGGTACCCAAATAGCGATGAATATCCCCATTTCGCAGCGTCTCCAACTTTTGCATTATCTTTGCGGTATAGCCAAGGCGGATAATGTCGCCTCTGCTGCAGAGATAGAGATTCTAAGGCGCATAGCGGCATCGATGAGAATTCCACGTCAGGACAGCGAGTCGATATTTGCGATGTTCGGCTCTTCGGTGGAGGATGCCTATAAAGTGCTTGAAATCGACCGTAGTGCTACCGATGACGAGGTTAAGAAGGCGTACCGCCGTATGGCAATGAAACACCATCCGGACAAAGTGGCTACTTTGGGTGAAGATGTGAGAAAATCTGCCGAGGAGAAATTCAAAAAGATATCCGAGGCTTACGATAAAATTAAAAAAGAGAGAGGTTTAAATTAAAAACAATAAAACAATGGCAACAGATCTACAAAGAATTCTTTCAGTTTCAGGCGAGCAAGGCCTATTCGAATATGTGTCACAGGCTAAGTCGGGCGTGGTCGCTGAAGCATTGGCTACCAAAAAAAGGACTGTTTTCGGCATGACCGCAAAGGTTACTGCCCTTTCTGATATCGCTATCTATACAGATGAAGAGGAGCTTCCTCTAAGAGAAGTTTTCTTGAAAATGAAGGAGACACTTGGAGAGGAGAAGGCACCAGATGCAAAATCTGACTCTAAAGTGCTTGTCAGCTTCTTCGAAAAAGCTCTTCCTACATACGATAGAGATCGTTTCTATGTGTCTCATATGAAGAAAGTGGTTCAGTGGTACAACATCTTGAAGGAGTACGCTTCTCTTGATTTCGTATCTCCTGAAGAGGAAGAAAATGAATCAGCAGAGTAATCATAAGCCCCTTAAAGTTCAGGTAGCCACCCTCGGGTGCTCCAAGAACAAAGTGGACTCCGAGCACCTTTTGGCGCAATTGGAGCACGCCGGTGTGACCATCTCCCCTGAAGGGGAGGATTTGGCCACTGCCGGTGTGGATATCCTTATTATCAACACTTGCGGTTTCATCGGAGATGCCAAGGAGGAGTCTATCCAGGCTATACTTGAAGGTGTGGAGGCCAAGGAGAAGGGGTATATTTCGCAAGTGCTCGTGTGGGGCTGCCTTTCGCAGCGCTATCGCGAGGAGCTTGTGGCTGAGATCCCAGAGGTGGACCGTTTCTTCGGGGCGTACGACCTCGACAATATATTGGCACACCTCGGAGTGGAGAAGAGCCCATTGCTCCTTACCCGCAGATATCTCACTACCCCCAAGCACTATGCATACCTGAAGATTTCTGAAGGGTGCGACAGACATTGCTCTTATTGTGCTATCCCCGGTATAAGGGGGCGTCATATATCTGTCCCAATCGAAGATCTTGTCCGCGAGGCGGAATATCTTGCATCCATTGGGGTCAGGGAGCTGATCCTCATTGCTCAGGATACCACCTATTACGGCTTGGATATCTACCGCCGCAGGGCATTGGCAGAGCTGATTGAGAGGCTTGAGGCGGTGAAGGGGATCGAGTGGATCCGAATTCACTACTCGTATCCGGCATCATTTCCAGAAGATGTTCTCGAACTTATGGCGCACTCACCTAAAGTGTGCAAATATATGGATATCCCTCTTCAACACTCTGCAGACAAGGTGCTTGCCGCAATGCGTCGCAATATCGACGGGAAGCAGACACGTGCCCTTGTGGAGAAGATGAGGGAGAAAGTTCCTGGAATTGTCCTGAGGACCACAATGATAGTGGGGCATCCCGGTGAGGGCAAACGCGAGTTCCAGGATCTTCTCAACTTTGTGCAGGACTATAAATTTGAGCGCCTTGGCGCGTTTACCTACTCTGAAGAGGAGGGGACTTGGGGTGCAGAGAATCTTAAGGATACTATCCGCAAGGGGATCAAGCAAGAGAGGTATGAGGAGCTTATGGAGCTTCAGTCGGGTATCTCCCTTGAGTTCAATAACTCCCGCGTAGGAAGCGTGGAGAGGGTGCTGGTCGATTCATTTACCGATGGCGTATATGTGGCCCGCACATCCAAAGAGTCTCCTGAGGTGGATGGAGAGGTCCTTCTCGGAGGTGAGTTTGATCCTATGCGTATCGGAACATTTGCTGAGGCTATGATTACCGGTGCGAATGAATATGACCTTTTGGGTGAATTTAAGTAGAAAGTTATGAAGAGAACTTTAGTGCTGGTCTCATGGATGATCCTATTTCTGGCCTCTTGTGGTCCGACCAAGACCTATGTAAATGTGGAGGCACAGGGTAAGTCCGAGCATATTATCCCTATAGAGGGGAGGAGATTGGGTATTATTGCCGTTTCCGATGCAGAGGACAGGGACAGCGCATTGGTCTCTGAGCTTGGCTTGGGTATTGCGGAGAAGATAGAGTCTGAGATGGGTACTGAGAGAGGGGCAATAGGTGTCTACTCGGTATCTGCAGCCAATGGTGGGGTCAGAGAGCCCGGGTCGTTGGATTTGCTGGCTGTCCAGACAAATACCGATATGATCATAGCATTGGATTCCCTTTATGTAGGGAGTTATACTATCGCCCGCGGTGAGAACGCCTATTATGAGGGTAATATCAGGAGTCTTGTGTCGGTAATGCTTCCTATATCTTTCAATGTGATGGCATACGATGTGGAGAAGCTCGCTACTGAATATTCGAGAGCGATATCAGATACTATCACCTGGACCATTATGGCTGAGGAGGTAGTACAGAACTCTGCAGCCATAGCTCAGGCTAATGCCCATCTGAAAGAGGCATTCAAAGGTGTCGGTGAAAAAGTGGCCTCGATTTTCCTTCCGTCATGGAATCAGGAGGAGAGGATGATAGTGTGTTATGGCGGGTCAAAGTGGGAAAATGCATATTATCTGGCTCTTGATTTCAAATGGGAGCAGGCAATGGATGTGTGGCTGGAACTTGTTAAAGGGGGGGCACCCGAGAAGCAGGGGGCAGCAGCATACAATCTCGCAGTAGCCTGTGAAATCCTCGGCAAATACGACACCGCTCTCAAATGGCTTGACTTCGCTGAAGGTAAGTGCTATTTCGCACAAATGACAACACTAAGAAAAAAGCTACTGTTGACATGAACCCCGAAAGTTAGACAAAAAACTTTCGGGGTTTTGTTATGTCTAAAAAAAGAAAGAGACATGGCTATGCAGAACGATTGAAGTATATGCATATGCTTGAGAATGGTTTTAGCCGAGACTACATTGAACATCGGTTTGGAATAAACAATAAACTTCTAGGGTACTTGTGGGCCAGATATCGTTCAGAAGGTCCATTAGGATTGCTAAAAAAGCAAAATGTAAAGGCAGATTACGCCTTCAAACTTGCTGTTCTTCGAGATATTGAGGAAAATCATTTAACTTTGGTGGACGCTTCATTGAAGTATAATGTTAGTAGTAGCCGAATACAGGTATGGCGTAGAATTGCCAGAACTCAAGGTTATGACGCGTTAGCTATCACCAGGCCCAGGGGCCGACCACCAAAGAACGATATGGGAAGACCAAGGAAAAAGAAACCGGAAGAGATGACAGAGCTGGAACGTCTCAGATACGAGAACGAGTGTCTGAGAGCTGAGAATGCTCTGTTAAAAAAAGTGAAAGCCTTAGTAGAAGCAAGAGAAGCCCGTCTCAGAGAGATTGGGCGGAAGCCATCCAAGAACTAAGGCAGGAACATGATCTTGAGATCCTTCTCGAGAAGACAGGGATGGCTAGATCCACATACTACTATCATACAAAAAGACTGTCGGAACCTGATGGCTATGATGCTGCCAGGACTGCAATCCGTAAGATATATGACCATCATAAAGGACGCTACGGCTATCGAAGAATAACCACTCAGCTGCGTAATGATGGCATACATCTTAACCATAAGACAGTACAGAAACTTATGGTGCAGATGAGTCTGTATGGAAAGAGAAAGAAGGCTAAATATAAGTCTTATAAAGGCGAAATAGGCAAGATTGCTCCTAATGTCATAGATAGGGACTTTATCGCAACTGCTCCTAACCAGAAGTGGACAACAGACGTTACCGAAGTCAAGATAAAGGACAAGAAAATATATCTTTCTCCTATCCTAGACATGTTCAATGGCGAGATCATATCCTACACTATCTCATACCATCCTGACCTTAAGATGGCAATGAGCATGCTGAACAAAGCCTTCAAGAAAACATCTATACCAAAGGGACTCATACTTCACTCTGATCAGGGATGGCATTATCAGCATCTAAAGTATCAGAAAGCATTAAAAGGCAGAAGTATAATACAGAGTATGTCACGTAAGGGAAACTGCCTGGACAATGCCATGATGGAAAACTTCTTTGGGCTTATGAAGTCTGAATTGCTATATTTGCAAGAGTGGGATAGCGTAGAGCAGTTCGCAAAGGAACTGGTTAAGTACATACGCTACTACAATAATGATAGAATCAAACTGAGGCTAAAAGGAATGAGCCCGGTACAATACCGAGCTCTATTCCAATCTAAGTCCGCCTCTTGACAATGTTAAACCGTCCAACTTTTGGGGGTCACATCAAATCAGTGTCGGGCGTTTTTTATATCAGGGCATTCAATTACTTGGAAATATGATTCAGAAATTTATCTAGATTAAAGCGTAGCGAAACCATCTGTTGGCAACCTGAATATCCGAAGCTATGGAAATGGAACAAGGCTGAAACCCTGAGTGTCAGGATATTTCCGAGCTTAGGCTCATAATAAACCTCCAGACGGTCATATAGACCAGGTCCTATGGTGCCATCGTCATGGATACGATAGAACGGGTCTCCATAATACAGATCCGGTCCATACTTAAGTCCGGCATTGTCATAATTGTTATAGTACGGCATCATGTCCTGACCATAGAAGATCTTGTTGTGGATACCGACATTCCAGTTGCGTACCTCCTGGTCGAATTCCAGTCCGTATGGGAACACGAAGATACCCGCATATTCACGGTCTCTCTGCATAGCCTGAAGCCATCCCAGACGGAACGAAAGAGTCTGCAGCTGTGCCTTCTGACCGAAATCAAAACGGGCATATGGATTTATGAGAATATTGTCTACAAGACCTTTCGACCTGCCTGAATTGGCAAAATGAAGCATATATCCGGCATAGCCTAAAGACATGAACGGCAACACCTTACCCTCTCCTGCAGTAAAAATCATGAACTTCTCTCGACGAGTTGCTCCAAACTGTCCCATCCAGTCACAACCTACCTCGAAATACGCTTTCGGACGATGGAACTTCAGCAGGAGTCCCTCAAGGTTATTGTCATAAAAACGGAGCGAATCAGAAAAGAAAGCCTGGGAATAACTGCCTTCCATCGCAGTACGAGGGAATATACCTGCATAAATACCCATCTTCGTATTTCCTATCTGCTTCTCTAAGTTATAATAGAGAGACATCTCCTGGAAAAGATTCGACACAGCCTCCGACCCAAAATCCTTCATGATGTCGATTCCGAGCATCAGCTTGTGAGAAGCCCCGTTTTCCTCGTCCAAGGCGAGTCCCACAGAAGGAGTCAAACGCGCTCCGAATATGGTCATGGAACTGCTGAAATTGCTTTCATAAAACTCCCTGTTGTCAAAATTCATCTCGAAATCCACATCATAGGCAAACCTCAGTTTAGACCTTTCCGATGCATTTGAGAGTACTATACAGAATAAAGCTGCAAATATTAACGTCAGTTTTTTCATAGGTATGTCAAATTCAGTCAAATATAACACAATTATTGTATTTTTGCAGTACAAAAGAACCAGACATGAAACTGCAGACACCAGTGGCCGATGAGAAATGCTTAGTCGGCATTTCATATACAGATCAGATCATGATGCTCGGAAGCTGCTTTTCCGACAACATCGGCAGTCAGCTACACGACTACGGATTCAATGTCTGCGTCAATCCGTTCGGCACCCTCTACAACCCCATTTCGATACTTCAGAGCGTCCAGATTCTGGCTTCGGACAGAGAATTCACAGACAGCGACTGCGTTCAGATGGGAGCTGGAGCAGGATTCATATGTTCATTCTCGCACCACACATCCTTTGCACGTGGCACCAAAGAAGATTTCATAGCCAACGCAAACGAGTCTCTTTCACAGGCAAGAGCCTTCTTCAAGGCGTGCAACAAAGTCATCATAACACTCGGCACAAGCTGGTGTTTCAGAGACATAGCTTCAGGCAAAATCGTTTCCAACTGTCTGAAGAGACCTGCAGGAGAATTCCAGCGCGAGAGACTCACGGTAGCAGAAGTAAAGGATGCATTAAAGGCAATCATGAGCCTGTGTCCTGACAAAGAATTCATATTCACAGTAAGCCCTATCAGACATTTCAAAGACGGAGCCCACGGCAACCAGGTAAGCAAATCTACCCTCCTGATCGGAATCGAAGAGGCCATCAACGAAACCGAAAAAGCCGATTATTTTCCTTCATATGAAATCATGATGGACGAGCTCAGAGACTACCGTTTCTATGCGGAGGACATGTGCCATCCGACCCAGCAGGCCGTAGACTATATCAGAGAGCGTTTCCTCCAATGGGCCCTTCCGTCTTTAGAGCACAAGGACCTTGAAGAGAACATTCGCAACTTCAAGAAAAGCAGACACATCAGCAAGCTCAAGACATTCATTATCATGCTGGTAGCAATATTGGCGACCTCGTGCGGCAAAGCTCTGTTGAACGACGACAGTATGGCCGGAGGAAGCTATAACCTCATCATCACGGGTATAGTCTCCGACAACCTCGTGCCACTCGAAGGCATAAAGATCACATTTGACTGCAACCGTCAGGACCAGAAGACTGTGACTCAGACCGTTTATTCAGACAGCAGAGGAATCTATTGGATATCACTACAAGGTCTCAGCGGAATTCTTTCATGCAGCATCAAGGCAGAAGACCTTGAAGACGCATACACCAGCCAGACAAGCATGCTCACAGTAGACTGGACAGGCCCGTCCCTGGTAGAAGACACCTTCTACGTGAACGATCTTAACATGTCATTAAAGCCGAAGAAAAAATGAGAAACATTATACTGACAGCACTCACTATCCTTGCCGTCTATTCCTGTTCATTGGGGGAGTTCGATATAGACAAGATAACTCCGTCCGACTTCACGGGCATCGCCGGCAAAATCACAGACAGCAAAGGAAATCCCATAGAACACATCAAGGTCACCATTGAGACAGAAGGAATACAGACAGTCTCCGCCTACACTTCAAGCGAAGGCATATTCATCATTTCCATAGATGATAAAAATCTAAAGATCAGTCAGATACAAGTCCTGATCGAAGATGTTGACGGGGAAGATTTCGGCGGATATTATGAAACCGTAAAAGATACGGTTCAGATAGACGAGTATCAGGAAGACGGACTCAGACTTTCTCTGGATTACCGTTTGACTCTCTCCACTGCTTCGGAGTACAACCCACAATCTTGACAAACTGTCTGTGGAAATTGGAGCGGTCGCTGAATCCGGCAATCTCTCCGATCACATTTGTAGACAATTCCTTGTTTTCAAGCAGCAGTCTCTTTGACTCCTCCACCCTGAGTTCAGTACGCCAGGTCTTGAAATCCATACCCTTATACATGGTGAAATACATATGCAGAAACTCTCGTGTAGTGCCCAATTCCTTGGCCACTTCTTCGCGACTTCTGTCGTATTCGCTGTACTTTTTCTCCTTCACCCATTTCTCAAGAGCACGCTCGAATTTCTTTATCTCGGCGTCATTGATTCCGGTATGATCCTCATCAGACTTACGCACTCCCTTCTTCTTTCTGGCAAGGCCGATCATCTTCAACTCCTGACCTGAAAGAGCCTTGTATGCGAAGGCATCAAGCATGAGCTTATGACTTCCGAGGAAGGAGATGAAATTGGCCGCAAAATAAAGAAGGAATATCGAATACCATACGTTGTAGACCTTCATGAATCCGGTCGGGAAGAGTCTGTACACCAGAATGAACATCTGAGTAAGCATCATGATGGTGTAACAGAAATGAATCCATCTTATCTTCTGATCCTCGTCCTCGTCATAATACTGCTCGACCTTGAGACGACTCTCCTTGTACAGCCTTCTGAAGACCATGATATGACCAAAGCACTGCAAAACGAAGAACACGATATATGCCACATGCACGAGCATACGTTTCCAACCTGGATCCCACCAGAACGAGCGCATGAACACGACGCTGAGCGCAATGACCAGTCCCACATTGAGATAGAATTTGTCGTTCTCCAATGCATTTTCATCCAGAAGATTGATAAGAGAGAAAGAGAGAATGGCTGAAGAAATGGCAGTCACCACCAGCAGCATCATGGAAGAAAAGACCTCATAGTTCTCTATGCCGGTAAATTTAATACACACATAGAACAAGCCAAAACACACCATATAGCATGCTGCAATGGTGTTTTTCGTTTTGGCTATCTTTCTTGAATACTCCGTATTCGGCACCTTGATCAGAAACAGAAGGAAGCCGAGAATGAAAGCCGTAATTATGTCTATTATCAGGGCCAGTTCAATATTGAACACAACCTCGAGAAGTCCTGACATGTGGTGGTAAGAAAATTATTCGTTAATATCAATCCGTCCGCAAAATTACGGATTTTTTTCGTTACTTTTGCATGATATTCCCGTCATTTCGGGAAACCAAAGAAAAGACAACGGACAAACAAATTATAAAATGTTAGATTTCAGCACAATAGAACAGTTCGACAAGATTGCGACCCCGTTCTACTACTACGATATGGATCTGCTGCACAAGACAGTCGACCATGTCGCTGAACTTGCTGAGCGTCACAACATCAAGGTCCACTATGCAGTCAAGGCAAATGTTGAGAGAAGACTTCTCGAATACATCAGTTCGAAAGGATTTGGAGCTGACTGCGTCAGCGGCAACGAAGTTCTGCACGCACATTCGTGCGGTTTCCCTGCAGACAGGATTGTGTACGCAGGAGTCGGCAAGACAGATAAAGAGATCTATGACGCATTGACCCTCGGCATCGAGGCATTCAACTGCGAGTCACTCCAGGAAATATATGTCATCAATGAGATGGCACACCGATATGGCATCAAGGCCAGCATCTCTGTAAGAATCAATCCCGACATCGATGCCCATACGCACAAATATGTGACCACCGGACTCTATGAAAACAAGTTCGGTATCTCGCAGCACGAGTTCGAGAAACTCATAGAGATTATCCAGAAGAGCGAATACATCGACTTCTTCGGTCTTCATTTCCACGTCGGCTCACAGATTACAAGAGTATCTGAGGTCTATGCCCTCGAATGCAAGAGAGTAAACGAGATCGTGAGATACTTCGAAAGACAGGGACTCACAGTAAAGAACATCAACCTCGGAGGTGGACTTGGAGTAGATTATGATGATCCTGACGGTAACGCGATCGCAGATTTCAAGACATGGTTCGATACCATCGAGGCCAACATCGAAAGACGTCCGGACCAGATGGTTCACGTGGAGCCGGGCCGTTCCCTTGTAGCACAGTGTGCCTCACTGATCTCAAGAGTGCTTTTCGTCAAGAGTGGAGAGACCAAGAACTTCCTGATTATGGATGCGGGTATGAACGACCTCATCAGACCTGCACTCTACGGAGCATACCACAAGATCGAGAACCTTTCCGCAGAGCAGAGAACCTTCTTCCCTACCCACCAGGCATACGACATCGTAGGACCGGTATGTGAGTCCAGCGACGTCTGGGGGGCAGGACGACTTCTCCCTCTCAGCGTAAGAGGAGACCTCATGGCGATACGAAGCGCCGGCGCATACGGCCAGGTGATGGCGAGCAGATACAACATGAAAGACATCGCGCCGTCAGTATTCAGCGACGAGCTTGGCAAAGCCCCACAGATTAAAGATTATTTTGAATAAAATTGTCATCCCGAGACAAAACCTTAACTAGTAAATTGTCATCCCGAGCGAAGTCGAGGGATCTGAAATAAGAAATTTTATATGTTCGAAAATTTAAGTGAAAGACTTGAGAGGTCCTTTAAGATTCTTAAAGGCGAAGGAAAGATAACCGAAATCAACATCTCGGAGGCGATGAAGGATATCCGCCGTGCCCTTCTGGATGCCGACGTGAGCTACAAGATAGCAAAGCAGTTCTGCGACGAGGTAAAGAAGAAGGCAATCGGACAGAACGTCCTCACAGCCGTGAAGCCTCAGCAGATGATCGTGAAGATCGTTCATGACGAACTTGCAGCCCTCATGGGTAGCGAATACTCAGACATCAACATCAAGGGTTCTCCTGCAGTAGTTCTCGTAGCCGGTCTCAACGGTTCCGGTAAGACAACATTCTCCGGAAAGCTCGCGCTCAACATCAAGAGCAAGAGAGGCATGAAGGTCCTCCTCGCAGCCTGCGACTACTTCCGTCCTGCAGCAATCGACCAGCTGAAGGTGCTCGGAGAGCAGATCGGAGTGGAGGTATATTCTGAGGAAGGAGTAAAAGATCCTATCCAGATCGCTCAGAACGCTGTCAAGAAAGCAAAGACCGAGGGATATTCTGTAGTAATCGTCGATACAGCCGGTCGTCTTGCAGTAGACCAAGAGCTCATGGACGAGATTGCAGCTCTCAAGAATGCGCTCAACCCTACAGAGACTCTGTTCGTTGTGGACGCAATGACAGGTCAGGACGCAGTAGAGACAGCCAAGGCATTCAACGAAAGACTCGACTTCGACGGAGTCGTACTTACCAAGATGGACGGTGATACCCGCGGTGGTGCTGCCCTCTCTATCAAGGCGATTGTAGGCAAGCCGATCAAGTTCGTCAGCACAGGCGAGAAGATGGAGGCGCTCGACGTATTCCATCCAAGCCGTATCGCAGACCGTATCCTCGGCATGGGTGACGTCGTTTCCCTCGTCGAGAAAGCCCAGGAGCAGTTTGACGAAGCTCAGGCACGCGAGTTGAAAAAGAAGCTCGCCAAAGATCAGTTCACCCTTTGGGACTTCTACAACCAGATCCAGCAGGTCAAGAAGATGGGTAACATCAAAGACC
>JAFYXO010000020.1 GCA_017546125.1 Bacteroidales bacterium
AGGCAACGTATAGAAACGATGCCTGAGGATTGTATTTTGTTTCGTTCGGATTTCCCTGAATACCATACGGAATTTGTGGGAAGTATTTTGTCTGAGTTGACGACCGAAAGTGTGCTTGTTAAAATTGCACATGGAATATATGCCAAACCAAGAAAAAGTCGATTCGGTATTGTACTGCCCTCAGTTGATAAGGTGGTACAGGCAATTGCAGCTAGAGATAATGCAGAGGTGTTGCCGTCTGGTATGACAGCTCTGAATGCATTGGGACTATCGACTCAAGTACCGATGAATTACACATACTTAACTACAGGAAGCGAAAGAACTGTAAACTTATCTAATAGGAAAGTTGTATTAAAACGAGGTGTACCCAAGAATTTCTGTTATGGTACTCGCCTCATCTCTTTACTTGTTCAGGCTCTTAAAGCTCTGAAAAAAGAGAATGTAGGAGAAGAAGAACTAAATATAATCCAACAATTGGTATCGAAAGAAACTGACAAAGAGACACTTGTTAAAGATGTTGATATGATGCCTGCATGGATGAAGAGAATTATAAAACCAATGCTAAACGCTTAAAATAGATTTAGATTATGGGAAAACTGTGGTTAAATAATGAGATAGTGGACCGTTTAGCCATGTTACAGCAAACGGAGGTTGGACATCCTGGCGTTAATCAGGTAGCTATAGAAAAGGACTGGTGGGTGACCGTTACACTGAAGGCACTATTCGAAACAGATTGCCGAGACTCTTTAATCTTCAAGGGCGGAACATCGTTGTCAAAAGGTTTTAATATCATAGAGCGTTTTTCTGAAGATATTGACTTGGCAATCAGTCATTCATTCTTTGGTATTGAGAAGACTGGTAAAAGTCAGCGTGAGAAATTACGCAAAATGTCACGAGCGTATATCCATGAAATCCTTTCCGCTCAATTAGATACCAATTTGAAAGAGATGGGAGTTTCTGGTTACACGATAGAGAATGTATCTCAGGTACAAGATAAAGACGGAGAATGGCGACCTATAGATTCAGATAAAGATCCTACGGTAATTCTATTACACTATCCGTCAATTCTTGAAGACACGATAAATTATATACCTCCACGTGTAAAGATTGAGATTAGTTGTCTTTCAATGGATGAACCAACGGAATTACGCCCAATTCGCTCTCTAATTGGTGAAAGTTTTGATGGAGAAGATACCGATGCCGATAGTTTAGTCAGAACCGTAGTTCCTACTCGTACATTCCTTGAAAAACTATTTCTTTTGGCAGAAGAGTTCCAAAAGGAAAAGCCGAGAAGTGTACGAATGTCTCGACATCTGTATGATTTAGCAAAACTAATGGACACGGAATTTGGAGAAGAAGCCTTATCGAATCGAGAACTATATGATGCCATTGTTGAGCATCGTAAGGCCTATTATGCATTGAAGTATGTCAACTATGATTTACATACACCATCTACCATCAACTTTACCATACCAGAATCGGTTATTGAAGCGTGGCAAGATGATTATACCGATATGAGGCGATTCTTCATTTATGGTGAATCATTAGAGTTTGGTGCACTTATACAGAAAATGAAAGAGTTGCAAGAACGAGTGAGAGTTATGTAAAATGTCAAATCATCGAACAGAATTATGTATCTAAGTAAAATCTATATAAAGAACTTTCGTGGAATCAAGGAACTTTTGGTAGAATTCGATAAGAAACTAAATGTAATTATCGGAGCCAATGGACAGTTAAAAACATCTTTGATGGATGCAATTCGTCTTTTCTATGCTTGGGGCGAACCTAATCAAGACATAGAAATAACAAAAGAAGATTTCCATATAGATATTACACAGAACGATGATGGGACTAAAACAATAGAACAATCGACAAAGATAGACATATGCTATCAATTTGAAGGGCTATCTGCACAACAAGAAGGTGCATTCTATCAGTATTTGGACAGGAAAGACGATGGTACAATGATAGCCAGAGTCCATCTGAGTTTTGAGATGAAGGAAAAAGGGAGGATATATTCCTCATACATAACAGGCAAAGAAGAGAACGCTCTTCGTGCGGATTGGAATACGTTTCATTTTTTTCATCCTTATTATTTGGGTGCATTACGTGATAGTACGCGTGATCTAATGAGTACACGCAATAATCTGTTAGGAAGAGTAATTAAAAGAAAAATTGACAGAGCAGGTTCGGAAGATGATGTAAAAAGTATAGTGGATAATGCCAATAATCAACTTTTGCAGAGACAAGAGGTTAGGGAAACACAGACTGGTATAAACGATAATCTAAACCAGATTAAC
Organism: Bacteroidales bacterium; assembly: GCA_017546125.1. Taxonomy (GTDB): domain Bacteria; phylum Bacteroidota; class Bacteroidia; order Bacteroidales; family UBA932; genus CAAGNP01. The sequence goes on from JAFYXO010000020.1 coordinate 2,301, forward strand.
AGCTCCGACCTTAATAATGTAGAGTTGCATATTGAGCAGAATAGGATTGAGTATATCGTGAATATTATCAAACCATTCTTACCATATTCTCAAAATGGTGCAAACGGATTTGTACTGACTCAAAATAGTCTTGGTTACAACAACTTGATATACATAGCTTCGGTTTTAAGTGACATTAAGGATTGTCATGCGGATGATAATGTGAGTATATATGCATTGTTGATAGAAGAACCAGAAGCTCACCTTCATCCACAATTGCAGATAAATTTGTATAATTTCCTTAAGAATGCAGATACAAATGAAAATAGTCAGTCATTCATCACAACTCATTCGCCGACTTTGACATCAAAGATACCATTAGAGAATCTCATTCTGCTGAAGGATAATGCAGCATATCATATTGGGAACTGCTTTAGAAATCGACATCAGGAGAGAATTGTTCGCGATGTGGCAGCTAATAACAGACTTTTGAAAGAAAAAGAAGTAAAAAACTACCGTAGTATGATTGCAAGGTATTTTGATGTTACACGCTCACAATTGCTGTTTTCTAATGGATGTATGTTTATTGAAGGTATATCTGAGTGCCAGTTAATGGAAACATTCTCTATGCTTATTGGAAAATCACTAATCGACCACCAAATAGAAATAGTAGATACGGATGGGACTGCTTTCTATCAGTTTTTAATGTTGTTTAATTCTTCTGATAACACAAAGAAGTTACCAATTAAAGCTGCTTTCATAACAGATGAGGACCAGTTTACAGATTCTAAGGATAAGGAGTATAATTTGGATTCTCTTATAAAGAATGGATATGTTAAACTAAATACTCTAAGAGACGGCATCAATAGTGGGCAAGTTAATGGTCGTGTTAATAATATGAGAGCCATGGCCAACAATCAAGCAAATATTAAGATTTGCTCAGGACAGAAAACATTGGAATATCAAATATGCAAAGCAAATACCTTTACAGATAAAGATACAACGAAAGGAACTTGGCTTTACGAACTAATAAAACAAGAAAATTCTGATGGTATTGATAAGGTAGATTCATATATGGTTGGACTCGGAGATAGAAATATGAGCGAAGAAGAGCAACAGAATGTCGCTTTACTTATGTGGAAGAGCCTGCCTGGGAAAGCAGAATTTGCTCAAATTCTGAATTCATTCTTGCTGGAAAAATATGAAGAAGGTGGTGACATTAAGTTTACTTTACCTCTCTATATTCAAGATGCTATTACTCATTTAGTTCCATGAGCATACAATATGATATAACCCCTCAGCGACAAGCGTACTTGGATGCTCGTGGATATACAATTTTAACAGCGTGTCCTGGTAGCGGCAAGACAACTAGCATCGTGAAAAAGCTCCATACTGTGTCTAGATATTGTGAAGAACATTATGGAAGACATGCTGGTTTTGCTTGTATGTCATTTACCAACAAGGCTTGTGCTGAGTTAAAGCTGAAGTATAAGGAAATGCATAATGAACGATTGAGTTTTCCTAATGAAGTGTTAACCATAGATAGTTTCATTATGCAATATGTTGTCCTACCATTTTGGTATTTGTGCGATACTTGTAAGAAGAAGCCTCTTGTGGTAAATGAGGAAGAAATTCTCGAACAGGTTTATTATAACAATGTAAAGATTGAAGGGGAATGGCAAAAATATCCTATAATGGCACTTCGTCCATATGGCAAGCTTATACATAGCAAGAAACCATCGTTAATCTCTATAGAAAAGATGGGGGTTAAATGGAATCATAAAGTAGTAACCAATGCTAATGAAATAAAATATTGTAAGGCAGCGATTAGTTATCGTCTGAGTAAAGGATTTATTACAAGTGGAGACGCTTTATGGATGGCTTGTTATATTTTGAAAAATCATAAAGATGTATCAAAAGCCTTAGTTGCACGATTCCCATATATAATTGTTGATGAAGCGCAGGATAACTCTGAATTACATTTTGAGTTCTTTAAATTGCTTAAATTGGCAGGGCTGCAGAACTTGGAATATGTGGGAGATATCTGTCAATCAATATATGGCTTCAATAATGCTAGACCAGAACTGCTTCAAAATTTAATGTTGGAGGAAGGTTGGAATGTCCTGCCATTGTCTGAGTGTAGAAGATCGAACCAAAGGATAATAGACCTGTACTGTAAATTAAAGTCAAAAGATGTGCCACCGATTACATCTCATGGCGTAGAAGACAAAGGTGTCCCCATAGTAGTGTATAAGTATGATGATGATAATGTTAGAGGCATTATTCGGGATTTTTATCAAGTATGTGATGAAAATGAATTATCAAGCAGAATTATTCTAGCACGCGGAGTTAATAAATGCAAGAAACTAGCAGGTGTTAAGGATGTGGATTTCAAATATTGGAAATCCGAATTACCTTATTTGCTGATTGATGCCGTATTTGCATATGAAGCTAGCGATATGGATTATGCTTTCCGAAAAATTCGTTTGGTCTTGTCTATTTTATTTGCTGGTAGTAGCCCTGATACAAAACGACAATTTATTCATGAGATAGAACATGATATCGATTGGAATGCAAGAATCTTTGGTTTTTTGAAACAAATACCTTCCTTCTCCTTGAGTTTTAAGGAGTGGTCTAAGCAAACTTGCGTATTATTACATGATTATTGGGGACTTGAGGAGCAACCTATATTTGTACCATATCAGAGGCAGGCTGGGTATAAAATGAAAGATATGGAAAATGTACCAGTAGAACATTTTCATCAGTCGAGGGATAAAGACAGCGGATATCATAAGAGCATTGATACAATACATGCGGTAAAAGGAGCTACATTGGATGCAGTATTATTGTTTCTATCTTCTGATAGTAGGGGACAGGCAATTTCGCTGAATGATTTTCCACATAAAACAATAAAAACGATGACAGAGAGCCAACGAATGATATATGTAGCTTGTTCTAGAGCTACACAATTTCTAGCATTGTCGGTTCCAAGATCTATCGCGGATGAAGAAATCAATAAAGCCTTAACTGGGGTGGATATAGAGATTCGTAATATCAACCTACAAGGAGAATTGGTCTTTGCCAATTAAGAATTGCAAATGCTCGGGCGAGAACTATCATATTTTTCGCCCGAGCTGTAATGAACAGATTCAAAGAATTGCAGGCTATTATTGTAATTAAATGCTCTGTTCTATAATTTTTATATCATCATTTGCCAACTCATTACCTCGTTCTCAAACATTCCGCATAAACATTTTACTCTTAGCGGATTATGAGATTATTCCAAAAATACAAATTATTTTTAATAATTTCTTCATAACTTTGGGGAGAAATCAATTTAATTGACACTATATCATGAGCTATTTATGGATTATGCTGGCGATTTCGTTCGCAGTATCAGCTTTGGGATGGATATATTTCATCTACTTTTTCAGTATCGGTTATGGCCTTTCAATTTCCGCATTGGCGGTAGCCACAGCTGCCCTTTTCTGGGGTGAAATGACATTGCCCGTAGGGCTTTTGTGCATCGCACTGTTCTTGTATGGAATCAGACTCGCAGGATACCTTTTCTTGAGGGAGAAGCGTTCTGCAACATATAAACAAATCCTTTACCAGCCCGAGAATACCACCAAGAAGCCTGCCTTCCTGATGTGGATGATCTGGATCTCTTGTGCACTGCTTTATGTGGGTCAGATGGCCCCTGCCACTTTCTACCTCTTCAACTCAGCAAATGGGGCAGAGGTGAATGAACTTTGGGCATGGATTGGTGGCGCCGCTGCACTTGCAGGTGTGCTTATCGAGGCAAATGCCGATGCACAGAAGAGTGCTGCCAAAAAGGTGAATGCCAAAAGATTTGTAAGTACCGGTCTTTACCGTATCGTCCGTTGTCCAAACTATTTTGGTGAGGTGCTTATGTGGACAGGCAGCTTCGTAATCTGCATCGGGTCTTGCTGCACCCCAGGCCAATGGGTAATCGCATCTCTTGGATATGCCGGCATTGTCTACGTGATGTTCAGTGGCGCACGCAGACTTGAACTTCGTCAGGATGAGACCTACGGGGAAGACCCTGAATTCCAGGCGTATATCAAGAAGACTCCACTTATCCTTCCAATTATCCCTATCTATTCTGTGAAAAAGCACACTTGGCTTAAAGGTTAGGAATATATGGATAGCAGAGAGTTCAGAATCAGAAGAATTACCCTCTGGGGGGGAGTGGTCAATCTGATCCTCACCGGGGGGAAAATAGCTGCAGGGGTGGTGGGGCTCAGTGCCGCAATGGTGGCAGACGGCATCCACTCCCTTTCTGACCTGCTAAGCGATATCATTGTACTAATTTTCACCCACATATCATCCAAAGAGAAAGACAGAAGCCACTCATTCGGCCACGGCAAATTTGAGACAATGGCCACCCTCATCGTGAGTGTGATTCTAATGGTGGTGGGTGGAAGACTTATGGCCTCCGGAGTGGAGAGTATTCTGGGGGTTATCAACGGAAAAGCGATCCCTGAGCCTGGGATAGTGGCCCTGATTGCGGCAGCGGTATCGATACTATTGAAGGAGCTGCTCTACCATATGACCGCAAGAGTGGGGAAGGAGGTCAACAGCCCAGTATTGATCGCCAATGCGTGGCACCATAGAAGCGACGCACTCTCTTCAATCGGCTCCCTCGTGGGTATTGGCGGGGCAATTATTCTGGGTAACAATTGGACAATACTTGACCCGATAGCATCGTGCTGCATCAGCATAGCGATCATAATTATTGCTGTAAAGATGGCCCTTCCAAGCCTCTCGGAACTTCTGGAAAGCTCCCTTCCTGAAGATGTTGAAAACAAAATAGTGGAGACAGCCCTGCAAATTGATGGGGTTATAGATATCCACGAACTCAAAACACGCCGCAACGGCATATCTTACATCATCGATGCACATATCACCGTCGCATCGACACTCTCAATCGTACAGGCTCACGACATCGCGAACAATGTAGAAGATGCCCTCCGCACCAAATTCGGCTCAGAGACCCAAATCAATATCCATATGGAGCCGGAAACAGTCGGGCACAAGCACCCTTAACCTATAACCTCTTCGTATAGGAGGTAGTGGCACTCGTCCATGCCGAGTTTCTGATACACTTTCTGGGCCGGATAGTTGGTTTTGTCGACATACAGACGTATCTGTGTGATGTTTTGCTCTTTGGCAAGGGTTTTCACCTTTTCGTACATCGCTCTGTAGACACCTTTTCCCCTGTACTCTTTGGTTACGAATACACTCTGGATCCACCAGTACCATCTGTTGTTCCAGTCACTCCACTCTCTGGTGAGCATAAGGCTACCAATAGCTTTTCCATCCTCTGTTCTGGCTACAATATATGTCCCTTTATACTCATCGGCCACAGCTGCAGCTACGCCAAGGGTTACTTTTTCGAGATCGAGTTCTGTACCTTCCGATTCAAGTGCCATATCGACCTGGAATTGCGCAATAGTGGAAATATCTGAAGCATTTCCCACTGAGATATTGTAGTTGATCTTTTCCATAATATTATCTGTTAATCTTCTGCGAAGTTAAAGAAAAACCATTAACTTTGAAAGATATTATATACAATAAAACAATATCCGGAACATGATACATAAGAGACTATTTATCAGCTTAGTATTGGTTTTAATGTCCATTTCCCTTTTCGGTCAGGAGGGGGAGCAGTTCAAATCTGTGGATGTGGCTGAATTTGCCAAGGTTATCGCAAATCCCGATGTGGTGGTTCTCGATGTCCGCAAAGCGGATGAGCACGAAAGCGGCAATATCCCCGGCACCACACTCAATATCGATGTCCTTCAGGATACATTCACTGAGATTGCCCTAAGCAAAATCCCGGAGGGGAAGACAGTTGCGCTGTACTGCAGAAGTGGAAACAGGAGCAAGAAGGCTGCAAAGATCCTAGCATCCAAAGGGTACACAGTAATAGAGCTGGCTACCGGCTTTAAAGGGTGGCAACAACAATCGTCAGAATCAAAACAAGAAAAATAAATACATCATGTCACAACAGGAACAAAAAAGAATATCACGTCGCGAAGCGATCAGACATCTCGGATTAGGAACATTGGCATTGGCCGGAGGCTACACCTTCATCACAGGGTGCAAATTCGGAGGCAAGAAGGGTGATGACGCCCCAGGAAAATATGTTATGGCAGTGCGTAAGGACAATGTCACCGGACGCGAAGTGTCGTTGCTCGGCTACGGCTGCATGCGCTTCCCAACATACGAGTCAGATGAACTTGACAACAGAGGCAGAAAGATCAAAGCTATCGATATGAAGAAGTCTCAGGCTCTTATCGACCACGCTATGAAGAATGGTGTAAACCACTTCGATACAGCCTGGAACTACCACAGAGAGCAGTCTGCTACCGCAATTGGTCAAATGCTGAAGAAATATCCTCGCGAGAGCTTCACCCTTGCCAACAAGATGCCAGGCTGGCTGATCACCTCACCAGAGAAGGCTCAGGAGCTGTTTGATGAGCAGCTGAGAAGGTGCGATGTGGAGTACTTTGATTACTATCTATGCCACGCAATCTCTACCAAAGAGGGTTATGACAAACCTTATGAAGAGTTTGGCGGTTATGATGTTCTGGCTAAAGAGAAAGAGAACGGCAGGATTAAAAGACTTGGTTTCTCATTCCACGGAGACAAGGAGTTGTTCAAATATATCCTTAACAAACGCCCTTGGGACTTCGTTTTGCTTCAGATAAACTACATCGACTGGGTAGACCAGGAGGCAGAGGCCCTTTACAATGAACTTGTGAAGAGAGGTATCCAATGTATGGTGATGGAGCCATTGAAAGGTGGTGCACTTGCATCTCTTACTGCTGATGCAAATGAAATTCTCCTTGAGGCAGCCCCTGACAAATCAATCGCTTCCTGGGCATTCCGCTATGTAGGTTCTCTTCCAAACGTTCTTACCGTACTTAGCGGTATGACAGAGATGGAGCACTTGAAAGACAATCTTGAGACATTCACCGACTTCAAACCTCTTACAGATGAGGAGAGAAGCGTCCTTGACAAAGCTATCGCCGAGTACAGGAGATATCCTCAGATCGGATGTACCGCTTGCAAATACTGTATGCCTTGCAGATACGGTGTAGATATACCTTCAGTGTTTGAAGCATACAACAAATGTATCAAGGAGAGCAACATCCCTGATATGAACGGACCTCAGGATGACAAATTCAACAAGAAGAAACGTGCATTCCTCGCTACTTATTACAATACAGTTCCTGAGGGTGCAAGGGCAGACAGATGTATCGGCTGCGGCGCCTGCAAAACACATTGCCCTCAAAAGCTCGATGTTCCTGAGCTTATGTTGAAGATGAAACAGATGGTCAAAGAGTTAGAAAAATAGTTTGATACAATGAAAAAAAGCGCTCTGATACTCCTTCTGCTTGCGATTGCGACAGCTGCATTTTCCCAAGACCATCTCAAAATCATGAGTTACAATGTCCGGAGTGCCAAGGGTATGGATGGTATCCGCGACTATCAGCGGGTGGCAAACATTATCCGCAATGCTGCACCTGATGTAGTGGCAGTGCAGGAGCTCGACAGCATGATCCGACGCAACGGAGGGGTGGATGCATTGGGCGAAATCGCCCTTAGAGCGCAAATGCACCCGACCTATTGCCCTGCAATAGAGTTTGACGGTGGAAAATACGGCATCGGTATCCTTTCCCGCGAGGTTCCACTCAAGGTAGAAAGGATTCCATTGCCCGGAAGGGAAGAGGAGAGGGCACTGGTAGTAGCCGAATTCGGCAACTTCCTCTTTGCCTGCACCCATCTCTCCCTGACCGAAGAGGACAGGATGGCTTCGCTGGAGGTTATCAGAGGGGTGGGGGCAAAAGCGGAGAAGCCCCTCTATCTGGCCGGAGACCTCAATGCAGAGCCCGGCTCCGGGTTTATCAAAGGGCTGGATAAGGATTTCAAGATATTGAGCGACACCGCCAGAATGACCTTCCCTGCAGATACACCAGACAGAGTCCTCGACTATATCGCTGTGTGGAGAGGGACTGCCCCAAAACACTCGGTAATATCGCGCAAAGTGCTTGAGGAGCCGATGGCCTCTGACCACAGACCTGTAGAGGTGGTATTGCGTACCGCAATGGATCCGAACACCCTCTTCAGGACCAGGCCTTACCTGCAGAACCCCACAGGGGATGGGATGACCATCATGTGGGAGACCACCATCCCTACATACAGTTGGGTGGAATATGGCAGGGACAGTGCAAATCTGAAGATGGTACGCCCATTGGTCGACGGACAGGCAGAGTTCACCAGATCGATCCATAAAGTGCGTCTCGAAGGGCTTCAGCCGGGGGAGAAATACTGGTATAGGGTATGCTCGCAGGAGATATTGCACTATAGCGGTTACTACAAGATATTTGGAGAGACTGCCAAGTCTCAACTCTATCAGTTTGTAGCACCTCCTGCTGCAGATCAGGAGTCATTTACAGCGGTGATTTTCAACGACCTTCACCAGAGGGACTACGTCTTCAAACCCCTTTTCGAGCAAGTCAAGGATATTGATTACGACTTCGTGGTGTTCAACGGGGACTGCATCGATGACCCCAAAGACCGCGATCAGGCGACCCGCTACATCAAGCTCCTCACCGAGGCGGTAGGGGGCGAGAGTATCCCCACATTTTTCATCCGTGGAAATCACGAGATCCGCAATGCATACTCTATCGGGCTGCGTGACCACTTCGATTACGCAGGTGGAAGGACCTTCGGTGCTTTCAATTGGGGAGATACCCGTATTGTGATACTCGATTGTGGGGAGGACAAGAAGGATGACCATGCAGAGTATTCGGGGCTCAATGACTTTACCCATCTGAGGATGGAGCAGGTCGATTTCATCAAGCAGGAGCTTGCCTCCAAAGAGTTCAATAAGGCAGACAAGAGAATTCTGCTGCACCATATCCCCATTTACGGCTGGAAAAACGGAAATCTCTGCGAACCGCTATGGCGTCCTATGCTGGACAATGCCCCATTTGACCTTGCGCTCAATGCACATATGCACTGGTATGCATTCCACCCTGTGGGTGCATGCGAAAACCCTTATCCCGTGATTGTTGGAGGGGGCAGGAGTGTCGATAGTGCCACAGTGGTGGTGATAGAAAAAAGCCGTGGCCTCATTCATGTAAAAGTCCTGAAGGCCGACGGCAGTATTATTCTTGACTGGAAAGACTCTGAACGGTAGGGATTATTTGAGCGACCTCAAATCTCTTCCGGTAGGTTCCTGGAACACTTTCAGGCCGAAGGTGTGGAGCTTCGCCAACACGTGGTCAAAGACCTCACCTTGAAGCTCTTCGTACTTGAGCCATGCTGTATTAGCAGAGAAGAAATATAGCTCTATCGGCATACCTTGTGAGGTGGGCTGGAGCTGACGTACAGTCATAATCAGATTCTGGTTCACTTTAGGATGGTGTCTCAAGTAGTACTCCATATAGTGACGGAAGATATGGAGGTTCACCACTTCATCACCAGTAGCTTCAAACCCTTCCATCCAAGTCTCCTTCTTGAATGTCTCCATCTCTTCAGCTGTACAGAAACGGACTGTATCCATATCTATGTTGATGGAGCGTTTTATACGGCGGCCGCCTATATCGAACATCCCTCTCCAGTTCTGGAAAGAGTCGTTTACCAGTGCATATGTAGGTACTGTGGTGATGGTCTTGTCCCAATTAAGCACCTTCACTGTGGTGAGAGTCACCTCCATTACATCCCCATCAGCTCCATATTTTGAGACTGTGATCCAGTCTCCTGGACGGAGCATATCGTTGGCCATAAGCTGGATACCTGCCACAAGTCCTTTGATGGTGTCCTGGAAGACCAGCATCAGGATAGCTGTACCGGCACCTAGACCTGTGAGGATGGCGATGGGGTTCTTGTCGATCAGGGTACTTACTATGATTATGGCACCTATACACACCACCACCAATTTGATCATCTGATAAAACCCTTTCAGAGAGTGATTTTTCAGCTTCTCGTGCTCACTGGTGATGGCATATAAAGATGATATGACTGTACAGATGAGGAGGATACATACCACTGTGATGTATATCCAGCACATCTTGTGTATGAATTCCAGAAGTTCAGGATCATTATGGAAAGCCAATGGTATCAATACATAGATGACGATAGGGGGTACCATACGGCATACATTCTTCAGCACATCTTCGCTCAGCAAATAGTCGTCCCAAACGGATTCGGTCCTGGCAGTAATCTTACGTACTGCAGGTATAATCAACTTTTTACATATCCTGTCTGCTATGAATATCACCGAAAGGATAGCTGCTATCACTATCAGCTTATGTATCAGACTTGAGTGACCTTCTGCCACACCGAAGTTCTGCAACCACTCGATAAACAATGTATTGATCTTCTCCATAATCTTAAACTCTAATACGGCAGTTACAAATATAGAGTTTTCAATTAAAACTTCCAGCTAATTTTCAGCATAATATTGATAGGAGCCTGAGGGTAGATACCTGTCTCGGCATAATACTCGTCCTCTTCCACAAAATATGCACGCCATAGCCATGCATCGGCAAAGTACTGATGGTTAAAAAGGTTATTGACATGGAGGGAGAATATTCCGTATCCGAGAGAGAGATTTGCCACAAAATATGCAGGGATGGAACGGTCGAGGGATGATGTATTGTCGTAATACTGTTTGCCTACATATTTACCTGTAATGGTGGCATATGGATCGCTTCCGAATGTTAGAGAGGCCATACCTACCACTGATGGTGACATGAGGATATTGGTTTTCTCAAATGTCACCTGCTTCTGCCCCATAAAATTCCAGTCATTCATATTGTCATACATCTCATAGTAGGCTGTATAGCTCCTTATCTTGTTGTCGGAAAGGGTGATATTGGCACTACCGTGAAGCCATTTGAGAGGTTTCCACGATGCTGCAAGCTCCACACCACGGCGCCAGCTGCGTGGGACATTCTCTTTGATGGCATAACCCACATCGCTGAGCTTGCCGGTCTCCAGAAGCATATCCCAATACTCCATCATATAGAGATTGGCCGATAGGGCCAGATTCTCTGTAGAGTGCTCGTAGCCTGCCTCTATATCGAGCATCTTCTCCGGACGGATATCCACTCCGCGGCTTGGTGCACCCACTGCAGCTGCCTGATTGGCATCGAGGATAAGCTCTTTGATGTCGCTCCTTCCCGGCTCACGGTGCCCTATGGCAGCAGATGCATAGATGCGTGAAGAGTGGTTCAGACGGTATGAAAGGCCGGCACGGGGGTTGAAAAAGTGCCAGTTGTCCTTATGGTCGAGGAGCACCCCATCATCTTCGGGGCCCGACATCTGCAGACGGATGCCGCGATACTGGAGGTCGGCATAGGCAGTAAGGCTTTGGCCGATGAGGTATTCACTGCGGAGATATGCACTCGCCTCGTCCTTTACACCTCTGTTAAGGTACCAGTTATGGCTATTGTAGTCAAATGAATCTCCCAAGACATTGCTCCAGATGACCTTCCCGATATGGTCACCATCGTAGCGAGAAAGTGATAGTCCGGCAGTGAGCTGAAGCTTTTTCAAACGGTAGCGGAGGTCTGAATTCAGGACATAGTAATCATTGGCCAGTGCCTCTCGGGTAATGAAATCCCCCTCTTCATACTCTGTGCCATCGATAACAGGATTAGACATCAGATATTTGGAAAAAGATTTGTCCTCTTTGTAATTCTCGTAGTAACCGTCACCACGGGTATAATTGAAGGTGGTGCTCCATGTCAGGCCGACAGGGAAGGAGTGGGTATAGTTAAGCTGCAGGTGGTGCTGTGTGTAGTTGTCGGTCTCGTTGTCGTAATAGAGAGTATTGCCGAATTCGTCGTGATATTCCCCTGCAGGGTTGTATCTTCTGTCGATAGTGTATTGCTCAGGGGATATACCTTCCCAGGTAATTCCAGTCCTCTGGTCACCCATAAGGTAGGTTAACCTGAGGGAGTTGTTCCCTTTGATCCAGCCTATCACACCCATGGCAGACTGTACATCTGCGTATGCGTTGCGGATATATCCGTCTGTCAAACCTCTTGAGTAGGCTCCGGTGAAATAAAGTCCCGATTTCATTATTCCGGTGGAAGCCGAGGCGGTGGTTACAAAAGTGTTATATGAGCCTACAGAGAGCTCTGCAGATCCTGATGGGTCGGATGAGACGGATGCTGTACTCATATTTATACTTGCACCAAATGCACCTGCGCCATTGGCCGAAGTACCAAGGCCTCTCTGGAGCTGCACATTTGAGATAAGGGATGAGAGGGCGGGGATGTTTACCCAGAACACCTCCTGGGATTCAGCATCATTGAGGGTAATGCCATTGAGTGTGACATTGATCTGCGAGCCGCGTGAGCCACGGATCGTCATTTTCGAGTATCCGAGTCCTGTGCCACCTTCGTTGATGGAGACCACAGATGGCTGGAGTGCCAGATTCATCGGGAGGGAGTTGATGGGGCTGGAGCGGCGCAGCTCCTCTTTTCCTACCATGGTGTAAGTAACCGGAGTGTTTCTCCCTGCACGGGATGATGAGACGACGACGCTGTCAAGTCTCTCGACCTTATCGGCCGCTTCTTGCCCCATACCTGGTATAGAGCAAGGGATCAGCGCTATGAACGCTGCAAAAAATAAAAAACCTCGCATAATGTTGTTACATTTATGCAAGGGGATGCACCTTATATAGCGCATATGAGATTCTGCGTTCCTACGCCGGCATTATCCGGATCAGGTTCTCGGGTATAATCTCAGCCCCATTGGTTTGGGACACCCCTGCAAATAAATATGTCGCTGCAAAGTTATAGATAAATTTTTTAACTTTGCTAAAATGGCAACTAAAATGATGATAGCTTTTTGTTTGGTCTGCGGCTTGGCTCTCGCTCTGCTGCCACATCTTATTTGGTTTTTGGGTTGGGTTATTGCCCGTATTGCCGGAGGTCATCTCCCTTATCATTGTTTTGGCTGGAGTGCCCTGGGGCTGGTTCTTGTTTTCTGGGGTTCAATGGCTTACGGTTATTTTATCGGCCGCTGGAATTTGGAGGTTACCCATCTTGATTATATCCACAAGGATATTCCAGAGGCTTTCGAGGGGTTCAAGATAGTGCATATCTCCGATCTTCATCTTTCGACGTTTGATGATTCTCCCGAGAGGCTTGATGAGTTTGTGGAGATGATCAATAGTCAGGATCCCGATTTGATTTGTTTTACCGGAGATCTGGTTACGATCGGGAAACAGGAGGCTGAACCTTATACTCAAACCCTCCGCAAGATGAGGGCTACTCACGGTGTGATGTCTGTCCTCGGAAATCACGATTTTATGATTTATGGGTTCAAGGATACTTTATCCAGAGATTCTGCTATGGAGGAGCTTGCTGCTTATCAGCGTGAGGAACTCGGCTGGAGATTGCTTCGCAATGAGCATGCTGTTATCGGGGCTGATGATGGTTCCAGGATAACGTTTATCGGTGTGGATAATGCCAATTTTGCTTCGCAAGGGTTCAAGACAATTCATCGTGGTGATCTTCAGGCTGCCTCTTCGGGTACTGATGGTTTCAGGGTTCTTCTTTCTCACGATCCCAGTCACTGGTCTGGGGAGGTGGTTCCTCATACAGATATTCCCCTCACATTGGCCTGGCATACACATTGTGCCCAGGTGAAGTTATTTGGATGGACTCCTGCCAGTGTCTCTTTTGAGGAGACTCACGGCAGATACGATCGTGACGGACAAACCCTCTATATCAATATCGGCCTTGGCTGCACAGCCCCTTTCCGCATCGGCGCACGACCTGAAATAACGGTGATCAGGTTAGGGTCTTGATGTAATATCCCGATTCGGAGAATAAGGTTCTGAAGGCCTTAGCACCCGCGCTAGATAGCGGGAGGGGCCCGCGACGTAGTCGTGGGAGGGAGTGAGCGTAGCGAACGCCTGAAGAACCTTAACTCCGAATCGATATCAAGCGAAATATAAATATGGGCACGAAAAGCGGGGTTTCTGTGCCGAAAGTGTGTTGAAAATGTAAAACGGGCACGAAATCGTATGATTCTGTGCCCGTTTTGGTATGTGTATGTGTGTAGGTTCTATAGACTAGTATCTATCGACGAAATCCAGAATGAGTTTCATCATCGGTTCGTAGCTTTCTGGTAGGAAGTTCTCCCAGGTGTCGTAGATGGTATGGTAGTATTTGAACGCATCACCACCTTCATTCATAAGGAAAATGCAAGGGACACCTTTGAGGGCAAAAGGGTAGTGGTCACTATTACCGGCAAGCTCTGCACGATGAAGTGATTTGAAATACCCCTTTTCGGAATTGATGCTCTCGAAAACACTATAACCGGCCATACCTGGATCACTAACTTCACAATATTGGACAGGATTATTGTCCGCAATCATATCAAGATTCACAAGATACTTGATCTGAGAAAGTGGAACCAAAGGATTTTCAGCATAACACTCTGAGCCGTGAAGATTGGAATCCTCACCAGAGAAAGCGATAAAATACATATCGTACTCAGGCTGATTCTTGGCGAAATGTGAAGCAAGGGTAACAACAGCAGCTGTACCGGAAGCGTTGTCATGGGCTCCGGGATAATAGGTCTTCTTGCCAAGCTTGCCCAGATGGTCGTAGTGGGCAGTGAAAACATAACAGCTGTCATGACTCTTGCCAGAAACCTTGGCGATCACATTGAAACACTCATAATCCTTCAAAAACTTGTTCTCAATGTTGAATTTCACACTTTTGGCATCGGTAGGGAAATCTGGGGTAACCCAAATGATAGGCTTGTCCACCACCTTCTCACCATAAGCTTTATAAAACTTGATAGGGGCCTCCCAGACGAAAATCAGACCGCCATTTGCACAGCCGTCATTCTTTTGCATACGCTTGAAATCGGCAGAGTGCTTATATGAAAACATAAAATCGCATACCACGAAAGCACCCTTATTCTCTGGAAGGGCCAAATCTGCGAAAATCTTCTCAGAATCGTAATTCAAAGTATCGATGTAGTAAAGCTTGAACTCACCCTTAACACCTGGAGAGTACTCTCTCATAGTGAAATCTGCACCTGGGACAAGTTTCTTACCATCCACAGAAAACTCCATCTTACCGGGGAAAGTATTGATATTCAAAGTGAATGGCTGGCAAGTCACCTCATCCACACCAGCTTTGGCAAACTCCTTGGCGAGATACTTTCCGGCCTTGTTGGCACCATCTTCAGCATAACCACGACCTTGATATTTGGCAGAGCTGAGCTCTTTTACCACCTTTTTGTAAAGAGCCACATCCTGACCATACACTTGCCCGAAAAGAAGGGCACACAAAAGAGATATAAATGTCAGTTTTTTCATAACTATAAATAAATTCATAACAGACGGCAAACATACTATTAATTTTGTTAACTTTGCAGAAATCAGCAACAAAACAATACAACTATGGAAATTATCAATCAAGCTCCAGCAATCCAGCTAAAGACTAACCGCAGCCTTACCAAAATGATTCTATTGGGAATCATCACATTGGGTATTTACCCACTAGTGGTATATTCACTAATCTCATCTGAGATCAATACTGTAGCCAGCAAATATGATGGAAAGAGCACCATGCACTACTGCCTGGTATATTTCATCTTCTCTTGGCTTACATTGGGAATTGTACCATTTGTATGGTACCACCGCATCAGCAACCGTATCGGTGATGAGAATAGAAGAAGAGGTACCGGTTATGAGTTCGGTGCATCGGATTTCTGGCTATGGAACATCTTGGGTAGTCTGATTATCGTAGGTCCATTCGTGTACATTCACAAAATGATGAAGGCTATGAACCTCATCAATGCAGACTACAACGTTAGGGGTTAATCAATACACCACAGAACACTGGCGCTGAGTGGTGCGCCTCAGTGGTATATCCGAAAACATACTGCCCGTCGCTGGCAGTGAAAAGGTAATATTTGAGGGATGGATCGGGTGAGCCGTTTATGACGATCATCTGGACATCCCTCTCTGCTATATAACCGTCAATATCTTTCAACTTCCTGACATTGCCCGCAGGGCCCTTCTTAAGGGAAAATCCCCCTCTGATCCATGCAAAAGAGACATCATCAGTAAAATCCGGGCAATGTGCCTGGCAATACTCATACAGGATAACGCCCCTTCTCTCGAGACTCAACGGCGAATCGAGCACCATAATCTCCTCCAGATATCGGGTGAAGTCGAGCAAAAATCCATCCACCATAAGAATCAGGGTACGGGTGATATCTTGCCATGGGGCGGAATTATAATAGAAATCCACCATCCTCGAAATATGCATTGCCCTACGGATATCGTGAGGTGTCATGGCAGAGGTGCTGAGGATCTCATAGGGTGGGAGGGGTGAGTATTTCAGCCCCTTCTCCTGTGCAGAGCGCCTCATCAGGGTGCCTGGGAGGACTTTCAGCGACTCGATCTGCAGCTCATCCACACCTATCTCTACAAGTCGTACCACATCCTCTGCAAGCATTTCGAGGGTATATAGCGGCAGACCCGCAATAAGATCTGCATGCACTTCAACATTGGTCAGGGATGCCAGAAACGTCAGCCCTTCTATCGAACGGCTCAGACTGCCCCTTCTTCCGCACTCCTCCAGAACATTGATATCAAGGCTCTGGATCCCCGCTTCGAGGTGGAGCAGCCCTGCGGGCAATGTAGCCAGCTTCTCCTTCAGCTGCTCGGACAGGAGCGACGGGTGGATCTCCAGGTGGAAGCGCATTTCGCCGGCATATTGCTCGAAGAGCGAAAGCATATTAAGGGCACGGGCGGTATCGTAATTGAAGGTACGGTCGAGGACCCTGATATCCTTTATCCCGTGGGCGTGGATATTTTCAAGCCTTGCAGCCACCTGCTCGAGTGACTGGCTTCTGATAGGCTTCTCCCCGCCGCTGACGCAAAATGCACAGGTATTGAAACACCCGCGGGTGGTCTCAAGCTGGACAAAAGGTTTGTCCCAACGGAAGAACTCACTCTCTTCAGGGTACTTCAGCGATGCAAACTCTGCCACTCGGGCAATCCCCTCGTCGTGGTAGGAGCCGTCTTCGGGGTTGATATAGCAAAGACCTTGGATCAGGTCCCAATCCTCAATATTATCAAGATTCTCCAGCCACATCGGAAAGGCAATTTCACCCTCACCCCTGAGCACCGCTGTGACAAAAGGGTGGTGACGGAGGAACTCCTCATTGTCCCCAAGGAATTCGGGGCCTCCGCAGATAACCTTCACCCCATCCAGGAGCTGCACTGCCCTGGAGAGGATCTCGATCTGCATCTGATGGGTAAAGAGCCAGAAGGTGGCTGCGATAATGTCGGGCTTGTGCTCTGCAACTGCTGCAGCAATAGCACCGGGAGAGTCATTTATGGTCCCACGGACCACGCACCACTCCCATGCTTCCACGTGGGCAACCTGAGCGTGAATCGCCGGCAGTGCCACAGATGAGTGGGAATATGAACTGTTTATATCGAGCCAAAGAATCTTCATGGGTGCAAAGGTACTCCATCCCGTAAAAAAAATCAAAATCTAACTTGTAGATACTATTTTTTATTCTTATTTTTGAATCGTACAAATATTTTATCATGGCAACAAATTATTACAATTCATTCAGATATTACCTGATAGCACTACTGCTGGTCCCGCTATTCACCAATTGCATTCAAAGGGAAGATCCTGACGGACCGGGATATGAGCAGGACAACTATATAGGTGAATTCAGGAAATTCGAGCTTGGACAGGAGCTGGAGGGATTTGACGAGGATGATATCATCTGTCATATCAGGACCTCTGCCGGGCATATCATCAAAAGGGCCGCTACACACAAACGCAATAAGAAAGGTGTATCTTCCATAACTATGGTAAACGGTCTGCGCGCAGGGACATACCGTCTCCTTTTCTTCGAATATGGCGACGGGAACAGCTTAGGACTGGGAGGACGTATCACATTCCAGGATGGCAACTACACGATAGTCGACAAATACGACTCTTCTGCCGGGTTTGTCGGAAGCGGAACATATGATGACCCATATATCATTTCAGCGGCCAATCACCTCTCTATCCTCAGGGAGTACACCAATACTCATTCTACAGAGGGTATCTACTTCAGACAGGAGTCCGATATAGCTGCGAAATATATGAAGACAGAGGTAACCCAGTGTGACCCTGTCCACTTCTGGACCCCCATCGGATACGACAACAACAACCCGTTCAGCGGTGTCTATGATGGCAATAACCATTACATAGAGTATGTCAAGTCCATCGGTGATCCTTATACCAATGGGTTTGCACTCGGTCTTTTCGGCTATATCCGCGGTGCGATGATTATCAATCTCACTATCAAGAACTCTTACGTAAAGGGTTCATACGGCGTAGGCGCTCTGGCTGGTGTGGTAATCTCCCGCGCTGGGGGGGCTGACACTACACTTGTCCACAATTGTACCCTTTACAGCTCTGAAGTGTACGGCTTCGATGGGAGTATGACTGTGGGAGGTCTTATCGGTGTGGTCGATTCAAGATCTGTACTAAGTATGGCAAACTGCTCATCTGATGTCTCCTATATCAAGGCCGATTACAATGCCGGAGGTCTGATCGGGGCAGGAGCCCAGAACTCATCTATCCTTATAAACCTTTGCAAAAACAGCAGCGAGGTTACAGTATCCAAGGGGAGTGCTGGTGGTATCATTGCTGTAGCGGACACCATAAATATAGTCTCTTCCCAAAACCTGAAGGGGGCCATAGTCTCAGGTCCCGAGTCCAATATAGATGACACCCAAAGGGCAATAGGTGGTATCATCGGCGGTGCACGTGCAGCCTGGATCACCGGTTGCGAAAACCTGGGCACAGTAAAAGGCTACGAAGGGGTCGGAGGTATAATCGGCAGTACAAGAGCCGGTTACAACGAGGATGACGGTTACTTGTTTTTCGATGCATATCTCCGTTTCTGCAAAAACTCCGGCACGGTATTGGGAATCAGACATATAGGTGGCTTGTGCGGAGAATCACAGCTCGGATGTTTCGGATGTATCAATGAAGGGGAGGTGAGCGGTACAGAATATATCGGAGGTTTTGCAGGATTTGCATCAATGGCTGCTATCCACAACTCTGCAAACAATGGAAAAGTATCCGGCACAGGCAATTACGTGGCTGGTATCGTGGCAAATACAAATATGGGCATTATCGCCAATGTGCAGAATTTTGCAGAGGTGGAGGGGAAAGGGTCACACACCGGTGGTCTGGTAGGATATGCAGTAAACAATACCCTCATCCATTATGGTGCAAATTATGGCAAAATTACAGGAATAAGTTCCCCTGTAGGTGGAATTGTGGCAGAGATGGGAAAGGATGAAGAGTTGAGTGCATTGAATATAGCAGAAATCGCATTTGGTGCCACACAGATGGTCGTAGGTGTTATTGCCGGACCTGCTCTGGCTGTTGGCCACCATTTTATCAAAGGTGTCATAGGGACAGCTATGATGGTAGTGGAGGTGTCGCTTGATGTCCTGGTATCACTTGCAGAGGTGGCATTTATCGGGATAGCCGGATACCATCTGGACCATCCCCATATGCATGTCATAAAGACAGAACTTCTTCAGACTCTGGAGAATGACATTCTTAGAATAACTGGCGAACTGAAGACGTTGAGGGAGGAACAGAAGGTGGCATTATACCCGGGTCTGTCTGCAGCTGTCCTTGAGGATTTTTACACCCAAAATGTAGATTCCCTTTCAAACTACCTGCAGGTAGAGAGTCAGGTATCACAGTTCAATGATGACCTGAACGAATCGATGAGGGTAAGAGGTCTGGATATCTCAGAAATCAATGAAGATAAGGAGAGATCATATATCATAGCAAGCAGTATTATGCTGGCTACCGAGATCATTGCTGTTATAGGACTGGCAGCCATTACAGGTGGCACGGCAGCTCCGGCTGCTGCAACAGCGCTTATATCTATCGCAGCTGGAACCAATTCCATCATAAAAGGTGCCACTGATTATCAGGACAATATCGTTATGGTGAGTCAGTCTGCCAATTTTGGCGAGATATCAGGCTCCAGCAGTTCATCTGTAGGTGGTATTGTAGGGCACTTCTATAAAAGAGGTTATATAAGCAACTGTCTGAATGCAGGCAAGGGCCCCGGTGGTGACAGCGGACAACTCGTGGGATTCATTGATGATGAATATTATGCTACCAACTCACTGGGTATTGCCGATCAGTCAGACTGGGGTGGCGTGTTTGGAAAAATCGATAAGAATACAAGCAAATACGACACTTTGGAGGGGATATATGTCTACAAGAACCAATCCAAGAACAATTCCCACGCAGAGGAACTCTCATCAGACGGTCTGTCTGACAGCTCATATTTTTCGGGATGGTCAATAGGTGAAAACAGTGCTTGGACAATCCCAAAAGTGGAAAAATCATCTGGAACAGCATTCCCTATACCCAACAGATCATTCCCTATACCTTCAAACTAAACAACAGAGCCTTATGAAAAAAACATTTGTATATATTCTTGCAACACTCCTACTGACCTCTTTGGCTTCATGCACCAAAGAGAGATCACCGTTTCTCGAACCGCATACGGAGATATATAACGGGTACTTTGTATCCACTTTTTATACAGATATGCTCTGGGAAGTTGACCAGCCGGGAAAATTTCTTATCCGGCTGATAGGGGAGAACTCATCCACAATCGTCGATTTGAACACATCCTGTGAATATACAGACGAATATATGAAAGTCTCCATTAAAGTCCCGGCAGAGATCCACATCAAGGATGGTTACTATATACTGATATCTTCCCACTTCAGGGGTGAATGTCCCAAACGCTACCGTGTTCAGATTACCGGTGGCAAGATCGGGACTATTGACGATATAGATAAAGAGGGTTATGCTCTGGATCTCAATGGAAGCGGTACGGAAAGTGATCCGTACGAGATAGGCAGCAGTGAGGACTTCAATAACTTTCTGAAGAATCTGGGCACAGATGAGCATAAAGGTGCAGGGTACTACTTCAAGCAGACAGAGGATATCCAATGGAACAGCGGTACTACAGAGAGCAACCGCACCCTTGGAAACCTTTCATTTGGTGGCAGTTACAATGGCAATGGAAAAGTTGTCACCAATATGAGCTATATCGGTGGAGGTGATGCGACCAAAGACAGCGACAGAGGTATCTTCAAATCTCTGATTAACGGTGCTGTAATAAAGAACCTCTACATCAAAAATATATTCATCACAAATGCACACAGCCGTGTAGGTGTTATAGCAGGAAATGCTTCACACCACGTGGTTTTGGACAGTGTAGCCATATCAGGTAACCTCCAGGGGTATTCTTCTTTGGGTGGCCTTGTCGGGTATGTAAAAGATGCAGACTCTATGATTATCCAAAACTGTATGACAAACCTCTCTATCCAGAGCAGCAGCGGAGATGATTTGGGAGGGGCCATCGGCAAACTCGAGAACTCAAAACTCATAATAAATGGTCTGCACACAGCAAGCAGTGCCTCACTGGACAATTTCTCCATCATAGAATATACTGAAGATGTGTACTCAGACATATATCAGGTTACAGCCTCAGGAAACAATGTCGGTGGTGTGGTAGGACACGTAATGAACTCATCTTTTGAAATGGATGATGTAGTGCTGCTGCACTCATCCAACAAGTTCAATGATGATATTAAAATCGTCTACGGAAAGGGTAATATAGGTGGTGTAATAGGAAACCTTGAATCATTGTCTGCTCAAAGTGCCATCAAAAATAGTGATATCGCCCTTATCGTAACTTCTTCGAAGGATCCTAACGTGGGAGGATACATTGGCAGTGCAATACTCTCCAAAAATCTTGACCTGATATCTAACAATGTCTGTGGTGTCATCACCGGAGATGTAAGTGTCGGAGGAGCTATAGGGTATCTGGAGTTTATCGGTTCTGCAGCTTTGAATATCGACGGATTCTATTTTGGATCCCACGAGAATCTCCAGACGCTGTACTACAGTGAAGGCAACAAATATGTAGGCGGATTTGTCGGATATGTCAAGGGGAACAGCGTATCCAGCTCAAAAATAAAAGTCAACAATCTCAGTATAGCGGCCAACGTTACCTCTCCAAATAGCGGGGAACCTGCCGGTTATGTTGGAGGATTTGCCGGTTATGTTTCCAAAACTGCCATCATCTGGAACAAGAGTTGTGTAGGCACATCAAGTATAGAGATCAAAGGTCCTTTCAGAGTGGGAGGTCTTATCGGAGAACTGACAGAAGGTTCTCTCGATGCTGACAACAGCTATACACTAAACAAAACAACACCCACCATACCTTCAAGCAGTACACTTACCAAATGTTTCTGGGGAAAGGTTCTGCCTTACGACCAAAAATCACAGAGCAAATACATGGGAGGTGCAATAGGAAATGTCTACAGATCCCCAGTCAATGGTGTACACGTACACGCCACAGTAACAGGTACAGGCAATTATACCGGTGGTGTATTCGGTTTCGTATCTTATGACAGTGATATCGTTATCGACGACTGCTCTTTTGCAGGAGAAGTTTGGGGATCCGAATATGCTGGTGGAATAGCTGGTGAAGTGGAAAAGAGGGGTAAATTACAGGAGTGCATCAACTACGGATCCATCAATGGTGGAGGTCACCTCGGCGGTGTGGTAGGACACGTCCAATATCAAGATGATGAACCTTATGTGAACTACTGTGTAAATCTGGGAAGTGTCAGTGGGACAAACTTCGTAGGAGGCGTAGTGGGTGCTATGAGTGGCGGATCCGGAGAATGGTGTAAAATCCACCATTCTGCTAACTACGGCTCAGTAACTGGCAAAGCCACATCAAGCAGCCCTTACCCCGGTATAGGTGGTATTCTTGGAAAAGGTAAAAGCAGAAGATGTGAAGTGAAATACTGCGTCAATTTCGGTACAGTGACAGGATCAGGCACGAATGTCTGTGTGGGTGGTGTGGCAGGTAAAATGGGCTCAGGCAGCGATGATGTTTCCCTCAATGTCAGTATGCGCCAGTCTGCCAATTATGGTGAGGTATCATCCTCGACTAAAGACTCATACGTAGGTGGTGTTTTAGGTTACCTGGAGAGGGCTAATAAGTGGAATGAGGACAACTCCATCGCAGAGGACTGCTATAATGCAGGTTATATCCCTTCAGATCTGGACAATGATGCAGGTGGCATAGTAGGTTGTTCTGCCAACCATAGCCTTATCAGGCGCTGTGTCAATTACGGAAATGTTCCTCACGGCAACGGCATTATGGGTACACAGGATGGCTCTGGAGACTATGAGAATTGCTATACTCTTTACAACACATATAAGGAGGGTGAATCTACCGATATCTGGCCAAAAAGTGTCAATATATTTTACCAAGGCGATATGGGTAGTGAAGACTACTGGAACAAATCAGAACTGAATATGAACGATACCTGGATTGTCAAAAACGGCAAGGCAGAACTTCGCAACTGTCCGTTCCAGTACTCCACAGCCCCTCAAAACTAAAACAAATTAGGGTGACCGGCCGGTCACCCTAATTTGTTTTAATAAACCTTCACCTTGGAAGCTGCTGCTTTGCACTTGTCCCGTAAGGCATCCAGATCGCTTCCGTTAGGGGCGTATGAAACTACTACACCCATACGGCGGTTCTTTCTGGTGGTAGGCTTGCCGAAGATTCTCAAATAGGTATTTGTCTCTTTACAAACCTCCTCTTCGCCACTATAGCGAGGGGCCTCATTGCTGGCTATCTCTGAAAGGATAACAGCACTGGCTCCAATCCTCTCCTGGGTAATCTCAGGGATAGGGAGACCGAGGACCGCACGGCAGTGCAGCTCGAATTCGCTCAAATTCTGTGTACCTGCAAGTGTCACCATACCTGTGTCATGAGGCCTTGGTGAGAGCTCTGAGAAATATACACCGTTCTCATTGCTGAGGAAAAACTCCACTCCCCAGATTCCTGCACCGGTAAGTGCTTCTGTTACCTTGGCAGCCATACGTTGTGCTTCAGCCAGATGTTCAGGTCTTATAGGTGCAGGCTGGAAGCTCTCCCTGTAGTCACCACTCACCTGAACATGCCCGATAGGTGGACAGAAGAGGGTAGGACCATTCTTCTGTGTCACTGTCAACAGGGTAATCTCGCTGTCAAATTTGATGAACTCCTCGATGATAAGCTCCTTGATGTCACCACGGCTACCTTCACAGCCATAAATCCACGCCTGCTCCAGGTCATCTGCACTCTTGACGACAGACTGCCCTTTTCCTGAAGAACTCATAAGTGGTTTTACCACACAAGGGAAGCCCACTTTAGCGGCAGCCTCTTTCAGCTCTTCAAGAGATTTGGCATAGAAATATTTGGCTGTCTTAAGGCCCAATTCCTTGGCTGCAAGATCCCTGATAGCCTGACGGTTCATTGTGTAGTTCACAGCTTTGGCACTTGGTACCACCTGGATCCCCTGCTCTTCAAAAGCGTAGAGTTTCTCTGTACGGATAGCCTCAATCTCAGGGACAATGATATCGGGTTGGTGCTTTGCCACCGCAGCCTCGAGGGCATCGCCGTCAAGCATGCTGAATACCTCAAATTCATCAGCCACTTGCATTGCAGGTGCACCTGCGTATGAATCACAAGCCACTACATAAATCCCTTTGCGCTTAGCTGAAATTACGAACTCCTTTCCCAATTCTCCGGAGCCCAATAGTAGAATCTTTTTAGCCATATATCTTATTATTAATTATTTATCAATATTTTAAATCCAATTGTTCCAAAAGCCAGTCCAGGAACGGACGGAGTGCCTGAGCTGCTGGCTCTGCAGTCTGGACAGAGAGGGTGATATCCGAACCCATCCCCCTCAGGATATCGAAACGGTGCTCATCTGCCTTGTCCACACCCTCGATAGAGGACCATGTCCTGGCAAAATCAATGGCAGCAATTTTTGAAATATCTTCCGCCATAAGGGCATCAATCATAAACTGTGCATCCGATACCATGTTGCCGAGTTTAATGAGCCAGGGTCTCAAATCGGCGTAGAAAAGGGTGTCGCTCGGGCACTGGGAATCCTTCATTGCCCCGAGGGCTGCACATGCCTTGGCAATTGCTGCAAGTTCCCCCTTGAGCAAGGAAGCAGCCTCTTCTGCATTGCCGCACCCATATGCACCCTTGAACCCTTCGATAAGTGCTGCCAATGGAGAGTTTGCGTCGTAGTAGCGCAGATAAGGGACAATGGTCTCCAGCGCTGCAGCATTCTCTTCACCAAGCACTGCGTGCAATGAGGATTTCCAGCTCTCCATATTGTCAAATTCTGCCATATTCCAGGTGTAATCCCCGACGCTGAAAAGGGGAATTTTAGAGAGGGCACCTTGCTGCATAGGGTTTATGATAAGGGTTCTGAGAGAGAGTACATCTTCCAGTTCACCATCGAAGTGGATATGCTTCTCATCTGCAAAGTTTGTATAGGTATCAGCCACAAATATCTTGGTCACATCCACATCGTTGCAGGGGTAATTCCACCACCATGAGACTTCGCGGCCCAAATATTCATTCAGAAGGGCAAGGTCTGTGCTGTTGGGGACAGACCATACGTTTTTACCGGTGGTGTAGATATTGACCTTCGAAGGGACCGGTCTGAGGGATTCCCAGAATTTGCGTGCCAGCTCAGGTTTGGCCCAGCTGTATGCATAGAGCTGTGGGACATATTGGAGAGGTTTTACTGTATCTGCAGGGGCAGCTCCAGGATGGTTCCATTTGCGGTCTATCATCCCCTGAAGGTCAGACAGACGCTCTGCACAAATATTAAGTGAAGGGTCATCGTATGGAACACCCACATCATCCACAAATACACCGAACTGACGGACGCCCAGTTCATACATCTTGTCAAACTTGGAGATGATCCTCTCCAGAACATCCGATTCTCCAAGGGCTGTGAACTCCTGCCCCGGGTGGATGGACCAGATGAAATTGACCTTGGTCTGATGGGCTGTCCGGGCCAGCTGAGCCATCATATCAGCTGTAAGAAGTCCGAATCTCCTATCCCTGTCAGATATCTTGTCAGGGTAGGCCTTGTCCCAGTAGCGGGAGTGGTAAGGGTCGCTCTTGGCCCCATACATATACATATTGAGTTTGTAGCGGGCCATGAAGCGGAACATATCCTCTGTCACCTCCATGCTGTATGGGACACCGTAATATCCCTCAATAACACCGCGATACTGCACATCCGCATAATCGTAGAAAACAACATTTGCAAGGTTCCCTGTACTCTGGTCCAGAAGCTGTTCAAAAGTGGCAAGACCATAGAACACAGCATTTGTGTTCTCACCAAGAACCACAAGTTCCGATCTTCCGCCGGTAGATGTAAGGGATACTATATGACGGTCATATTTGTCAAGTGTGAAGATATCTCTCTTGAGTTTGAGCTTGGAAGCTCTGCGGTCTGCCTGACCTGATGACCCGTTGATACCAAGATATATCACCGACTCCCCTTTGACAGGCTTTTCGGTAAATTGGGCTGTAATATTGTGCTCACCCAGGATCTGTTCAAGCCTTGCTTTTGTATAGTCATCAATCCCCATTTCAGCCACTACACTTACGGTAGAGGTGAAGGTTCCTTTACCGGAGGTAAGGACCTGTTTTTGGGGTGTAGGATATACCTTATAAGGATTTTGTCCGGAGAGAGTGGTGTTAAACACTAAAAATGAGAGGAATAAAACAGATAGTATTCTTTTCATCGCGATGTAGATTTATTATCCTACAAAATTAACAAAATATATGGAAATGATTGCTAACTTTGTTTACCAACCTTTGTCATTCAAAATAGATGAAAAAATTTACCATCATAGCACTATGGTTAATGGTTTGCGCTTCACTTTGGGGACAGTCCTCTCATCGTGATTCGGTAATATCATATGCCAGGCACCTGAAAAACATATATCGTGTTGACGAGGCGATAGACACACTTTCCTCCCTGGTGACACCTGGTCAGATGGATGAAGGTGTTATGGCCGAACTGGCAGACTGCCACTTCCAAAACGGCTCGTACGAAAATGCTGCCGGCACCTACTTTATGCTTGCCTCACTGGCACCCAATAACATTCTATACAGAATCAGACAGATGCAACTCCACTACAGGATGAAGAGTTATCCACAAAGCATTCAGGCAGGGCGCAGCGTATTGGCACTCGACTCCATCCCCGCAGTGATGAGTTTGATGGGTGACATATTCAAGCTGATAGAGGAGCCGGATTCTGCACTGTGGTATTACCGCAGATTCCTTGCATACAAACCCGAGAACGAAACTGTGGTGGCAAAAGCGGCTAATCTATTGATATCAAAAGGGGAATATGATGAGGCCCTCTCCCTTACAGGTACAATTCTCGATAAGGATCCCGACAATACAGTCATTGCCCCTGTCAAAGGGCTTGCCCTGTATCGGAAAGGGGATTATGAAGCCGCAGTGGATCTGTTCCAACGACAGAGAGATATCGGAAATGAATCTTACTCCACCCTTTACTATCTGGGGCAAAGTTATTGGCACACTCAAGTGATCTATGAAGCCGAGGAGGCTCTTGTGGCTGCATGGCAAATTGATTCGAGCGATGTAAACCTGGCATACTCCATAGCATCTGTAAAAGGTGAAGCATACCGCTCTTTTGAGAAGGAGGTGAAGCCGTGGCTGGACAAAGTGGGAGAAATGCTCCGACCGGACCCTTCAATGGTCTCCCGTCTCCACCAGCAATACGGTTTGTCATACTACAGGATGGAGATGTGGGACAAGGCTATCGAACACTATAAAGAGGCCTACCGCTTCAACCCCAAATTTATATCTGCATTAGCCACTATTGCCTATTGTTACGAGGTGAGAAAAGATTTCAAATCAGCCCTCCTTTGGTATGAGAAATATCTGAAAGTGGCCCCTCCAGGCTCACAAGGGTACATTTTTGCAGAAAAAAGTGTCAAATACATCAAAGGGGAACTCTTTATGGATGGTGAGATGAAATAATATCGTACCTTTGGGGGATGAAAAAGAGAATACTTCCCATACTTATTTTTATTTGTGCATCCCCATTATTATTTGCTACAAATAACTGGACCGAATCCGGCAAATACAATTACCCCTCTCAGGAAAAAATAGACAGACAGGTGGACTCAGTCTTCCGAACACTCTCGACAAGGGAGAAGATCGCCCAAATCATGGTGATAGGCTTCACCTCCAGAGAGAGCCAGGAGACATTCAAAATACAGAAGAGACTTGTCCGCAAAGAGAAGATAGGTGGCCTTATCCCATTGGGAGATGTGTATGTCCCTGCCATCACAAAGCTCAATGCGCTCAACAAACTTGCCAAGATCCCAATGCTTATAACTCTTGATGCTGAGTGGGGGGCAAGCATGCGCTGGACAGAGATTCCAGCTTACCAGCGTTTCATCCAATTGGGAGCCCTCACCTCCGATTCACTCATATATGAAATGGGCAAATCGATTGCACACGAGTGCCGTGCCCTCAAAATTCAGGTCAACTTTTCACCCGTTGTCGATTTGAACAATAATCCCGAGCGTCACATTGTACATACCAGATGCTTTGGTGAAGATAAGGAGAAAGTGACCCAGTTCAGCCTTGCCATGATGCGCGGCTTGAAGGATGGAGGTGTAGCCACTTCCGCAAAACATTTCCCGGGACACGGAGACACAGATGTAGATTCACACCTTGCACTTCCGCTACTCTCATTTACAGCGGAGAGAATTGACACCCTCGAACTCTACCCATTCAAACGCCTGATCGCCGAGGGTGTAGATATGATTATGGTGGGACATATGAGCATCCCCTCACTGGACCCTACCGGGACCCCTTCATCCATCTCAAAACCTATTGTAACAGGGCTATTGAGGGAGAAACTCGGGTTTGACGGCATCATATGTACAGATGCACTCGATATGTATGGTGTTTCAAAGGAGAGCGGGCTTGCAAAGAGAGATATTCCATTGGCTGCATACAAGGCCGGTGTCGATATTCTCCTGATTCCCGAAGATGTGGAGCATGCGATTACTGTCATCGAGAAAGCCCTCAAAAAGGGGGAAATTACTATGGAGGGGCTCGATATGAGGGTAAAGAAGATGCTGGCACTCAAGGCGCGTCTCGGCGTATTTGACAAAGGATACGATCCTATCATCGATATGGACAAGTTGGATCTCTTTCTCGATACCGATCTGAAAGATGGTGTGATGGACAAGAAACTTGATCTGATCCAGAAGATCTCCAAAGAGACAATGACTGTCGTTTTCAATGACAACTCTGCCGGTTTCGGCATCCCTGTCTCATTTGATGGGAAAAAGGTGGCTTATGTCGGATTCAAGAGTATAAATACCGGACATGAATTCGGCGTTATGGCCAAAAGATATGGACCTGTAGACACTCTGCTCCTTGGAGACAACTCTTCTGTAGCTGAGCTGAAAGCAGCCCGCGAGAAGCTTAAAAATCACGATCTTGTGATCTTTGCTTTCAATCAGAGCGATTTCCGCAACTCCACAAATTATGGAATAGTTCCTGAGGAGATTGAGTTCCTTACCCAATGGGCAGCAGAACAGCCTATGATTGTATTGTTCCATGGGACCCCATACTCCATTGCAGAGATGCCGGGACACGAAAATTTCAACTCATTTGTAGTGGGCTATCTGAATGACCCTGCAAACAATTTTGCTGCAGCGCAGGTGATATTTGGAGGTATCCCCGCAAAAGGTGTCCTCCCGGTCACTACAGGGCCTTTCAAGGGTGGAGAGTCGGTAATCATCCCTGACAGGTACAGGGAAGAGTACCACCATCTTGTAGGGTCAAAAGATGATTCATTGAACCTTATCAAATATGATATGGAGGAGATGGGCGCTGCCGTCACTTTACTCCCACAGGTGGCAGAACTTGTGGCTGCAGGCAAATTCAACCTTTCTGATACCATAGGTGAGCTACTGGGCGGAGAGGCTCCATGTGCTTCTATGAGTATTGAAAGTCTCCTTGCCGGGTATAAAAACGGGGATTGCGCTGAGACTCTTGAAAAGCTTTTGTGCAAATACCGCAGTTATGCTTCTGTAGAGGAGATTGCCCTCCAGATGGTGGAAGATATGAATATGACCAGCACCTCTGTATCGGAGAAGATTTTTACCACAGGGTATGACCTTAACAAGTTCTACTTTACCCTCAATAACGGGGGAAAATATGCAGGACGACAAGTTCTCTCTCCAAAAGCTGCAGAGATAGTACTCAAGTCCCTTTAATTGTTTAATTTGACCTGTCCCAAGTGTTATGAAGAGAATATCATTGATTTTTGCACTGCTTCTGATTTGCGCAGGAGCCTTTGCCCAGAGTTTTACCACCATCATTGACGGAGTGGAGAGGAGCTATACCATCCATTTGCCCAAAAATTTGAAGAAGAATGCCCCTCTTGTCTTCGTCCTTCACGGGTACGGTGCATCTGTCAAACACGTTTTGGACAAGGGGTTCACTGAGGCTGCAGACAAATATGGATTTGCCGTGTGCTATCCCCAAGGGTCAAAAGATGGTAGGGGAAATCCATGCTGGAATGTGGGATACCCTTTCCAGGAAGATATGAAAGTGGATGATGTGTCGTTCTTGTGCCAGTTGGCTGCCAAATTGCAAAAGGAATTCAAACTGAGCAAGAAGAATACTTTCTGTACAGGTATGTCCAATGGGGGAGAGATGTGTTACCTTCTGGCATACAGCGATCAGAGGACATTCTCCGCTGTGGCACCTATTGCGGGACTTACCATGGCCTGGATTCCTGAAAAATTTGCACCGGAGAGAAAAATCCCATTGTTTGAGATTCACGGCACTGAAGACAGAGTCTCAGAGTGGGAGGGGGATCTTGAAAATAAAGGTGGATGGGGTGCTTATATCTCTGTCCCAGGCGCAGTGGAATATTGGGTCAAGCTGAATGGCTGCAGTGATAAAACCGTAGAGGAGATACCCCTCAAAGGTGATGGCCCCAATAAAGTGATCAAGCACAAATATGTCAGAAAAGGGAAAACTCCTCAAGTATGGCTCTATGAGATGGTTGGCGGCGGACACTCCTGGTTTGATAAAGATATCGATACAGCAGACGAGATCTGGAACTTCTTCAGTATGTGGACAAAGTAGGGCGGTGACCTGTCCGGAAAAGCGGTTACATCAGGGAGTATAGCCTGAATGAGATGTAATTTCTGCTCTCCAGGTATGCTATCGTATCTTTCAGCAGCCTTGACTTTATGGATTCATCCAAGTCTGTATGAAACAGCAGGTCGACAAACAGCTCCAGACTCTTGTCACTGAAATGCTCTTCCTCCACCAGGTAAGCTACAGGATTGTCCATCTGTAGCAGCGCCTCCAAGTCGATATTTATATCGACTGCAGTCATCTCATCCTTCAAATCTGCCACTGTACAGCACTCTGTACCCCCACTCCACAGCCCCAGCTTCTGAGCCATCAGCATCAGCACATTATACAATTTGTCTATCTCTCTGAGGATATAATCTTCCATATTTTCAAAATTAACCTTTTACCACTTTATCGAAAGCTGCAAGCAATCCCGGGAGTACAAAGACTATTAGAAGTATCGCCGACAGCGCACCTACCGAGATACTGCTCAGGATAGTGGAAAGGGTAGGGTCTGTCAGCAATAGTGACATTATATAAGGGCACAGGATCAATATGAGTCCCGATGTCATGATCGAGTGGGTCGAGTTCTTGTACGCCTTACGGAGAGAATCTGCTATAGAAAGTTTCTTCCTCCTCTTCTCCCTGTAGTAACCGGTAAAGAGGATGGCATAGTCTATAGTGGCACCCATCAGGATACTTTGGGTCACGAGATAGGCGAGATAGTTCATCGATTTACCTCCAAGTCCACCGACAAACAGACACACATAGACTGCAGAGAGGACTATCAGAAGGAGGAATACTGGGACTATAAATGAACGGAATGTTATGGCCACAACCATGAAGATCACCAGTATAGTCAGCAGGGTCACCACCAGCATCTCTTTCTTGAAACCTTCGTTCATCTCGTTATACATCACAGATTCCCCTATGAGGTAATAATCCCCCTCAAATGTCCTGTCACAATCGTCATACAGACCTTCGATGAAGTCAAATGTCTCCTGTGACTCCGACTGATAACCTGACACTATGGTAGCAATGGAGAATTTCTCCCCTCTAAGATTTCCCAGCCCCTCGGTTACCGATTGTTTTATCGATGTGATACCCACTTTGGCAGAGTCATCGATAAAG
Source organism: Bacteroidales bacterium (assembly GCA_017546125.1). Lineage (GTDB taxonomy): Bacteria > Bacteroidota > Bacteroidia > Bacteroidales > UBA932 > CAAGNP01. The sequence goes on from JAFYXO010000020.1 coordinate 34,597, forward strand.
CGCGAGTACATAGGATCTGAAAGCATTGGTCCAGTCACGAAATCGATTATTCCGGACAATGACATTTTAAGGGTATCAGTATCACTATTGAGCCCGCCATAACACATAAAGAGCAGTTCCACATCACTCTGCTGTATATCTACCCCCGCATTTCTCAGGGTACTTCCTATCTTCTCCGCACTGTATTTCTCGCCGGAAGCGACCATATCCAGAAGGATATCCAACGGGGTAGGCTCCACCTTAATCTCCTTCTTCTCCTCAGGAACAGGTGCCATCACCGCCGGCTCCTGGGGTACTGCCTCCGCCACCAAAACACTGTCTGAAGGGAATATCTCCGCCTTGAGGGTATCAGCAGGTGTATCAGCAAGTAAGGTGGCAGGGATGGCCGCCATCATTGACCCGGCCACCACAGCCGAATCTATCTGATGCCTTACCACCGCGAGCTCCTTCTTCTGCCCATCGGGAATCATCATCGAGTAGAGATTGCGCTTGAGGATATTGTCCATAATATAGTGGACAAATTCTTGAGGGGTCATCACCGATTTTGCTCTGCCCGCTATCCTGTATACTGCCGAAGCCTGCTTCTTCTCGAATCCGAGGAAATCTGCCATCTCCTCTGAGGTGAGAGCTCTGGTAGAGTTCTCTGCAGTGAATCTTGTGGTCGCTGATACGGAGGCCACTGTATCCGCAGGTTCTGCAATTGCCACGCTGTCGGCATGCAGCGCCAGGGTATCTGCCAGTGGTGTTGCCTCCGGCACAAACAGTGATGATGTGTCCGCTACCGCTTCCGGCTCTTCCGCCACAGGTTCCTCTTCCACCTCTTCCTCCTCTCCGGTGATATTTTTCATCACCTCCTCCATCATCTTCTCCATGTCAAATCCGGCCATATATTCGGCAGGGAGCTGGCTTACAAAGTTCTCAATATCTGAAAAACTCATCATCTCATCCCTCTGAGGGTGTGATGCGGCATAGTAGAGGATATCCAGCAGGTCTGCTACAGGGAGGGTGCTGTCTACTGCCGGGAGAGCGGCACCTGAGGGGAGCAATGATGACATTTCACCGATAAAGTCCATCAGTTGGGCCGGGGTGCGCTCCTTCAGCATAATTGACGGATAGCTCATGGCCATCTCTATCCTGGGGTTCTTCCCAAGAGAATCGATAAGTGGTATCACTTTTTCCTCTTCATTTGTCCCATAGAGAAGGACTATCTGGTTCTGAGGGGGGAATTCCCTTGTGATCTCTGTTGGCCAGGCACCCGAGAAACAGAATTTGGTCCGCTGCGACAAATGGTATGATGCGCCGAAGAACAATACAAACAGCACAGCTATCAATATTCGGCATCGTACTTCCAGTTTGGAGAGTTTGTAGGTATGGATCAATGGGACCCTCTTTTCGGTCTTTTGGATAAGGCCGTCGAATGCAAGAACAAGTGCAGGGAGGACAAAATATATCGATACCAGACTGAGGAATACCCCTTTTGAGAGGACAAGCCCCATGTCCAGCCCTATCTTGAAGTCCATGAATGCAAGCATTGCCATACCCAGCATAGTGGTCATCGCACTGCTGAGGATAGTGGGAGTCGCATCGGCCAGTGCAGATGTCATCGCATCCACCTTGGCAATATTCTTCATCCTGGTCTGACGGAAACGGTTCATCAGGATAATCGAGTAGTCCATGGATAGGATCAGCTGCAGGATCGCTGCAATAGCGTTTGTCACCATAGATACACCCGGCAAAAATGCGTTGGTGCCGATATTTATGATTACCGCCAGTCCTATGGCGAGTATGAAAAGGAGAACTTCCACAATGGACGAACACATAATGACCAGAATAAGGGTCAGGAGTGACACACCGGCAATTATGATGAAATCCATATCATCGGGGAGGAGATTTGCAGATGCAGTCTCTACTGTGACACTGCTGCCGTATTCTCCACGGATCACATCTGCCACACTATCGGGAGATGTGCCGGGCTCAAGGATCATCTGGTAAAGGGTATAATTTTCATTTGTCCTTTTGCCCATAATAGCCGCCACACCATCCATTCCGGAGAGATGTGCGTCAAGCGAATCATTGATAGCTTCGTTTGCAAACATGGCACTTACACCGGCTCCATTGATATCAATACCGCTGAAAGACCCTTTCAGAGAGTCAAGACCCTGTTTCATCCTGGAATCGTCCGGGAGAAACTGTGTCATATCTGAAATGACATTGATCTTGGGAAATAGTGTAAAACTCACTACACCCGATGCAACCATCAGAAGAAGGAGAAAATATCTGTATTTAATAAAAAATTGTGCGATACTCTTCATAGGTGTTCTAAAGGGACATATACGTTCCACAAACGGGGCGCAAAGATATTAAAATACTTGATATAAAGTATAAATATGATATTTTTGTGGTCTCAACCTATTAAATTATAGAGATGAACAAACGAGGCTGGCTTATTCCGATTCTAATCATAACATTAAATGTTTTGGCCATTATTCTACGCTGGGGTTCCATGTCGGAAATTCTTCCCGCACATTTCGATCTTGAGGGCAATGCCGGTGGTACAATGCCACGCACCACACTGCTCTTCTATCCCCTCATCGTTGCTGTTGTCTGTCTGATCGGATATTTTATTGCCAGGGCAAAGGGGAAACTCGGGACAGGTATGATTATCCTGACAGCGGAGAGCCAGGCCACGCCCTCTCCATTCTGTCTCGTCTGTGCAGCCAAGCATTCCTGCCCCTTTCCTACAAGCAGCATAGATAGCCTTGTGGCGAGGCAGTCCATCAATAAGTTATGAATATCTGACCAATTCCTGGGTGGATGTGCAAAATATCTTTTGACAGTACTCCATACCTTTGCAGCCGAAAAATTAAGGTAAACAAAAACCAATCATTTATTATGGCAGAATTGAAACTAAAGAAAACAAAGATTGAAGAGAAAGTAGTAGGGACATATCAGAAAATTGAGGACACTGTGGTAGGAACCTACCAGAAGATCGAAGATACTGTAGTGGGAACCTATCAGAAGATCGAAGACAAGTTCGTGGAGAAATTCCTGGAAGAAGGGGAGGAGAGTGATAAATCACAGGAATAATGGTAATGACAGTAACTTTAATGGAAAATGCCAAGAGACAATGACTGACGATATTCTTTTGGAGACACCCCTTCGACCCTCTTGAAATATTTCCCGAAAACTGACTGTGACGGGAAATCAAGTTCATCACTGATCTGCTGAATGGTCATGGATGTGGACGAAAGACAGCTTTTGGCATACAGCACCACATGTCTCTCAATCCAGTCAAATGCAGTCATACCAGTCTCCTGCTTGAGCAAAGTAGAGAGGTATTTGCTTGACACACAGAGTTTGTCAGCATAAAATCCCACCTCTCTCTCACTCTTGAAATGTTCAGCGACCAGAGCCATGAATCTTTCACATTTCTCTTGCTGGGATGTCATTAAGGATGGCTGACTCTGGAGTCCGTGCATGTAATATCCCAGACCATAATAGTATGCGGAAAATAGGTGTTTTGCAATATCTTCCATATATGGATTGTCGTGCTGTTTCATCAGATTTGCTACCTGTCTGTAAAAAGAAGAGAGGACCTCAATAACATCTTCCGACACACTGTAGAACTGGGTATCCTTGATAAACAGCCTTTCATGCAAGCTGATAGGGAGATTCAATGAATCTGTAAAATCTTTACTCATCACCATACCGAAACCCTCAAAATCGTCGTCAAGATCTATCGATTCGACCATCTGACCAGGGAGGAACAGCGCCACCGCCGGAGCCTTCAGCGACCAGGAACGGAAATCCACCAGACATAAGAATTGTCCGGAAGTAATGACTATCTGTGTCACCTTCTTTATCTTGTGTGGGAAACGGAGCCCATCCAATATGCTCTCGCTTTTGAGCAGTTCAATATCTTCCAGCATAGTACTGCAAAAGTACCAAATCGGAAGAATTGAACAAAAGAATTGTAAATTTCGAAGAAAATCAGGGCAATTTTCAGGAATAATTGACCAATACTTACTCCAGATACTTCACCGGTATCCCATTGGACTCAGCGTAGGCTATTTCGCCCCTGGTACTCTCACCGATATAGCCACCGACATTGATGACAAAGATCTCGTCTGCCATATCTATCTTGCGTTTGTGCATATCGTCAAGCATGGCCTTAGTACCTTCGGTCCAGACCTCATCATCGCCGCTGTGACCGAACAGTCCGACCGATATCACGATATTGCCCTCAAGGGTCAATCTCTTCTGTGCTTCCAGATACTGCTCTTTAAATTTAGTGCTTCCACAAAGGGTAATGACTTTGTATTTTCCGACCATATTTCCTTAAAGATGATGTGACTGCAAAGTAAGACAATTGCTTGTAGAAATGCAACTCCCTTCCCCCTTGTCCGCCGCCGGCCAGGTCCAACATATTTTTGCAGACCTGGCCGAAAATATACCACCTGAAGGGGCCGAATCCGAAACGGGCACGAAATGCGGCGATTCTGTGCCCAAAGTGCCACAAAAACACAAAACGGGCACGAAATGTGACGATTCTGTGCCCGTTTCTGTTGCTATTTGCCGAAGAGGCGGAACTGTGCTGGTTCCACATTGGCCGAAAGGATGATATTGCTATTCTTCTGTGATAGGGCAGGCCAATGCCAGCAGTTCGCTGAAGTCATCTATCAGCCAATCGGCAGGGGAGAGGCTTTCGCGTGAGCCATTGCCGTAGGTAACACCGCAAGTCCTAGTCCCGGCATTGATACCCATCTGAATATCAAAGATGGTGTCACCCACCATTATTGCCTGATCTGGGGTGAAGCCGTATTTGTCCAGAGTCTTGAATATTGCCTCGGGGTGAGGTTTCCCATTCTCCACATCTCCGGCACCGAGGATATATGTGATGATATCTGTGAGGCCGAGGTTCTTTACGAATTGCGATAGCGAAGTCTGTCCTCGGCTGCTGGCTATGGTGAGTGTGAGGCCACGGGCTTTGAGTGCCTTAAGGGTCTCTATGACATGGGGATAGAGTTTTACTGCTCCATCTTTGTTGTGCACGTCGAAGAGTCTGCGGTAGGTGTCCGCATAGAGGTTGACATTTATTTCGCACTCGGGGAATAGGACAGGGGGGATCTCTACCAGTCTGAGCCCGATCATCGCCGCACACTCTGCATCGGTGCGTGTAGGGAGCCCCATCTCGCGGATGGTCTCGTGCATGGTCTTTATTATTACCGACGCTGTGTCTCCCAGTGTCCCGTCAAAATCGAGAATTATAATTTTAGTCTCTTTCATAGTGCAAAGGTATACAGTTATTGGATTATTTCCTCATATTCACCTCCCCCTCTTGCCCAATCGGTTGACCACGATCATCAGGACAATGCTGAGCAGGAAAAGGGCAGCTGCAATATTATGGGTCAGATCCCATCCCTTCGTATTGAATATGTAGAGGCAGGGACCGAGAAAAAGGAGGATGGATAGGAATATCAGGGGGGTGGTATATTTTGACGGGTATCCCGCTGCGATCTCCCCGTCGGCACATCCTGGGGACATAGTGGTGCTGTCTTTTGCCGGCTGGTTTACCACAGGGGTTATCAGTTCCATTGCCCTTTCGCTGTCCCTCCCGGCCACATATATGGCAATGCCGGGGTTAGGGCCATACGCACCTGTCCGCTGGTCCGCCGCCTCATCGTGCAGACGGAATGCAATACCATTGACCTCCAATATATTGGCCACCACATTGGCCTCATTGCTCTCTGAGCATCTGTATAGCAGCACTTCCTTCATTTCCATTGAATCTGATTTATTGGAACACATTCCGGGCCAGGTGGACTAAAAATGCTTCCACCTGGCCCGGAAACAATACGGATATTGATATTTTGGATATTGCTCATAATTGTTGGAATTGATACAAAGTAAGGGATTTTATTCGTATATTGTACCCATAAACATAAAAATAGATTGAATATGGAAAACAAAGAAAAAGTATTGGCTGCAATGAAACAGGCCGGAGAGCCTCTTAATGCAGGGAAAATAGCAGAATTGAGCGGCTTGGACCGCAAGGATGTGGATAAGGCAATGAAGGTGCTCAAAGAGGAAGGCGCCATCGTGTCTCCAGTCCGCTGCAAATGGGAGCCTGCGAAATAGGTTCCATCCCCGGCCAGGTCTACAAAAAAGGTGTCCGACCTGGCCTAAAACTAACACCTGAATGTGCCAAATCAAAAACGGGCACAAAAAGCCGTGATTCCATGCCCGAAGTGCCGCCAAAACGCAAATCGGGCACAAAATCCATCCATTCCGTGCCCAAATCGCCAACTGACCGACAGAAAAGGTTCTATTGTAGATATTCATAAATCTGATATCTCTTCTTGCGGATCTTATCCCTCTTCACTTCGATAAGTCTCCGGTACTGGATGAATATCTGCATAATTATGCCGGACAGTGGCTGTTAAAATAATATCATCAAAAGTAGAGCTAACGCAAATTTGGATTTCAAAATTAGAAATGACTGTGCGCGTTATTCTATCTCAGAGTCCTTTCACTACAAATTCTCACTATTGGCGACCGTAACAGTCACCGATTTACCCATGAGGTGGATTGTGTACTGATTTCCGTTCCTGACCATATAATATTGGCTGCAGATACACCACATGAGAAAAGGATAGACAGTAGACATGCTGCAAGCAAGAAGTTTTTTTTCATAGTGAGTATTATTTTAAAGCTCTGTACATGATGTTGATAACATCCGCCTTACTTATGGTCTTTTTCGGAGAAAATTTATTTTGCTCGGTGGCTCCCATGATTCCGTTAACATGAGACCATGCCAATGCCCTACCAAAATCACTTTGATGACTATCGATATCAAGGTATTGATTCACCTGAATTCCTTCCGGACATCCAAGATACTTCCAAAGACTTATGACAAACTCACCTCTGGTAAGGGCTGTCTGCGGCGCAAAAGAGCTTCCGTTTATGATACCCTTCTCACTTGCCCAAAGAGCTGCGTCATAATGTGAATCAGTATCTTTTACATCAGAGAACGGATTTGCAGCAGATGATTTTGGCGATCCGGCCATATTCCAAAGGAAGGTTATAAGTTGTACTCTTGTACAAGTCTTCTCTGGTGAGAATGTTGTACCTGAAACAATGCCTTTATCAAATGCCCACTTGACCGCATCTGCATACCATACATCCTCTTTTACATCAGTAAATGTTCCCACATCAGCCGGCTCGACATTGTACTTATTTCCAGGATGTGTATCTTCAGGGATTGCAGCGAGAACCTTTCGACCGAGTGTAGCAGATGTTTTCCACATCGTGCCCGCAACGGAATTTCCGTTAGTATAGCAGTTTCGTACAAACTCTTTACCATATGGAATTACAGCATTTGATTGGGACAGAATAGGGTCCATAGTCCAACCATCACTGCTATAGTCAAACTCATTTCCTATAATGACACCTGTATTGTAGCAGTTTTCAAGATGTATATCTGAAACTGAAGCGCCAAAAATACCACATGCCATTCTGCCGATAATCTGTCCTGAATTGTAACAGTTCTGGATAAAAGAAGTCTGTTCTGTGTTGTAATGATGAATACCACCGATTTCACGGATGGATGCAAACGCACTGATACCGGCAGCATAAGTTGAATAATTCTGCTGTAAAAGGTCAGTAAGATCCAATGGGAGAGTTATGTTTCCGCTATTATAACATTCGTGGATATGAGTTTCTGCCATCGCGGAGATTATACCTGCACCATATATTTCATATTTACAATTTTCAGCCTTTACGGTTATATCTGAATCGTTAAAGCATTTTTCAATATGTATGAATTCCAAATGCTTCCTAAGTCCCGAATCTTCAAAGAACGCGCCGCCACCATCGGAACATAGACCACCTGCATGTATGTGGATGTAAGGTGCGTCACCAGGCAATTCGCCCCACTCACCGGTTGGTTTATAAGCATCGTTGCCCTTTACATTGATACTGATCCTGCCGCCTTTTGAATAGCAGTTAAGGAAATCTACACCCTGATTCATACCACCACTGATTGCTGCTGCATATAGGCGAAGCACTGTCTTGACATCTGTATAGTTGACATCAATGTTGAAGTTCACGACTCCAAGGTTCTTGATCTTATATTTGGCAGGATTGGTTCCGACATTTGCAAACAGGCCATATGCCCGCCAGTTTTCACCCTCTGTTAAATGCGGCGTAGGTTCGTTGATCACAATCTGCATACCAGATACAACGTGGCCGTTACCATCGAACGAACCGTAGAAAGTATGGGCACCTTTATCAGCCTTGTCCCAGCCAGGCAGGAAACCATAAGATGCAGTACCACCGATAGGTACCCAGTTGCCCCAATCTGAAAGGTCAATGTCGGCAATGAGTTTATAATGGTTTGAAGGACCCTTGCGAACAGCATTCAGTTGCTCTGCTGTTTCAATAAGGTACGGATCTTCAAATGTTCCGCTACCACCGGCAAACTGGAAAGGACTATCAACTATTACAGCTGGTGCTCCATCGTATCTTGCTCCGTATTTAATGTCCTTCAGACATGATTTCGGTATAAATTCCTTGTTATCAACAAGACACCACTCGCCGACAAGTCCGGGAATATCGTCTGAGAGATCGTCATCAAGGATGTCAATTGACAGAATTTTATAATTGCTTGGATATTCAGATCTCTTGGCATCTTTCACCATCACACCATTTATGTCTCTGGACTGTTCTGTAGTAGGATATGCATAAAATGCACGCATATTATTGTCGACAAATCCTTCTACCAGGATGTCTCCATACCTGAGTTTCCTGGTCCAATAGTCGAAAAGAGGTGCGTTGATTTGAGCAGTAGCAACAGGTGTGAGATTCATAGTGCTGATATTATTCTTATACTCCTTCATTGCGGGAGTAATCCTGACATCATATCCCATGTCACCTGTGAATGCAGTAAGGTATACCTTGACTGTTTTTGAATCAATACGCTTGAATCCAGTGGTGTTTTCTGCCTGGGGTGTACGGTCATTGAGTTTAAGTTTCTTGTCAAAATAATAACCCTCTTTAGCCTTGAATGTAGCAACGGCAGTTGTAAACGTAAAAGGCTTCACTCCGTCCGGATGCTCGTATTTGACATCGAAAAGAATGTAGTTTTCCTTTGCCAGGGATGTGCCGTCCATCGCCTTATAATGAGGCTTGCCGTCTTTGACAACAAGAAGCCATGTTTTCATTGTGGTGATAGGGACATCTTTCTTTACCGCATTTCCTGCACTGCTGTCTGAATTCTTAAGCTTCCACGTATAATTTACTGTAATGTTTTTTTTACTGACTTTTGCAACCTTTGCTTTATGGCCATTGATGGTGACATTAATATTGGAAGACATTGAAAAGACATTGGATGAACTGGCCTTGATTCTCAACTTGACAGTCATCGTGTAATCTCTACCTTGAACGAATGCACCGTTATCAAATTCGCCATTCCACTGCACTTCATAAACCTCCGTACTTGCAGTTGCCGGAACACTCGCCTTATAGGAAGGCTTTTTACCCACCTGCGGCTGTGTAGTGGTGATTACAATTTTTGTAACATTGGCTGCAAATGTGGCCACTGGGGAAAATATAGCGATTATGCATGCTATCAGCAAGACAACTTTTTTCATGGTAAATCTCTTTGGAATGTCACTTAATTTTATTTTGTAAATATAGTGACTAAAAATTTAATCACAATCAAGTGGGCCCAGTCGAAGCAATAATTATAAAAAATATACCCATAAAGCTTTTGTATTAAAGCGTTATTCTTATATTCGCATTGTAATGCTTACAAATGCAATCATTATGGAAGATGTCTATGCTCTATCAGATGTTCAGATCCAAACGAAGATAGGTGAAAAGATCAAGGCGACCAGACTAAAGCAAAATATAACGCAAGAAAGTTTGGCTGCGACGTGGCAATCATTTAACTTGATGACAATATGCAACCACCCAAAATAGACAACTCCACCAGGGAAGAGAGGTTGGCCTTTGTACAGGATGCATGGAAGTGCCTTCACGACTGTGAAGCGTGTGGCAAATGCCACTTTCAGAAAGGCAGGGATGCCGAAGTTCTCTATGCCGACTACATCGAAGGCACTCGCAGCTATATCGACATCACATTAGAGATCCGAGACCGCTCCATCCAAAAGTAAACTGGCACGAAAAGCCGTGATTTCATGCCCAAACAACCGAAAAAAGTGAAAATGGGCACGGAAAGGGCCGAATCTGTGCCCAAACTACCCTCCAAACGGTAAACGGGCACGAAAAGCGGTCATTCCATGCCCAAAGTGCAGTATAAACGTCAGACGGTCATGAGATACCGTAATTGTATGCCCCCTCCCGGCCAGGTCTGCAAAAAAGTGTCCGACCTGGCCGAAAACACAAAAACCAACACGCTGGATAACTGACACTTAACCCAAAAGCAACCGGCCAGGCCTAACAAAAAAATGCAGACCTGGCCGGGAACCTACCTCTCTGAACCATCAGATATTCTGAAGTTCCTGAATCTGTTTTAGAATCTCTGCCGATTTGGCGACAATCTTACGATTTATACGAAAGCCTACGAATCCACCTATTATGACACCGACCGCTGAACCGGTGAGAAATCCCATCTGCATCGGACTGGGCTCCATATTTGTAAGTACCTCATAGGCTAACCAGGATACCCACAAAAGGATCAATGGAAGTCCTATCTTTATCCACTCGTGATAATGTGTCTTTACTTTATTCAATTTCTCCGCTACATCCACCAGATTTCCCTGGGTAAAGTCCATATTCTTCAATGTACATCTCTGTTTAATCGTAATCCATAAGCAGACTGCCAACATAATATCTGTGGCCACGATAAAATACATAGAGAGTCCGAATTTATAAAATATCCATGTGCAATAGGGTACTGAAAGCATACCGGCAAAGATGGTTGCCGCTATTATTCTCGTCATATCCGACCTCTTGGAGATCATCGAATTACGGATATGGGTGTCGCTGATAATGGTCTGTTTATCAAGTTTCTTCTTGAGTATGGCCACTTGTGAGCGCATCTCTTCAAGTTCCTGAGAGTATATATTATTTTCCATGTTCTGTACAATTTATTCGTTTGACATTTTTTTAAGCTGTTCCTTGATCCTGACAAGACGTACCGACACATTCTTGGCCGATATTCCGACAATTGCCCCGATCTCATCATAACTGAGGTTCTCCAGCCACAGAAGGACTATAGCACGGTCAAATGGTCCGAGTTTATTGATGCGATCCCGTAGCATTTGTACCTGCTTTGACTCATCGTCCGAGTCAGAGAACAGATTGATATCCATCGTCAGGGGAAGCGTCTCCACCATGCGACTCTTTTTTCTTTCAGATGATATGCAGGTATTCAGGCTGATACGATATATCCATGTCCTGACATTGCTCTCACCCCTAAATTTTGGGAATCCCTTCCAGAGATTTATCAGAATCTCCTGAAAGAGATCTGCCACCTCATCGGGATTGTTTGAGAACATATAGCAGACAGTATATATCGTCCCTTTATGCTCCCTTACGGTTTGTGCGAATTCCAATTCCATACTTTTTTGATTCTTTTGTTTTGCACATTAGACGCCCGATTCAGCCATTTGCTACAAATCTGAGGCAAATAATTTTCACTTGACCTCCAATATATTTGCCACCACATTGGCCTCGACGCTGCCGTCGCATCTGTATAGCAGTTCCTCCTTCATTGTCCTTCCTAATAATCCAACAGCCTTCCGTAATCGTTCCAGTCGCCATAGAGTTTCGCTTGGCGGGTCTGCTCAATCAGGCGGGCAAGGGTCTTCTCGTATGCCTCGGGGTGCCTCTTTTTGCTGAACGCCACATTGTACGCACGTATCCGCTGATAGAGTGGGGGGAACTGGGTGAAATTGTCCCACACTCCCGCATCCTTCAGTGCTGCAGCCACTTCGGGATCCACCTCGAAGCGGGCAATATCCATTTCAGGGAGTGCATCCCTCCCTGCCTGGGTCATCAGCCCCAGTTTCTCAAGCCTACGGCAACGCACCTTGTTCAGCTCCGTCCAAGGGCTGTTCTTCCTCCTGGGGGAAAACCGCTGCATGGTGACCCCGTCAATCTTTTTCATCACGCTGTCAATCCACCCGAAGCACAATGCCTCCTCGACTGCATCCAGATAATAAAGGCAATTGTCATCGGCAGGTCTGCCCCGCTTGACCGGCACCCAGCATTCCGCCTGGCTCCCCGCATTCCCCTGCAGCCACTCACGGAACTCCCCGCGGCTATTGACATTTAGGATATTGTGCATAATTATTAGAATTAATACAAAGTAAAGTATTTTATTTCACATAATTAACTTATTGGTCCCAATTCAGGTTCCTGATTCGGTTCCGGCCAGGTCTAACATATTTTTGCAGACCTGGCCGAAAACTTCTTTCCAAAAATCATTTACCTCTTGACTCGTACCTTAGGGCATGTTTTATATTTGCAGGCAAATAACGCGTTATGAATAGAAATGGATTAAAAATCGGGGAGTTTTCACGCCTTTGTCGTGTCACTGTGAGGGCTCTGAGGCATTATGAGAA
>JAFYXO010000001.1 GCA_017546125.1 Bacteroidales bacterium
ATCTTTTTGTGTGTCTTGTGGGTCATTTCTTATCGGTTTTATTTGGTTAGTTATTGTTTATTCTCAGGTGAGTAGTAACTGCTACCCTGTTTGTTCCCTTCCGAGTTGATGATATGTAGTAGTTTGCCTGAACTGTTGTACAGGTAGCTTTGTGTCGTGCCATCTGGGTATCTTACCTTTGTGATTCCTATCATAGGTGTATAGGTATAGGTGGTAAGCAGAACACTCCCTCGGGTGTTTATGTTTTGAGCTATGGCGTCAGATATTCCGGCTGTAAGTGGTGCTGTCATACTTACATAGCTTGAGAGCGCAGTATTGTCTATATTCTCACCCTTGCCTACAAGATACTGTCCGCCATAACCCCAAATGTAGCTCGTAGGAATATTATTGGAGTCGTAGCTCTCCAGAAGATTTCCATTGGAACTGTATTTGGTATACCTTTGTTCTATATCCCATGATCCTGTGACAGGATTATAGTTATACAGAACAGATGGTTTGACCTGATTATTGTAGGTCCCATAACTGTATTTCTTCCCTCCGATCTGCTTCTCCGTTCCTCCATCTATGACATATCTTGTCTGAGTCACAGGATATCCATGTAGATTTCGAGTATTCATCGTGGCAAAGATTCCACCTTCTGACAGATGATCGTACGGGTAAGTATATCGTGTTATCTCTGTAATACCGCCACTGGATTGGGTGGTTATTCCTGACAATTGTCCTTTGGTGTTGTAACTATATGACTCTGTCCTGATAATCACGGTCCCGTTGTTCATCTCTTTCTCTGTCTTGGATATAAGCCTATAATTGTCTGTATAGACAGGAATATGACCGAACTTCCTTATAAGATAAGCAGGGTATGTGACTACTGACAGTGAACGGGTCGTGTCATAACCGTAGATGATCTCTTTGGATGGGGTGTTGGATCCTGCTGCATAAATCTCATGCTTAAGGAGTTTCCCCCTCTCAGCTCTTTTGGAAACCATAGGGGCAACAATATTCTTGATATAACCTGCATTGCTGGAGGTGATGCCCCATTCATTGCCTGTGTTTGCAACCTTTTCATTAATGACATCTCCAGTCTCCACTTCATCCCTATAAATAGGAGATTGTGCGCTGTTTGAGAAGTGAAACACCTCTCTACTATTGTCTGAGTTCGTCTGGGTAACTGTGGCGTACTCTATATGAGATCCGTTATGGGAGATAAGGTTATTGGACCAATAGTTGATGTTGATCTCCTGATAGGGTCCTCCTTGGGCGGAATAGTTGAGCCAGTATTTGGGGAAGTAGAGGAGGATTCCGCTGCTGCCACCGTCAGGGAGCGTATAACTGTAACTCTTTTTGTTTATCTGAGTTCCGTTTTCCAGATGATTAGAGATAGATTTTATCCTTAGACCTCCGCAGGTAGCCGACTCATTTGTCAGAGTAGGGAGAAAGGCTGAAGTAGAAGTTCTAGTGAGCCTTTTGCCATAACTGTGGGATTCATATTCTATCTCTGAATATCCTCCTGTGGGATAGGTTATCCTCTGAAGCATGCCATATATCGCATAGTTAGCATTGGGGTTCCTATCTATGGAGGTTATATTCTCATCTAGTGATGAGATGTTGTTCGTGCTAACTATCTTGAGAAAATTTCCTATTGTCCTGCCATTGTAATAGCCCCAATGATCTATAGAGAATGTCCCTACAGGTGGGAAGAGACCATGGGACATATTGTAATAGGAGAACGAATAGGTCCCCTCTCCTGTGAGTGTGACAGTGGAAAGATAGTTAGTACGGGCCCCTTGCGTGGTGACGTAACTGAAATCGGCACGCCGGACAACTCTGTTGATCTCTTCATATGGATTGAGAATCTTTATTCCGGAGAGGCGTATACATTCATCAAACTCCCTGTAGGTGTTTTGTGAGGTACTCTTACTTGGTGCATACTGGTCTTTTGTGCCGATGGAGAGAATATTGTATGATATCTCTACAATCCTTTTGTCATCAACATATATACCGGTAAGAAGCTGTGTGGTGATATCTGTCTGCATGACTCCGAATTCGGAGTAGTGGTAACCATCCAATGCTGTCCCGTCTGCGCCAAAGTCTATGACTCCTCCCGTACTGGTTATAGAAGATGGACGGTAGGTACTATTCGTATAATAGTCTCCATAGTAAAATGAAAGGACCCTTCCATTTGGAGCTGTGATACTTGTAAGATTGTAGGCCACATCCCTCTTTTGTCCATTTGTACCATTGACTTCGTCGGTATCATTGGAGCTGAACAGATAGACATATCCTTGCTTGTCGGTAATCTTAATGTTCCTGCCATTAGTCACACCCGTAATCTCTATCTTATGGAGCTTGTTGTCTCCACTTGTATTGTATACATATATATTATTATTGGGCCCCAAATGAAAAGTGCCGGAGTAACCCATAAAGTTAAAGTGGAAGAAGTCCGGCTCCGCATCATACTTGGGTGTATTATGATATATACTCATACCTGGAGCAGGTACATATATAATTTCCGGAGAAGGGGCTCCTAGTTCTACTGTCGGGCTGACATAGTTGGAATAACGCCAATATGACCCTGCGGTACCGGGATTGGAGAGTTGGTGGTACTCATAATAGTTGCTGGCATTGTCGCTTGACTCTAAGTCACTCATTCCTCTTATATCCACTGTGATGCTTCCTCCCACATCAAGAACCCAGTCTGGGCCGAGAATTCCAGGACGCATATTTGCCATTAGACCATTAGTCGCATAATTGATACCGATTGGCAAGATGAAATCGTTATCCTGGTAGGTGTAGATCGGGATAGATAAATTGATGGTTCCGGTATGTAGATTGGCTTCTACTTCGCCGTAATTGATGAAATTCCATTTGTCTGCTGATGGAATCTTACTCTCTTCTCCTACTTTGAATCCCCATTGGGAATAAAGTGGATGTATGGGCAGTAACTGAAAGACGACTATAATGATAGCCGTGAGTAGTGGTTTAATGGGGTATCTCATACGCTAAATTTTTAATAGTTAGTAAATCAGTGATGTGGTACCGCTATAAATGAACTTTCGGGTTTACCTTGTGGGACAAGATACAAAATTATTCTGATTTTTCAAAAAGAAGGCCTGCTGCAATTCGGAGTCCAGCACAAATGGCCTTAGGAATTATCTCGTTTATCGTAGTGTAGTGTGTGATTGGGGCATCCTATGTGCGTTAGCGCCCTCAATTTGCCTAGTAGGGAATGAAACAATAGTGTTCATTCCCTACTAGGGCTGTTTTCTGGGTGATTAGTGGTGTTTTGAGGTGTAGTAGGGAATAGAAGTATGCTTTTCATTCCCTGGTAGGATTTCAGCGATGTGGAATCTCTTGTACTGCTATATACAAACATACTCCGGAAAAGTTCTTGAAACTTCCCCGGAGTATGTTATGATAAGTTAATTTCTTATACTAGAAGAAACGTGCTCTGTTGTCTTTTACATCACCCATTTGGTTGAATACGTATGGCAACATATTCAATTGGTAAGTAGAAACTTGGCTTTCTCTCATCTTAGCATCATCCTCAGTGTAGAAAGCACCTGTCTCACGACCATTTACTTTCAACACATAGACACCGATGTTACCTTTTACAGGGCCAACGATTTCACCCTCTTTTGCACCAGCAATAGCACCTACAAGAACTGGATCCAAAGATTGTGAGCTGATAGAACCGAATGCCACATCACTCTTGTTTGAAACTGTAGTGTTCAAAACCTCAGAGATTTGCTCCATTGAGGTCTGGCCTTCAATCTTAGCTTTAACTTCCTCTACCAATTTCTCTGCTCTCTTGTCGAATGCTACTGCGCTCTCCAATTGTGCATAGATAGAACTTACTGGAGCATAACCCTCTTCACGAACGTTGGTTACAGCTACTACGAAGAAGTATTTGTTGTCAACAGTGATGATAGGTGAAACATCACCCACTTTAGCGTCATAGATCCATCTTGATACCTCGATGGTGTTTTCATACATAGAAAGCTTCTTAGCACCCTCAACTACATTGAAAGCAGGAACTACAGGTAGTTTCTCTTCGTCTACAATCTGATTGAATTTCTCAATTTTGCCCTCGCTGCGAGATGCAAGATTGTTAGCTTTTGAGTAGTACTCCTGGAAGGTTGCAGGGCTTGAGATGATCTCTTTGGTTAGAAGAGCCAACTGAACTTTCTTCACAGGTTTGGTTTTCTGGGTAACTCTTACTACGTGTACACCATAGTTGGTAGTCATCTTCTCACATTTGCCGGTGTTCATAGTCAACACGCTCTGCATACCAGGGATCATCATAGTTTGGGTCATCCAACCGATATCACCAGGGTTAGCTACGTTAGGATTTTGATCCAATGAGAACTTGGCAGCCAATTCTGAGAAGTTTGCACCTTTGTTGATTACTCTAACCAAGCTGTCAGCACGTGCTTCATCATTAGCTGAAAGAAGGATGTGTTGTACAAACACAGAGTCAGACATCATTTTGGTATCGCTGATTCTTGCTGCAACAAAAACATCACCATTTTGGTAAGGAGCCAATGAGGTAGGTTTTTTGGTTTCAAAAGCAAACTCAGCCAATTTTGAATCAGATGCAGCCAACTCCTCTTGTGAGAAATAGTACTCCTGAAGAGGTGTATCAGAGTTGTTTAGAAGGTATGATTTAAGGTTATCAGTAGTTTGGAAATCAACATAAGCCTCATCAATAAGAGTTTTAGCGTCGTTGATATCTTTCTCTGAAGGAACCACCTCATAAACTACGAATTCCACATCACGAGAAGCATTTTGTTTGTATTGCTCTTTGTGTGATTTGTAGTATGCGTTCACCTCGCTTGAAGATACGGTGATAGTGGTATCTGGCTCAAAACCGAAAGGAACCACTACGAAATCAACATTAGAAGTAACATTGTTATCCTCAATACCTCTTCTCAACTCTACAGGGTTAAGAATGTTACTCTGAGATAGAAGAGAGTTGTATTTGGTGAAATATTGTTGCTCCTCAATGCTCTTCTTCAAGAATGCCCAATAGGTAGAAAGGTTTCCTGATGCATCGTTAGGGATAGCATTCAAGAACTCTTTAAGCTGGGTTCTGCTGAAATTACCTGAAGCATCCATAAAGATACCCTCTTGAGCGATAACAGGTGAAATCTCTTTTCCTTGAACAAGATCAAACATCTCATCATCACCTACTACCACACCGGCAGCTTTGATTGCAGGGAGAACCATAATCTCATTCTGCAACTCTTGCCATGCTGTGTTGTAGATGTTTTCCATCATCTCTTCTGAAACTGCTTGTGAGCCAGAAGTCATGGTGTAGATGTTTTTGTAATACTCTACTTTTTCGTTGAAATCTTCATACTTGATAGATTGACCATTGATCTCACCTACATCGTATTTTGATGAAAGTGAACGTAGAGTCATATCCAATGTGCTTGGATCGATGATAAATGATAGTAGTGCCACTGCGATAAGTACTGTGATAAGTACTCCAAGTTTGACACGTATCTTCTCTAAAAGTGCCATTTTAAGTTATTTATGTTAAATTTTATACAATTACTCAAATAAGACGCGAAGATAATAATTTATTTTTATCTTCGTACCAAAGGACCTATAAAGTTTACAGAATCCACATAAGAAACCTTCGTGCTGTCACTGTTTATGACGGCATAGCCGTCAAAAGGGTTCAACAGATGGGCATTTCTTGCCATCTCATCCGACTCCATACCGACACCCTGCATAAACCCCTGGGGAGAGAACAATTTCACATAACAATGGGTGTAGATCTTCTTCTCCTTCTGATCCCAGAATATGGTATCGGTCTCCATCTGCTCCCCTTTTATGAAGTTCTTTATCACCACATTGCCGTATGCGGACCAGAGCTCTTCACCATTTTTGATGGTATGTTTGGCCTCATCCGATACTATAGAGGTCTCCAATAACCCCTCTTCATTATAGCCATATACATTTAACCCTTTTGGGAAGAGTTCGTAGGTATTTTTCGGATCACTGTCATACCTCTCCAGAAGAGGAGCCTGCATTCTGAACTCCGTCAAAGAGTTTCTGGATTGGGTCATCACGATGTTCTCCACTATTTGTGTGGGGGTCGCTTTGATATCTATGTGATCTGTTTGAGCAATCTTGTTTTTACACGAAACAGCAATGGTAGCAACCATAAAAACAGTTGCTACCATCCTGAATATTCTGTTATGCCGGTATAAACCGATCATCAAATTAGTCTTGTGTTCTTACTTTAGTGCTCTCACGTAGACCGTTGCAAGAAACTATATATGTAGCACCATCAAGTAGGTCAAACATAAATGCTTCTGACTTCAATGGGAAGTATTTACGATATTGGTTGATTAGGTTGTTAGCCTCAGTTGCCAAATTCTCATCAGCATTTTTAGCTTTTGTCAAGAAGTCAACAGCTACCCAATATGGTGATCTTGATTCGATCTCATTCCCTTTACATTTTTGTGAACCCCAGATGGTACCAGCCAATAGGTATGCTCTACCGGCATTTGCAGGATTAAGCTCAGCAGCTTTCTTGGCAGCCTCAACAGCTTTTGCATCCTGACCTGCAGATTTGAAGCAATATGTACCAAGTTCCAAGCAGTAGTCTGCAGCCTGGTTAACCAAAGTGTCACCACAAGCAGCGATAGCCTCTTCCATGTAAGCTACAGCTTGAGCTGCCATATTTCTTTGTGAATAGAGTTTGTAAAGAAGATATGCAGAGTTGTGAGAAGGCTCAAGTTTGTGCATAGACTCCACTGCGTTAAGGAATAGATCCTCATCCAAGCAGTTTGAAGCTGAGAACATAGAGATGATGTTACCCAATAGATATTTGTCTGATGGGTTAGCCTCATAACGAGGAGTAAACATCTCAACAAGGTTTTCACAGCTTGCTACACCACTGATCATAAGAAGGTTCTCGATATCTTTTTTAGCGTCAGTTACAGCTTGTGAAGGTTTTGCTTTCTCTACAAGTTCAGCAGTTGCATATGCTTTGTTGTATGCAGCCATAACCTCTTCACCACTCATAGAACCAGCTTTATATAGGTCATTTGCATAGCTCATATATCTAACTGGGATAACGATAGCTGTTTTCTCTTTAGCTGAATCCATTGCATCGCCAAGAACATCAAATACCTCTTTCTCTTTACCTTTTGAAGCAAAAGTCATCATATCCATAGCTTTGTTGATTTTAGCAGTTACAACATAACGTGGATATGTCTGGATTCTCATCTCATGAAGCATCATCAAAGAGTCTACAAGGGTCTCTTTTCTGATAGGGTTGTTTCTGAATTTGTTGATTTTCTTTCTAAGGATCTTCATACCGTCAAGCAACATATTCTGGCTTGCTGTAGGAGGACAAAGTGAGATTGCTTTTTGCCATGCTGGATCTGCTCCATCCAAGTTACCTTGTTTCATGTAATCTTGATAGAATGACAAGTACTTGATACATTCTGCGCTATCTGCACCATATTTGCTTTGTGCCGAAAGGGAAACGGACACCAAAGAAAGTGCGAATACAAATAGGATTGATAATTTTTTCATAAAAGCTTTTATTAGTTTAATTAATTAATATATATCTCTACGTTAGTCGTATCTGTATTTGATAAACCATATGTCGTGAAGGTTGATGTTCACAAGGAAGTTGATATATCTCTCCCTCACCAACTGGTTTTGTCTGGTACCCCTCTGACCCATATCGACAGCTACCGATACTGCATTGTGCCATTTGTATATAGGTAATGAGGTTCCCAATGTCAAACCAAAAGCGACAACCTGTGTCCCACCATAACTGATATATGTCTTATCGAAGTACAAACCACCTCTGTACGCCATCCTCTTGGCATAATAACGTATATCATATCTGTTTGGTACTATCTCGAATCCAAGTCTGAATGACTCACCCACCTGAGGGTCAAATCTCGAGCTTGCTGCGGTGAAGTCGCTCTTTCTCCAGTCCTGTCTTACATAATCAAACCCTATCATCCACTTATCCTTATGTCTGTAAGAGATACCTGCTGCCAATTCCGGAGCTATTTTCAACTGGGCCTTATCTACAGATGTATATGATACTGTGTCTGAAGCACTCTCAGATTTGGTGTATGCATATTTTATATAATCACCTTTAAGCTCATTGCCAAGTCTGTAAGTGGCTCCAATTGTCAACGATGAATTGTTCTTGAACGGCTGGTGATACTGCAGACCGAACTTTCCTGAGAAACTACCCACATTATACTCCCAACCGGTGTAGATTGAGTTGTATGAAGGCATGGAGTTGAACAAAACATCACTGTGTCTGTCGATAGAACCGAAATAATAGATCGCCTCAGCTCCTATTGAAAAATATTTGAAAAGAACTGTCGAAGCACCAATAAACAACTGGTTGATACTACCTGTACCATACTTGCGGTATCTTACATCACCCAACTCCGATACCACTTTATCATCCTCCTCTGCACTTTCAAACTTGTAGCCTGTATTACTGAAAGGGGATACACCTATTATGAATGCAGACTTTCTGTAGATGGGTGCAGTGAATGCAAAATTGTTCATATTGAACACATTGTATGCAGATTTGGTCTGATAGTCTGATATGTAGAAGTTCTTCTGTGTGATACCAAAATCCAACATAAAAGACAAGGTATCCCTCGCTGTAATGGCTGCCGGATTTGTGTAGTTTATATATCTGTTATCTCTCACACCTATACCTATGCCTGCCATACCGTAGTTATATGCACTACCTTGCTTCACCACATCACCAATACCCATCATAGAATATGGTGAATACGAACCAAGGGCATCTGTTGTCTGAGCACTAAGGGTCAATGTGCTGAAAAACAGCGCAATAATTAAAAATAAATGTACGGTTTTCTTAAACTGCATAAGTATTAGCTATTTGGGAAAGCCCTATAAGCACTAAATTACAAACTGCAAATATGGGACTTTTAAGTTTTTCGGCAAAAAAAATTGCATCTCCTCCTGTAAATATGAAATTATATCCAGGATAAGCATCAATATACCCTTGTATTTCAAAGATTGTGCCTAAAATTACACCGGATTCTATCGCACCCCTGGTGGATGACCCCACAGGGGATATATCATCTACCTTGCCAAGCAGAGGGAGTTTGCCCGTAAAGTGGTTTAGGGCCTTAAATCTGGTGTTCAGTCCCAATGATATATTGCCACCCAAAAATTCTCCCTCTTTAGTGAGGAAATCAAAAGTGATCGCTGTTCCAAAATCTACAATAACACAGTTTTTCTCAGGGAAAAGGGTATGTGCACCCACAGCGGCACAAATGCGGTCAGCCCCCAATGTCCCAGGGGTACCATATCTGTTTTTAATGGGCAATTCCATATCACCCTTCACTTTTACAAGTTTCCTGCATCTCCCTTCAAGGTAGTCGTAGAGACCCTGATCCAGCCCCCTCACATCAGAGACAGCTATCACATCTATCTGGGAAAATTTCTGCAGATAACCCTCAACAACACCCTCCATCTCACCCCTGTCGCATCTTCTCTCCTCCATAATGGAACCCCCTTGCGAGATGGCTGTCTTAATCGAGGTATTCCCCGCATCTATAAGTAGATTTACCATATTATTATAGGCTTGTCATTATTTTGTGAGCCCCTTCGATGGTTCTCACCATGTTTATAGTCAAATAAAGCTTATTGTTCTGCTCCTTGAGCATATATCTGTTTCCGGGTTTCTGCTGGATATACTGGATGATGTCAGAAAACCTTCTGGTCTGGTAGTAAGGGGACATCTGATTTGCCACAAAATAAGCCAGCATCTTCTCATTTTTAAGGACAATTTTCTCAAATCCCTTCTCTTTGGCCAGCCACCTCAACCGTACCACATAGCACAACTCCCTCACCTCATCTGGTATAGGTCCGAACCTGTCCTCAAGGGCTGCTACAAACTTGGTGAGTTCCTCCTCATCAGATATATTGTCCAGCTCCCTGTATAACCTTATCTTCTCGGCCTGGATATTTATATAGGTATCCGGAATAAGGAGCTGCAAGTCTGTCTCCACTATGCAGTCGCTCACATAACATTGGTCTTCGGCCACCTCCTGCTCCTCTCCCTCTACCACTGTCACCTCAGTATGCTCCTGCTTGATCTCATCAAATGCCTCTGCCAATATCCTCTGGTATGTTTCAAATCCCATATCTGCCATAAATCCACTCTGCTCTGCGCCAAGCATATTACCCATACCTCTGATATCAAGGTCCTGCATGGCAATATTGAATCCGCTGCCGAGATCTGAGAACGCCTCGATAGCCTTCAATCTCCTTCTTGCATCATCAGAAACGGAAACCAGAGGTGGAACGATCAGATAGCAGAACGCCTTCCTGTTGGAGCGACCCACCCTGCCCCTAAGCTGATGAAGATCGCTCAAACCGAAGTTCTGAGCATGATTTATTATTATGGTATTGGCATTGGGGATATCAATACCATTCTCCACTATTGTGGTAGATATCAATACGTCGTAGTCCCCATCCATAAAATTGAGGATCTTCTTCTCTATCTCCTGTGCCTCCATCCTGCCGTGTGCCACACAAGTCTTGATACCGGGGCATATCCTCCTTATAATATCCTCCACAGCGGTAATATCCTCTATCTTGTTGTGTACAAAGAATATCTGCCCGCCCCTTTCGAGCTCGGCGGTCAAAATATCCCTGATAACATCCTCTTCGAAATCGATAATCTCCGTCTGCACCGGAATCCTGTTTGGCGGAGGGGTATTTATGATGGAGAGGTCCCTTGCCCCGAGCAATGAGAACTGGAGTGTCCTCGGAATAGGGGTTGCAGAGAGGGTCAATGTATCCACTGAAAGCTTGAGCTGGCGCAATCTCTCTTTGGCAGCCACACCGAACTTCTGCTCCTCGTCTATGATAAGGAGCCCGAGGTCCTTGAAGATGAACTCCTTGTTCAATAGCCTGTGGGTACCGATAAGGATATCAATTTTTCCGCTTTTCAGCCTCTCGGCAATATCTTTCACCTCTTTTGCACTCCGTAGCCTGCTTATGTGCTCAAGATTGCAAGGGAGGTTTTTCAATCTCTCAAGAAATGTGTTGTAGTGCTGCAATGCCAAAATGGTGGTAGGGACAAGAACCGCCACCTGCTTGCTGTCGGCCACAGCCTTGAATGCCGCCCTGACTGCCACCTCAGTTTTACCGAACCCCACATCGCCGCAAACCAGACGATCCATAGGATATTTCTTCTCCATATCCTCCTTGATCGCTTTAAGTGCTTTCAATTGGTCCGGAGTCTCCTCATAAATGAATGAAGACTCAAGCTCCTTCTGCAGATATGAATCCTCCGAAAAAGCGAAACCTTCCGACATTTTCCTCTGGGCATACAGACGGATAAGATCGGCAGCGATATCCTTAACCTTCGATTTGGTCTGATTTTTCAATTTCTGCCATGCACCTGTTCCCAGTTTGTATATTTTGGGTGGGGTGGAATCAGCAGATTTGTATTTCGATATCCTGTGGAGACTGTGGATAGAGACAAATAGGACATCATTGTCCTTGAAGATGAGCTTCACAGACTCCTGAACCTTACCATTCACACTGTTTTTCACCAAACCACCAAATCTACCCACTCCATGGTCTATATGCACTATATAGTCCCCATCATGGAAAGCATTCAGGTCATTGATGGTGAGTCTCTCACTCCTCTCAACAGATCTTTTAAGCTTCAGACGGCGATACCTGTCGAAAATCTGATGGTCGGTATAGAGACAAATCTTTGAATCAAAATCCACAAACCCTTCATGGATGGTATAATTCTTATAATTCAACACCAGATTATGGGTAGAGAAGATACTCTTCAACCTCTCAATCTGTGATATGCTTTCACTCAATATATAAACAGAGAAACCCTCTTCACGTTTGGCTCTTATATCATCAGCCAGAACCTCAAAATGTTTGTTGAATGTGGGTTGGGGTTCTGTTCTGAATGTGATCAGTTTGTCATAAGGGATATTCTCATTGCCTAAAGTGGAGAGATAGATATGCTTGTGGTCGCTAAAGTATCTGTCCACCTTATCCACACCCGCTACCCATATCACACTATCCTCAGGCAGGAAATCAAACACAGACACTGTATAACTGCTCTCTTGTGAAGATGTGATATTGGGGTAAATGTCCAGACTCTTTATCTCCTTCTCAGATCTCTGTGTATTGGCATTGAAAAGTTTTATACTCTCGATCTCATCACCGAAGAAATCTATTCTGTAAGGTTGGTTGTCTCCATAAGAGAATACATCTATAATACTGCCCCTGATGGCAAATTCACCTGGCTGTGAGACAAAATCCACCTTTGTAAAAGCAGAATCAAAAAGTACCTCTTTAAGAAACTCATGTGATATATTGTCCCCCACCTTTATAGAGACAATACTTTTTTTCAACAACCCCTCTTCAAGCACCCCTTCTTCAAAAGAGTCCTTATACCCAACCAGAACCACAAACGGAAACTCCGACTTCTTGTTTTTATAATCAATTACAGCACCTACAGCCGATGTACGCTGCACCTTTGTGGAAAAATCTTTTGAGGGGGGAAAAAAGAAAACATTATCTTCGCCAATAAGATTGTAAAGGTCATTGATACACCCGGCTGCCTCCTCCTTTCTATTCAGAATCACCATATGTATACCTTTGGATACAGATGCAGAGATGGCGAAGGATTTGGCCGAAGAGTACAGACCATTTACCATTACATTCCTGACCGTCGGGTCGAGAATATAATCGGAAAGTTCTTTTACATAATTCCTATTGAGAATATTGCTTTTGTCCATATGAAATCAACAGAATACAAAGATATGACTTTTATTAATGTTAATAACTCTTTAATAACAGTGTTGATAATTTTTACAAACTAAATTTTAAGTATTGGTTTCTTTGGTTATATGGTCAAGTTTTTCAAAAACAATAGAGATTTAATTATTATTTTTAACATAGTTTTTATAGGAGTTTTTAACACACAAGATATGTCAATAACTGTTTAAAGTTATAAACATACGACTATTATCAATCTATATAAAAACTTGAAACTCAATATAAAAACATAGTTTAAACTTTTATCGTTATTGTTTAAAATTTGTTAATCCGTGTTGATAAAAATTTTATTAACGAAACTAACAACTAATAATAACAACAATAAATATTTATATAAATAATATATTTGTAATATAATTTGTTTAAAAATGTCGGAAGAGATTAAAGATAGATTTGACATTCACTCTGCGGGCAGTTCCAAGGATGGGGATTTTGAGGGTAAAATACGCCCTCAGGGATTCGGGGAGTTTTCCGGACAGGAGAAGATACTCGAAAACCTGAAAGTCTTTGTGGAGGCTGCCAAGCTAAGAGGTGAAGCACTGGATCATGTCCTTCTTCACGGCCCTCCAGGATTGGGAAAGACCACTTTGGCCCATATTGTGGCAAATGAGCTTGGGGTCAATATGAAGATTACTTCTGGACCGGTACTTGACAAACCTGGCGATTTGGCTGGTCTTTTGACAGGTCTGGAGCCTGGTGATGTCCTTTTCATAGATGAGATACACAGACTCTCTCCGGTGGTGGAGGAGTACCTTTATTCCGCTATGGAGGATTATACCATAGATATAATGATAGATAAAGGTCCTGGGGCACGATCTGTGCAGATATCATTAAATCCCTTCACACTGGTAGGAGCCACCACCAGAAGCGGTCTTTTGACATCACCGTTAAGGGCGAGATTTGGTATCCAGTCCCATCTGGAATATTATGATGCATCTACCTTAATAAATATAGTGAAGAGGAGTGCATCTATTTTGGATATCGATATAGATACCGATGCTGCCAAAGAGATAGCTTGCAGAAGTCGTGGTACACCACGTATAGCAAACTCCCTACTCAGAAGGGTCAGGGATTTTGCACAGGTAAAAGGAAATGGTGTCATTGACTTACCAATTACCAAATATGCCCTGGAAGCTCTTAATATAGACAAGAGGGGACTGGAGCTTATAGACAATAAGATTTTGAGTGCGATTATAGAGAAGTTCAAGGGTGGCCCTGTAGGAATTACCACTATAGCTACAGCTATCGGAGAGGATCCTGGTACAGTGGAGGAGGTATATGAACCATTCCTTATAAAAGAGGGTTTCATCCAGAGGACCCCACGTGGAAGGGAGGTTACAGAACTTGCATACAGACATTTGGGATTGAATAAATACAACACAGATAACAACACTTTATTTTAAACAATATGAAAAAGATTTTGACACTTCTGGTATCACTTCTTCTATTGGTACCATTCAATGAGGCTATCTCTTGTACCTCTGCTATTTTTACAGGTAAGGTTACCAAGGATGGCAGACCTCTACTTTTAAAACATAGGGATACAGGTGAATTGAATAATAGAATCGAGTATTTCCAAGGTCCAAAATATGGTTTCTTGGCACTTGTAGACAGCCCAAGCAAAGGTGGTGTGGCATGGTCAGGCAGCAACAATGCAGGTTTCTCTATCATCAATACAGCATCTTATAACCTTAAAGACGACGATGTACCTTCATCTATGATGGATAGGGAGGGTGAGTTGATGTTCAAAGCTTTGGGTGTATGTAAAAACCTTAAGGATTTTGAACATTTCCTCGATACACTTACCAGACCTATGGGTGTTGAGGGTAACTTCGGAGTTATCGATTCTGAAGGTGGTGCAGCATATTATGAGGTTAACAACCACAAATGGAACAAACTTGATGTAAATAATCCTGAAGTGGCACCTAACGGATACTTTATCGTTACCAACTTCTCATATACAGGTAGAGAAGATGAGGGTATGGGTTATATCCGTAACTGCAACACTACATACAATGTGGAAAATTACGTTATTAAAGAGGGTGGCAAAGTGGATCCTCAATGGATTTTTGAAAATATCTCAAGATCATTCTACCACTCACTACTTGAAGTGGACCTTAGAAAAGATCAGGAGTTGGCTTCAGGATGGTTCATTGACCAGGACTTTGTACCAAGAAGATCATCTTCAGCTTCTATGGTATTCCAGGGTGTAAAACCTGGTGAGGATGTTTCCAAGACAGTTATGTGGACTATTCTTGGTTACCCACCACTTGGTGTGGCAGTTCCTATGGTAGTATCAAACGGTAAGAATATCCCATCATTCATGGTTAAAAGCGAGGGTGGCGAGAATGCTTTGATGTGCGATATGGTTCTTGAACTTAAAAAGAATGTATTCCCTGTCAAGAGAGGCAACGGTAACAAATACTTCCGCTTCAATCTACTTTACAACCAGGAAGGAACAGGTTATTCACAACAGCTTAAAGAGGTTGAGAACTACATATTCGAAAACTTCAATAAAGACATGAGCCCTAAAAAACTCGAAACACTTTACGAAAACTACTTCAAGAAAATTGAGGATACTTTCAAGAGTTTGTAGATACTGAATTACCATTCTTGAATTTAGACTAAAAGACTAAGCATATTTAACCCCTCTAGAATTACTTCCAGAGGGGTTTTGTATGTCCAGTCACAACTTTTAGACCGGGATTATGCAAGTTTTTTGCTCTCTATGTCAGATTTTGTGTCTAATCCTTTTGTGTAGTGGTTAAATTAGAAGCGATATGTATACGATATAGATGGCATAATAGGGAATATACATACTTTAACAATATGTGGAGTTCCACCAATTCTACTGCAATATATATAATATGGATTCTTTTTATTATAAATATTAGCTACAGTAAGATTGATTTCACTTCTTCCGAATTTATGCTCATGGGTATATGTGACACTCATATCCATTTTATGGTATAGTTCAGACTGGTATATATTTTTTCCAAGACTCACTGATGCTGTTTGACCACTTACTACTGTATTAAATATTTCTTCATAGACACCATACATTTTATATATGTCATCAAACTCTTTAAGATTTTTATTTATACCGAGAACCATATTGACATAAGGTACTAACACTGTTTCCAAATTATACCAATCTCCACTTCTCATTTGGAATGATAGGGATACCAGAAATCTTTTCCCTATCTTCTTTGACATCATGGCCGTCAAATTATGCCTATGATCTGTTTTATCATAAAACCATTCACCACCATTGATTTTCTCAAATTGTCTGATTGACTTACTCCATGTATATGATAAACTTCCTGTAAATGGACCAAATGGTTTATGTATAAAAAACTCAGCACCATATGCTAATCCATCTCCATTTGTTACAACATGTTCCCATTCCACATCTGATGCAAATGAACCTCCATCTATATATTCTAATATATTTGACATTTTCTTGTAGTACCCTTCCAATGAAATTATAACAGGATTTTCATTAACCATGTACTCATATTCTATACCAAATGTTCCTTGAGTGGATGTAGATGGGGGGAGCAATTCTGTAGAAGGAACCCATAAATCATGCCTTGATATGATATTATGGCTTGATAGTAGGTGAATGGGCTGGCTCATTATAGTAAATGAACCATTAAATCTAAGCTTTTTTGTAGGTGAATATTCAAGTCTTATACGAGGATCCAGATTAATATAATTTTTATTTCTAACCAAATAATCATTGATTCTTATACCTACACCTACTTTTAATTTCTTCCCTACTTTTATTTGATCATCAAGTGATATATGAAAGCTATTCAAATACTCTTTATATCCATTTAAACCATCTATATTTAATGTATCGTAATTACTGATTTTATGAGATAGAAAATCAACAGATGACTCTAACCTTTGAAGGGTATACCCTACAGTTGTGACAAGTGTATGATTTTTAAAGGAATCATACACATATTCCATATTTAGGGATAGGTCTGATATACCACAATCAAAAGACGCTTTCTCTATCAAATAATCAAAACTGTTATCCCATCTAATAATTTCATTTTCAGTATCTGTATGGGTTTTGCTTTTGTATTCACTATATGTTAATGAGGTGTATATTGATTGCGATGAGTTTATATTATGATCCCAATGAAATGTTGAAGCAATATTTCCTAACCTGTCACCTTTGGTATATTTATAACTACTCTCCATCACATCATTCGGCTTCGTATTTTCTTCATCCTTTTCATACTTACAGTATTCTTTGTTTTTCATATTGGAGTAATCATTTCCAATGTAGAAAGATGTAGAAATCTTGTCCTTTATCCCTAAATTATGGGTATACTTGATATTTACATCATAATAATCCATTCCATCAAGAACTCTGGAAATACCCAAATTAGTTTGGCTTGCCATGTTGGCTAACTTGCCTAGATATAAATCATAATATGATTTACGTGCTGATACTATAAATGAAGAGACATTTTTTATAACAGGACCCTCAAAATAAATTTTGGAAGAGAATAGTCCTACTGTTATAGCTCCATGATAACTCTCCTTATGGCCATCTCTGATGGCCACGTCTACTATACCGGATAATCTTCCTCCATATTTAGCAGGGAACCCACCTTTAAATATGTTTGTTTCACCAAGTACGTCAGGATTGAATGATGATATCAAGCCCTTAAAGTGTGAAGGATTATATATGGGAGCACCATCCATAAGTATCAGACTCTGATCAAAATTACCTCCTCGAATTCTAAGTCCGGTATCACCTTCTTTTCCCCCAACAATACCCGGCGTAAATTGAATAGCTTTCAAAACATCTACTTCACCTAAAACAACAGGAATTGATTTAATATTAGGAGCTGTCAGTTTAATAAAATTAGATGTTTCATCTATTTTCTTTCTTTGAGCATTTATTATAGCTTCATCCAATTCACCTCTATAATACGAAGTATCCCTTTCTTGTGAATACGCCGAAAGAGATGATATCAAAGAAAGAATAATTATATGTATAATCTTAGTTTTCATACTATTCAAATATTAGACCCAGATTACGTGTATCTCCATTTGATGTAGAAAATTCAATATAGCATGTAAATGGAGGGTTAGTATCGCTGGAAATATTAGGTCGAATACTAATATTGCTATCATCCAATATATTAACTTTTAAACCGTCATGGTAATTATACATGTCACCAAACTCAGGTTTAATGTATATAGGGCTTCCAAATAATACATTGGTCTTTTTCTTTGGTCCGACTTCCCACATTTTCAATTTATTGGCTCTTCTAAAATAAGCATAATAATCACCTTTTATTTCCAATTTGACAGAGTCTGCCGCATCCATGTCTACATAGTAGTCTTGTGATGAATAGTTACTTATACACCATTCTCCATCTATACCTAATTCTTTGACATTGAATGTAATTTCCTCTCCATTTCTGAGATATATCAAGGAGTCTACCTTATTGCCCTCTTTTGTAAAATACTCAATATTTCCAGGTGATATGGAACCAAGTATACCATAGCCATCATTTACGTTTGAGTAGATATAATCAGGCTCACCAAAAATACCATTAGCATACTGATTGGATAGAAGGTATTGCGAGCTTTTTGAATATAGATAAGTGCTTTTGTCTATTTTAGCTATTGTAAGAGCTATAAAACTGGCCATATACCCTGTCGGAATACATTCAAAGTAAAAATATCCGTTCCCTTCATCAAAATTCTTATACAATTTGTAAAATTTCTCTTCACCTGTATTTGCATTGCTATTTGACTTTAAAATTTTTCCACCATAATATTCATAATTTTGAACATTCAGGTTAAATTCCAAAGTTTCTCCATTAAATTCCTTATCAGATATGACACCGGAATAACCAGGAGCAAATCCATGAAGAGGGGCTTCAATATTGATATCCATAAAAGGTAGAGCTTGTGGAGTAGCTCTGATATTTGCATTAATAAATGGAGTTACTGTTATAGTGGAGCCATAAAAAGTAAGTCCATTAATGCAAAGCATATAGTAATCCTCGGTATCAGGATCATCAAAGATATTTACAATATAATTGGATGTAGTATTTATTGTAAGTCTCTCCTTATTATTTGCGTCAGGAGTTCTTGTTTGATGAGTTATCCCGGTGGGTTCAATAGTATATTTGGGAGGTGACAATACACAAGTTTCTGCCGTTGCAGGTGGAGTTTCATCTTCAATATCTCTAATGTTCAGTTTAACGGTGTCCCCTTCTTTCAAAATATAATCTGAACAAAAGATGCCATTTTTGTTGTGGTACATCTGATGATCTGAACCACCATTTATACAATATGACACTATGGATTCAATACCGGAATAAATGATGGTTGAGTCTGTTATCTGATCAAAAGCAGACATACTTTTTACAACCCTTATACTTAAAGTGTCATTAGGTACAACTGCCCCTAATATGGTGTATCTGGGTCGTATAAGTTCAGGATATATCCTTTCCATACTTACACAGGAAGTAAGGAGAAATGTTAAAATCCATATAAACACTTTATTCATTATGCAGTTTACTTATTGAACTAGATACTGGGATATATGTCAACAATATCGTTCCTATTGTTTATATAATTATTATTTCCTGGATTAACATTAGTATTGAAAAACCATCCATTATATTGACCACCCCATCCCCAATTCATATAGTAGTAGGCACCGCTGCTTGAACTTACATAGTGACTCAAACCTGTATATTCAAATTGAAGAGGAGGTACGACAGATATGACATACAAGAAATATTCTTTACTTCTTGACATACTTTGATACCCGGAACATACCCAAGAATGTTGAGAATTATTTTCTCTACCTATCATGAAAATAGGCTTACGTGATAATAGATTATCTCGAGTTGTCACACTATTATGACTAATAATTCTTGCATTGGGGTATCCATTATTGTTAAAGAAGTTTTTTATTGAGTTTATATTATGTGTACTTATATTTGAATCAATATAAGTTAATAATAGTTTTGTTTCGTTTGTTGCATAATTATCATGAATTTCATCCCAATCAAAATCAATAAAATTACTATTATTATATATCCAGTTATGATATTTTAATATTTGGCCAATTGCTACAGCATCAGAAGAAAAATCTTCATATGTATTTAAACTAAAATCACCACTACAATTCCATGTTGATGTTAGAAAATTGCCTGTATTTAGTGTTATTCGTGTCGTATTAGATTCTAGAATAATGGAATTAATCATATAATCATAATCAGGATTTGCTATACCTTCTGCTGACTGGCAAAAGTTATTATATATATCATCAGGTAGATCGTCAGGTTTTTCATATAAAGGATGACATATGTATCCTTGAGATTCCCACATAGATATCCATTCGTCTCTAAAGCTGTTCAGAGATTCAGATTTAGTCAACATATTATTTAGTGGTTGTCTTTTATAACTATTCCACTCTTGTGAATAGTTATTAGATGATTCTTTATTGCTACAATGTATGTTGTAAAGTTGTTCGTTTAACCATATTTCAACGGGTGTATTTTTGTAGTTTGAATCAAAGTATCCGGTTTCACAATATGCTAAAATCGGTGCATATTTTGTTGAACTACTAACTATTACATATCCATCATTTTTGTTAAAATTTACAACATGTATTTGCGAATCATAATACTCATTCTCTATTGTAAAGGAATTTTCAATATTATCACTGTCATATCCTTTTGTCCTATTTTGAAGATTAAAAAGTTTAGCGACATTTTCTGCTTGTTTTAAAGTGATATAGTCACCATTTATTTCAATTTTTAATTGTTGAAGATCATCATTTTGATAGGTTGTTATGTCCACTTGACTTTTACTGCATGATGAAATGCAAACTAGTAGAAATAAGTATAAATATTTTTTCATAGTAGGTAAATGTTATATGTTATAACTTTATTTTTCTTAATAGCTATTCAATTATGACAAGGTTACTTGCTTACAAACCTTTGCAATATAGCAATAAATCAACACAAAAACAAACCCCAAAAGCTTTTGCATAGCTTTTGGGGTTCACAATATAACCATTCAGATTCTTTACTCAATCTTCAAGTTCTGGAAGTTGCATGAGAAACCGTCGTTGGGGTCGGTAATGACGATACGGACAGCTTTTACAGGTTTTTCAGGGTTCCTTATGTAGGCGTGGTATCTGTAGAACTCTTCACCTTTGATGAAGTTTACCCCATCGTATGAATACTCCACATATCCGTTGCTTACACCATAGAATGGTATATTTGTGTATCCTGTCGGTATATGGATGGTGGTGCACTCAACAGCCTCATCGAAGATATATGTCAGTGTCTGACCGGCTTTAAGTCTCTCTTTTGTCCTTACACGTTTATTGAAGTTGTAGGTGGTAATATCTTCAAGTTTGCTCTTCTCCCAGATAGGAATATCTGTTTCCACTTTCACTTTAGGTGTGATATAATGGTGTAGTTCCACATTTTCTGCAGCTACAGCGATACTGTGAAGATCTCTACTGAAGAATGTGCTGAATCTGAAATCTTCAGGGGTATTGGTGATAATCTTGCCATTGTACACTTTAGAGGTAGCTGTAGGTTCAGTTCCGTCAGTAGTGTATCTTACTACAGCTGAAGGGTAAGGTAGTGAGACTTTAAGTTCAGAGTCTTCATATTTTACCACAGGGGTTTCCACTCTGAATGCTATACCCATAGAGTATAGTCTGTCGTAGTGTTTGTTTACCAGCCTCGAATAGAAGTCATCGTAGTTTTTGTCCTCTTTTGCACTCCAGCCTGTCTCAGCCACAGCACACAGACGTGGGAAAACCTGATATTCAGAGAATCTTGGAGGGAACTGCATCAACTCTGTCCACAGACCTGCCTGAACACCCAATACAAGCTTCTCCTCTTCAGGGGTAAGCTCCATATCCTGTAGAGGGTCGTAGCTGTATATTCTGTCAAGTGGTATAATGGCTGCCCAGCTATGTCCCCTCTCTGCAGCGGTGTATTGCATATCCACATAAAGGTATTGTGCTGCCTGCATAACTGTAGGCTGACCTTTTTTAACCGATTCCACACCTTTAGACTGGCTTCTCCATGCCACTACAGTAGATGTAGGGTTAAGGCCGCCGAAATCCTGGATATCATCCCAACCCATCATTACTTTACCGAGTTTATTGATGATCTTCTCCATTCTCCTTACGAAATAACCGTGAAGCTCTTCCACATCTTTGAAACCCTCTCTCTCCATTACAGCCTGACAGTCTGGGCATTGTTTCCAATAGTCAAAGATAACCTCGTCACCACCTATATTCAGATATGGTGAAGGGAATATGGCTGCAAGCTCTTTAAGGATATTTTCAAGGATCTTGAAATTGCTCTCTTTTCCCACACACCACACATTATCAAACTCACCGCAAGCAGAAGGTGCATCGGTGGTGGTACCGCAGGTTACATTTCCGAACACTTTAGTGGATGAAAGGGCATGACCTGGAAGGTCAAACTCAGGGATGATCATAATATTTCTATCCTGTGCATATTTGATAAGCTCTTTCATCTCCTTCTGAGTATAGTAGCCACCATAACGCTCGTTGCCTGACAAATATGTAGGTGGGATTAGCTCATCCTTACCTCTCCATGCACCTTTGTTTGTAAGTTCAGGGTATTTTTTGATCTCAATTCTCCAGCCATTGTCATCTGTAAGATGCAGGTGAAGTCTGTTCATCTTATGGGCAGACATCCAGTCAATATAGCTTCTGAGATACTCTATATCGAAGAATGTTCTCGATACATCGAGCATAAATCCTCTATATGAAAAGCGTGGAGCATCTTCGATGGTTACAGCCCCGATAGGGTACTCCTTCAATCTTAGAGAGGCACCGGAGTAGATGTCAGCAGGGAACAACTGAAGCAATGTCTGCACTCCATAGTATTTGCCTGCCTCATCTGATGAAGCTATAGTTATACCATCTTCTGACACTTCAAGTTTATAACCTTCTGCAGGGATTGAACCCTCTGTTACAAATTTGATATATCCTCCGTTTGCAGCGCTGTTTGCCACTGTTACAGGAAAATCCATTACAGCATCAAGCTTCTCCTGAAGATATTTGGCAGAGAAGTCTTTAGGATCTGATGTCACGATCTTAAGACCCTGTTTTACCAAAAATGTCCCCTCCCCTGATGTTATTTTATTGGGGGTTGGTACGATGTTGAATTTGTTCTCACACATACCTGAAAATATGTTTCCAAGTACCAAAACTGCAATAATTAATCCTTTTCTCATTTTATTGTTCTATAAATTTTAAATCACCGTCATACGAGATAGGGTCTCTGCCCACGAAACTCAATCTCACAACACAAGAACCGTTGTTGAATATCTCTATATAGAAGTCAACAGAGTTGTGTGAGTTGTCATCCTTGGCACGGAATTTCACCTCATGTTTCTCCCTTTTTTCATTGTATTTTATCTGCATATCCACCTTCTGGTTCTCCATCTCGACTCTGATCTCCTGACCCGGCATAGGTGCCACGTCAAGTTTTCCCATATAAGGAAGTTCTGTGGTAAGCATGTGGTCCTTCATGGTGATGTCAAACTCCATTCTGGTGGTTCTGCTGGGCAATGATATAGGCCTGATTTTGGTGATGTCGATCTTGAAAAAGCCAAGTTCGAGCATTTTGTCTATTTTCTTTTTGTTGTCAACTTCCTGACCGAAAAGGGAAATGCTTACGGCCAAAGCGAATATTAGTGCGATTATTTTCTTCATAATGTTTGTAAATTTTCGTTTTAAATTTGGGTAAAGATAGTAAAATCATTGTTTAAGTAATAAAATTTGAGTAAAATTGCACACTGATACGGTTATGAAGGTACTTATTATATCAGATGCACAGAGTGTCCACACTCAGAGATGGGTCTCCTCTTTAAATGAAAAAGGGGTCGAAGTGGTTCTGTATAGTATCAAGCCATATCTGGATGATTTTTATTCTTCACGCAACATCAAGTGCTATTTCTTCGATCTTTTCAGTTATAAAAGGGACAAAAGTGGTATCAAAGGTGCTTTGAAGAGACATTTTCAAGCTGTCAAACACCTTAAAAAGGTATTGAAGGAGGTCAAGCCTGATATCCTCCATGCCCACTATGTGACAAGCTACTCTCTGATAGCTGCCATGTCCGGATTCCACCCTCTTATCGTATCCATTTGGGGAAGTGATGTATATATTTTCCCAAAACAGCTTAAGATCAACGAGTACATCGTGAGATACACCCTCAAAAGGGCGGACAAGATACTCTCTACCAGCCATGTTATGGCTAAAGAGGCATCCAAATATACCGACAAGAATATCGATATCACACCATTTGGAGTGGATACAGACCTTTTCAAAAGAAGTGTGGCTCCACCCAAGGATAAGTTTGTGATCGGAAGTGTCAAGACATTGTCATACAAATATGGCACAGAGTATCTCATCAGGGCTTTTAAGGTGGTTGTGGACAATAACCCTAACCTTAACTGCTATCTTGAACTTGTAGGTAAGGGTCCCGATGAGGTGAAATTGAAGAACCTGGCACACAGACTCGGTATCTCAGACAGAGTCATTTTTACAGGATACATCAGAAACGATATTCTCCCAAGAATCTTTGACAGATTCTCCATCGCATGTTATATGTCCCTGTCAGAGAGTTTCGGTGTCTCTGCCATAGAGGCTATGTCGTGCAATTGTCCCGTTGTGGCATCAGATGCAGATGGCTTCAAAGAGGTGATCGATAATGGCGTTACCGGTATCATCGTCCCAAAATATGACTACAACGGTGCGGCCAGAGCTATTCAGACATTTATAGATGATCCATCCAAGATTATCACCATGGGTGCTGCCGGCAGGGCTAAAGTGAGTGCACTTTATGAGTGGAGTGATAATGTGGACACTATGATATCCATCTATAAGTCTGTCCTATGAGTACACTTAAAGAGAAAACGGCCAAAGGTCTTGGCTGGGGATTTGTCGACAATTTTGTAGGTACAGGTATCACTGCCGTGGTCAGCATCCTTCTGGCCAGAATACTCTCTCCGGAGGAGTTCGGTCTGGTGGGTATGATTGCCATCTTTGTGTCTCTTGGAAACTCCTTGATGGACAGTGGTTTCAGTGGTGCACTAATCAGAAAGAAAGAGGCCTCAGACAGAGATTTGAGTACAGTTTTCTATACAAATCTCATCTTGAGTGTCATTATATATTCTGCACTCTTTTTCTCGGCTCCTGCCATCTCGGAATTCCTTAACAACGGGCAGCTGACCCTTATCCTCAGAATACTCGCACTGTCGGTGGTGATTATGTCGTTCACCCAGGTGCAGAAGGTTAATTTCATCCGCAAAATCGATTTCAAGACGCAGGCGATCATCTCTCTTGCCGCTTCAGTGGTGAGTGGAGTGGTAAGTATATGGATGGCGCTGGCAGGGTGCGGAGTGTGGAGTCTGGTGGTACAGCAACTCTCGAAACAGGGTGTGGTGTCACTCCTGCTTTGGGTCTTCTCCACCTGGAAACCCTCACTCATTTTCTCTTTTACCAGCTTCAAGGAGATGTTCAGCTTCGGCAGCAAACTTCTCGCCTGTTCACTCATAAGTGTGATATGGAATGAGATATATTCATTGGTCATCGGAAAGATGTACAACCCCATTGCCGTAGGCTACTTTACCCGTGCCGAGAAGTTCAAGACCATGGTCACTTCAAATATCGGGCAGGTGGTCCAAAGGGTGGGTTATCCGGTCCTCAGCAGCATCCAGGATGATTCGCAGAGGCAGGTGCGGGTTTACCGCAAGGTGGTCCGACTGACCATCCTCCTCACCAGCACGCTGGTTCTTGGACTTGTGGGTTGTGCTGACTCCATGATTCAGGTGCTGATCGGTGCCAAATGGCTCCCCGCCTCCGATTATTTGAGGATCCTGGGTATCTCAGGGATGTTCCTTCCACTTATTCTCAGCAGTGTGAATGTATTTAATGCCAATGGCAAATCGAATATCACCCTCCTGCTCGAAATTATCAAAACTGCACTCGCGGTGATCCCCGTCACCCTCGGAATATTGTTTGACATACAAGCGCTCCTCTGGGGTCTGGTAGCCAGCACCATACTCTCCTATCTGGTGCACGCCCTCTTCGTCTCGAAAGAGATAGCTTACCCTTTCTGGAGGCAATTGGGGGATATAATCCCATTTATCCTCATCTCTGCAGTCATGTCTGTATGCGTCCATTTTGTGGGACTGCTCCACATTGCGGCGCTGCCGCTCCTTATCCTCCAGATTCTGGCAGGATTTGTCATTGTACTTGTGAGCTACGAGTTCCTGTACAAGGCTGAAGAGTACAATGAACTGAAGGGAGAAATGCTCAAAATTTTGCACCGCAAGAAAAAATAATTGCCCATGGCGAAAGATATATCGATAATCATTGTCAACTACAATTCGGGAGAGCTCCTTTTGAATTGCCTCAAGAGCATCAGAAGGGAGCTGGGCATCGATTATGAGGTGGTGGTGGTCGACAATGCCTCTACCGACAACTCTCTGGAGCAATGCGCCGAATTTGAGGGTGATACGAGGTTCCTTTTCCAAAGGCTCGAGGGCAATATGGGGTTTGCACATGGGTGCAATGTCGGGGCGGATGCTGCATCCGGCAAGGTGCTCCATTTCCTTAATCCCGATACCGAGTTGAGGCCCGGGGCCAATGGGGATTATCTGCAGGTTTTGGAGGATCCTTCGGCCGTTTATGTCACCCCGCTGATAAATCGCGACGGCTCGGTCGAAAATGGGAAGATGGTTCTCCCTGTGCTGAAGGATATTTTCTGGTGGAATGTCTCCCGCCCAAGGGCAAGGTTCTGGTGCAAAGGGGCTTCGGTGATCATATCTGAGGAAAATTTCTCAAAAGTCGGGAGGTGGTCCGAGGATTACTTCATGTATGGAGAGGATCTGGATCTCTTCTACAATTTCTGGATCCGGGGGCTTGAGATCAGGATGCTCCCTACCCCGGTGTTTCATCTGGGAGGTGGTTGCAGCCAGAATGTATGGACATCTTTTGAGAGGGAGGTGAAGGTGCAGCGCTCTTTCAGAAAATTTTATGACAAATACTTCCCGAGATGGAAATATGTGGCTGTAAAATGCTATTTTTTACTCCATAATCTTATAAAACACCCATCAAAAGTGAAAGGTGATATCAAAGCTTGGAATAAAGTTTGATTTTCACAGAAAAAGTGACTAAAATTGCATAGTTTTTTATTACAATGATATATTATGGACGATAAGCTAATTTCTAAAGTTCCCGAAGGTCCTCTAGCCGAGAAATGGACAAAGCATAAGGCAGCTATTCGCGTGGTAAGCCCTGCTAACAAGCGCAAGCTTGAGATCATCGTTGTCGGTACCGGACTTGGTGGTGCTTCCGCAGCCGCTTCTCTTGGCGAGTTGGGATACAATGTAAAAATCTTCTGTATCAGTGATTCACCTCGTAGGGCTCACTCTATTGCAGCTCAAGGTGGTATCAATGCTGCTAAGAATTATCAGAACGATAATGACTCTATCTACCGTCTTTTCTATGATACAATCAAAGGCGGTGACTACCGTAGTAGGGAGGCCAATGTTTACAGGCTTGCCGAGGTTAGTAACCTAATCATCGACCAATGTGTCGCTCAAGGTGTACCTTTCGCACGTGATTACGGTGGACTACTTGACAACAGATCATTCGGTGGTGCTCAGGTAAGTCGTACTTTCTACGCTCGCGGACAAACTGGTCAGCAATTGCTTTTGGGTGCTTACGCTTCATTGAACCGTCAGATCGCTAAAGGTTCAGTTAAATCTTATCCTCGTCACGAAATGCTTGACTTGGTTATGATCGATGGTGAAGCAAAAGGTATTATCGCCCGTAACCTAGTGACTGGTGAGATCGAAAGACACGGTGCTCACGCTGTAGTTATCGCTACAGGTGGTTATGGTAACGTATTCTTCCTATCTACCAACGCTATGAACTCAAACGGTTCTGCTGCATGGCAGTGCTACAAGAAAGGTGCTT
The DNA here is from genome assembly GCA_017546125.1 of Bacteroidales bacterium. Taxonomy (GTDB): domain Bacteria; phylum Bacteroidota; class Bacteroidia; order Bacteroidales; family UBA932; genus CAAGNP01. The sequence goes on from JAFYXO010000001.1 coordinate 27,894, forward strand.
ACTTTGCAAACCCATGTTTTGCACAGATCCACCCTACCTGTATCCCTGTTCACGGTGACCAACAATCTAAATTGACTCTTATGAGTGAGTCACTTAGAAATGATGGTAGAATCTGGGTTCCTAAGAAAATGGAAGATGTGATGGCACTTCGCTCAGGTGCTAAGAAAGCTTCTCAAATCCCTGAAGAGGATAGAGATTACTATCTAGAGCGTCGTTACCCTGCATTCGGTAACCTTGTACCTCGTGACGTGGCTTCAAGAGCTGCTAAAGAGAGATGTGATGCAGGTTACGGTGTAAACGGTACAGGCTTGGCAGTATTCCTAGATTTCTCTACAGCTATCAAGAGACTTGGTAAAGACGTGATCACAGCACGTTACGGTAACTTGTTCCAGATGTATGAGAAGATTACAGCTGTTAACCCTTACGAAGAGCCAATGATGATCTACCCTGCTATCCACTACACTATGGGTGGTATCTGGGTTGACTATAACCTTCAAACCACAATCCCTGGTCTATACGCTATCGGTGAGGCTAACTTCAGCGACCACGGTGGTAACAGACTTGGTGCTTCTGCTTTGATGCAAGGTCTTGCAGACGGTTATTTCATCCTTCCTTACACTATCGGAGATTACTTATCACATAAAATTCAAGTTCCAAAAACTGATACATCTCACCCTGCATTCGACGAAGCTGAGAAAGCAGTTAAAGAGAAAATCAACTACTTCCTAAATCTTAAAGGTACTCAGCCTGTTGACTACTACCACAAGAAACTTGGTCTTATCATGTGGGATTACGTAGGTATGGCTCGTGAGAAAGCTGGTCTTGAGAAAGCTATCGTAGAGATCAAAGCCCTTAAAGAGGAGTTCTTGAAGAATGTATATGTTCCAGGTGAGAACGCAGAGTTCAACCAAGAGCTTGAGAAAGCTATCCGCCTTGCAGACTACTTCGAGATCGGTGACTTGATGGCACGTGACGCTCTTAACAGAGAAGAGTCTTGTGGTGGTCACTTCAGAGTAGAGATGCAGACAGAAGAGGGTGAAACCAAACGTGATGATGTTAACTTCTTGTATGTAAGTGCATGGGAATACAAAGGCGAAGAGGCTCCTGTACTTCACAAAGAAGACTTGAATTTTGAATTTGTTAAACCATCAACTCGTAACTATAAAGACTAAGGGGGATTTAATATGAATTTCACTTTAAAAGTTTGGCGTCAGAAAGACGCAAAATCAAAAGGTCACTTTGAGACCTATAAGATTGAGAACATCTCTCCTGATACATCTTTCCTAGAGATGATGGATATTCTCAACGAACAACTTATCAGAGAGGGTAATGTTCCTGTAGCAGTAAACAAAGGCTGCCACGGTTCAGGCCCAGTAGCATTCGACCACGACTGTAGAGAGGGTATCTGCGGTATGTGTTCTCTATACATCAACGGCCGTGCACACGGTCCAGACGAGGAGATCACTACTTGCCAGCTTCACATGCGTAAATTCAAAGATGGTGAGACTATCACTATCGAGCCTTGGAGAAGTGCAGGTTTCCCTATCATCAAAGACCTTGTAGTTAACAGAGGTGCTTTTGATGAGATCCTTCAGGCAGGTGGTTTCATCTCTGTAAACGCTGGTAGCGCTCAAGATGCAAACGCTATTCCTATTCCTAAAAAAGATGCTGACGAAAGTATGGATGCAGCTTCTTGCGTAGGTTGTGGTGCTTGTGTTGCTACTTGTAAAAACGGTTCTGCAATGCTATTCGTTTCAGCACGTGTAAGCTCTCTAGCTCTACTTCCTCAAGGTAAAATCGAGGGTGCAAGAAGAGCAAAAGCTATGGTTGCTAAAATGGACGAACTTGGTTTCGGCGCTTGTACCAACACCCAAGCTTGTCAAATGGAATGCCCTAAAGGTGTTACCGTTTCTCACATTGCAAGACTTAACAGAGAGTTCCTTTGCGCTAAGCTAAAAGACTAATTTTCACTAAGTATGGAATTTTTCGCTACATCTAACGGAATTCCTGTACATATTTCAGATACCGAGAAGGGGGATATTACTATCCTCCTTCTTCATGGTTATCTGGAGACATTATATGTTTGGGAAGACTTCATCACACTCTTTCCGGACAACTATCGTTTTATCTCGATCGACTTGCCTGGTCATGGTCTGACAGGCACACATCCACAATCCAACACTATGGAGTTTTGTGCAGACACCATCAAGGGTGTTTTGGACAAATGTGCCGTAGAGAAATGTTATGTAGCCGGCCACTCTTTGGGTGGATACATAAGCTTTGAGTTCCAGAAGAAATATCCCGATTCTGTAGAAGGGCTTATTCTAATCAACTCAAACACCAGAGCAGACTCTGAAGATGTAGCTGCAAGTCGGGAAAAAGAGGTAAACTTTATCCTTTCAGGAAGACATCTCACTTTAGCTTCGCTTGCTATCCCTAACATGTTCAAGAAAGACAATCTCAGAAGATTGGATGACAAGATTCAGGAGATAGTTGAAATAGCCGAGACACACGACCCTGAAGGGCTTGCAGCCTCAGTTAGAGGTATGGCTTCAAGGGTAGACAATACATCATATATTTCTACTCTAAACACCCCTGTAATGGCCTTATTTGGCGATTCAGACGGATTCTTTGATATGACACAAGTGGAGTCCCAGATATCGGATCTTCCAAATGCAGTGTGTCATGTGGTACCAAATTCAGGACACGACTCCTATTTCGAGGAGCCCGAATTTGTAGCCCAGAAAATTCAGGAGTTTATTACCAAAGGAAATTGTTAAAAGGGAATCTCCCGGCATGAATCTCTGCAGCCATCTTATAAAGATCGTTGCGGAGTTTGTCTATTTTTATCTTCTCCTTAGCAGATATGAAGATACATGGGGTGTGCTCTTTTGCTATCCAGGTCTTTTGAAGCTCTTCCAATGAGTAGTTTTCTGGCTTTTTCTCCTCAAATGAGAATTCATCCTGCTCTATATGCTTGTAGGCATCTATCTTATTAAATACCAGATATACAGGCTTATCGTGAGCATTTATATCCTTAAGTGTCTCATTTACCACTCTGATATGATCCTCAAAATTAGGGTGGGAAATATCGACCACATGCATAAGGATATCAGCTTCTCTAACCTCATCAAGGGTGCTTTTGAAAGACTCAATAAGCTGTGTGGGGAGTTTTCTGATAAACCCTACAGTATCAGACAGAAGGAAAGGAACATTCTCTATAACCACCTTTCTGACAGTAGTGTCAAGTGTTGCAAACAGTTTGTTCTCTGCAAACACTTCACTCTTAGAGAGGAGGTTCATAATGGTGCTTTTGCCGGCATTGGTATATCCTACCAAGGCAATTCTCACGAGTGATCCCCTATTCCCCCTTTGGGAGAACATCTGTCTGTCGATTTTTTTGAGCTGCTCTTTAAGTCTGCTGATCTTCTCAAGGATAATACGGCGGTCTGTCTCCAGCTGGCTCTCACCGGGACCCCTCATATTAAGACCACCCTTGCCACCCCTTTGTCTTTCAAGGTGGGTCCACATTCTGGTTAGGCGGGGAAGAAGGTACTGGTATTGGGCAAGTTCCACTTGGGTTTTGGCATAAGCAGTTTTTGCCCTCTGAGCGAAAATATCCAGAATCAGACTTGTACGGTCATATATCTTTCTACCCGCAAACTCTCTCTCCACATTTCTTAGTTGTGAAGGGGACAACTCATCATCAAATATCACTGTATTTACCTCATTTTCTTCAAGGAATGTTCTGATTTCCTCAAGCTTTCCTGAGCCGACATAGCTTTTTGAGTTTGGTGATGACAGTCTTTGCGTAAAGCGTTTGATGCTTTGTATACCGGCTGTAAGGGCTAGAAACTCCAGCTCATCCAGATACTCTTTTACCATAGAGTCGTCTATATCCTGTGTAATTACGGATACTACTATGGCTCTCTCTAGTTCTAATACGTTCTCTTCCATGGGTGGCAAAGATACAAAAAAATAGGTGACTCTTTTCTAAGCCACCTATTTCTTATATAGTTTATAGTGTAATTATCGTAATTGGAAAATTACAGGGAAGTTGTAGATAACCTTCACAGCTCTATCTCTCTGTTTACCAGGAGTCCATTTTGGTGAAGAAGATACTACTCTGACAGCTTCTTTGTCAAGAGAAGGGTCAACACCTCTAAGAACTCTTACGTTAGCTACAGAACCATCAGGCATTACAGTAAACTGAAGGGTAACACGACCTGATACACCATTTTCTTTAGCGATCTCAGGATACTCAAGGTGTTGTGACACCCATTTTTGGAAGTTGTTAGCGTCACCACCCATGAATGAAGGTTTTTCCTCTACAAGTGCGAAAGGAATTGGTGCCTCTTCGATTTCCTCTTCGTAAACCTCAGCTACGTAGTCCATAATTTCTACACCCATATCTTCTGTATCCTCAAGTGAAAGGAATAGGTCATCTCCAACGTCGATTTCGTCGTCTACGATGTCAATTTGGTCAGAAAGTACAGGAACTTTTGGTTGCTCTGGTGGAGGAGGTGGAGCTTCTGTAGTGATAGGAACATTCTCTACTTCGATTTCAACAGCTGTCTCAGTAGCGAACGCCATTTCATCTTTTTCCACTGTTTGCCATTCAAAAGCAAGAATTACCACTAGAAGAGTCACGATAAGTCCTATTTCTAGGAACAGACCTTTCTTCTTCTCTAGGTCAGCTTTTGGAGATTTTTTGATTTCCATATTATTATTTTTAACGATGATTATACTTTTAGGCTCCAAAGTTAAAAAATAAATCTTTAAAACCTACAAACAATTGTTGAAAAAATGTTTAAAGAACATTTATTTCTTTCAATACACCGTTAGTTTTTCTTACAGCTTCAGCACTTGCTTTGAATTTAGCCATCTCATTTTCAGGTAGTTCTACCTCGATGATCTCTTCTACACCGTTTTTGCCGATAACTGCAGGTACACCGATACAAATATCGCTCTCACCCCATTGGCCGTTTAGGCTAACGCAGCAAGGGTAAACTCTCTTTTCGTCCAAAACAACGGCTCTTGCAAGAGCAGCTGCATTAGCACCTGGAGCATACCATGCAGAAGTACCCATAAGTTTGGTAAGGGTAGCGCCACCAACCATAGTGTCAGCAACAACTTTCTCAGCTTGTTCAGCTGTAAGTTTTTCGCATACGTTACCACCTCTGTAGAAAGCTTTGCTTAGAAGAGGAACCATAGTAGTGTCACCGTGACCACCGATAACCATACCCTCAACATCGCACATAGGGCAGTTTAGAGCTTGGCTTAGGTAGTAGTTGAATCTGCTGCTGTCAAGCTGGCCACCCATACCGATAATTCTGTTTGAAGGAACGCCGCTTGTTTTAACTGCTAGATAAGTCATAGTATCCATAGGGTTAGAAACCACTACGATCACTGCGTTAGGAGAGTGAGCAAGAACGTTGCTGATTACACTCTTAACGATACCAGCGTTAGTGCCGATAAGCTCTTCACGGGTCATACCTGGTTTACGAGGAATACCTGAAGTGATAACTACTACATCTGAGTTAGCTGTAGCTTCGTAGTCGTTGGTAACACCTTTAATAACTGTATTATAGTTAAGAACTTTTGCAGATTGCATCATATCCATTGCTTTACCCTCTGCAAAACCTTCTCTAACGTCAAGAAGAACAACTTCTGACGCAAATCTCATTTGTGCTACTGCGTTAGCGCAAGTTGCGCCTACGTTACCAGCACCAATAACACTTACTTTAGACATAATTGTAATATTAAATTGTTAAAATTGTTAATGACTCTTTAGTTTTTCATACATTTGCACACAAATATACAATGTATGATAAAATTCTCTAGCAAAGATACAGACTTTAAATTAACCCGCCAAAAGGTTTTGAAAGATTGGATAAAGAAAATTTTATCCCAGCACTTTTTGAAGGTCGGAGATATAAATTATCTCTTCACCAATGATGAGGAGGTCTTGAAAGTCAATCAGGAATTTCTTGGTCACGACTACTATACCGATATCATCACCTTTGACACATCCGACTACGGTTTCCCAGGGGGAGACGAAGATAAGGTCTCTTCTGATATCGTGATAAGTGTTGACACTGTCAGAGAGAATGCCGCTCTATATGGGGCCACTTTTGAAGACGAGCTCCATAGAGTGATCATTCATGGTATACTTCACCTTATCGGATATGATGATCATGAGGAGGAGGATAAGAGAGAGATGAGAGAAGCAGAGGATAGGGCACTATTACTTTTGAAGGAATATGAATCTTAAATACGATATAGTAGTAATCGGGGCTGGTCATGCCGGCTGTGAGGCAGCAACAGCAGCTGCCAACATGGGAAAATCTACCCTTCTTATCACCATGGATATGAACAAGATAGCTCAAATGTCTTGCAATCCGGCCATTGGTGGTATAGCTAAAGGACAGATAGTCAGAGAGATAGATGCACTGGGAGGTTATACAGGAATAGTGACCGATGCAAGTACCATCCAGTTCAGAATGCTCAACAGATCCAAAGGTCCGGCCATGTGGAGCCCCCGTGCACAGTGTGACAGAATTTACTTTTCCTGGAACTGGCGTCATATCCTCGAAACTACCTCAAACTTAGACATTTGGGCCGATACAGCGACAGAGATAACCTTCTCAGGTTCGCGTATTTCGGGTGTCCGTACCCAGATGGGCGCATATTTTGAAGCTAAAGCGGTGATAATTACTGCCGGAACATTCCTTAACGGCAAGATTTTCGTCGGACAGCAGGATGCAGAGAGTGGTAGGATAGGGGAGCCTGCCTCTTACCACATCTCAGAACTTTTGGCAGAAAGGGGTATTACTACTCAAAGGATGAAGACCGGTACCCCTCCAAGAATTGATGCCTCTTCAGTTGACTTCTCAAAACTCATCGCACAGGAGGGAGATGTAAACCCGGAGAAATTCTCATACTTGAATTTTAAGTCACCTGTACAAGGTGCAGTAAAGCAGAGGAACTGTTATATAGTTCATACTAATAAGGATGTTCACTCTATCTTAGAGTCAGCATTTCATCTTTCACCACTTTTCTCTGGTAAGATCAGTGGTATTGGTCCCAGGTATTGTCCAAGTATTGAGGATAAGCTCCGAACCTTCCCAGGTAAGGATGAGCACCAGTTGTTCTTGGAGCCAGAGGGATGGAATACCAATGAATATTACCTTCAGGGATTCTCCTCATCTTTGCCTCTCGATACGCAGATTGATGCACTTCATAGGATCAAGGGGCTTGAGAATGTTAAGATATACAGGCCAGCTTACGCAGTAGAGTATGACTATTTTGATCCGACTCAGCTCAATGCCACTCTCGAATCGAGAATGGTAGAGGGACTTTACCTCGCAGGTCAGGTCAATGGAACCACAGGTTATGAAGAGGCTGCTGCTCAAGGTTTGATGGCTGGTATCAATGCCGCCCTTAAGATTTCTGACAAGGATCCGCTAATCTTGAAGAGAGACCAATCTTATATAGGCGTCCTTATTGATGACCTGGTCACAAAAGGTGTGGATGAGCCATACCGAATGTTTACCTCTCGTGCAGAATATAGAATTCTTCTAAGGCAGGATAATGCAGATTTGAGATTGACTGCTCTCTCTCATGAGATCAGTTTGGCTGATGAATATCGTTACAGATTGATGTCTGAGAAATATGACAAGGTTAATTCTTTGAAGGAGGCTTTCGATACCTCAAAAGTTAAGGCAGATGTTATAAATCCATATTTGAATTCTATTAGCTCAGCCCCTATAGATTCAACCAGAACCCTTTCATCTATTTTGACAAGGCCTGACACCAGGATAGGGGATTTACTATCTTATGTTCCTCGTGGAACATTTGATTTTACTGTTTCCACAGATTTTTCTCAAGATGATAAGCTCTCTATCAATTATGCCTCTGCTTTACCTTATAAACCTTCTCCTCTTGAGATGAGATCTGATTTGTCTCAAGAGATATTGGAGTCTGTAGAGATACTTGTCAAGTATAGCGGATATATTGAAAGAGAATCAAGGCTTGCTGATAAGATGACAAAATTAGAGTCTCTCTCTATTCCTGAAGATTTCGACTATTCAAGGGTGACATCCTTATCTTATGAGTCACGACAGAAATTAATTAAACATAGACCTAGGACTATATCTCAAGCTTCAAGAATCCCTGGTGTTTCCCCAGCTGACATCTCAGTCCTTTTAGTTTTCTTTGGTAGATAAATAAAAAAGTGTTCCTCGTGGAACACTTTTTTATTATTTGTAAATCTCTGCGATTATATCTGCATGTTTGGCTTGAATTTTAACCCTCTTTAGTTTGAGAGTAGGAGAGAGCATTCCATTTGTAGGTGTCCATTCTGTCAGGATCACTTTCTCTCGTTTTATCTTTTCAAATGGAGCCAACGTGTCATTTACCAATTCTACCTCTTTGTGAATTTTAGCAATCACTTTAGGGTTGTTAACCAATTCCTGGTTGTCTGCATATGTGATTTTGTGTTTAGCAGCCCAGAAGTGAAGTCTGGACATATCAGGGATAATTATAGCAGAAGCGAACTTTTCTTTCTCTCCGATCACTATACAGTTCTCAATATACGAAGACTCTTTAAGTTTGGTTTCGATAACTTGAGGTGCGATGTATTTGCCAGAAGAGAGTTTGAAGATCTCTTTCTTCCTGTCTGTAATCTGAAGGTATTTGCCGTCTACAAGACGTCCGATATCTCCGGTGTGAAGGAAGCCATCTTCGTCGATAATCTCTTGAGTTTGCTCAGGATTCTTATAGTATCCCAACATCACGTGAGGACCTTTTGTAAGGATCTCCCCGTCTTCTGCTATTTTCAACTCAGTCCCCTCGAGAGGTTCACCCACTGTGCCGATCACATTAATTCCACCGGCAGGGTTGTTTACAGCTATTACAGGTGATGTCTCTGTCATACCATAACCTTCGAAAATTCTAAGTTTGGCAGCATTGAAAAGTCTCACTATTTTGCCTTGTATAGATGATCCTCCCGATACGATAATCATCTCGTGCCCACCAAGAGCCTCTCTCCATTTGTTGTAGACAAGTTTGTCGAAGAGGTCCCTCTTCCACAAGTAAAACTTATTCTTGTTGTATATGTCATAATTGTTGGCGAAGTTCCAGGCAAGGCTGTAAATTTTTTTCTTAATACCCGGAAGGTTCTTGCCTGCCCCTTCAAATTTGAAGTACATCATCTCCAGTACTCGAGGTACAGCACAGAATCCGTCAGCATGGCAGTTAGCCAAATCTTTCTGGATGGTGCCGATGGACTCTGCATAGTATATACTGATACCGATAATCTGGTACTCATAGTTCATACTTCTCTCATAGATATGGCATAGAGGAAGGAAGCTCAACATCTTCTGTTTGCAGGTCACAGTCTGTTTTCTTGCATGGCCTAAAGCGTCGAACATCAAGTTTCTATGCGATAACATCACCCCTTTTGGAGTGCCAGTGGTACCAGATGTATAGATCATAGTAGCCATCTCATCCGGAGAAGTCTCTTCCTTGATCTTCTCTACCACTTCACAATATTTCTCCTTATTCTCCTCGCCGATCTTGTAGATATTTGCCAGGCAGTCGATATCGTTGCTGTCATCCATCAGATATACCTTCAATGGGTTTTTCATCTTCTCCACTACAGGGTAGACCTTCTTGTAAAGTTGGGTATTGCCTATAAAGATGATTTTGGCATCACTGTGGTCAAATATATAGCTGTACTCATCTTCGCTAAGTGTCGGATATACAGGGATATGCACCATACCTGCCAGATTAAGGCCCATGTCTATAAAGTTCCATTCGGGTCTGTTGCTGCATATGGTAATAGCTTTGTCCCCTTTTGAATAACCCAATGCCAATAATGCGTAAGCCACTGAGTGTGATTTACTTATATGCTCTTTAGTGCTTACTTTCTGCCAATTTCCTTTGACACTTCTGCTTAAAATATCCTGTTTCTCAGAGTGGTTTACCTCCAGGTTTTTCAATATATCGAATGTCCTGGTAATAGATACTTCCATATTATATCAGTGTTTTAATGTCTTTTATAAAATCATCAATATTCTCTTTCTTGGTATCAAATGAGCACATCCATCTCACCTCCATGGTCTCCTCGTCCCAGATATAGAACATGTGCTTCTCAGAGAGCTTCTCATACAAATCCCTGCTTATATATGCGAAGACTGCATTTGTATCGACCGGTCTCGATATTTTTATCTGAGGGATCTCTTCCAGTCTCTTTTTTAGATATTGTGCCATCTCATTTGAGTGTGACGCAAGTTTGAGGTAAAGGTCATCCTGGAAATATCTCTCAAATTGGGCAGCCATAAATCTCGCTTTGGAGTATAGCTGTGTCATCTGTTTTCTGAGGAATAGGGCTCTGTGGTGTGGTATTCTGTCGAATAGGACTACTATTTCTCCCATCAAAAGTCCATTTTTGGTACCACCGAATGAGAGGGCGTCTGCACCTGCATCAGCGGTGAAAGCTTTTACAGGGAGGTTCAGGGCTGCAGCGGCATTTGACACACGCGAACCATCTATATGGAGATAACCGCCTACGCTATGCATGAGGTCTGCAAGGGCTTTAATCTCCTCTACGGTGTAGAGTGTGCCCAACTCTGTCGGTTGGGAAATGGAGAGCACATTTGGCTGTGAGTGGTGTTGTTCACCAAAGCCGTGCAGATGTTTTTTTACTGTCTCAGGGTAGACTTTACCGTCTGTGTGCTCCAATGGGATGAGTTTGCACCCTATTACTTTTTCGGGCGCTCCACATTCGTCACAGTTTATATGTGCAGTAGCGGGGCACAATACAGCATCGGTGCTGTGTGCAAGATTTGCAAGAGAGAGGATGTTTGCGCCGGTCCCGTTTACCACAAACATAGCACGGCAATTTCCACCAAGCATCTCCTCCACACCTTTCAATACTGATTGTGAAAACCGGTCATCACCGTAAGCTACGGCAAAATTTTGATTGGCTTTTACTATTGCCTCCAGAATCTCAGGGTGTACTCCCGAGTGATTGTCACTTCCAAAGCTGTGTTTCATCGCACTTAGTTTTGTACAAATTTAATAAAAATTCATCTATTTAACCTTTTGGAATATGTTTTGTTATGATTAAGTTGGATAATGTCTTACGACAAAAATTATATATAAGATGAAAAGAACAGTTATTTTGGTTACCGCAGTGGTGTTGATGTTGTCGTCGTGCGGAACCTATACACTTGAACAAAGTAGAGTGCTCAATAATGCCGATCTGGCATCATATAAAACATTTATGATAGAGCCTGCAGATGGCTCTACTATACCTTCATACCTGAGTATGAATGATGTTAAGAATATTTACCGATCTATTTCAGAGCAGCTGTACAAGAGGGGATATACCTATGTTTCCACCAATCCCGATATGGTAGTATATGTGGCAATGTCTGTCAAACAAGTTATTCAGACCAAGGATCTCATCCCTCCCGGCAGTGATTTCGGATATAGATATTTCAGTCCGAGGGCAGCATATCTGGACAGCTACTACTCCAATGCCCAGATTATCTCCGGTATCTCCAAAGAGGGAGTTTTGATGGTGGATATTGTGGATGCCAAAAAGAATATCCATGTTTTCTGTGCAGAGGTAAGCTCGTTGGCTGAGGATAGTGGTGTGAATGTAAAGGATCTTTCCAAACTTGATCAGGCAACAAGTGTCCTCTTCTCAAGATATCCTGTATTGCCTAAGGACAAGTAGAGATATAAGTGTCATGTAAAAAAAGAGGACGACCTGATGGCCGTCCTCTTGTATTGATAAGCTACTCAAATTAGCAGATAGCTTGGTATTCTTCAGCTGATAGAAGTTCGTTAACCTCTTCAGGGTTAGACATTTTAACTTTGATCATCCAGCCTGCACCGTATGGATCTTTGTTTACTGACTCAGGAGCGCCCTCTAGATCTGGGTTAACCTCTACTACTTCACCGCTAACTGGCATGAAGGCGTCAGCTACAGTTTTAACAGCTTCGATAGCACCGAAAATCTCGTCTTTTGCAAGAGTTTCACCTTCAGTTTGGATGTCTACAAAAACGATATCACCAAGTTGGTCTTGAGCGAAGTCAGTAATACCGATTACAGCTACATCACCTTCTACTCTTACCCATTCGTGTTCTTTAGAATACTTTAGATTTGCTGGAGTGTTCATATTGTTTCTTTTTTAGTTTGTTATTTGTTCATTTATTTTGACAAATGTAATAATATTTTTTTCAATTATAGAAGTTTCAGCGCCTTCTTTATTATTTCTTCCGATGTGCAGAGCGGTTCTTTTTTGAGTATTGTGTTCAAAACCTTCTCAACAGCAGCTTTGGTGAAGCCAAGTGTGATAAGTGCGCCGTATGCCTCCTCTCTGTGACTGTTTGATTCGAAGCCTGTTCCCAGGTCGATGGTGGCACTGACCCCCTCTTTGCCCACTTTGTCCTTAAGCTCGATAATTGCCCTTTGGGCGGTTTTCAGGCCAATACCTTTCACACTCTTGATCTTGTTTACATCGCCTGAGATAAGTGCCATTCTCACCTCATCTGTGGTGAGGGCAGAGAGCATCATCCTGGCAGTATTTGGACCGATTCCCGAAACGGAGACAAGGAGAGTGAAGATTGCCCTCTCTTCTTTGTCAGCAAAGCCGTAGAAGAGCTCATCATCCTCATGTTTGTGGTGATAGATGTATATTTTCCCCTCTGTAGCCCCCTGAAGAGCAGAATATGTCTGGAGGGAGATAAGGATTTTATAGCCGATTCCGTGATTGTCCACCACCATCTCTGCAGGGGTCAATTCGACGATATTTCCTGAAATGTAGTCGTACATATTGTGTGTATGATTTTTGCTGTCAAGTATCAGAGCAAATTTAATGATAAATTGCATATCTTTGCCAACAGATTTGAAAACAATGAGAGATTTATCCCAAATAAGGGGGGAGTTCCCCGCATTAGAGCAGAAAGTATATGGGAAGCAGCTTGTCTATTTTGACAATGCCGCTACTGCCCAGAAGCCTCGCGCCGTCCTCGATCTTATCCAGAGGATGAACGGCGGGATCAATGCCAATATCCACCGCGCAGTGCACAAGTTGAGTGCTGAGGCGACAGACCTGTATGAAGGTGGCAGGGAGGCTGTAAGGCAATATATCAACGCTGCCAGGAGGGAAGAGGTGATTTTTACCTCAGGAACTACCGCTTCAATAAACCTTGTGGCCAATACTTACGGCGAGAGATTCCTCTCTGCAGGGGATGTGGTCCTTATCTCAGAGTGCGAGCACCACTCGAACATTGTCCCTTGGCAGCTGTTGTGCGAAAGGAAGGGGGCTGAGCTGAGAGTGCTCCCTGTGGATGAGTCCGGGGCATGGAGGATGGATCTGCTCGACAGTTTGCTCGATGAGAGGGTGAAAATCGTCTCAGCTACCCACATTTCAAATGTCTTGGGACTTGTGAATCCTGTGGAGGAGCTTATCCGTAGAGCTCACGCAATAGGGGCAGTGGTCCTTATTGATGGGGCGCAGGGCATAGTCCATCAGCAGGTGGATGTCCAAAAGCTTGACTGCGACTTCTATGTCTTCTCGGGGCATAAGATCTTTGCGGCGACAGGTATTGGTATCCTCTATGGCAAGGAGCACCTTCTCGAAAAGATGCCACCTTGGATGGGAGGAGGCGATATGGTGGACACTGTCACCTTTGCCAAGACCACATACGCACCACTTCCACTAAAATTTGAAGCTGGAACACCTAACTTCATAGGTGGTGCCACTTTAGCTCCAGCACTTGAATTTGCCAAAGAGGTGATGGGTGCTAACTATATTGAAGAAGAGAAAGAAAAAATAGATTATTTATATCAGAACTTGAAGGCTATAGATGGATTGAGGCTATATGGAGAGGGTGAGGGAAAAATCCCAGTTTTCTCATTCTCGATAGAGGGGGCGCACCATGAGGATGTGGCACTGCTGCTGGATAAGATGGGTGTGGCTGTCCGTTCCGGTATGATGTGTGCTGAGCCATTGATGGCAAGATTTGGCCAGAGCGGTATGCTCAGAGCTTCACTTGCCCCATACAATACCCTTCAGGAGTGTGAAATATTCATCGCAGCCCTTCACAGAGCTGTGTCGATGTTAAGATAGAGACAAGATTATGGAAAACAGACCAATCGTAGAGGTAGAAAACGAGATTATCGAAGAGTTCTCAGTATTTGAGGACTGGATGGACAAGTACGAATACATTATCGAGCTTGGCAAGAGTGTCCCTATGATAGAGGAGACTCAGAAGACAGAGGCAAATCTTATCAAAGGGTGCCAGTCAAGGGTATGGCTAAGTTCGGAGTACCGTGATGGGAAGATCTTTTTCGCTGCAGACAGCGATGCCATTATCACAAAAGGGATCATCTCCCTTCTTGTAAGGGTATTCAACGGTAGGACTCCTCAGGAGATCCTCTCTTCAGACTTCAGTTTTGTAGAGAAAATCGGACTTAAAGATAACCTTTCACCAACACGAGCTAACGGTTTGGTTTCTATGATTAAACAGATTCAAAATTATGCTGTGGCATACAGCGCGAAATAGGTTATGGAGAAGAGAAAATTAGAGAAGGATATCGTCAGGGCTCTCAAACAGGTGTACGACCCAGAGATCCCTGTAAACATATACGATTTGGGGCTGGTCTATGAACTCGATGTGAATGATGAGGGGGAGGTTAAGATCAAAATGACCCTTACAGCACCAAACTGCCCTATGGCAGACCAATTGGTGGAGGATGTACACGAAGCGGTCGCAGATACTCCGGGTGTGACCAATGTATCTATAGAGTTGGTTTTTGAGCCTGCCTGGGACAAGAGCAGAATGTCAGAGGAGGCCCTTTTAGAGTTAGGTTTTCTATAATGGACAGGGTGTATCTTCTCCTTGGTACCAATATGGGCAATAAGGAGCGCAATCTTCAGACAGCCATAGCACTTCTGATCAATGAACTGGCCCCATTTCTGGGCTCAGATGTAAAGGAATCTTCGATTCACGAGTCGGAAGCGGTCGGTTTTGTGGCTGAGGAGACTTTCTTTAACCAGGCTATTTCATTCAAAACCTCTGTCTCTCCGACAGACCTTCTTAAAGTGTGCAAGCATGTGGAGGCCAAGATGGGGAGACCTATTGAGGATCCGCAGTATGATGAATCGGGGAACAGAATCTACAAATCGAGAATCATCGATATAGACATCCTCCTATACGGAAATCAGACTGTCGACCTCCCAGAATTACAAATCCCTCACCCGAGGCTTCAGGAGAGGGAATTTGCATTGATCCCACTAAGGGAGATATTTGTCGGTTACTGATTGCTGATACAATAGTCGTATAGAGTCTTCATACTCTCCAGACTGCTGAAATCAATATCATTTTCTTTGACAAACTCAGCTATCTGAGCTTTGAGTTTAGGGTATATTTTCTGGAAACCTATGGTGTTTGCAGGGTACATTTTATTCCCTTTGCAGATGTAGTAATCTACATGATAAGAGAGGTCATACAGCGCCTTGTTCTTTAATTTGTGGGTCTGGCCCATGTCGTTGAAGTGTGCTACATTTGAGATACTTGCTGTCTCTGAAGCCATACCGTATGCACCGACTTTCCCTTTCTGTATGACATTTATGTATCTGTGGATACCGATAGAGGTGTCATTGGTAGGGTTTACTAGTTCGATATATCTCTTCTGCCACTTTGCGAAATACCTGTTTTTGATATACACGGCCTTGATTTCATCCTCATTCTTTACGATAAGGGTATCTTTTGTGGTGGGTTCGATAAATCTGACGGCATTGTCAAAGGTGTTGATGTTCAGAAAAGCCTGAGATCTTTCTCCATTATAGAATACAACTGACCCTATGCTGAAGTTGGGGAGTATGTATTCCAGAGAATCTACATCGAAATCATATCTGATCTGGGCAGAAGCGGATTGCCAGGCCAGAAGTGAAGAGAGTGCGATAAGGAGTAATTTTTTCATAATGCTAGTAGTTTATGAAATTTGAAAATTCCTCCAATGAGCTGTTACCTACAGGACCGGAAAGGGTTTTGCCTGAGTGGTCGATAACAGCGTATAGAGGCTGTGATGCAGAACCGAATTTCTCCATCTCATATTGTCTGAATTTCCTCCCAAGAGTCTTATACTCTGCATCGGGAGTCTTGTCATCCACATATAGGTTTGCGATGACGAAGTCTGACCCCAATTTTGAAAGGATAGAGGGGTCATTAAGGACTGTAGCCTCCATCACCTTACATACGCTGCAGGTGTGGGATTTGAATGATAGGAAGATAGGTTTTCCTGTCTCTTCAGAGGCTTTGATTGCCTCGTCAAGTGTGTTGTATGATTTTAGTGATGAGTATCCTGAAGGTGCAGCTGCCTCTGAGTTTGCAGCAGGAGCTGTCATCACGGTAGTCGAACCATCCATAGGAGGGATCATACCTGAAATGCTCTTAAGAGGTGCGCCGAAGAGACCTGGGATAAGGTAGAAAGCGAATGAGAAGCATGCGATAGCCACAAGCATTCTGCCCCAGCCGATACCATCTACAGGTGAGTCGTGGTCAGTGCGGATAACACCCAAGAAGTATAAACCAAGCAGGATTACAAGTGTGATCCATACAGCAAGGAATCCAAGACGGGTGATAACGCCCCATCCGAAATATGCATCCACATTGTATAGGAATTTGACAGCGAAAGCCATCAATACGAATGCGAATACCACTTTCACTACATTTAGCCAGCCACCTGATTTAGGAAGTTTCTTCATCATACCAGGGAAGAACGAGCAAACTACGAAAGGAAGTGAGAATGCCGCTCCGAACACTGCCATACCAAGGATAGGTTTAAGGGTTACACCACCCACAACAGCTGCAGCAAGGATAGAGCCCACGAATGGACCTGTACATGAGAAAGAGACGATAACCATTGCGACAGCTACAAAGAATGCTCCGATGTAGCCACCTTTATCTGCCTGACGGTCAGCTTTGTTTGCGAGGCCGCTTGGAAGTGTTATTTCAAATGCTCCAAGGAAAGAGATTGAAAATACAATAAATAGGACTGCGAAAAGCAAGTTTGGAATCCAGTGTGTTCCAAGTGCGTCGGTCGCAGCAGTGCTGCCGAACAGTGATACGATAAGACCAAGCAAAGTGTAGATAAGAACCACTGAAAGTCCGAATACCAAACCTTTCATTACGCCGGCTCTCTTAGTCGATGCGCCACCGATAAGGAAACCTACAGTCATAGGGATCATAGGGAATACGCAAGGGGTGATAACACCGCCAAGACCCGCAGCGAAAGCGATCAGAAGGAACCAGAGGAGAGACTCATCTTTTGATTTTTTAGCCTTAGGTGCCTCTACTACCTCAGCGCCACCCATTTTTACATTGATGGTCACATCATTTTCATTGATAAGGCACTCTTCGCCGTTGCAAGTCTGATATACCAAAGTTCCCTGCACTGTGAAATTGCCATTGGCAGAAGGGGTGATGGTCTGTTTGAATTGACCTTGTCCCTCAAAATAATAGACGTCAAGTCCGAAAGCTGAGTCGAACTTGGTATGAGGCTCGACGCCATCCACCATTGCCCCTTGGGCTTGGGCTGGGGTCTGTGCATCCATGTCAAAATTTGCGGTCATAGGACCACCTTTTACAGGTGTGGCGCTGTAAAGGTACCATCCTTCATTGATCTGAATGTCAAATACAAGCTCCACATTGCCGTCTGAAAGTACATTGTAGGATGTTTTTACAAATGTGGCATCCTGTGCATTAGCGGTAGCGGAGGTCAGCATAAGGGCCAGACCGGCTACCAGAGATAGGAAAATAGTTCTCATTATCGATAAATAAATTAAATACTTACTCAATTAAAAGGCAAAAATATTAAAATATTAGTACTTTTGCACCCTTAATATAAAAACATCACAAAAGATGACACAAGAAGAACTCTTTAGAAATCTTATTGCACACTCGAAGGAGTATGGTTTTATCTTCCCTTCAAGTGAGGTTTATGACGGTTTGAGCGCAGTTTATGACTATGGTCAGCTTGGCTCTGAATTGAAAAATAACATTAAGAAATATTGGTGGGACTCGATGGTGAAAGTTCACGAAAACATCGTGGGTATCGACTCAGCCATTTTTATGCATCCAAAGATTTGGGAAGCTTCGGGTCACGTAGGTGCATTCAACGACCCCCTTATCGATAATAAGGATTCTAAGAAGAGATATCGTGCCGATGTCCTGTTGGAGGATTATATCGCGAAGATCG
Organism: Bacteroidales bacterium; assembly: GCA_017546125.1. Classification (GTDB taxonomy): domain Bacteria; phylum Bacteroidota; class Bacteroidia; order Bacteroidales; family UBA932; genus CAAGNP01. The sequence continues at coordinate 46,177 of JAFYXO010000001.1, forward strand.
AGGAGAAAATCAATAAAGAGGTAGAGAAAGGTAGAAAGAAATTTGGTGAAGCGTTTGATGAGGAGCAGTTCCGTGCCACCAATCCAAATGTACTTCGCAGCAAGGCTAAAGCTGATGCAGTACGTCAGAAAATGGCGGATGCACTCAATGCAAACGACCTTGTGGCACTTAAAGACCTTATCGTAGAGTGCGAGATCGCTTGCCCTATCTCAGGAACCAAAAACTGGACAGATGTGCGTCAGTTCAACCTTATGTTCAGCACTCAGCTTGGTAGTGTATCTGATGAGTCAGGCACCATCTATTTGAGACCTGAGACTGCACAAGGTATCTTTGTGAACTTCTTGAACGTTCAGAAGACCGGTAGAATGAAAGTTCCATTCGGTATTGCACAGATCGGTAAAGCGTTCCGTAATGAGATCGTGGCTCGCCAATTCATCTTCCGTATGAGGGAGTTTGAGCAAATGGAGATGCAGTTCTTCGTTCGTCCAGGTGAGGAGTTGAAATGGTTTGCAAAATGGAAAGAGACCCGTCTTGCATGGCATAAAGCACTTGGAATGGGTGACAAGAAATACCGTTATCACGACCATGAGAAACTGGCTCACTACGCAAATGCCGCTACCGATATCGAATTCGAATTCCCATTCGGTTTCAAAGAGCTTGAAGGTATCCACTCACGTACAGACTTCGACTTGGGCCAACATCAGAAATTCTCTGGCCGCAAAATGCAATATTTCGATCCTGAGACCAACGAGAGCTATGTACCTTACGTAATCGAGACCTCTATCGGTCTTGACCGAATGTTCTTGTCGGTACTCTCTGCAGCATACTGCGAGGAGAAACTTGAAAACGGTGAGACCCGCGTAGTGCTAAGAATTCCACCAGTGTTGGCACCAGTAAAATTGGCTGTACTTCCTCTTGTTAAGAAAGATGGCCTTCCAGAGGTGGCTCACAAAATTATGCATGACTTGAAATACGATTTCAACTGCCAATACGACGAGAAAGACAGTATCGGTAAGAGATATCGCCGTCAGGACGCTATTGGTACACCATTCTGTATCACTATCGACCACCAGACCCTTGAGGACAACCAGGTGACTATCCGTTACAGAGATACCATGACACAGGAGCGTATCCCTATCGACAAAGTGAGATCTATCATCGAAGAGAAAGTAAGCTTCAAAGATCTTTTCATGCAGTTAGAGAAATAATCAGACCTGATGATATGCAAGAAAGCCGATAAAACATTGCGTTTATCGGCTTTCATATCATATCTTTTGCGATATCGTAGCCCTCCTGATACAGGGCTGACAGCTTTTGGGTATCTTTCTCCATACGGCTCACCTCAATGGGTTTTTGAGGTCGGATAACTACGATTTTCCCCTCTTTCTCCAGCTGCTCGATCAGATCCATTGTCTCGTTGTATCTGGCGTTTCGTTCTGACAGGGCTTTCTACAGCATAGGGTACTTTTTGTAAAATACCTTTGACAGAGGCATAGAGCTCTTTTTCTTTCTGTACCCTTTATTTCGGGTCAGGACTACCACCAGTTTGGAATATCCTTGCTCCATCGCATATTTTACCGGGATAGAGTCCACTATTCCACCATCGAGCATAGGGATTTCATCCACATATGTGATCTTGGCGACAAATGGGAGGCTGCTTGAGGCCCTCACAATACCCATAACCCTCTCAGAAGATTGCCTCTCTTCCAGATATTCTGCTTTGCCGGTAAGGCAATTGGTTGTCACCATTACATACCTGTCAGGGTTGGAGAAATATGTGTCGTAGTCGTATGGGATAATTTTTTCGGGGAAATCTTCAAAGAGCAGCTTGAAATCCATTATGCACCCTTGTGTGAAGAGATACTTCACCCCCACATAATGGTGCTCTTCCAGCAGGTCGATATTGCTGGCCCTCGCCCTTCCACGCTGCCCCGACATATATGAGAGGCCATTGCAGGCACCTGCGCTTACCCCCACTGTGAATGGAAACTTTATACCGTGATCCATGAAGCAGTCAAGTACTCCGCAGGTAAATACCCCACGAAGACCGCCCCCCTCCAGAACAAGACCGGTATTTGATGTGTTGATATTCATTTTATAGATGGTGCAAGATACGAAAAAAATTGAAAAAGGGATTGGGCCTCCGGCATTCCCTGACGGGATTGGGCCTCCGGCATTCCCCATCCACTGCCACTAGTGGCCGTCGTGCTGTGGAGTCCAGCACAAGGGCTGCACCGCATGATGAGTGCCACGACCGCAAAATCAATATCGAAAGTCAAACCGTCCAGCAGATTAGGAACGAAACTTACGTGTGGCGTGGATAGGTGCTCCTAATCCCACTGACCATTGAGGGGTTGGACCAGAATACCCTTTCTAATTGCGATTGTTGCTCCCAATCTGTTGGCGGCATAGCACAGTGGTGTACAAAAGTTCGTCAGATGTAACCGTTAAGAATATCCAAAGATAGCCCCAGCATTCTGGATATTTGTTTTGGGGTGGAGTAATATTCATAGCGGAGTTTTCTCGCCAGGATTAGTCTTGAATCGATATTCAGAAGTTTGGGATCTTGTTCACCAAATAACCTTTTAGCCAATGTCTGAACAATAGGTCTTAAGTCCTTATCTATGATATATGTCTGTCGGCCATTCTGGAGTTCCTGATCAATATCGCCCTCCACTTTTTTAGCTAAGAAGTAATTGTATCGGGTAGGGGTCTTGAAGAGTTTCTCCATCTTGTCGTAACAGACAAAGTCTATGGGATTCAACATCCCGTCCGGGAATACTCTCCAGGATGGAGGAAGTTCAATATGGCTATTGAGTAGAAGTCTTTGTCCCCTTTTGGAGTAATCAGACAGTTTGGAGCTTACCATAATATTCCTGTTTCTAAACAGATATGGGGCAGATCCCCATCTATATTCTGAAGGTAGATATGGATAGCTGGTCCTGGTGATGTTTCTGTCAATGTATGCTGCAACATTTAGGACATATTCTTCAGATTTTAACCTGATTATCTGTGCTGGTAATTTATTCGCATAGCCCTCCAAATTGTACTTATTCTTTATCCACTTGCCAGTGAGTTGTTTGTACTTATTTATGAAGTCTTTACATTCTGGAAGAGTTCCAAACACCAAAAAGTGAACATGATTGTCCATCAGTACAAATGAGTAAAGGTCTATCTTGGTGATGTACACGCATATACCGATTCTATTAATTCCGGCAATGAAGTCACTGTCATCTCTAAAGAGCCAATCGATTTTGTTTCCGTCTGTGCAAACGTGATAAAAAGATTTTTCCACCATAATTTGGATATTGTGCCCGATCATTCCCTCATATCAACCTTCCACCCGGGCTGATTGGTGGATTATTGAATGTTCTACAAATTTTGGGAAAGAATTTGGGATATCCAAATTTAATTCTTGGGTGTGTTTCAGTAAGTTCCAGCAGATTGGGAACGCTTTTCTTGCTGCGAAATGGTTTTGTGCTCCCTGTCCCTCATGTTATTGACGGATTGGGCACGGAAGTGTGTATTATCTTCGAATATCTGCTCCTAATCTGGTGTTGAGATAATGTAAACAACAGGATTTTACTTTGGGCCCTGATGTTGAGAAAAATGGAGATCAATGTTTTGGGTGATAAAACAAAAAAGGCCCAATCGTTAAGACTGAGCCTTTTGCTTTTCGTCGGGATACTCCGACTCGAACGGAGGACCCCCTGCTCCCAAAGCAGGTGCGCTAGCCAACTGCGCCACATCCCGAAAGCGGATGCAAAGATAGATATTTTTTTTTAAATGCAAAATTATTTTTGCTCCTATTGAAAAAATTCCTACATTTGCATTCCCAAACGAAAGGATTGGTGAGATTGGTGAGATGGGTGAGTGGCTTAAACCACCAGTTTGCTAAACTGACGTACGGGTAACCGTACCGGGGGTTCGAATCCCCCTCTCACCGCAGAAAAGAGGTTGTAGTTCGCTAATTATCAGCAACTCACAACCTCTTTCTCTTTTATATCCACCCAAAAATCCTACCACTTTTTTACCTAATACAAAGAACATTCCTAAATCCGTATATATAAAAAGAAAGGGCACCTGCAGTGGTACCCTTTTTTGTGATCCTATGGTCGGTATCCTATTTCGCGATATTCTCTCTCATATCGGTGTCGGCCTGGATGTTTTTGATTTTGTAGTAGTCCATGATACCGAGATTGCCGCTACGGAATGCATCTGCCATTGCCAGAGGAATCTCTTTCTCTGCTTCGATAACTTTTGCGCGAGCCTCTTGTGCTTTGGCTTTCATCTCTTGCTCAAGAGCTACTGCCATTGCCCTTTTCTCCTCTGCTCTAGCTTGTGCGATGTTCTTATCTGCATTTGCCTGGTCGATTTGAAGCACTGCACCGATGTTCTTTCCGATGTCGATGTCTGCGATATCGATAGACAGAATCTCAAATGCTGTACCTGCGTCAAGACCTTTTTGAAGTACCACTTTGGAGATTGAGTCAGGGTTTTCTAGAACCTGTTTGTGAGATTCTGCTGAACCGATACTTGATACGATACCTTCACCTACACGTGCGAGAACGGTGTCTTCGCCGGCACCACCGACAAGCTGTTTGATGTTGGCGCGGACTGTCACACGAGCTTTAGCGATAAGCTGGATACCATCTTTCGCCACTGCGGTTACAGGTGGGGTATTGATCACTTTTGGATTTACTGACATTTGTACTGCCTCAAATACATCACGGCCGGCCAAGTCAATAGCTGCCGCCATTTTGAAGTCGAGGGCGATATTTGCTTTGTCTGCAGAGATAAGTGCATTGATGACGTTTGGAACATTGCCTTTGGCCAAATAGTGAGCCTCAAGTGCGTTTGGATCGAGTTTGATTCCAGCTTTGGTTCCTGTGATCATTGCCATAACGATGGTTCCTGGAGGAACTTTTCTCCAGCGCATAAGGATAAGCTGAAGCAGGGAGATTCTAACTCCCGAGATAAGTGCCTGAAACCATAGTGCTACAGGGAAAAACCATAGAAGAATAATGAGTGCTACCAGCGAGATAGCTGCCCAAATAATAATACCGGTTGGTTCCATTTCAGTTAATTTTATGTGTTATTGTTTCTTTACAAAAATCTTATGATCCTCGATTTTGGCTATTACCACGTCGGTTCCCGGATCTATAATTCCATCTAAAGAGGTAACCTCAAGTGAGCAGCTTCCAAAATCGGCTTTACCCATAGGGGCAAGTCTGGTGGTGGTTTTTCCGGAATCACCTGCATTCAGACCCCTCTCTTCTGCTTTTGCATCCACGCTGCTCTCGATTTTGGTGTCCAATGAGAGTTTGCGCCATGTTTTAGCTCTGAGAAGGAGGATGGTGGCGATGACCAATACCACGATATTGATGACAAAAATCACAATACTTGCTGTGACACTGATATTGGTGTATGCCAGATAGCAGCCGCCGACGATGGAACCCAATCCCAGAAGTCCGGTGAAGATGGTCCCGGGAATGATCAGCAATTCAGCCAATATCAATATGTTACCAAGCAGTAGTAGAAATATAATCAGTCCCATATATCTTATTTTTTAATTGGTTCTACAGATATCCCCTCTGCACCCAGGCCGAAAAGGAGAGTTTTCAGGTTGTCGGCCTCCTCTTTTTTAGAGAAAGGTCCCACCATATAGATGGTTTGTCCATCCTCGGCAGCCTTTGCCAAGTCTTTGTCACAAGCGCCTCTGATGGCGGTAAGGATACCTGTTGGGATTCCGTCTGGATACCCTTTCAACAATACCTGATATGAGGTCTCACTCTGCTCGTCAGCTTTCTGTTTTTCAAGTATTCTGGCGTTTTTCACAGAGGTCGATTTGCCGTTATTATACGCTATGATATAGGCTTTTGGGAAGCCTCTCTTCCTCACTTGGTTCAAGTGCTTGAGTGCCTCTGCATGTGTCCTCCAAAGACCCACGGTGTAGAGGTATTTGCCGGAAGGCTGCTTGTACTCGAAGATAGGACTCATCCCTTTGAAAGACTTTTTGCCCGACTTGTTTGATACCACCATCAGCTGAATCTGGTAAACAAGTCCATTTGGTAGGGTATTGTCCTCGGCAAATTGGGCTTCGTCCAATATTTTGAATGAGTAGTCAAATTCCGGCTCCGGTACCTCGATATTCATGTCTGCCACATCGCGGTATGTGTGGTTTGCAAACTGGTAGGTGAGGGTTTCTCCCGCAGGTTGAGCCTGGATTTTCTCCTCTTCCGGGGCTTGGAACTGAGGGATAATCCCTTTTGCAAGGAATTCAAGCTCAGCGGCTTGTACTTTTGCAGATGCCTGGTCGAGGCGAGCTCTGATATCATTGGCCTTGGCCTCCAAATCGGTGATCTCCTCCTTGAGGAATTCGCGGTCATCTTCGTTTGTCACCCTCTCGTAAAGGAGTCTGCTCTCATCCTGCTTCGCAATATTGTTGTCGAGCTCCTTGCGGAGGATTCTCATTTGCGAGACAAGTTTGGCGTAGTCGCTCATCCCCTCTGGCTCGGGTTCCTTTTCATCTGCCTCTGCCTTTGGCGCAACTTGCTCTGATTTAGCCACATCCAGCTTCGCAACGGATTGGATCTCCTTTATGTCGCTAAGCTCTTTTTTGATGGTGGTGGGGATATACTCAATTGCGTACAATGTTATCTCCTCTTTGTTTGCAGCGTCGCGGTTAGAGGCGAGAATCGAGTATTGCCCGTCGAAGCTGTTGAGGTAGAGGATGTCATCTGCGGTGGATGAGTAGGGGAATCCCAGATTCTCGGGTACACCCCAATCCTGTGCATCTTCATCCCAGCGGCTCACGTACAGGTCGTAACCACCCATTCCATAGTGGCCGTTGGATGCGAAGTAGAGCTCCTTTCCGTCGCTGCTCAGGAGCGGGAAGATCTCATCGCCCGAAGAGGTGATATTCTCACCCAGAATCTTGGGCTCCGCCCAAAGGGTATCTGAGATCTGGGAGATCTGGTAAATGTTCCAAGATCCGGAGTTGTCGGGAGCGGAGTAATAAACGGTATTTTGTCCCTCGGGGAAATATACAGCACTATAATATGGATGGGAATTCACCGCTATCATCGGGTTAGGAATCGGCATCCATGTCTTGTCCTGCAGACTCGAAAAATGGAGGTAGAAGTTTTCGACCGGAACACTCTTCTTGGCTATAACGTTAGGAGTTACAGCGTATTGGAGAAGACTGATGCCGTTTTCACACTGGATTATGTTCTCGTCGATCTTCAGTTTTGTCAAGGAGTCTGCAGTGGCAGACAGAAGTTTGTTGTATAGGGAAATGGCCTCCTCAAATCTGTATTGGCGATGGAGAGACGAGGCCTCTTTCATCTGGTCATTTTGTTGGGAATAGGCGCTATTTGTCAGTAGTATAAGTGTTAGGAAAAGTATTGCTCTGGATATACTTGTTCTCATATTCAACCTCGTTCAATTCATAAAAATACTCAACAAAAATACTAAATACTTTATATATTAGAAAAAAATAGTACTTTTGTACCCTTATTTTGAAAACTAAATAATTTTAACATAATCAGATATGCAAAGTAAAGGCGTCATTAAATTAATGGCAATTCTAATCGGGTTGGCCTGTCTGTACCAATTATCGTTTACAGCAGTGACCTACCTTCAGGAGAACAAGGCGGAGAAGTATGCAGAAAACGCAGTGCTTGCGGAGCAACAATCGCCTTCATTTTCAAAAGTATCCGAGCTTGACAAAGCTTTCTATTTGGACTCTTTGAGAAAAGAGAAGAACAGATACTACATCGACAGTATCTCTACAGAGAAAGTTTACCTCGGTTTCACTTTTAAAGAAGTTAAAGAGAAAGAGATTAACCTAGGTCTTGACTTGAAAGGCGGTATGAACGTTATGCTTCAAGTGGAGTTGAGTGATCTTGTAGTAGCATTGTCAGACAATAATACTTCAGCTCAATTTACAGAGGCTCTTGCTTTGGCTAAGAAAAACCAAAGAGACTCACGTTCAGATTTTATCACCCTTTTCGCAGAAGCATGGGACATCGTAGCTCCAGGTGAGAGACTTTCTACCATTTTCGCTACTTACGAAATGCGTGAGAAAATCAAACCAGAGAGCACCAACGAAGAGGTTATCACCGTTATCCGTGAGGAGGCAGAGAGTGCAATTGCTAACTCTTTCAACGTTCTAAGAAACCGTATCGACCGTTTCGGCGTTGCTTCTCCAAACATTCAGAAACTTGGTAACAGTGGTCGTATCCTTGTAGAGCTTCCAGGTGTTAAAGAGCCTGAGCGTGTAAGAAAACTTCTTCAAGGTACCGCTTCTCTTGAGTTCTGGACAACCTATGAGGCTTCAGAAGTGTTCGGTTATATGCAAGAGGCTAACAACCTTCTTAGAGAATATCTAAACAACGATGTTGTTGAGGTTAAAGAAGAGGCTGCTCCTGCTTCAGATGACCTTCTTGCTCAAGCTACCCAAGAGGATAGCCTTTCAATTGATGAGGCAAACTATGCTAAGAACAATCCTTTGTTCTATGCTCTTCAACCAAGCATCTACAATGGTCAAGTAATGCCTGGCCCAATGGTCGGTGTTGCTCACTACAAAGATACAGCAGCTATCAACAAATGGCTAAGCCTTCCTCAAATCAAATCTCTATTCCCAAGAGATCTTAAACTAATGTGGACTGTTAAGCCATCTGCACAATTCGAAAACGATTCATACTTCGAGCTTATCGCTATCAAAGCTAACACCCGTGACGGTAAAGCCCCTCTTGATGGTGGCGCAGTAGCTGACGCAAGAATGTCATACGCTAACACAGGTGGTACTCCAGAAGTAGATATGTCTATGAACGCTGAGGGTGCAAGAATTTGGGCTCGTTTGACTGCTGACAACATTGGCAAATGTATCGCTATCGCACTTGATGGTACCATCTATTCATATCCAAGAGTTCAGACTGAGATCTCTGGTGGCCGTTCACAAATCACCGGTAACTTCACTATCGAAGAGGCTGAAGACTTGGCAAACGTATTGAAATCAGGTAAACTTCCTGCTCCTGCATCTATCGTTCAAGAGCAAGTGGTAGGTCCATCACTTGGTAGCGAGTCTATCAAAGCTGGTATCCTTTCTATCTTGGTAGCATTCGTACTTGTATTGGTTTACATCGCAGTATTCTATAATGGTGCAGGTCTTGTAGCAAACGTAGCATTGCTTTGCAACGTAGTGTTCCTACTTGGTACTTTGGCTTCATTCGGTGCAGTTCTTACCCTTCCTGGTATGGCTGGTATCGTGTTGACCATGGGTATGGCTGTCGATGCTAACGTTATTATCTACGAGCGTATCAAAGAGGAGCTTCGTGCAGGTAAAGCACTTCGTCTTGCAGTTGCTGACGGTTACAAAAACGCTTACTCAGCAATTATTGACGGTAACTTGACCACTATCATTACCGGTATCGTTCTTATGGCATTCGGTTCTGGTCCAGTTCAAGGTTTCGCCACTACTCTTGTTATAGGTATCATCACTTCATTGCTTACCTCTATCTTCATCACTCGTCTTATCATCGAGAAGAGACTTGACGAAAACAAGAACATCACATTTGATAACAAAGCTACCCGTGACTTCCTACAACATACCAAAGTTAACTTCTTGGGTCTACGCAAATGGTCTTACATCTTCTCTATCGTATGTGTAGTTATCTGCCTTGGTTCTATCTTCATCAAAGGTTTCTCTTATGGTGTTGACTTCACAGGTGGTAGAACATATGTAGTAAGATTCGATGCTCCAGTGTCAGCTGAAGATGTTAGAGAGGCTACAACTGCTGAATTTGGTGAGTCTGTTGAGGTTAAACAGTTCGGTGGTGAGAGCCAAATGAAGATCACTACCAAATATATGATCGAAGATAACTCATCAGAGACTGATGTATTGGTAGATACCAAACTTTACAACGCATTGAAGGGTTACTTTGCTACCCCTCTATCATTCGAAGATTTCACATCTACAGTTGAGAACCCTAACGGTATCATCAGCTCTGATAAAGTTGGTCCTACTATCGCTAACGATATCAAGAGAAATGCTGTTATCGCAGTAGTTCTTGCTCTTATCGCTATCTTCGTATATATCGCTGCACGATTCAGAAACTGGACTTACGGTCTTGGTGGTGTTGTAGCTTTGGCCCACGATGCTATCATCGCTATCGGTTTCTTCTCATTGTTCACAGGTGTTCTTCCTTTCACTTTGGACGTTGACCAGACATTTATCGCAGCTATCCTTACTATCATCGGTTACTCTATCAACGATAACGTGGTTATCTTCGACCGTATCCGTGAGAACAACATGCTATATCCTAAACGTGACCTTGCTCAGAACGTGAATGAGGCTCTTAACAGCACACTTTCAAGAACCATCAACACTTCACTTTCTACATTGGTTACCCTTATCGCTATCGCATTGTTCGGTGGTGAAGTGATCAGAGGTTTTGCTGTGGCACTTATCGTAGGTATCATCTTCGGTACTTATTCTTCAGTGTTCATCGGTACCCCTCTAATGTATGACTTGATACAAAGAAAAGCTAAAAAAGCTGCTTTGAAGAAATAGTCTGACAAAGACACATAATAAGCTAAAAGGCTGTCACATCGATGTGGCAGCCTTTTTTGTGTGGTGACGTCAAAGGCGGAGTATACCATGTCCGCTGGTGCGGGGAGCTCGACCCAGAGGGCTCTCCTCCCGCTCGACTGTTGCCTGGTTGTGGGGCTTTCCGGGGGGCTTTTCATGCCTGAGTGTTCAGGTGGTCTCTATTCAGTTGTTTCCTGCAATTCACCTTTCCGTGGAGGGGCCTGGTGTGATGTTCTGAGTAGGGTTGGTGGAAAGGTTAGGCAGAATCGGTGGGACCTTTCCGCTGATGTACCCCAGATGGTGCTGTTAGTGGGGTCTCTGGAAAGGTGTTTTGCACGAAGGGCCTGTCGGGAGAGAGATGTTAGGTAGGAGAGAGATATTTAGGTGGGCGGGCGTGGCAGTCAGGTCTGAACAGGCGCATGACTGTGTTCTGGCAGATTCCGTGCTCGATTTTGGTAAAAAATGAACGCGGGAGGTGAAAAAATCGGGTGCCGCGCACAGTTTTGGTAAAAAATGAACGCGGGAAGTCTTGTCGGGCCTGGTAGTTCGTTGGGGGAATCTAGCTGAGGTGTGTCAGCGGGAGTGTAGCTTGGGGTGTGAAAATAATATAGCTGCTACGGGGTTGGTGGGGTCGTAGCAGCTATTTATGTTTGTGCCTGCTGGCTGTGTTCCCGTTCTGGGGGAGCCAGTCCTGGCTGTGTGTCAGTTTGTAGCCTGGCGGGTGGTTAGTCGGCGAGGAGGGCGGTGATCACTTCGTTGAACTGGAGTTCAAGTGAGTCAGCTTCCTCTTTGGCGCCACAGCCAGACAGGATTTCAAGCATATATCCGTACAGTGAGTAGCTGTTTTCAAGGTCTGATTTGGACAGGATGCCATGACCGTAAGGTTTGACAAACAACTCGACAGCCTCGATGGTCTCTTTGGCGAATTCCTGAGCCAGTTTGACAGCTTTCTCTTTCTCATCACATCTCAAATATATCTCAATGGCCTGAAGAACCATGTATTCATTGATAGAGTATAGTATAGAGGTGTTGAGAGGGAAGTTCTCTGGGACCATGACTTGCTGCATTCTGTCAAGGACCTGAACAGCTTTCTCTTTGTAGCCATCTTTGAACAGACCGGTAGCTGTCTGGACAAAAATTGCTCTGATATTCATCACGCCGTTGAATGTGGCGAGGTTCTGATAGTCTATGTTGATGGTGGTGTCAGAGAGGTTATCCCACTCGTAGACCTTCATTACTTTGTCAAACATCTTTAAAGCATCAATTTGGCCGATTTCAGCGGTCGAAGTCACGCTCTTGATAGGAACCAGCTTGTATGCAAAACCTTCAAACTGGAGGTAATTACGTATCCCTATGTCGAGGTCTCCACCTTGTGATACGAAATAGATAGGTCTGTCCCAATTGTAGTTTGACAACATATCCAAAATCATCAGTTCGGTCTTGGAGATAGAACTTCTGCCGGCAGGGATGTCAAGATACAATGTATCCACTATCTTGTCATAATCCTCTTCAGCCACGATGCCGAATTTCTTCACATTCTCCTTATTTACAGGGAGTCTCAGTTTGTGTTGTGCGATGAAAGACTCTGCAGTACCGTATCTGTTGATCTTCACACGTGGATCCTTGAACAGGGTGATGGCCTCTTTAAGTGTAATAGGCCTGTTGACTCTGTCGACAACATCAGGGAATTCGTTCTTGCCATACAGATACTCTTCTCTGTCAAGGGAGAAAATGATAGGCTCTGAGTCGTAGATCTTTCTCCTCATCTGGTCGATATACCAGTCAGTACCAAGTAGTGAGGTGTTCATGATTCTGGTATCAAGTCTGACACCTTCCACCTCCTGTATATACCATAAAGGGAATGTGTCATTGTCACCGTGGGTAACGATGATGGCATTCTGATCCAGAGACATAAGGTAGTTGTATGCAAGATTTTGAGCAGTATATCTGCCACTTCTGTCGTGGTCATCCCAGTTTTGGCTTGCCATCTGTACAGGGACGATCAGTGCAAGTACAGAAACTACGGCAGGGATAGCCCATTGGGGCACCTTATCTCCTTTGATATATTTCTCCAGCCATTGGTGGATGGCCATTACAGCAAATCCGATCCACACGCAGAACATATAGAAAGAGCCGGCATAAGCATAGTCCCTCTCCCTGACCTGAAGTGGTGGCTGGTTAAGATATACCACGATACCGATACCTGTAAGCAAGAAAAGTAGCATGGTTACCCACCAGTTCTGCTGGTCTTTTTTGAGCTGGAAGAACAGTCCGATAAGACCCAGGATCAACGGAAGGAAGTAGTAGTGGTTCTTAGATCTGCTGTTCACAATATAATCCGGACCAACAGACTGGTCACCCAGGCGGGCTTTATCGATAAAGCCGATACCTGACTCCCAGTTGCCCTTAAGCGGCTCTCCCGGTGTAGGGCTGTGGAGGTCATTCTGACGACCCACAAAGTTCCAGAAGAAGTATCTGAAGTACATCCAGTTTATCTGATAATCAATGAAGAATGAGATATTCTCCTTGAATGTAGGCATTTTATGCTGTCCTCCCTGAGGCACCTTACCGTCACCTGTATAGTGTTTGTAGAACTCTATATGTTCAGGAGACTTGCTCCACATACGTGGGAAGAACATCTTCGATTCGGCAGGATATTTCACATCCAGAGGGCCGTCGGTCTTGAAATATTTACCGTTCAGCGGAGTATAATATTTTGGTACGCTGTAGTTTGTAGGTACAGATGCGAAGGTCTCTCCATATACAAGAGGGTTGCTTCCGTACTGTTCACGGCCCAAATACCTTACAAGGGTGAATGGATTGTCAGGCTGGTACTCATTGGTAGGTGTATTGGCTGAAGAGCGGATGATCACCACAGCAAATGAAGAGTAACCGATAACGATCATTGTAAAGCATAGGGTGATCGTATTGAGCAATACTTTCCCTTTCCTGTGAGAGAAATAGATGAGCCAGAAACATGCAGCCAGCAGAATCACCATAAACACCACTGCGCCGCTGTTGTAAGGGAGCCCGAAGCCATTTACAAAGAGAAGATCCACCTGTGCTGCGATTTTTGGAAGGTATGGGATAATTCCCCATAGGATCACGCCAAGCACCACAGCTGAGAGGCAAAGTACTCCGAAAGCCTTGCCCCAGGTGAATGAGGTGGATTTCTTATAGTAATATATAAAGGCAATGGCAGGGATTGCCAATAGGTTCAGCAAGTGCACTCCGATCGACAGACCGAGCAAAAATGCGATGAGGACAATCCATCTGTTGGCGTATGGCTCATCGGCCTCATCCTCCCATTTGAGCATAGCCCAGAACACGACTGCGGTCAACAGGGATGACATCGCATATACCTCACCCTCCACAGCTGAGAACCAGAAGGTGTCGGACCAGCAGTATGCCAATGCGCCGACAGCGGCTGAGCCCCAAAGGGCAATGGCATTGGAAACAGAGAGGTAATCTCTGCCGTTCTTCTCGAGAAGGCGTCTTCCCAGGTGCATTATGGTCAAATATAGGAACAATATGGTAAGTGACGAGCACAATGCATTCATCAGGTTCACTGCAAGAGCCGCATTCTCAGGGGATGCAAACATAGTAAAAAAGCGGGCAACAAGCTGGAATACAGGGTTTCCAGGAGGGTGTCCCACTTCAAGTTTATATGATGATGCAATAAACTCACCGCAATCCCAGAAGCTGGTAGTGGGCTCGATGGTCAGCACATAGGTAACTGTAGCCACCAAGAAAACGATAAGTCCGAATACACGACTTAATAGATTGAATTGTTTTTTCTCCATGTTTTAGATCTTTTCGGAATAAACAGCAAATATACGAAATTGATTATTTATATCTAACTTTGCAAAAATTAATGATATGGCAGAACAAGATTGGAAAAGCAGGCTAGGTGTGGTATTTTCCACCAATCCGGACTTTAAATATGATATCCCTGTGGAGGAAGAGCAGGAGACTCTTGCCCCCTCAGCGCAGAAACTTATAGTCTCGATAGACAGGAGAAACAGAGGAGGAAAACAGGTGACATTGGTGAAGGGATTCAGAGGGAAAGAGTCAGATTTGGAGACACTTGCGAAAAAATTGAAGACAAAATGCGGAGTGGGAGGGAGTGCAAAAGATGGAGAAATCGTCATTCAGGGTGATTTGAGGGATAAAGTGCTCAATCTCCTTTTAAATGACGGATATAATGCAAAAAGAGGGAACTAAAAATTTTTGCATCAATTCTTTATTTTTGTTGTACATTTGCACCCCGAAAAAAAAGAAAGATTGTTGATGAAAGTAAAAAACATTTTGATATCTCAGCCAGCTCCTACGGCAAGTTCCCCTTACACAGATATTATTTCTAAATACGGTGTGAACATAGATTTTAACCAATTCTTTTATGTTCAGCCTGTTACAGCTCGTGAGTTCAGAGCCCAAAGGGTAGAAATCCTTGAGCACACAGCGATGGTCTTCTCTTCCAAATCCACTATTGATGCATTCTTCGCACTTTGTGAAGAGACCAGAGTGACCGTTCCTGAGACCATGAAATACTTCTGTACTACTGAGGCTATCGCCCTTTACTTGCAGAAGCACATTATCTATAGAAAAAGAAAGATCTTTTTCGGTAAAGGTACCATCGATTCGGTTATAGAGGCTATCGGCACAAAACATAAGAATGAGACATTCCTTATCGCCGCTACCGACTCTACCAAACCGGATGTTCTAAAAGCTTTCACCAAGGCAAAACTTAAATTCCAGAGTGCAGTCTTCTGCAAGACCATGTATAGCGAGATGAAGGAGTGGGATCTGCACAAATATCAAATTATGGTTTGCTATAGCCCGCTTGATGTGAAATCTTTGCAGGAGAACTATCCAGAATTCGATCAGAAGGATATCAAATTCCTGGCTTTTGGCCCTGCAACAGCCAAAGCGTTGAAAGATGCAGGTATCGAGGTGGAAATTACAGCACCTACACCTGAGGCTCCATCAGTGGCTCAAGCTCTCCTTCTATATTTGGAGAAAAACAAATAGATGAAAACAGCCGAATTGATATATTCCCAAGGGAAATCACAATTCAGTTACCCATATAAAGTGTTGTATAGGGACACCGAAGTGGGGAAAGAGCATCTTATAATATCGGTTCCCAAGAAGATATACAAGAGGGCTGTAAAGAGAAATCTTATCAGAAGAAGAATCAGAGAGGCATTCAGACTGAACTGTAAGAACCTCCCCAATATTCAGGGAAAGGATCTTCTTCTGGTATATGTCTCATCTCATATAATGGACTATGGAAAAATCACAGAAACCCTCATCTCAGCCATCTCCAAGGTGGGTATCGACTCTTAAAAAGGTCGCTGTGTCTCCATTTGTCCTGCTAATCAGATTTTATCAGATATTCATATCACCGCTGAAGCCGGCCTCATGCAGGTTTACACCCACATGCTCGGCCTATGCCATAGAGGCATTCAGAAAGCATGGCCCGTTCAAGGGTATGTATCTTACGGTAAAACGTCTTCTCAGATGCCACCCCTGGGGTGGAAGTGGCTACGATCCGGTCCCCTAAAAGTTGAACCTGTTCATAATCATCTCAGGATCCTCTGCCCCTCTGGCGAGTTTCAGGATCTCATCCTTAGGAACATCGGCAATCCTTAGGAATACCAGACCATCAATACAGTAGTTGAAGTCCTTGTCCACATTGAAGCAGGCGATTCTCGCACCCAGTTTCAAATATTGCTTAACAAGGGTAGGGAGTCTGTATTGGTTGTCGCTGATGCGCAGCATGAAGCGGTCAAAGGTCTCGATAGTCTTGATCTTGGTCTCTATCAGATCCTTAGGATCTACCCTCAGGAAGTCAGGTTTGAATGGAGTCCTTCCGTGAACATTCTTCTTCAGGAATTTTCTGGAGTGTATCTCCATGATGTAATGGGTCATAAGACTCCTGTAGAATAGAGGGTAAGATGAACTTATACTTACAGGACCGAACAGGTATTTGCACTGGTCATACCTCAAGATGCTGTACATAAGTCCTCTGATCAGAAGCATAAGTGGTAGGGCATCCTTCTTATATTCGAGGGCTACAAATGAGCGGCCCAACTCGATGCTGCTTGATAGGGTGTCAACGAACTCTTTAGAGTATTTGAACAGAGTATGGGAATAGAACCCTTTCTTTCCATATTTCTTCACTATCTCATCTCCGATACCGAGTCTGTATGCACCGGCAAAGGCCTCTTTGTCGTTGTCCCAAAGGATAAGATGCTTGTAGTAGAGATCAAATTTGTCAAGATCGGCCTCAAGACCGGTCCCTTCTCCCACTGCGCGGAATGACTCCTCACGCTTGATGCCTATCTCATGTATAAGTGCAGGTATATCCTCGTAATCTGCTATGAAACAAGAGAAATTGGCTGTATCAAACAGCTTGTTACCTTTCTCGTCCAGCTTCTTGATCTCCTCAAGAAGTGCCTTTTTCCCTTTTGAAGGGGCAATCGGAGCCTCGTCCTCAGCCTTTCTTAGAAGATTCTCCTCTACAGGGGGTTCGACCTGAGCTTCAAGTGCGTAGGTTCTGTTGCGGAGATATTTTCTGAGACTGTTTATATTGTGCTCCTGAATTTCAGAAGGGTTGATAATCTTACCTATTCTCAATGAGATGGTCTGACCCTCCTTGTTTACAAGCTCTCTTGGAAGCTGTGCGGTCCTTAGGAGAGGGTGAATTTTACCCAATGCGTGGAATGTGCGGCTGTTCTGACCGTGGAAATAGACAGGAATCACCGGAACATTGCTCTTGAGGATCATTTTTGAGATGGGTTGGGTCCACTCGATATCCTCGGTATAACCATTTCCGTGGTATGTAGATACCTCACCGGCTGGGAATAGACCCAGGCCGCCACCGTTCAAAAGGTGCTCTTTCGCAGCTCTGACCCCTGAGAAACTGTTCTTCAGGTTCTTCATATCTGTGAAAGGGTTCACAGGGAGAAAATACTCGGAAAGGTTCTTGATGTATGAGAGGATAAAGTTTGTAAGGATTTTGAAATCGGGTCTTATCGATGCGATGGTATCAAAAAGGATAATACCGTCGATAGCACCGAAAGGGTGGTTGGAAACAATAATGAAGGGGCCCTCTTTAGGGATAACATCGAGCTGGGCAGCTATAATATCGGTTTTGATGTTAAGCACCTCCAGAACTTTGGATGTAAATGCCCTGCCGTTTCCCACTTGGGATTTGGCGTAGATGTCATTGATCTCGTTGAGGGACAATAGCGACATTGCAGACTTGGCTATCACGTCACCAAGAGCACCTTTCATCCCAATAGCGCTCTTAATATCAGAGATATTGATTACTTTTGTTTCCACGTTTAGGTATTTTATATTGTGCAAATATAGCATTTTTCTCCATATATGACTATTACAGACAAGATTAAGCTCCTTCCTGAGGTTCCGGGGGTGTACCGATATCTCGATGAGAACGGTACGGTTATCTATGTCGGTAAGGCAAAGAACCTGAAAAAGAGGGTGTCACAATACTTCCAGGCACCTGAGAAGCTTACGCGCAAGACTGCTGTTATGGTCTCAAAAATCAGAGATGTGGAGCACACAGTGGTGGATACTGAGGAGGATGCACTACTTCTGGAGAACAATCTGATCAAAGAGTATCAGCCCAAATACAATATTTTGCTCAAGGATGGGAAGACCTACCCGTGGATATGTGTGAAGAAGGAGCCGTTCCCCAGGGTGTTCCTCACCAGGCGCTTCAAAAAGGACGGGTCGCTCTATTTCGGGCCGTACAGTTCGGTGATGCACGCCCACAAACTCCTCGATCTGATCAACGCCCTATACAAACTTAGGACTTGCAATCTTCAGCTGTCAGAGCAGAATATCAATTCAGGCAAATTCAAAGTGTGCCTCAACTACCACATCAAAAAGTGTCTGGCCCCATGCACAGGGTATATATCGGCTCAGGGTTATAAAGAGCAGACCGATGCTATCATAGAGATACTGAAAGGGAACAGCGCATACCTGATCAGGGAGTTTGACAAGAAGATGAAGGATGCTGCATCAAAACTTGAATTTGAATCAGCAAATGAGTTTAAAGAGAAGAAGTTGTTGTTGGAGAAACACTATAGTAAATCGATGGTGGTGCACTCCGGGATAATGGATTTGGATGTCTTCTCGCTCATATTCGAAGGGCAAGATGCATTCGGAAATTATATGAAGGTGCGTAACGGCTGCATTATCAGGTCGATAAACCTTCATATCAAGATGAGAATTGAGGAGGAACAGTCATCTGTCCTATCCTCTTTCATGGCTGAAATCTATTCTAGAAGTGACACGGAGCAAGACAATGTAAAAGAGATACTTGTCCCATTTATGCCTGACCAGAATTTTGAGGGCAAAAATGTCCATATCCCTCTAAAAGGGGACAAGCTTGCAGTTCTCGAGCTCTCAAGGAAAAATGCTGCAGAGCTGAAGTTCGACAGATTGAAGCAGGAGGAGTTTGTAAATCCTAAGGAGCACACTGAACGTATTTTGGAGAATTTAAGGAGGGATCTCAATATGGAGGAGCTTCCAAGGCACATTGAGTGCTTCGACAACTCCAATACTCAGGGTACAAATCCGGTCTCAGCCTGCGTTGTTTTTAAGGATGGGGCACCTTCTAAGAGAGATTATCGCCATTTCAATATCAAAACAGTTGTCGGGGCCAATGACTTTGCCTCTATGAAGGAGGTGGTCAACAGGAGATATACCCGAATTCTGGCTGAAGGGGGCGATATGCCACAGCTTATAGTGATAGATGGAGGTAAGGGTCAGGTGAGATTTGCGTATGAAGCTTTACTTGAGTTAGACTTACTTGATAAGGTGAAACTCATAGGTATAGCGGAAAGAATGGAGGAGCTGATAATACCCGGGGACCCATATCCGTTGTTCCTCGACAAGAATTCCACCTCGTTGAAGCTTATCATGCAGCTCAGGGATGAGGCGCACCGCTTCGGTATCACCCATCACCGTGCCAGAAGATCAAAGGGGCAGATCTCGTCCCAGCTTGAGCAGATCCCGGGTGTGGGTCCAAAGACCATAGAGAAACTTATGGCCAAATATAAGACCATATCGAGGATCAAAAGTGCTGCAGAATCCGATTTGGCAGCCATTCTCGGCTCCAAACTGGCTAAAACCATTATGGAAGCTTTAGACTGAACAGGAACTGTACATGGTTCCTGTTTCCACTCTGTGGACCGGTGTATGCATATCTGACACCGATAGATACAGGTACATTGAATCTGAGTGGATAGATGTCAACCATAAGATCACTTCCCGCAGACCAATAGATGCTTTGTTTGTAGTCAGGAACCACATCGATAGCGTAATCAACAAATGGGATCAATGTCAATCTCTTGAAGTAAAGAAGTGTCCATAAGTTGTAATCACCCAAATAAATAGGTATAGCATAGTCAAGTGTTGCTTGAGCATAGTTTTCGGTAGGAGTCATATCTTTATAACCCCTTGGAAGTGTTGCGTATGAAGATAAGTAGTAGACTTTACCCTCGACATTCTGCTTCTGAACAGTGGCTGTAAGCTTCAAACCTTGTTGAGGTGTTATACCCGGGAAATAGAAATATCCGTTAAGATATACCATATTTCCGAAGTTCTCCCCTGTACCAGGCGCGCTACCACCCATAAGGCTGATTCCGAAGCCCCATCTCGGATAGAATCCTGAACCTGTGATAGGGAGTGTCTGGTAATATTTCACACCATAGTTCAATTGGTGTTTGTAGACATATTTGTCCTTTAGAATCGAATAGTATCTGTCGTTGGTGAAGTTCCATTGGAATTGTGGGATAAGTCCTCTGTTCCATCCTCCACGTGTCATATTCCAAGGGTAGTAGATTAGGGCAGATGCGTGCAAGAATGGTGAGTGGAGGTGTTCTGTGGTGTTTACATGGTAATATCCGTCACTCCCTTTCTCCACTTTCATGGATCTTCTGTTCCTGTCGTTGAAATTGGCTGCAATTTCGATGGCAGGAGCCCACCCTGTATAGCTGAATTTGGCGTGTCCCGAGTGGAATCCTTTATGGTATGAGTAGCCAAGCATGGTGACAGCTGTTCCAAGTGAGTTTTGTGAGTAGACTGTGGCACCCAATGCGGCAAGATCGTAAAGATTCTCATAGCTCATGCTCTTGATGTTGTCCACATTGTAGTAGACAGGGCCCCATGAGTGTATTCTGAAGAGGTTTCCGAGCTTGCTGTATCTCTTGGAAGGGTATGCCTCCTCATCTGTAACATCCACTACCTGCACATCTTTCACCGTGGTCTGCTCTTTAGCTTGCTCTGCAAGCATCTCCGCTATAGGGTGTTTGTATGGCTTGGTAAAGTCGCTCTTCTCCCATTTGAGCGATTTGAGGTCATTTTTAGCCAAATGGTAGCCCTGAAGGTCAAATTCTGAGTAGAACATGGTGTCCTCTTGTATAAAGCCGTCAGAGGCTCCATAAAGGGCGTTTGTGAGTTTGTACAGATTATTCTCTTCGGTGTCAAATGCGTAGATGTTGTTTACACCTGACAAGTCACTGGTGAAATACAGGTATTTGCCCGAAGATTTCATACCTACCAAAGTCTGGTTCTGTTGTGGTATTACCTCTTCCCAGGTCTCTCCATCGAATTTGTAGACTCCAAGACCTTTGTCCAGTACGACTGAGCAGTATATGGTCTCACCTATAAAGGCGATCTCCTTAATCTGTCCTTTACCCGGAGCCTCCACCTTACCGATGAGGTGTTGTTGGCCGGAGGTCAGAAGTACCAGGTATGAAGAACCCTCTACAGGGTACTCTGCGACGGCAATTCTGTCACCCTTTGGTGATGCGGTAGGGTTGAAGTATCTGGTGCCGAACTGCTGGAAAGACATTTTACCTGTACGGAGATTGAACGATCCGATGATTGACTGGTCTTTCAGCTGGTTTGGTCCGTTGAATACAGATTCACTCCAGTAGATATTGCCATCTTTGCTGACTGTAAGGGGAGATGTGTAGTTGCCGAATGGTCTGATGTGTCTCTCTTTTCCATTCTGGTCTACAGCCACTAGGCTTGAAGCCCTCTCAAAACCATCCTTTACAGCTATGATATGACCATGATATTTGGATGTGGTATCGTCGATGAAAACAGGGTATCTGTAATCGGTATAGAGTCTTTCAGGTTTCTTTTTAATATCCTCGCCCTCTGTGGTTTGTCCGATGCTATCTAAATCTTTTTTCCATATATCGGTAAGGATGCGCTGACCCTCTTCGAGGAGCTTCTGTTTGGTCCTGCCGCTGACACTGTTGAAAGAGTTGAAGATAACTTTGGGATTATAAAAGTGCTTGACCATATAGTCTAGCAGCTTCCCTGGATATTTGTAGTCGTGGGAGTGGTATCTTACAGTGGTGTTTATGACATAACCTATGGCGTAATGGTCAGGGGTGAAATATTTGTACGATCCGAAATTCCATCTGTCCCAGTCACGGAAGTCGTCATTAAGGTAAGCTGCCCTCAGGTATTGAAGGAAATCTGCATTTCTACCCCTTCCGGCATTTGTAAGCTCAGTCTCAGCTATCACAGCATCACCCTCCAAAAATGCGGAGCTTGGGTATAGACCCACACCGATGCCGGTAGATTGTTCTCCCAACAGGTAATACAGTACGTTGAAGGCCCCTTTTTCAAAATGTGAGACCTGTCCTACGTGTCTGCTTTCGTGTATTGAGACGTTTTCTGCCCAAGGCTCAGAGGTGTTGGCGTATGCCGGTGGGGTGGTGAAGATATCCACCCTCTTAGGTGCCCAGGTTACCACACCGTTGCTGCGGGTGTAGTATGGGTGGAACACTACAGGTATCTTCTTGGGGTTGAGATCAAGCGGCTCCATAACCCTGGCTCTGTTGGTCTCGAACAGGGTGGCATATTTTCTCGCAAGTGAATCTATCTCCTGAGGATAGATGAAGATATAGTTTTGGGTCTTGATTTGTCTCCACTTCGCACTTCCGGGGTCATCTCCGGCGGTGAAGAATTGTCCCATTACATTTTTAGGGATAAACAATGTCGCTATTGCCAAGACAAATAGTAAAGATCTCCTATTGCTCATAATTTGTGTTTTATAAAGAACTTACGGCGTTAATCAATATCTGGGTAGGGGCATCTTTGAGAATGACCCTTTTTTCTCTATCCAAAAGGTATAGGGATGGGATGGCCCTGACATCGTAAAGGTTCTCCCCCCTTATTTTGAGGTCTTCATTATAGCAGTTGATCCACTCTTTTGGGTAGATCGGCATATATTTGTACCATTCGGTCAGATCTTCATCGATGTAAATGTTGATCACTGTCAGTCTCCCCTCCGAGAGGAGTTTCTGTATGGCAAGAGACCTGTTCAGTGACTCTATGATCTCTTTGCAGGCAGTGCATCCTGGGTTTGAGAAAAACAGGATGGTCAAATCCCCTTTGGTTTTATACAATGTGGAGCGTTTCCCCTCCTTGGTGGTATATGTAAAATCGGTGGCAGGGGCCCCAATTCTGTTTTTGGAGCAGTTTTTCACCTCTTCTGCATATCTTCCCCTGGTAGCAGGGTCGATCATCTCAAATTCGGCCAATGCTGACGCAATGGGGAGATACAGTTCCTCATTGCGATAGTCGGAGTTTACCCCATAAAAAACCTCCTCTGCGAATTGGACGGCAGTGGTGAATACGGTGTTCGAAGGGTTCGAGCGCTGAAGTGATATGAGGCGCGAGATGAAGTTGGTCTGCGCTTTTACCCCCTCTGCCAATGGGATGGAGAGGACTATTTGGGCATATTCGCGGTATGCATTGATGAATTGGTCCTTGGGTACACCTCCGATGTATGAGGTATCCTGCGAGAAGACTTTGGATGAATCGATAAATGGGTTCCAATAGTTCTTGGCCACATATACCAGAGCGGGCAGCCCATGGCCAAGCATAGCCGGAGGGTTGATTTTAGGGAAGTTCTGTGCTTTGCTTGCACTTTTGTTCGAGCCGCCACCGCAGCTCCCTAAAACAAAAATTGCAGCTATCGATATAGCTGCAATTCTAACAAAAATCTTTTTCATATTGTTGACTTACCAGGATTCGAACCTAGACAGACAGAACCAAAATCTGTAGTGCTACCATTACACCATAAGTCAGTTTGCGGGTGCAAAGATAAATGAATTTTTTTAAATCCAAATAAAATTTTTACAACCAAGGCAAATTCTCTCCGAAAATAGAGAATAGCCATATCCAAAGCAGGAATCTTGTCGCCTTTCCGATGAGCATATAGATGGAGCATTTTATAGGGGGGAGCTTATAGAACCCTAGCCCTATAGCGAATATGTCCCCCACGAACGGAAGCCAGCTCATAAATGCGAGCAGTGCCCCGTATTGCTCTATCCGGGACTTTTGCGCTGCCAGTTTCTCGGGTGTAATCTTGAAAAGCCGCTCCATCCACTCCCATTTTCCGAGCCAGCCCAAGCCGAAAGATGTGAGGCCGCCGAGCCAATTGCCCGCAGTGGCACTGATAAAGCATACAAGGGGGTTGCCTCCGGCCAATAGGAGCCCTATAATGAGGAAATCGGATGAAAAAGGGACCACTGTCGCTGCCATAAAAGACCCGACAAACAGCCCAATGTATCCCCACTCCTGCAAAAATTCCATTACCTTATCTTCTTAAAGAAATCGGAGACGAGCTGTCCGCACTCCTCAGCAAGTACTCCGGACACCACCTCAGTCCTGGGGTGGAGGAGCGATGGGGAGAAGAGTGAGTATCCCCTTTTGGGGTCGGCAGCACCGTAGACCACTTTGGCCACTTGCGCCCAGGCAAGGGCCGCAGCGCACATAGGGCAGGGCTCCACCGTCACATAGATGGTGCATGAGGTGAGGTATTTCCCCCCAAGGTATTCGGTGGCCATCGTGATAGCCTGCATCTCGGCGTGGGCGGTGGGATCTTTGAGAAGCTCATTGAGATTGTGGGCACGGGCTATGACAGACCCTTTGCATACCACCACGGCTCCGATGGGGATCTCCCCCTTTTCCCCCGCCTTGACCCCCTCTTTGAGGGCCTCGCGCATATATTTCTCGTCAGATTGGATCATATTGTTCTAAAATAGGAGTAGATATACCGCTGCGCCGGCAGCATAGCTGATCAGTGCTATCCAGGAGAATTTCTTAAGGTAATATACGAATGAGATCTTCTCCATACCCATCACGGTGACACCCGAGGCAGAGCCGATGATAAGGAGGCTGCCGCCTGTCACTGCGCAATATGCAAGGAATGTCCAGAATGTCCCGTCTGCCATAAAAGCACCCGCCTCTGCGATAGGGTACATACCCATTGAGGCGGCTACAAGGGCCACATTGTCAAGGAATGATGAGCAGACACCGAGGAGAAGGCCTATTGTGTTGGGATCTCCGATAAGATTGTTAAGTCCCACAGAGAGTTCTGTCAGGAAGCCCACAGTCTTCAGGGAGTGGACAGACATCAGGATGCCGAGGAAGAACAGGACAGTGGAGATGTCAAGCTTGCTGAAAAGATTCGAAACAAGGAGTTTTTTGGAGGCAGAATCGTGAGATTTGTGCGCTTTTATATCGGTGATGACCCAGAGGACTACAAGCCCGAACAGGACGCCCATAAATGGGGGTAGATTGAACAGACTCTGAAGAACAGGGACCATAGCCAAAGAGCAGAGACCGACAATAAGGAGGGTTGTCTGGTATTTGTGGGTGATGTATTCCGGAAGATTTGCCCTCTCAAGGACCACATCCGATATATTTTCCCCCCTTGGGAACATGAACGACACGATGGCACAAGTGGTCACTGCGTATAGTGAGCTTGACAGGATTAGGTGCGAAATCTGATGCCCAACAGAGAGGTTTCCGCCTGTCCAGAGGAGCAGAGTGGTGACATCTCCGATAGGGGACCACGAGCCGCCGGCATTGGCTGTGAGGATAGTGAGGCAGGCATATATGATCCTGTCGCTTTTGTTGCTGACAAGCTTTCTCAGCACTGCCACCATCACGATAACAGTAGCAAGATTGCCCAGTAGTGCTGACAAAATGAAGGTGAGGATGCCGAAAACCCATACCAGTCTCCTTTTGCTCTTCGAGCGGATCGACTTGGTGATGACGCTGAATGCCCCGTGTGAGTCAAGGACCTCCACTATTGCCATGGAGGCAAGGACAAAAAACAGGGTGGTGGAAACATCGCCAAGGGCCTCCACCAGAGCACCTTCGACATATCTGAATGCCTGCTCAGCAGGGGAGAGGGCTGCAAATTTTGGGAAGCCCGCTATGAAATTATCCATGTATTCGGGGGTGTGGAGGGCAAACAGGCCTGCTGCATCGAGAAGACAGATCAGCCATAGGAGGATGGACATGCCCACGGCCACAGCCGCTTTGTTTATGTGGGTTATATCTTCAAGGGCGATAAGAATAATCCCCAAAAGGAAGATAATAGGCATAACATAGAATAGAAACATACGCTTATTTATTAAATTTGTATCGCAAAAATAAAAAATGTGCCAAAATGTCACAATACCTTTGTGGCACTTAATTTGCCATAAAGCGGAGAGTTGAGATTGACAATAAAACTTGAAAATATAAACATTAAAAAAGACAATTATGACTATCAAACCTTTAGCAGACAGAGTTTTGATCGAGCCTAAAGAGGCTGAAACCAAAACAGCAAGTGGTATTTTTATCCCAGACACAGCGAAAGAGAAACCCCAACAAGGTAAAGTGGTGGCTGTAGGTAACGGTAAAAAAGATGAACCAATGGAGCTTAAAGTGGGTGACAACGTACTTTATGGCAAATATTCAGGCACAGAGATCACTGTTGATGGTAAAAGCTACCTTATGATGCGTCAATCTGACGTGTTGGCAATTATGTAATTAACCCGGGAAATAGAAAAATAAGATATGGCAAAAGAGATTAAATTCAATATGGAAGCACGCAACCTTATGAAAGAGGGTGCTGATGCTTTGGCAAATGCAGTTAAAGTGACACTTGGTCCTAAAGGACGCAATGTGGTTATCGACAGAAAATTCGGAGCTCCTCACGTGACTAAGGATGGTGTGACAGTGGCTAAAGAGATTGAGCTTGAGGACCGTTTCCAGAATATGGGTGCCCAAATGGTAAGAGAGGTGGCATCTAAAACCAACGATCAGGCAGGTGACGGTACTACTACCGCTACAGTGCTTGCACAAGCTATCATCGGTGTAGGTCTTAAAAACGTGACTGCAGGTGCAAACCCTATGGATCTTAAGAGAGGTATTGACAAAGCTGTGGCAGCAGTAGTGGCAGACCTTAAGAAACAGACACAGGATGTTGGTGACGATATCGCTAAAGTGGAGCAGATCGCTACCACATCAGCAAACAACGATGCATTTATCGGCAAACTTATCGCTGAGGCAATGGATAAAGTGAAGAAAGAGGGCGTTATCACTGTAGAAGAGGCAAAAGGTACCCAAACTGAGGTTAAAGTGGTAGAGGGTATGCAGTTCGACAGAGGTTATATCTCACCTTACTTCATGACCAACTCAGACAAAATGGAGGCAGTCCTTGACAATCCTAAGATCCTTGTTACTGACAAGAAGATCTCTGCTATGAAAGACCTTCTTCCTGTACTTGAACCTATCGCACGTGAAGGCAAATCACTCCTTATCATCGCTGAGGATGTTGAGGGTGAGGCACTTACTACACTTGTAGTAAACAGACTTCGTGGTACTTTGAAGATCGCTGCTGTTAAAGCTCCCGGTTTCGGAGACCGTCGTAAAGAGATGCTTCAAGACATCGCTACCCTTACAGGTGGTGTGGTAATCTCAGAAGAGAGAGGTTTCTCTCTTGAGACAGCTACAATCGATATGCTTGGTGAAGCAGAGAAAGTGACTGTAGATAAAGAGAACACAGTTATCGTTAATGGTGTTGGTGACAAGAATGAGATCGCTGAAAGAGTGGCTCAAATCCGCAAACAAATCACCACTACCACTTCAGATTACGACCGTGAGAAACTACAGGAGAGACTTGCTAAATTGGCAGGTGGTGTAGCTGTTCTTTATGTAGGTGCTGCTTCTGAGGTAGAGATGAAAGAGAAGAAAGACAGAGTGGAAGATGCTCTTAACGCTACCCGCGCTGCTGTGGAAGAGGGTATCATCCCTGGTGGTGGTGTGGCATTCATCCGCGCTATCGACTGCTTGAAAGATGTTCAGGCTGACAATGAAGATGAGCAAACAGGTATCAATATCATCGCTAAAGCTATTGAGGCTCCTCTACGTATGATCGTAGAAAATGCAGGTGTTGAGGGTAGCGTAGTGGTAAACAAAGTTCGCGAAGGTAAAGATGACTTCGGCTACAATGCACGTGCTGACAGATATGAAAACCTATTTGCAGCTGGTGTGGTTGACCCTACCAAAGTTACCCGCGTGGCTCTTGAGAATGCAGCTTCAGTAGCAGGTATGTTCCTTACTACTGAGTGTGTCCTAGCAGACAAGAAAGAGGAGACCCCTGCTATGCCTGCTATGAATCCGGGTATGGGCGGTATGATGTAAAATTCTGATATTTAAAATCGACCAGGATAGTTGTAAAATCGGTGAGATGGTTGACGTCTCACCGATTTTTTGTTAATATTAAATCCAGCTACCTTCTCCGAGATCAAATGTTATCTTACTCCCTTCTACAAATGAGAATGTAATTGGTTTGTATTGGAATTTGTCGACCGGGGTGTGCTGGGTACTTATGCAGAGTATGTATTCCCCTTCTCTGAAGCCTTTAATTTCACAATTGTAACTTGTGGGACAGAAACAATAGGACGCTATGCCCATATTCCATTCATTGATATTGATGGTGTTACCTTCATTTGTTATATCAATAGCCATCTCTGCACTGCAGTGAAAGTCACCTTCTCTATAAAGATGTAGGATACCATTTTCCCTCATCTCCAATGTTACAGTTCTATCGGTCAAAGCTTTTGTATTCTTTTCGCATTTCGAATACAGATAATTATCAACAGTTAAAGAGTTCTCCTCTAAAGGTCTGTTTTTATCACATGATATTATGGACACAAACAGAATAAGAATAGTTATAGCTTTTTTCATAATAACACGTTTTATTGGTTAATTTAATGATTGCAATTTAATAAAATTATTTAATGATTGCAAATGGCACATAGAGCTCTCATTCTGAGGGTAAAAACTTGCCCTCTGGTATTGGAATCGTCCAATATTCTGGCCACAGCCCGCGAAGAGGGGCGTATTGAAGAACGGTCAGTAATGTCTAAAAGGTTGAATAGGCGACGCACCATATTTCATACAAATCCACTGCGTCACACCTCAAAAAAACATCAAAACGGCTCCAAACCCCGCTTCACGCAATGAATTATGTACATATTCGCTGCGTCAATAAGGATGCAAACATCAAGCGAGAAATCAGAACTCAAAGGAGTAGCTGATCGATGGCATAAACGGGAAGATGCAGAGCTTCTTGAGGCTGAAGACGTCGTCGTTGTTCTCTGCAAACACAAGATAAGGGTTCTTGTGGTTGTAAAGGTTGTAGATTGAGAAGTTTAAGGTATGTTTTCCGAACTTTCCATCAATATAGTAGTTGGCACTAATATCCATCCTGTGATAATCCTCAAGCCTGTATTTGTTCCTTTCGCTATACTGTGATATCCACATATAGAAGTCATAGTTCCAGGTGGGTGTAGGTGGTTCTCCGCTCAGGACAAGTATATCTATAAGTGTTATGTGTTTACCTGTTTTGTAATTGAAAGAGAGAGTCATATCGAACTTGTCACTAAACTTTTGGGTAAGATATAGTGCCAGATTGTGACGGCAGTCATTTGATGAATAGTACCATTTGCCGCTATTGATCGTTTCAAACTGATTCAGGGCCTTGCTCCAGGTGTATGCTATTGAGCCGGTCAGGCTCCCCGTATTTTTCTGTGCCAGAAATTCTATTCCATATGCATACCCTTTTCCCATCTCTACCATTTCGTCAAAACTGGTCGCATCAAGGGTGGATATGCCATCCTTGTAGTCAAGGATATTCTTCATGGTCTTGAAATATCCCTCAGTGGATATGTGGTAGTTGTTTCCTCCAATAACAGGCTCATAGCTTATTCCAAAGGTGGCGTTATGGGAGCTGGATGGATCAATATAGCCAGACATTCCAAGCCATATATCCGCAGGAGCGGTGATATTTCCGCTACTCAGGAGGTGGACTCCTTGGGACATGGCGGAATATGAGAGATTCAGAGAAAGCTCTTTGATGGGGAGATATGAGGCTCTGAACCTGGGTTCAGGGATGAATTTCGTCTTGTGCTTGTTGGTATATAGACTCAACCTCACCCCCAAAGCCAGTTTCCACATGTCGGTCGGGGAATATTCATCTTCTACGTATGCTGTCAGAGTGTGCAGGTCGGAATGCTCTCCTATAGTGTTCTTTAGAGAGTCCCCCTGACTTGATATGATTTGTGGTGAAAATAACTGATAAGAATATTTTATTCCTGCACTCAGGTGCATTTTTTCTATCGATATATCGGAATAATCTCCACCCAATGAAGCCTCTTCAATTCCTGAATTTCTCTGGCTGAAGGAGTTGTTTTTATTGTTACCACTCGAATAGCGGTGCATATAGCGGCTATAGTATCCGAAGGTGGTAATCTTTTGTGTGGTTGTTATCTCTTTATCCCAATTGAGGTTGGCCCCGATGTTTCCGTATCTCTCTTTCACGCTGCTTCCATTTCCAATATTACCGATGGATACTTTGTCATCACCACCTATGAATGTCAGAGATATTCTGTCTTCGTCCGATGGGGTATAGAGCAGCTTGGCATGGTAGTCATAATAATTGCTTCCGTCAAATTGGCTCACGAAGTTTGTCTCTGACTCACTGATCTTTCTGTATATGGGGAGGACAATAGCGCCAAGATATGAGGCTCTTCCTGTCACTATGAATGAAAGTTTGTCTTTGATAATAGGACCTTCAAACAATGCTTTGGATGACATAATCCCTATAGTGGCGGTTCCTTGGTAGCCTTCCATATCACCGTTTTTGGTTTTCATGTCTATGATTCCTGAGAGTCTGTTACCGAACTTTGCCGGGAATCCCCCTTTGTATATATCTGTGCCGGACAGAAGATCGGCATTGATTACCGAGATGAAGCCGTTCAGGTGGGAAGGGTTATATAGTGGGATGTTATCCAATGATATAAGACTCTGGTCTGTGTCTCCTCCACGAATGGATATGCTCACATCACCTTCGTTGTTGTTTTGGATACCGGGGGTAAACAGAATTATCTTCAGAGGATCCACTTCTGAAAACAGTGCAGGGAACCTTCTTATATCCAGCGGTTTGAGTGTCAGAGGTGTGGTGGTTATAGAGCGATGCTTGTCTGACGTGATGGATGCTTCTTTAAGTGTTCCGCCTAACAAGGTAGTGTCTCTCTGTTGTCCATATAGAGAGGGCCAGCATATATACAGTAAAAATATGGTGAGTATTTTTTTCATAAGAGACTACTATTTTTTTTTAAATTTCTCTTGATATCCAAGTGAGCCGTCATCGGGTATATATTCGTTAGAGATAACCAATCCACCCAATAAGTGGGATAAAAATTCCAAATGAAGGTGTGAATATGAATATCCTATAAAAATCCCTTTTCCTCCGGTAATATTGGAGTAGAGTGTCTTAGGCTCAGTAAATATATCTGACATGGCTTCCCTATTCGATTCAAAACTTTTCAAATAGTAATATCCCTCTTTAGTGAGATTTTTTATAGACAGTTGGAAATGAGTAGGAGACTGCATAGTGCTGGACATTGGAAATAGTAGATTCCAGTACCAACGTTTCCATCCCCTGAGGCTTAGTTTCATATTATATGGAGATGAGTCGAACATGGAGTCGTCAAACACTTTTATCTTGCCCGGAGGGAATACTTTGTCGTAATAGTCTATAGTCTCGTTGCCGCTCCATCTGGAGGGGGTATAGGTCCCCTTGGGGGCACAATAATTAGTGAAATATACCTCGTAGTAATTTTCAGATATTGGATTGTCTTTAATCGAAAATACAAAATGCAGTACACTATCCATGTTTGTGTATGTCTCATATTCACCCTCAGGAAAGTTTT
Source organism: Bacteroidales bacterium (assembly GCA_017546125.1). Classification (GTDB taxonomy): domain Bacteria; phylum Bacteroidota; class Bacteroidia; order Bacteroidales; family UBA932; genus CAAGNP01. The sequence continues at coordinate 77,887 of JAFYXO010000001.1, forward strand.
TATACTCAGTGAAGTAATCCACTAAACAGACTTCTGCGGGTTCGGGAATGTTTGTGTTTGCATAAACAGATCCAAACTCTTTTATAGGGTCGTGAGCTTCTATGGAGATGTTGTCCCCTATTTCAGGTCTGACTAAAGAGACAAACCTGACAAAGTCAGGATGTGAAAACGATGTGTCAGCCTGAAGTTTTATTGGACTCCCATTATTAATGGAGATTTGTATATCAAGTCTCTTCAAGTCTTGTATATTGGTAGTTTCAGAATTGCCGACAGACATAGTTCTGCTCACCTCTACAGTTATCAAGCTGTCAGGTGTGCAAAACCCTATCAAAATCAGCTCTGGCGTACTCTCCCCGATGATTTTGGCATCATCAACACAAGATGATAAGATAAGGGTACAGAGGAAAATGAATTTGAAAAATTTTGTCATCCGTTAAAAAGTTAAACCAAGTGTGCAGCCAATCGTCCCTGAGCCATCAATTTTATATGAGTAGCGATAGAAAAAGCGCAAATTAAGGGCCCTTCTTTTGTTCTCTTTGAAATATAATCTGAATCCGGCCTGTGGCGAGATAAAGATATCTATAGGATTTTTGTAACCGTGATTGCTGTTGTGTACTGCCATCCCGAGATCAAATTTCCCAAGAAAATCAAGATATTTTCCCAGCTCCAAATATCCGGTAACCTGCCCGTATGCAGCTGTTGTAAGTCCGAGACCAATCCGTGAGCTCCCATAACCGAAGCCTTCGCCAGGTGAATAGATTTGCGCTGTTATGCCACCACCTACACCGAGCAGCGGCAATACATTGTGGCTGTATGAAATGTCGGCATAATAGGTGAGCTCCTCACGTTCGATAAGATATCCACCTGCTACAGACACGTCCAGACCTCCCCTCTTGGTCCTTTCCTGTCCATAAGTCAAAGAAGAGAGTGTGACCAAGAGAACTGTAATGAGAAAAAAGCGTAATGTTTTCATAAGTAAGAAGATTATGTTTTTGCAAGATAATAAAATAGAGTCAGATAGCAAATAGTTTTGACTATGAAGCATTTCAAAAAGTGTGCATATTCGCTGCGTCAATGAAGGATGCACACATTAAGCGAGAAATCAGAACTCAAAGGTGTAGCTGATCGATGGCATAAACGGGAAGATACATAGTTTTTTCAGACTTATCCCTCTGTCGACATTATATGTGATGTTGACTTTATAGGGGTTAAGGTGATTATAAACGTTGTAAATGGAAAGGTTTATATTGCTGTGTCCAAATTTTTTATGTGGAATGTTATAATCAAACGAGATATCCATTCTATGGTAATCTTCCATCTTGTACCCATTTCTTTGAGTGTAGGTGAGTATTCTTGTGAGCTCCCATATAACATCAACAAACATATTGTTGATGTTGGGGTTATAGCTAGTAAAATAGGTGAATAAATCACTGCCCATTTTTACTATAACATCAGACATTGTGAATCTTTTCCCCGTCTTGTAATAAAAAGTTGAGGATATTGTGAAATTTTTAAATGGAGAGTAGGTGAGTCCTATGATAAGATTGTTTCTGCAGTCTTGGTTGGAGTAGAACCAATTTCCGTTATTTATATTGTCAAATTGTTGGATAGATTTACTAAGAGTGTATGTGATAGAGGATATAATGGGCCCCCATTCTATTTTTCCATTAAATTCTATTCCATAATTTTTTTCGCGGCCAAGCTCTACTTGGTCTTCCCAGCAGGCTTTGTTTAATGGAGAATAGTTTTCGGAATACTCCATGTTATTTGATGAGATTTTGTAATATCCCTCTATAGATGATACTAAGCTGAGTCTGTTATAATCTTTTTCATGCCATAGCCCCAATGTAATGTTATTAGATATCATAGGTGGCAACTCTGCTGTTGATGGGACCCATAAATCAGAAGGAGATGAGATGTTTGAGGATGTTAATTGATGGATAGCTTGACTCATTCTTGAGTATGAAGCCTTTAATGTGAGATGTGGTGTAATATATAAAGCGCCTCTTACCCTTGGTTCAGGAATAACAATAAACTTGTTAGGAGTATAATAACCTGTCAATCTGATCCCTACTGAGATATTTGAAATTTTGTTAATAGTTATATCATCTTCACCATATATTGATGCAGTGAGAAGATGATAGTATCCGCCCTGTGTGGTATTATAACTATATAAGGAATCTTCTTTATTTGCCATGGAATATTCCTCAAGATAGCTATTCTCTGATATTGGGTTCAAGTTTTGGAGTGAAATTTTACCTCCCATATAGAATGTGTGGTTCTTTTTTGAGTCTAGTGTCAGGTCACTTCCCAATGAGTATTCCTCTATTTCAGATTTTCGCAGAAGAGATGATTGCTCTGTAATGGATTTAATGAAAGAGTTCTTCGGATGAAAGTATTGTTCCTCTTTCTGAGTTTTTTGGTATTGATATTTGTGCTGGTATCTTGTGTAATATGAATATGTGTTTGCAGAGATTGTTTGTGTTCTAGCTTTCCATCTTAAAAGAATTGCCGTGTTACCCCACTGTTCATCATCCGTTGATGTGGAATGTCTCTTTTTAAGGGTGTCTTGATAAATATAGGAGGAAGTGTTTTCATTATCACGAATGAAAGAGATTATATCATCACCTTTATAAAATTTTAGATCTAAGATATGGCTGTTGTTTATCTTTTGGGTTATTCCGGCATTTAAGTCATAATATCCAATCTGGTTAAATTGTGCGATATATTCACTATTTGCTTTAATAATATTTTCATAAATAGGACCGAGAATCAACGGAAAGTATGATTTTCTATAAGAAATAATGAAAGATGTCCGGTTGTTAATGATGGGTCCACAAAAATGAATTTTTGAAGACAACAGACCTACGGTGATTCCACCATGGAACTTTTCGAAATCTCCATTTTTAGAAGTAATGTTTACAATACCAGAGAGTCTGGATCCGTATTTGGACGGGAACCCTCCGGTATATACGTCTATTCCGGATATTATGTCAGAATTGAAAGAGGATACAAAGCCTTTTAGGTGTGCAGGGCTGTATATTGGGACATCATCCAAAGATATGAGACTTTGATCCGTCCCTCCTCCTCGAATAGATATTCCCACATCCCCCTCGCTGTTATTTTGAATTCCTGGCATGGTAAGAACTATTTTTAAGGGGTCATTTTCTCCAAAAATAGAAGGTGTTAATTTAACCTGTAAGGGACTTATGTGGTGTTTCGTTATATTGTTATGAATAGTGTTCTTTGCAGATATTACAGCTGCGTCCAAACTGCCTTTAAATAGAGCTGTGGAGTCACTTGTTTGCCCAGCTAATCTCAGAGGGAGAATGGCGAGTGTGGTCAAAATAAGTAGGTATATGTACATTTCATACTGTATTTTAACGTGTCTGAATATGAATGGTATGCACTGCCAATAACCCCAAAGCTGTCGCCATTAATATTTGAGTATACTTTATAGGGTACTGAAAGAATGTTGCGGGAATTGGATACATAGCTTTCATGTGATTTTAGAAATAGATACATCTCCTCACTCAATTGCCTCAATCGAAAATTTCCGTGTATAATGGAATATATTTCATTATTGATTTTTATTCTGTTACCGGGATATATTGGAGCCGAAAATATGAAAGAATATGATTTGCCATTAAATAGATTGTCACTGAAGTATGGAGAGACTATTGATGACTCGTTAAAAATGGGATCATCTGAGATAACCCTTCTAATAACTCGACGTCCATTACGATAAATGTTACCGTCGTTGATATAATCGATATATTCCAGTTTGTAGAAATTTTTCTCTCCAGCAGGATCATATATTGTACATTTGAGTGTAATGCCCAGGTATTCTCCCATTAATTTAAAGGGGGGAGCATCGTCAGTATATAATGTGTCAAGACTGATGACTTCCAGTTTATATACGGGTTTGGAGGGGATTGTTGTTTGTGCAGAATATGTTTCACCTGTAGTGAAATTTTCTATCATAATGGATAGGTTATCCCCTTCCATTGGTGTGTATTTATATATGAACGCTTTGGAGCCACTTTCAGGTATCAGATTAGAGCCGACTTTCCCTGTAGAGTCTATGAATGGATCTTCCAACTTTGCTGCCAAAGTATTGTATGTGTCATCTCTCTCCATTGTTTTGTATTCGGAGCCGTTTATAGAGACCATCACATTATAGATGGAGTTATCTTTATTTTGGGGCAAATTATCAGCAAAAATACTCGATGTTGATGATAAGACTACAACGACTGAATCTTCATTGGATAGATATGATTGGACAATTAGCTTAGGTTCAATGTCTTCGTGCTCAATTTCCATATCAGCCTCACATCCACAGATAACTATAGATGTGAGGATAATAATGAAGAAAGAGCTTATCATTTTATAATTACACATATCTAATCAAAATGCAACCAATCTTAAATATGTAAATTTAGAAAAATTAATTGAAATCATATATTACTTCTCTACCATATTTAAAATTATACGTATCCTGATCTGTAATGACTATCCAATCAGAATATGTGTTTGGTGAGTATAAATTATTATCTTCCAATCCATTCCATCCCCAGTTCATCATAATATACTTATCTTGAACTTCGATGAAATCTTCTCTAATTTCCCCATATTCATACAAATGGTTGTCGGTACGGGATGTCCACCGATATACATATTTATAAGTATAAATTTCTCTTCGATATCCGTCAATTAACCATGTGTGCCCATCTCCTGTCGGAGCACCAAGAAATTCATTTGTGTGTGCCCTAATTAAGCAAGGTTGTCTACGGTTAAACAAATAATGAGAAATATCATTTAACATTTCCCCATATTCATTAATCCTATATGTGATAGAATGCTCTCCCGAAATTAAATTTGGGATGTTATTAATAAATGAGATAAATTTATTAATATTTCCAGATGTGCCGTAAGAACCATAATTAACATTCATTTCTTTGCCAATCCACCTAATTAGGACGGCAGAAGGCTCTGATTTTTTTGTAGTATCAGAATCATATAGTGATCTTTTCATTTTGTCCCATATGGTCAATGATGGAGTAATACATTCATATGTATTGTAGTCGTATTCAGAAAAGGTACGACTAGGTTTATTGATGTTATAATGAAGGTGGTATAAAAGTTGTGCAACTGCTACAGGCCAACATCCGGCTACGCTAGAAATGTTTGTTTCAGGGTCAATAGGGCAATATATATTCCACGGATACCCTTGTCCCCACTTTGTCTGTGTCAAGTGCCCAGTGGTATTTACATCATAGTCCCAATCTATGATTTCCATGAGTTCCCAATGTTGGTTATCTTCCTCAGGGTCTCCTTCAGCTTTTGTTAGATTTGTTGGTGCGTTTATCCTTTGCCAGAATAGTTCTCCCTCACTTGGCCCGCTTTTGGTCTGAACCCCATAACCATCTTTAATGGCGCCTATTTTCTCCAGCTCAGATTCAAACCATATCTTCTGAGGAGGGATCAATGAGTCAAAGTGATAATACCCGTCACCTTTAGCCATTATTGGGGTGCAACGTTTATCTCCGGAAAGCACTTCCCACCCTTCGCCGTAGTTTAACACATAACCAAGGGTGTCCGAGTCTCTTACAAGGGCATCTATGTCTATCAGACTTCCTTTTGTATTCCCGTATTTTGCATAGGCGTATTTTTCTACTTCAGATAGAGTTACATCGTAAGAGTTGAATTTTTTAATCAGAGTTTCATTATCTGAGCTAGGGGTGAGCGTTGAGCAAGATGCAATGATTGCGAGAGCGAGGAGTGATAAAATCTTTTTCATAATCAAATATGCTATTAGTTATTGTAGAAAGTTCCATAGCCATAATACTGACTACTTGATATAATTATAAAACAAGTGCCCCTTTGTGATGGGATTGGGATATATGTTGATGTGGTTATACTCTCTGATACTAGAATTCTATTTTGACTATCCAATATTGTTATTTCTGTTTCATTAGAACAATTCATTTTTACAAACAATTGATTGTCATCAGTTATAAAAACTTCATATTCTTCTATTAGAGAGCGGTCAATATCAGCACTCCCAATTTCATGAATAACAATTTGTGTCGTCTCATCTGGATCAGGAGAGACCTGGTGGAGAGGTGTAATGCTCAAATATACACCTATGGCAATTTTAGTTAATAAAGTGAACATAGTGTTTGTATGTAAATGTTTACATACAAACTTAATAAACTAGGGTTTTACAGCAAAATCAAAAGTCTTCCATTTGTTTTAATAATGAACAGATAATCAGTACATTAAAAAAGTAGAAGAAATCTATTTTCTTCTACTTGATGTGTTAATATTTTGATTATCAGATTACTGGCTAGTAGTAGATTTTATAACGATTATTTTCAAAAATCAGTGGTTTATTCTACGCTCCTTGTAGAGTTTTTAAGAAGGTCCATTATGAAGATATTTATGGTAGTGCTGTTTTTCTCCATTCCGAATTTTTGTCGGATGGAATGACTCACTTTGTAGTAGTATTTATTACCGATATAGAATGATATGTCTTTCCCTCTAAGCCCAATGGCATAGAGGCAGCAGTATCCAATTTCTTGTTGAGAAAGACCATATCCAACAAGAGTTTTGATAAATTGTGGATGTGAGATCGAAAATGTAGCAACAGTTGAATCTATAAATGTTTCCTTATCCAGAATATACTTGGAAAGTTCGTTCATGGCTTTTGCTGTGTTTCGTTTTGATAATGTTATATCAGAAACTATGAACTTATTTAGCAACTCCATTCTTTTATTTAAGCAATTGAGAGAGTCATTGTCAAGGAGATTGCTCTTTACATCTCTTAAAATGGTTATCTCATCTAAAATGTCTTGATAGAGTCTTGCATATGTTTCCTTATCCTTTTGAAGCTTTTTTATTTGCTCTAAAATTGATAAATAGACAGTAGCAGAAAACAATATGGTGAGTGCAAAAATAAGGGTAAATATTATTTGCTTTGATTTTGCTTTTTGGGAGGCCAATTCATTTGAATACCTCTCCTCCATAAATTTAAGGTCTGATCGTGCAGAAAATAAACTTCTTTGATTAAGTTTCTCGGTGTATGCAATATATGCTTGAAGAGCTTTTTCGTGCTCACCCTTAGACTGTAGGATGGTTGAGAGAAAATAGTAATAAATTGGCTCATAATCCGTGTTAGTGCTGTTTTGCTCATATTTTTCAAGAGCCAGTGCAGCCAGTGGAATATTGTGGCTCATTATATAGGTATTTGATATGGCAAGCCAATATATAATGCGTTCATTTTTAACTTCTCTTAAATAGTCTTCAATAATTTTATTGGAATCCAATGATGTGATTTTTCTAGAGTTGGCACAGTGGAGAAGATTGGTGTAGTATGTGCTTTTGTTTTTGTTTGAGAATTTGTCGTATAAGTCATCAATATCATTGAGGTAAGTCAGCGCCTCAGTAAATTTTTCAAGTACAATATATGTATTGGCAATACCCAATACAGCAGATATATAGCGCGATGTATCTCCTGCTTGTTTAAAATATGTGCTTGATTTCTGTATATCTTCCAGAGCTTTTGTGTGTGCAAAAACATTCTTGTAGATATTGTATTTAGCATTATATAATCGCCCCGCAAACAAATAATCCTCCGTTTTGGGGACATATTGCTCCGCCTTTACAAAATATTCCAGGGCAGATTCGTTATTGCCGGCATTTCTCTCAATCACTCCGCGGTAGTAAAGGGCCTTCATCTTATAGTCATTGCTCCCATGTTTCCGGTAGTATTCCACTGCAGGAGCTATAATGCTGTCTGAGGTGATGTCGATATAGTTTTTGTCCATCGCCATCGACATAAGGAGGGAGTATCGGGCATATTCGCTTTTGGAAGAGATGCTGTCCCTATTCATCCCTTTAAGCATTTTGTATGCCTGCTCTCCATCTTTTTCGATTATGGATTCGATAAGGTCGAGCTGCCCCTTTAGCTGTGTATCTGTGCGGCTGCAGGATGTCAGGATGACCATGAATATTAAAATTATGCAGGTGAATCTTCTGTCCATAATCTAAGTCTTTTATTTTTAGTGTGAAAGTATAACAAATCCCCCTCTCCCACAAATTTAAAAGTGGAAAACCACTTATATTTGGATAAATCCAAAACACCTTCTTATATTTGCACCCGAATATTTTATGTAATTAAATGGGACTCTATTCCAAACGTACATTAGACAACGGCGCTACTATCGCCATATGGGAAATCACTGAAAGTGAGGATGACCTGCGAACGTTATGCTCACCTATCCCCAACGACGAACTCGAAGAACTTGAAATCCTCAGAAGTGAGGCCAGAAGAAAAGAGAAACTCGCTGTAAGAGCTCTGCTCAATGAGCTTTATCCTGAAAAAGTCTATCTTGGTCACCACGATAATGGCAAACCTTACATCCAGAATTGTGCAGACGAGATAAGTATATCCCACACAAATAGGTTTGTGGCTATCATCACCCACGACGAAGAGGATGTCGGAATCGATATCGAATGTGTAAACAGAGACTTCTCAGCTGTGGAGAAGAAGGCACTTTCGGAGGAGGAGATCGACGACCTTAGCGACAAAAACCACAATCTTCAATTAGCTATCTACTGGTGTGCAAAAGAGGCTATCTACAAGAGGATGTCTCAACGCAGAGTCGATTTTGCAGAGCAGATCGAGCTTGAGAAATTTACCCCTCGCCGCGATGGTGAACTCGAAGCGGTCTTTATCCATAAAGATGGAGAGGAGGAGGAATTTGAATTGGAATACGAGATGGTGGAAGACCACGTGATGGTGTGGTTGGTAGGAGAGAAATAAAAAAATGCCCGCGAGGGCATTTTTTTTATTCTTCAAGCCAAGTGCGAAGGATGTTGACCGCTTCTGCCCTCTCTTCATCCGGTAGGGTGAAAATGCGGGCGCGGTGGCTCCCCTTAGGATCTACGAACAGGTGCATGGTCTGGCGCCCTTTCCCTTTTTTCTTCAATTGCTCATTTTTGACAGGGGCTTCAGGCATCACTGCGCTCCAAGGGTCGAATTCCCCGTAGATAAACATCATTTTAGAGTCAGTTTTCTTCAGGAATTTTTTGATATCCTTGTACAGGTATTTGTCGAATTTGAATGTCTGTCCCTGTGGTACGAAGATTTCTGTCAGATACCCTTCTGAATCTTTGATGGTCAGAAGCCCTTTGAAAGGTTTTGTGTCGTATCCGTAATAGCCCAGTTCTTTGGCAGCCTGTACGAAAAATGGGGCAGATGACCCACCCTCAGCGAAGTAGTCAGGTCCACTGGTTTTTACCAGAAAGTCGAACATCTCCTTGTCGGTCGCCTTTGCGGGGTCGGGGACGATGTCTGTAGTGTACCCCCATTGCCAGAAGGCAAAAGGGAACTCAAGGACGCAATAGTCATATACTGCATCCATAGGGATCTTGTAGGTGTGGTTCTCTTTCTTGGAGAGCTCCTCAAACATTGGCCTGATGGTCTCTCTTCTCTTTAGAAATTCCACTTGGAAATTATATAGGATCTCCCGATCCTGTGGAGTGCCGACAAATTTTGCCAGAAATGGCTCGTGGCGACCATCCTCCTGACCTTTGCAGAGAGGCCCCACGTATGGCACTGAGATGTCGATATCCTCAGGGTAGTAGGTGGTGTAGAACATTGCAGTCTGACCACCTTTGCTGATACCGGTAGCGATCCATTTGCCATCATAAATTTTCTTGAAAAGCTGATTTACACGGTGAAGGTCTGCAGCCTCATTGCGTGCTGTCATATAGTCCCAATTGAGTGTCTCCGGGGTAATCGACGGGTCATCCTGCATAAAGGGGATCGACTCTCCGAAGTAGCGGTGTTCCACCTCTATAATGTTGGTTTCAAAGAGGGTAGAGAGCTCATTGGAGTAGCGCGGATGGGCTCCGTTGGAGGTGTACCCCTCTGTTATAAGGAGCATTGGATTGGCATAATCGACATGGAAGAGGATAACCTTCTGCTTGAAGGTGCCAAGTGAGGGATTTGTGTGGTCGATAGGCTGCTCGATGAAGAGTTTGTATTTGTCTGAATAGAGGTCCTCAAGCCTCTCGCCGATCTCCAAAGCCTCGATGCCGCTGACTTTGAAGCCGCACTCTGCCGCAGCTGCCATGATTTTTTCCGGAAGTTGGGCAAATGTGGGGATAAATAGCAATAGCGCAAATGCTATACTGATGAATTTTCTGATGTTTCTGTTCATAACTCGATATGGTTAAATCTCTCTTATATGCAAATATATAAAATGTCTCAAAAAATACTTACTTTTGCGGATTAAATAAATCTGACACATAAAAATACGAAGATATAAAATGAAGAATTTTGTAAAGGAACTACAGTGGAGAGGGATGATTCAGGATATCATGCCCGGCACAGAAGAGGAATTGATGAAAGGGCCCACAGTGGCATATTTGGGTATTGACCCTACTGCGGACTCGCTACATATCGGACACTTGGTGGGTGTGATGATTCTGAAGCACTTCCAGAACTGCGGTCACAGACCTATCGCCCTTCTTGGCGGTGCTACAGGTATGATCGGTGACCCATCCATGAAATCTGCAGAGAGAAACCTTCTTGACGAAGCGACCCTTCGCCACAATCAGGAGGCCATCAAAAAACAATTGTCCAAATTCTTGGATTTTGACAGCGATGCGCCAAATGCCGCAACACTTGTAAACAACTACGACTGGATGAAGGATTTCAGCTTTTTGAACTTCGCCCGTGACATCGGAAAACACATCACCGTAAACTACATGATGGCCAAAGACTCTGTGAAGAAGAGACTTTCAGGCGAGTCACGTGAGGGTATGTCTTTCACCGAGTTCACTTATCAGCTGCTCCAGGGCTACGACTTCCAATACCTTTACGAGAACTATGGCTGCAAGCTTCAGATGGGTGGTAGCGACCAATGGGGAAACATCACCACCGGTACAGAGCTTATCCGCCGCAAACTTTCAGGCGAGGCGTACGCACTCACTTGCCCATTGATCACCAAAGCAGACGGTGGCAAATTCGGTAAGACAGAGAAAGGTAATGTATGGCTCTCTCCTGAGTACACAAGCCCTTACACATTCTATCAGTTCTGGATGAATGTCAGCGACGATGACGCTAAGAAATATATCAAGATCTTCACAATGCTTACCCAAGAGGAGGTAGAGGCAGCTGTGGCAGAGCACGAGCAGGCACCTCACCTTAGAACCCTTCAAAAACTTCTTGCTAAAGAGGTTACTTGCATGGTTCACTCGGAAGAGGAGTACAATAAGGCTGTTGAGGCATCAGGAATCCTCTTTGGCAACGCCACCTCAGAGGCACTTAAAGGTCTTGACGAGGCAACATTCCTTTCAGTGTTTGAGGGTGTTCCTCAGTTCGAACTCTCTACGGAGAAGCTTGGTGGCAATATCCTTGATCTTTTGGCAGTGGATACACAAGTGTTCCCTTCAAAAGGTGAGTGCCGCAAGATGATCCAAGCCAATGGTTTGAGCATCAATAAAGAGAAATTTACCGATGCAAACGGAGTTTTGACCTCAGAGCACCTTGTAAACGGTAAATATATCTTGGTACAAAAGGGTAAAAAGAACTATTTCATCCTAAAATTTGTATAGTATGGAAGGCGAAAGCACAAGACAACTGAAAGTGGCTAAAGAGCTTCAGCGCCACCTTGCGGAGATAATCCGCTCCAAGGGTATGGCTGCATTTGATGGCGCATTGGTCACAGTGAGTGGTGTTAAGATAAGCCCTGACCTGGCTGTCGCAAGGGCATATTTGAGCATCTTCCCCTCTTCAAAAGCTCCGCAAGTGATGAAGACTATCGAGGAGTCTTCAAAATCTCTTCGTGGCGAGCTTGGAAGAATAGTGGCAAAGCAATTGAGGATCGTACCTGAATTGATTTTTACCCTCGATGACTCCCTTGACTATGTGGAGCGCATCGATGAGCTTCTGAAGAAGTAACTTAAATTTACATAGATATGAACCTGCCGTTATTTGTAGCGAAGCGATATCTTTTCGCGAAGAAGTCACACAATGTGATCAATATCATTTCGCTCATCAGTGCGGTAGGTATAGCGATCGGGACCACTGCACTTGTAGTGGTCTTGTCCGTTTATAACGGGTTTGAAGGGCTTGTCAAAGGGATATACAGCACATACGAAGCCGATTTGGTCATAGAGCCTGCCAGAGGCAAATTCTTTACCCCTGAAGGTGAAGGATTTGATGCTGTCTGGGGTGATCCAAGGGTAGAATCGGTCTCTGAAGTCCTTGAGGAGAATGTTTTTCTTACATACGCAGGGCGACAGAGTGTGGCTGTGCTGAAGGGTGTAGACTCGGTGTATCTCTCCAAGCCACACTTGGATGAGAGTGTCGTGGAGGGTGAGTTTGCACTGAAGGTCAAGGGTGTGGATCATGCTGTCGTGGGTCGTGGCCTTGCAAGGGAGCTTGGGCTCAGACCTCACTTTCTTGATGCACTCGAAGTGTATTATCCCAGAAAGGATGTTGATGATGTCCTTTTAATGATGAACCCAATGGCATCCCTCTCTAGAGAGATTTTGTTTCCGTCGGGGGTGGTCAAAGGTGATCAGAATGTCGAAAAAAGCCACCTGTTTGTGTCGATAGAGAAAGCCCGTTCGCTTCTGGACTGTTCGGGAGAGGTCTCTTCCCTTGAGATAATAATCCGCGAAGGTGAAGATGTGGATGCTGTGCAGGCAAAGTTTGAAGAGACCCTTGGTGAAGGGTATATGGTGAAGAACAGGTATCAGCAGAATGAGACAATCTACAAAATGATGACCTATGAGAAGGTGGCCATCTACATGATTCTTCTCTTTATCATCATCGTGGTGTCGTGCAATGTCTTCGGATCACTTACCATGCTCATCATAGAAAAGACAGATGATATTCACACCCTGGAGAGCATGGGTGCTTCTCACAAACTTATAAGAAACATTTTTGCCCTGGAGGGGTGGCTGATTACATTCCTGGGGATGATTTGTGGTGTGGTTCTCGGGGTTATCCTCTGCTGGATACAGCAATATTTCGGGGTGATCAAAATGCCGGGCAGCTTCATCGTCAACAGCTATCCTGTGGTGGTGAACTGGATAGACATTGTTATCACAGTTGTGGGGGTATCTTTGGTCGGTTTCATCATTACCGCACTCCCTGCATGGCGTGTTCTGCCAAAACTTTTAGCGAAAAAGTAAAAATTTTGAAAAATTTTTGAAAATTGGTGCAACGAATCTGCATCGACCTGCATCTATGTAATAGGTTTAGGTTTTAGTACACAAGAAGGGGTACCTGTTGTAGCAGAGGGGTGCCTCTTTTTTTATTGGCTCTCGCCAAACCAGCGCTCCCGAGCTTGCCGTATTTGCCTGCGGCAAATACACGCTCTCCGCGGGTCGTCTGATGACGCCTTATTATCCGTTTCTATTTCACTTTTGCTGCGACATTTCCCCCAAAGGGTGAAAAGGATGCACGACCTCCCGCCCTTGCCGTATTTGCTCCGCAAATACACGGGCTCCGGTCGGTCCTCTGATGAGGACATTCGCTTCGCTCAAAATATCCTAATTCACACCCTATTCAATCCTAGTTAGTAACTTTCTCATATACAGCCACTTCCTATACTTTAGGGTGGGGATTTTTACCCACCCTCAGGTGTGGGAGTATGCTGATAATCAGGGACTTGCTGACGCAGTGTGAAAACAGGGTACAGAGTGGTGCTCAGAAGGGTATCTGCGTCGCGATATTTATTTTAGGGTGACTTCGATGATGTAGTCGGGGGTGTTGGCGGGGATGGTTACATCGAGGGTGAGTCGGCCGTTGCGGTGTTTGTATTGTAGAGGGGTGCGGTCGGCAAATGTCACTACCGATTTGATTTTCCCTTCGAGTGGGATATCGACACTGTTCACAGATTCTCCGATGATATGTATGAAAAGGCGGTCCCCTTTGCGGGTGGTAACGATGTTTTCACCATCGGTGTACCCTCCGGAGGTGGTGCCGTAGATCGCGTCACCATTGGCTGAGAGCCATTGCCCTATATCACTGAGGCGCGAAAGTGCTGTGGCAGGGAGGGTTCCGTCGGGCTGAGGGCCGATGTTGAGGAGCAGGTTAGCCCCTTTGCCGGAGGTCTGAACGAGGAGCCTGATTAGCTCTGTGGTGGATTTGTAGTTCTGGTCTGCCACTTTGTACCCCCACATTCCGTTCATGGTCTGACATGTTTCGAGAGGTAGTCGGCTGATCTCCTGTCCGGAGAGACCCGCTTTGTTTTCTCCAGGTACATCACGCTCAAAGATCTGGATATCTTCACCTTCGAATGGGACCTGGTGATGGTTGTTGCCGACCAAGCAGGCGGGTTGCAGACGGTGCACCAGTTCGTATTGGTATGGGAGTTCCCAGTCAAATGCAGTGGAGTCTGAGTCGTGATCCCACCAGCCGTCAAACCAGATGGCTCCGATCTCCCCGTATTGGGTCAGCAGCTCGGTGAGCTGGGCGTTCATAAAGTCGTAGTAGCCTCTCCAGTCGGGATTGTCCAGAGACTTGGTGGTGCGGCCTGTGCGCCCTGCCGGGTAGTCTTCCCTGGTCCAGTCTATATGAGAGTAGTAGAGGTGCAGTTTAATCCCTTGACGGTGGCACTCGTCGGCAAGCTGACGGATGACATCCCGGCCATATGGGGTGTTCATAATGTTGTAGTCAGACTGTTTGGTATCCCACATCGAGAACCCCTCGTGGTGGCGTGAGGTGAAGCAGATGTATCTGGCACCGGAGGCCTTGATGGCTGATACCCATTGCTCTGCATCGAACAGGTGTGGGTAGAATGCTTGTGCCGCTTTGGCGTATTCCTTACTGTCGATGCCGCGGTTCATATACCATTCCCCTTGGGCGAACATACTGTAGAGACCCCAATGGAGGAAGATGCCGAATTTGCTGTCGGCGAACTCCTGGCGTGCTTTCAGATTTTCCGGGGTGGGGGTGTATGTCTGGGCCGAAATGGGGTGTGTCGCTGTCAGAAGGGCGAGGGCCAGAATGGTGGTCATTAGTCGCTTCATGGTGTAGTGTGCTAGGGGGTGTGCTTCTTGTTGGTTGACGGTGGTGGTTATTCTCATTTTGGGCACAAAATAGTGGGTTTTCGTGCCCGTTTGGTGTTTTTCAGGTGGTTTGGGCATGGAAATGGCGGTTTTCGTGCCCGTTTTGCCGTGTGGATCCCCGAACAGGTTTAGGGCGACCGGAAGACTAGAATCCTTGGGCGCGAATGGGGATTTCTGCACCTTCCGGGGTTACCATTGCTGCGCCAACTTCTGGCTGGGCAAGGTGTCCGATGATGTCGTAGTCCTGGAAGTCCCTCAGCATCTCCTCGTGTTTCTCGATAGGGATGGTGAAGATAAATTTGTAGTCGTCACCACCATTCATTGCGGCGGTGATGGGGTCCATATTGATCTCCTCAGCCATAGCGAAGGTGCGAGATGAGATAGGGATCCTCTCCAGATATACTTTTGCCCCGTAGCCGGTGTCCTGGGTTAGCTGAAGTATTGCGGAGCCGAGCCCTTTCGATACGAAGTAACCCTTTGCAGGGAAGATTTTGTCATCGAAGAATCTATCCAGGATGTCCGGTTTGATCTGAGGACTGAGGTATGATTCGAGGATATGTTTGTATTTTCCTGCCTGAGTGGTCATCTCCTTCTCCTGGCTCTTCAGGAATGCGACTTTTTCCCTTTCGAAGAAATGTAGTCCCATGTATGCAGCGCCGACATCTCCTGTGAGGCAGATGAGGTCCATATTTTTGGATTCCGGAAGCGATGCGATCACCTTCTCTTTCTGTACTCCGATGGCAGAGAGGCTGATACACAGTCCATTGACCGAAGGTATGAGGTCGAGTGCCAGATGTTCTACGCCGTGCTCTTCAGCGGCAGCAAGTACACCTTTCCATAGCTCCTGCACATCTTCATAGCAGAATCTGCTTGAGAGTCCGAATTTGACAGAGAGGGAATATGGTGTGTGAAGTTTGGCATACAGATCTCCAAATGCAGACAAAACTGCCTTGTATCCAAGGTGTTTCAGTGGGACATATACCAAATCGAAATCTACCCCTTCCAGCAGGACTGAGTGGGCATGGCACTTCGAGACCCTTTTGGTAAAGGTGACAGATGGGGTGTTGGTGTATTTTGTATCTTCAAAAAGCTTGGAAATGGCATTAACTTTGCCGATAGATGATAGTTCTGTCCTCATTTTTTTATATTTTTACAAAAATATCTAAAAAGGTGTAACTTTGTCCCCTTATGAGTGAAAAAAATGATATAATTAGAGATGTAACCGAGAACGAGTATCAGCACGGCTTCGAGACTCTGCTCCAGCAGGAATTTATACCTAAGGGGCTGAATGAAGATATCGTGAGGTTGATCTCTGCGAAGAAGGAGGAACCCGAGTGGTTGCTTGAGTTCCGTTTGAAGGCCTTTCGTAAGTGGCAGACTATGACAATGCCTACGTGGGCCCACTTGGATATCCCTGAAATAGATTACCAGGACATAATATATTTTGCCGCACCCAAGAAGAGGGAAGAGGTGAAGGAGATCGATCCCGAGCTTATGGCGACCTTCGACAAGCTGGGCATTCCCCTCGATGAGAGGAAGGCTTTGGCGGGTATGGCTGTGGATGCTGTCTTTGACTCAGTATCGGTAAAGACCACATTTAGAGAGTCTTTGGCCGAGAAGGGTATTATTTTCTGCTCTTTCTCTGAGGCTGTGAGAGATCACGGCGACCTGGTGAGAAAGTACCTTGCAACAGTAGTCCCTATCGGGGACAATTATTTCTCTGCTCTCAATTCGGCAGTCTTCTCTGACGGATCGTTCTGTTATATCCCCAAAGGGGTACGCTGCCCAATGGAGCTTTCAAGTTATTTCAGGATCAATGCACGTGGCACCGGTCAGTTCGAGAGGACACTTATCGTGGCGGACGAGGGGTCATACGTGAGTTATCTTGAGGGGTGTACAGCTCCGCAACGTGATGAGAATCAGCTTCATGCAGCTGTGGTGGAGATCGTGGTGATGGATGATGCGGAGGTGAAATATTCGACAGTACAGAACTGGTATCCTGGCGACTCTGAGGGGCGCGGCGGTATCTTCAATTTCGTGACCAAGAGGGGTATTTGTGCCGGTGTCAACAGCAAGCTCTTCTGGACCCAGGTGGAGACAGGCTCCGCTATAACCTGGAAATATCCGAGCACCATTCTGAAGGGTGACAACTCCATTTCGGAGTTCTATTCAGTGGCGGTGACCAACAACTATCAGCAGGCAGATACCGGTACCAAGATGATACATATCGGTAAGAATACCCGTAGCCGCATCGTGAGCAAGGGTATTTCGGCCGGCAAGAGCCAGAACAGCTATCGTGGTCTGGTCAAGATCCTTCCGGGGGCGGACAATGCGAAAAACTTTTCGCAATGCGACTCGCTTCTCCTTGGGGACAAGTGTGGTGCCCATACGTTCCCTGTGGTGGAGTCACAAAATATGACAGCCGTGACCGAGCACGAGGCGACCACCTCGAAAATCAGCGAAGACCAGTTGTTCTATTGTACCCAGAGGGGTATCACAGCTGAAGACGCAGTAGGTCTTATCATCGGAGGATATACAAGAGAAGTTATTAACCATCTCCCCATGGAGTTTGCTGTAGAGGCCCAGAAGCTTCTGCAAGTCTCTCTGGAGGGTAGTGTAGGATAGTAATGCCATGGGAATTTTAAGTACGGACTTTATAATTTTTACACTTGGAGGTGTTGGGGTCAGTTTGCTTGAATTGGTCTCAGTATTATTTGGTTTAACAAATGTGTTTTTGGCCGGAAGGGGGAAAAGTATCAACTTTTGGTTCGGCTATGTGTATGCTATTCTCCTCTTCACAATGTTTATCCAGAAGCACCTTTACTCGAGTATGCTCCTTCAGCCGATATCTTTGGCATTTACCATTCTGGGACACTACAGGTGGACACATCCTGCTAAAGATGAGGAGAACAAGAAGAAGGAACTCAAGGTTACAGTACTTAATAACAGGCAGCGTCTGATGTTTGTAGGGGGCATTGTCCTGTTTACTGTGGTGTGGGGATTCTTCATGCAGTGGATCTCGGGCCAGTTCCCGGATGTATTCCCACCTGCACGCAGACCATTCCTGGATGCTTGTGTTATGGGAGCTATGTTTACTGCCCAGTACCTGTCAGCCCAGAAGAAACTTGACTGCTGGGGAGCCTGGATTATCGTAAATACTACTAATATCATATTATATGTGTCGGCCGGTCTGGTATTTATGCCTATCGTAAGTGCTTTGTACTGGTTCAATGCAGTTCTTGGTTTCAATACCTGGAAAAAAGAATGGAGGGAAACAAAATGCTAACAATTAAGGATCTCCACGCAAAAGTGGGGGATAAAGAGATACTAAAAGGGATTAACTTAAATGTTAAAGAGGGTGAAATTCACGCTATTATGGGCCCTAATGGCTCAGGTAAGTCCACACTTTCTTCGGTGTTGGCGGGTCGTGACACCTTTGAAGTGACTGAGGGTGAGGTGATTATGGATGGAAAGAACCTCTTGGAGCTGACTCCTGAGGAGAGGTCTTGGGCAGGGGTTTTCCTCGGCTTCCAGTACCCGATCGAGATACCGGGTGTCTCTAATGTAAACTTTATGAAGAGTGCTGTAAATGAGCACAGAAAACAAAAAGGTTTGGAGCCTCTTACCTCGGCTCAGTTCCTCAAATTGATGAGGGAAAAGATGGCAATTGTAGGTATGGACAGCTCTTTCTCATCACGTGGAGTGAATGTAGGGTTCTCGGGTGGTGAGAAAAAAAGGAACGAGATCTTCCAGATGGCGATGCTTGAGCCACGTTTGGCTATCCTTGACGAGACAGACAGTGGTCTGGATGTGGATGCTTTGAGGATCGTCGCTACCGGTGTGAACAATCTTAAGAGACCTGATAACGCTTTTATCGTGATCACCCACTACCAGAGACTGCTTGACTATATCGTTCCAGATGTGGTTCATATCCTGTACAAGGGTAGAATTATCAAGACCGCCGGCAAAGAGCTTGCTTTGGAGGTTGAGCAGAGAGGTTATGATTGGCTAATAAACGGATAGTATGGGAGAGTTGAATTATATATATGCCCCTGAGTCGCCTCTTACAGAGCAGTTCAGATGCAGAGTCCCTATGAAGGGGACCCGTCAGCTCTTCGTGGTGAACGGTGGTGTCCAAGGGACCCGTACCCCCCTCTCCATCTCTTTGGAGAAAGGGCAGGTGATGGAGGAGGTCCTACAGGTTATCAGTGTCAGGACTGAGGGCTCGCCGCTTGAGATAGCTTACAAGAACAATCTCCACTTCGGAGAGGGCTCGCAAGCGAGAATCGTCCTTTGCTCCCACACCTTTACCCTCGACAAGTTCGTGACAGATGAAGAGGTGGATATCACATTGGATGATAGGGCAGTGGTCGATGTCGTGGTGATGCAGAATGAGCACAATGAGGCTACTCACAATACCAGATTCAATATTACAGCCGGTGCCGGCAGTGTACTCAAGATATCATTCCTTACCCTCCACGGAGGAAATATCGATAACAAGGTGAGGGTGGATATCAATGGCGAAGGTGCAAATGTGGACCTCAGCGGTCTGTATCTTGTGGATGGCAAACAGATGGTTTCAAACTCGGTGGAGATGAACCACAATGTCCCCAACTGTATCAGCAGCCAGCTCTACAAAGGTGTTTTGGACAATGATGCTGTCGCAAAGTTTTCGGGTATCATCTACGTGAAGCAGGATGCCCAGAAGATCGAGGCTTACCAGGCAAATCACAACCTTCTCCTGTCGGAGAGGGCAAAGATCCATACAGAGCCTCAGCTTGAGATCTATGCAGACGATGTGAAGTGCTCACACGGAGCCACTATCGGACGCTTGGATGAGAACGAGCTGTTCTACCTCAGATCGAGAGGTGTCCCTATGAAGGAGGCGAAAATTTTGCAACAGATGGCTTTTGCTTATTCGGTGCTCGAAAAAATTTCAAACGCCGAATTGAGGGAAAGAATGGAAAATCTCGTCGAGAAGCGCCTCAGAGGGGAGTTCTCAAATTGTAAGGATTGCAGCAAAAATTGTTGTTAATAATTTCGTTAAAAACTTTCCTTTTGTTGTCTTTTTTTTGGTGGTTTTCGGTAATAACTTGCAGCCTAATTTCACCATTAAAGATAGCAAAGTATGAAGACTTACACCTATGAAGAGGCATTAGCCGAAAGCAAAATCTATTTTAAAGGGGATGAGCTTGCTGCATCCGTTTGGATTAATAAATATGCCATGAAGGACTCTCAGGGCAATATTTATGAGAAATCTCCTGTAGAAATGCACCAAAGACTTGCAAACGAATTTGCAAGAATCGAATCAAAATACCCTAATCCTCTTACAGCTGAGGATATCTATGACTTGCTTAAAGACTTTAAGCACATTATACCTCAAGGTGGCCCTATGGCAGGTATCGGCAATGAGCACCAGGTGGCTTCGTTGTCAAACTGCTTCGTGATCGGTCACAACAATCCTGCTGACTCGTATGGTGGAATTATGAAAATTGACGAGGAGCAGGTACAGCTGATGAAAAGACGTGGTGGTGTAGGACACGATCTTTCACATATCAGACCTGCCGGCAGTGCAGTTCTTAACAGTGCACTTACCTCTACCGGTATTGTTCCATTTATGGAGCGCTACTCAAACTCGACCCGCGAGGTGGCTCAAGATGGCCGTAGAGGTGCTTTGATGCTTTCTATCTCTATCAAACACCCTGATTCAGAGAACTTCATCGATGCAAAAATGGAGAAAGGGAAAGTTACAGGTGCGAATGTATCTGTGAAGGTGGATGATGAGTTCATGAGATGTGCTCTAAGCGGCAAACCTTACATCCAGCAATATCCTGTATATTCAAATACACCTAAGATGACCAAAGAGATCGACGCAAGTGCTCTTTGGAAGAAAATTATCCACAATGCGTGGAAATCGGCGGAGCCAGGTGTCCTTTTCTGGGATACTATCCTAAGGGAGTCTGTGGCTGACTGCTATGCTGACAAGGGTTACAGGACAGTAAGTACAAACCCTTGTGGTGAGATTCCTCTATGTCCATACGACTCTTGCCGCCTTATCGCTGTAAACTTGTACTCATACGTGGAGAATCCATTCACAGAAGAGGCCAAATTCAACTTTGACCTGTTCAAGACCCACGTAAGAAAGGCGATGAGACTTATGGATGACCTTATCGACCTTGAGATGGAGAAGATCGATGCTATCATCGCTAAGGTGAGAAAAGACCCTGAGGATGCAGATGTGAAGAGAACTGAGCTTGAGCTTTGGGAGAAGATCAAAACCAAATCTCTTGGAGGTAGAAGAACTGGTCTTGGAATCACAGGTGAGGGCGATATGCTTGCAGCTCTTGGCTATACATACGGCTCTGACAAAGCTATCGAGTTCGCTACTTTGGTTCAGAAGACATTGGCTATCGAGGCTTACCGCTCATCAGTGGAGATGGCAAAAGAGAGGGGTGCTTTCCCTATCTATGACTCAAACAAAGAGATTAACAACCCAATGATCAGCCGTATCCGTCAGGAGGATGAGGAGCTATATGACACTATGGTTCACTACGGTAGAAGAAACGTATCCCTTCTTACCATCGCCCCTACAGGTACAACATCATTGATGACTCAGACCACTTCAGGTATTGAGCCTGTATTCCTCCCATTCTATAAGAGAAGAAGAAAAGTTAACCCTAACGATTTGAACGCCAAGATCGCTTTCAAAGATGAGAATGGCGACTGCTTCGAAGAGTACTATGTGTTCCACCACGGTTTCTTGACTTGGTGCAGTGTGAATGGTTACGATGTGGAGTCTGTGAAAGTGATGTCAGAGAAGGAGATTGCAGAGCTTGTGAAGAAGTCTCCATACCACAAAGCTACCTCAAACGATATCGACTGGGTGGCAAAAGTTAAGATGCAGGGTAAGATGCAGAAATGGGTAGACCACTCTATCAGTGTGACTGTAAACCTACCTAACAGCATCAGCGAAGAGATGGTGGCTGAAGTTTACAGAACTGCTTGGGAGTCTGGCTGTAAAGGTATTACAGTGTACAGAGACGGTTCACGTACAGGTGTTCTTGTGTCAGCTAAAGATAAGAAAGAGGAGGCACCTAAGAGACCGGTATCACGTCCTAAATCACTTGAGGCAGACGTTCTCCGCTTCAGAAACGGTTCAGAGCAATGGGTGGCATTCGTTGGTAAACTTGACGGAGTTCCTTACGAGATCTTCACCGGTCTTGTAGATGAGACCCGCTCAGTACCTTCAAGCATCACTTCTGGATGGATCGTGAAAGAGAAAGGTGAGGATGGCGCAAAATCACGTTACGACTTCCACTATAAAGACAAATATGGATACCCTTGTATCCTGGGTGGTATCTCCCACATGTTTGATAAAGAGTTCTGGAACTACGCAAAACTTATCTCAGGCGTTATCAGAAACGGTATGCCTATCGTGGATATCGTAAACTTGGTGAAAGGTCTTAACCTTGATGACGAGAGCATCAATACCTGGAAAAACGGTATCGAGAGGGCTCTTAAGAAATATATCCCAGACGGAACCAAAGCTAAAGCAGGTGCAAAATGTCCTAATTGCGGATCTACCAGACTTATCTATAAAGAGGGTTGCTTGGCTTGTCAGGACTGTGATTACAGCAAATGTGGTGGTTGATAAATTATGAATATCGTCTCATATCCAAACGCTAAAGTCAATATAGGACTCAGGATTATAGAGAAACGTCCCGACGGTTTCCATAATCTTGAGACCCTTTTTGTCCCTACCGGATTGTGTGACGTATTGGAGATAGTAACATCTAACATTTTTTCTATAAAGCATTATGGTCGCACCTATTCACTTCCGGATGCGAATCCCGAAGAGGATTTGTGTGTGAAGGCGTACAGACTACTGGAGGCAGATTTTGATCTTCCACCTGTGGAGATACACCTTTACAAGCAGATACCTGTGGGTGCAGGACTGGGTGGAGGCTCTGCAGATGCAGCGTTTACGCTGAAGAGCCTCAACACCCTGTTCAAACTAAACCTGTCTGATGAAACTCTCGCTTCGTACGCAGCAAAGCTGGGAAGCGATTGTCCTTTCTTTGTGTATAATAAACCTATGTTTGGTGAGGGTAGAGGTGAAATCCTGACCCCTTACGATGCCCCCTGTATGGATGACCTTTTTGGAGCAAAGCCCAGATACAAGATTGACACGCGGACTTTCCCTATTCATGTCTCTACTGCTGAGGCTTATAGAGGCGTGAGGCCATCTGTGGAGGGCAAAGGACTTAAGAACCTCCTTTCTCTCCCTATTGAGCAGTGGAAAGATGTCATTGTCAACGATTTCGAGAAGAGTGTCTTCGAGAAATATCCACAGCTCGCCCAGGAGAAACAGAAACTCTACGACGAAGGTGCCGTCTTTGCCCAAATGTCCGGCAGCGGCTCCTCTATATTCGGTATATTTCCATGTTAATTTATCTTCACCTCTTTGGTGATATTGTATTGGATGCCGCGGGAGCGGAGGAAGGTGAGCAGTTCGTCATTTACTGATACTTTGTATTTCCTTGAGAAGAATTCACTTGTGACTTCATTCTTTCTGTCCTGGACATAGAGTGACAGAAGTGCTTTTCCTTTGTTCTTGCGGAGCGATTTGCAGAATTCTGTCAGGAAGGTCTCTGTAATTTTCTCTACAGGGAGTAGAATGGCGATAGCTTTGACAAACTCATCCTTGGTGTTTGAAAGGAGTGTCATCCCTTGTACTCTGAGTCTGCACTCTGTGGGTACAAGTGGGGTCGATTTGTCCCTGTTAGCCCTCTCTTCTGGGGTCATTCTTGGGAAGACAAGGGTAGGCATCACTTTTATGAGCAGTGCCGTATTTTCTTGGGCATAAGGGAGATATGCCTCGTATTCCTTTCCGAAGAGCGCGAATGTATAGCTGGAAGTGTAGTCCTCCACTGTCATCTTGCAGAACGGCCTGTTGGTCTTGGTGAGACCCATTGACACATCTGTGACAAGACCTGCGATGTAGTAGCCGTCAGGATTTGGCGATACCGAGCCGGCGAAAACATTGTCCACAAGTTCCCCTATTTCAGATATTTTGAGGGAGGCGAATTGCTCCACCTCAAATTTGAAAATATCGAGCGGGTGAGATGAGAGGTACATTCCCACCAGTTCCTTCTCTTTTTTGAGCACCTCAAGCTGGTTGATTTCCGGGGTGACGGGGAGCATAGGTCGGGCAATCTCCACTGCCGCTTCCCCTCCGAAGAGGCTGGTGGTGGCATCTGTGCTGCTTTTTTGGAATTTGTTGCCGTAGCGGAGAAGGACATCTGCAAATGTCTCACCCTTTCCCAGATCGACAGCAAATGTACCTCTGTTGATCTCCGGGAAGCAGTCAAGTGCTCCTGAGCCCACAAGGGACTCAATACCTTTTTTGTTTACTGCTGTGAGGTTGATTCTCTCCACGAAGTCGAATATATCCTTATATATGCCGTTCTCTTCCCTCTCCTGTATGATGGAGTTTACGGCATTCTCTCCAATTCCCTTGACACCAGCCATACCGAAGCGGACATTGCCCTGTTTGTTTACGGTAAATTGGGTAAAACTCTCGTTTACATCGGGGCTGAGGATCTTGATGTCGTGCTTTTTGATGTCATCCATGAACTTGGTGATCTCATCCATGTTGTTCATGTTGTTGCTGAGCACGGCAGCCATATATTCTGCAGGGTAGTGTGCTTTCAGGTAGCCGGTCTGATAACCCACCCAAGCGTAGCATGTGGCGTGGGACTTGTTGAAGGCGTATTGGGCGAATTTTTTCCAGTCCTCCCAAATTTTGTTGAGGGTGTCTTCCGGATGGCCGTTGCTCCGTCCACCTTCGAAGAAGAGGACCTTAAGCTCCTCCATAACTGCAATCTGCTTCTTACCCATCGCTTTACGGAGTTTGTCGGCCTGTCCCTTAGTGAATCCGGCAAGTTTCTGTGACAGAAGCATCACCTGCTCCTGATATACTGTGATGCCGTATGTGTCTTCGAGGTACTCCTCCATGTCGGGGAGGTCGTATTCAATCTTCTTGCGCCCCTGTTTCCTGTCCACGAAGTCGGGAATGTAGTCCATAGGACCTGGTCTGTAGAGGGCGTTCATCGCGATAAGGTCGGCAAAGCGGGATGGCTGAAGGAGCTTGAGCCATTTTTGCATGCCGTCAGACTCGAACTGGAACACACCGACAGTGTCACCACGGCTAAAAAGTTCATATGTGAGGGTGTCGTCAATAGGGATGTGGAAGATGTCAATGTCGATCCCTTTTGACCTTTTGACATTGTTTACTGCGTCCCTGAGAATAGAGAGGGTCTTAAGACCCAGGAAGTCCATTTTCAGCATCCCTGCAGACTCGATGAGGGAGCCTTCGAACTGTGATACGAGGATATCTTCGCCACTCTCCTTGTCTGTGGCGATACTGATGGGGATGTAGTCTGTGAGGTCGCCGCGTCCGATGATGGTAGCACAGGCATGCACACCGGTGTTGCGGACAGTGCCTTCAAGCTTGTCAGAGTATGTAAGGGTGTCTATAATGGTCTGATTGCCCGATTCCATGGCCTGTTTGAACTCGGGAACATGCTCAATGCAGAGGGCAATGGTGGGTGCAACATCCTTTTTCTTCTTTTCGCCATTGTCCTCCACCTCGATGGTGATCGCTTTGGGGACAGCCTTCGAGAGACGGTCTGTCTCCTGTAGTGGAAGACTCTGGATACGGCCTACGTCTTTGATTACACTCTTGGTACCCATGGTGCCGAATGTCACTACATGGGATACGTGGTCCTTTCCATATTTGTCCTCTACATATTTGAGGACTTTGTATCTTCCCTCGTCGTCAAAATCGATATCTATATCGGGCATTGAGATTCGGTCAGGGTTGAGGAATCTCTCGAACAGAAGGTCGTATTTTATAGGGTCTATATCTGTGATGGTGAGACAGTAAGCTACTGCAGATCCCGCTGCAGATCCACGTCCCGGACCTACCCATACACCCATGTTGCGGGCAGCGCAGATGAAGTCCTGTACGATAAGGAAGTAGTCAGGGAAGCCCATCCTCTTGATGGTGGCCAGCTCAAAGTCGATCCTTTCGCAGTGACCTTCCGGGATGTTTTCGCCGTAGCGTTTCCTGGCCCCTTCGTATGTGAGGTGGCGGAGGTAGTCGTTCGAATCCTCAAACCCCTCCGGAAGTGGGAATATAGGGAGGATAGGGTCTGAGTTGAGGTCTATCTTCTCTATCTTGTCTGCTATTTCCAGTGTGTTCGATATGACTTCAGGGTGATCGGAGAAGATCTCAATCATCTCCTCTGAGCTTTTGAGGTACTCCTGCTGGGTGTATCTCATCCTCTTAGGGTCATTGTAGTCGGCATTGGTGCTTACACATATAAGTCTGTCGTGTGCAGGACCATCTTCCTTGTTCACAAAGTGGACATCGTTGGTGGCTATCACCTTTATGCCGTATTTAGCAGCTATCTGGAAGATAACTTCGTTTACCCTCTCCTGCTTTTCAAATGTACTTGTGTCCGCTCCTGGAACTTCTGTTTTATGTCTCTGTATTTCAAGATAGTAGTCGTCTCCGAAGATGGATCTGTACCAAAGGGCCAGCTCTTCCGCCCTCTGTATGTCACCATTCATAATGGCACGTGGGATCTCTCCACCAAGACAGGCAGATGAACATATTATCCCTTCGTGATATTTCTCGAGCAGTTCGTGGTCGATTCTCGGTTTGTAGTAGAACCCTTCGATGTAGCCGTAGGATACCATCTTGATTAGGTTGTGGTACCCCTGCATGTTCTTGGCCAGGAGGATAAGGTGGTATGAACCCTGATCTTCGCGTCCCTTTTTCTCTGTCCTATGCCCTTTGGCGACATACACCTCGCACCCTACGATGGGCTTCACCGGAGATTTCATCTTGGCAGCTGTGTCCAGAAATTCCTTCACGCCGAACATATTGCCATGGTCGGTAAGGGCCAATGCGGGCTGTCCGTTCTTTTCGGCAGCTTTAATAAGACCTTTTATCTTGGATGCGCCGTCAAGGACAGAATACTCGGAGTGTACGTGCAGGTGTGCAAAAGACATAGTTCACTATTTTGGACAAAGATAATCAACTTTTGCCAGTGTCCGCGTTCATTTTTGGGCAAAAGTGAGCGCGGCAAGTGAAAATAATGGCTCTCGCGTTCATTTTTTGAAAAAAACGGACGCGGGAGTTTTTTATTGTCGGATTTCACTAGTGTCCCGTTAAGGGACTATTAAAAGTTTATAATTGTTTTATTTTTAGTTAATTACAAAGGTTTTTTTCGTGTACACGACTTGAATCGTAACTTTGGGCTGACCAATTGATCCGTTTGCCTATGTTCACAGGA